>JBEEHG010000082.1:0-32535 GCA_041167265.1 Verrucomicrobiota bacterium | reverse complement strand
TGGAGATGTTGAAAGACGTTTTCGAGAAAGGCACGAGCACCACGACGACGACGACCGTCAATCCCGGGGTGCGCCCGGTGCGGCCGCCGCCGAACGTGCCTCAGCCCCAGATCACGAACCAGGTTTCCGTGGAAGGCGATCTGAGCGCGTTGACCGCGCTTTCCGAGGATTCGATCGTGGTCGGCAAGATCAAGATCGCGGCCGATGTCCGCACGAACCGGATCCACGTGATCACCCGGCCGGTGAACATGCCATTCGTAAAGAAGCTGATCGCGGAGTTCGACGCGAACGTCGAATTCGCCAAGCCGGTTACGCGCCCTTTGCGTTACATCAGCGCCGCAGAAGTTCTGCCGGTGATCGTCCAGTCACTCACCGAACCAGGCTCAAACCAGGCGGCCGGCGCCGAAACGACCAATCCCGCCGCGCCGCAGCAACAGGCGAACCAGAACCAGCGGCGAACAACGTCGACTTCCTCGTCGGGTATGGACAGTTCCTCGAGCAGCAACAGTGGCAGCCAGAATTTCTCGGAAGAGCTTTCGACCCAAGCTGTCGACACCACCCCAAGAGCCGTCACGATTGGGAACGCAAAAATCATCGCGGACCAGCGAGCCAACACGATCATTATTTTGGGAAATCGTGAGGTGGTAGTGAAGGTGCAGAAAATTCTCGACGAGATGGATGTCAAAGCCCCGCAGGTCGCGCTCGCTACGGTTATCGGCGAACTGAATTTGAATAATAACGAAGAGTTCGGGGTGGACTGGTTCCAGAAGTACAAACACACTTCTGACGGCACGCGTGGCCAGACAGGCATCGCCGGTGTTCAGCGCGGAACGACGGCTCCGATTCTTGATGCTCCGACTCTGACGACGTTATCTAACCTTGCCTCCGGAATAGTGCCTCAAGTCGGCGGGACCAGCCTTTTTCTTAGTTCAGGGTTTGGTCTCGCGGCTATGGTTCGTGCGCTCGATTCAACCGGAAAGTTCAGAGTAATTTCGCGGCCGATGGTTTTTACGACCAACAACAAAAAGGCCATTATCGCGTCGGGCCAAGAGATTCCAGTGCCTGTCAGCACCTTATCCACCATCGCTAATACCCAGCCAGGTGCCACCCCGTTCACAAACTTTGGCACCCAGTCGAGCATCCAGTACAAGAAAGTCGCGCTTCAACTCGAAGTCGTGCCCCTAATTAATTCTGAAAATGAAGTCACCCTCGACATTCTTCAGAAGTTAGACAGCGTCGCCGACTCAACGAACATTGATGGGAACCTGATTCCGAATATCGCGACCCGTTACATCAAGACGACGGTGTCGGCGCCAAATTGCTCAACGATTATTTTGGGCGGGCTGATCACAGATGACACTCGCCGAAGCCAAAACGGTATTCCGCTTTTGAGCAGAATTCCGGTGTTAGGCAGCATTTTTAGAAGCACGACCAAAGTGAAAGACCGCAAGGAGCTCATTATTCTGATGCGACCCGAAGTCGCGCTAACCAAGCTCGATCTTTATCGGCTGCGTCAAAAGAACGAGGATAAGACCCATTTCGGTCCCGAAATGGAACAGGATGATTGCCCCGATTGTCCGAAGCCGATGGAAGACAAGCAAATTGTTCTGCCCGCTCCGGACATGCCGGGGATGAAGTAATTCACGACGGGTTTTTTTACGTCATCCCGAGCCTGCGGAGACGGCGAGGGACCCCTCAATCGGTCTAGCGTCACGCAGATCAGAACAAACGGCGTCGGCCGCATCCCGGTGAGGGCCGAAGGCTTGAGGAAACGAGCATTGCAGTCGCGAGGTCCCTCGGCGTGCTTCGCCAGCCTCGGGATGACGGCGCTTCTAGTCTGATCCGCGCTGGTAGGTCAGAAATACCGCCGCGCCGCCTTTGTTCATCTTCGCGTCTTTTGCGGGGGGGTGAACAATAACGGTCGCGGGACCGCCGACAATCAGATCGTCATGGTGCTCCGGCACATTGGTCTTGGTCGCGAACAGCACCCAAACACCGTTATCGCCTTTGTAGACTGCTATTCCGGCGAAGTCCGCGGGCATCCTGTCATCGGTATCGTTCTGAACGAAGTTCGTAATCTTGATCCATTGGTGCGCGGACAACTCGAACTGCAACGGTTTACCGGCCTCGGGGATAATCACGCTGGTGAACGCGCCTTCCTTTGCCGAAAGAGTAGTGAACGATAAAGTCAGAGCTGCAACGGTAGCGATGAGGGTTTTCATGGGTGGTATCCAAGCGGAAAGCCGTTCGCAAGTCGAGCCGCATGACAATTCGACAGGGTTCGAGTAAGATCATCGCGTGAATCCAGCGGCCAGTAATTCGCTCATCGATCTGTTGCTCGCGAGCGGGGTGCCCTCGCGAGAGGAAGCCGTTGCGCTTTCCACTAATCTCAACGGCGGATCCTGGACGACCCAGGTGCTCGACTCCGGGAAGGTGGATGAGCAGCGGTTCCTGGAAGCGATCGGGAATTTTTTCGGGGTCCCGGTCATGTCGATCGATACGAAACGGATCGAACGGCCCATCCTGGCGCTTCTGCCGAGCCGGTTCGTTTTCCAGCATCACATCCTCCCTATCGAAACCCGGGACAAAACAGTCGTGCTGGCGACCTACGATTTATTTAATTCAGTCGGGCGCCAGCTGGCGTCGCAATTATTGAAACGGCCCACGGAATGGGTGCTCGTCCCCCGCGGCCAGATTTTGCGCGCGATGAAGACGGTTTACGGCGTCGGCGCGGAAACGTTCGACGAAATCCTGAAGACGAACCGGTCGTTCGAAGGCGCCGAAGACATCGAGGCAGCGACGGACCTCGACGCGAACGATCCGGATGCTTCGGTGGTGAAGTTCGTGAACCAGATCATTCGCGAAGCGATCCTGGAGCGCGCCACGGACATTCACGTCGAGCCGCTCGAAGGCGATCTGCGGATTCGTTATCGGATCGACGGCATCCTGCACGAAGTCGCGGTGCCGCCGCAATTACGGCTGCTGCAATCGGCCATCATCTCGCGCTTGAAAGTCATGGCGCACATGGACATCGCGGAGCGCCGCCTGCCGCAGGATGGCCGGATCAATCTTCAGGCGCACGACCAGAATATCGATGTCCGTGTTTCAACGATCCCGACAGTTAACGGCGAGTCGATCAGCTTGCGTTTGCTCAGCCGGACGGAGACGCAGCATTTCGGGTTTGACCGGCTCGACATGAGCGAGAAGCAGGGGGCGATCGTAAAGGCCCTCCTCGCCCAGCCGAATGGAATCATCCTGCTGACGGGCCCGACCGGCTGCGGAAAATCGACCTCGCTTTATTGTTTCCTCAGCAGCATCAATTCGGTCCAGCGCCGGATCATCACGATCGAGGAGCCGGTGGAATATCGGTTGCCCGGCGTCTCCCAGATCGACGTGAAACCGGAGATCGACCTGACGTTCGCGAAAGGGCTCCGCCATATTTTGCGGCAGGACCCGAACGTCGTGATGGTCGGCGAAATTCGCGACGTGGAAACGGCGGACATCTCGATTCGCGCGGCGATGACGGGACACCTCGTGTTCAGCACCCTGCACACGAACGACGCGGTCGGCGGGATCACACGATTGCTCGATATGGATGTCGAGCCGTTCCTGCTGTCGTCGGTGGTGAAGGCGTTCATCGCGCAGCGGCTGGTGCGCACGCTCTGTCCGCATTGCGTGAAGATGTACGATTACCCGCGCGAATACCTGGCCGAGATCGGGGTTCCGGCGGAATTGGGGACGCAATTCCGGCGAGGCGAAGGCTGCGACAGTTGCCGGCAGACGGGCTACCAGGGCCGGCTGGCGATCTACGAAATCTGTGTCGTGACCGAGCCGCTCAAGAAGTTAATCATGCAAAAGCGCGACGGCGGCGAGCTGAAGCAATGCGCGATCGCGCAGGGCATGGAGTCGTTGCGCCAGGACGGCTGGCGGCGCGTGGCGCAGGGTAAGACGACCATCGAAGAAGTGGTGCGCGTCACCCAGACCGACGAAGTCATGGCCGAGACGGAATTGCAAAGCGCGCCCGCGATTTTGGCGGAAGCGCCGGTGGGGCGCTGAGGTAAGGTGACTGTTCGTTAGGCCAAGAACGCGGCGTGTCATCCCGAGGCTGGCGCAGCGCGCCGAGGGACCTCCCAGTCGCAGTGAAGACGTTCTACGTTTATATGTTGTCCAATCGGAGCAGGACTGTTCTTTACACCGGCGTGACGAATAGCCTGGAGTCCAGATTATGGTTCCACGCGAACGCAAACCCCAAGAGTTTCGTTAGGCGCTATCGGTGCGATCGCCTTGTCTATTACGAGTCTTTCAACACCGCCCGCGACGCGATCCATCGCGAAAAGCAGATCAAAGGCTGGCGCCGCGAGAAGAAGAACGATCTCGTGCGAACGCTGAATCCAACGTGGAGAGACCTGAGGCGAGAGATCCTCGGTTGAGTCCCATGCAATGCGTGTCATCCCGAGGCTGGCGAAGCGCGCCGAGGGACCGCTCAGTCGAAGGGTGACTCACCCAAGTTCCGCTTGCGCGATCAACGCAGATCGGCGTGGCGAAGGGAGCTGCGGTTTGTTTGGGTAACAGCAGAGCGTGTGAGAGGTCCCTCGGCGCGCTGCGCCAGCCTCGGGATGACATGCATTTCTTCGGCGCGTGATAACTATTCGCCGCGCAGTTCGCGAATCGCTTCCGCGTAATCGTTCGCGCGGAAAATCGATGTGCCGGCGACCAGAATGTTCGCGCCGTTGGCGATCGAGATCGTCGCGGTCTCGGGTTTGATGCCGCCGTCGACTTCGATGTCGAGTTTGCCGCCGTTCGCGTCGCGCCACTGTTCGGCGCGGCGGACTTTCTCCATCATCTCCGGCCGGAACGCCTGGCCGCCGAAACCCGGGTGCACGGTCATGATCAAAAGCAGGTCGATCGTTTCCAGATACGGTTCGACCGCTTCAAAAGGCGTCGCCGGGTTCAGCGTCAACCCGACGCCGCAACCGGCGGCGCGAATCGTGGCGAGGGTTTGCGGGACTTCGTGCCTCGATTCCGATTCGACGTGGACCGTGATCGAATCCGCGCCGGCCTCGAGAAAGCGCGGCAGGTAATGATCCGGCCCCTCGATCATGAGATGGACATCGAGCGGCAGCTTCGTGTGTTTGCGCACGGTCGCGACGACGGCCGGACCGAACGAAATGTTATCGACGAAATGTCCGTCCATGATGTCGAGATGAAGCCAGTCGGCGCCGGCTTCTTCCGCGCGGTGGATTTCCGCCTCCAGATTCGAGAAATCCGCGGCGAGAATGGAAGGAGCGACGAGGACCACGGGTTACAAAGGTTACAAAGTTACAACAGTTACAAGCGGAATCGGCTGCCGTAACCCTTTATGGAACCATGCAACCTTTGTAACCTTCCGCTTGACGATAGAGGGGGGCGTTTCATGTTATCGCGCTCGCAGGCCGGCTCGCTCGACTGGAACGCGCGGTCGAAGCACCAATCTAAATTCCATGTTTAACGGACTCTTCGGCTGGTTATCCAGCGACATCGGCATCGACCTCGGAACGGCGAACACGCTCGTTTACGTCAAGGACCAGGGCATCGTCCTCCGCGAACCCTCGGTCGTGGCCGTCCAGGCCGGGACCAACAAGGTCCTCGCCGTCGGCGACGAGGCGAAGCGGATGCTTGGCCGCACCCCTTCGAACATCGTCGCGGTCCGTCCACTGAAGGATGGCGTCATCGCCGACTTCGAAGTGACGGAAGCGATGCTCCGCCATTTCATCACGAAGGTGCACGGTCGCCGGGTCCGGGCGAAACCGCGGGTCGTGATCGCGGTGCCGTCGGGGATCACCGAAGTGGAAAAGCGCGCGGTGCGCGAGTCCGCCACCCACGCCGGGGCGCGCGAAGTTTATTTGATCGAGGAACCAATGGCGGCAGCGATCGGAGTGGGGCTGCCGGTGCAGGATCCGGCGGGCAACATGATCATCGATATCGGCGGCGGCACGACGGAGGTCGCGCTGATCTCGCTCTCCGGAATCGTGTTCAGCCGGAGCGTGCGCGTGGCCGGGGACGAGCTCGACGAAGCGATCGTCCAGTACATGAAGCGCGCCTACAACCTGATGATCGGCGAGCGGACCGCGGAAGAAATCAAAATCAAGATCGGCTCCGCTTATCCAAGCGAAAAGGAAACGAGCGTGGAAGTGAAAGGGCGCGATCTCGTGGCCGGCCTGCCGAAGACTTTGCAGATCACCTCGCAGGAAGTTCGCGAGGCGCTGCTCGAACCGATCTCGACGATCGTCGATTCCGTCCGAATCACGCTCGAGCGTTGTCCGCCGGAACTGTCCGCGGATTTGGTGGATCGCGGCCTGGTCCTGGCGGGCGGGGGCGCGTTGCTCCGCGGCTTCGACAAGCTTTTGAGCGAAGAGACCGGGTTGCCTGTCCATGTGGCCGAAGATCCTCTCAGCGCGGTCGCGGAAGGAACCGGCAAATGCCTCAATGAACTTAAATTTTTGCGTCAGGTGGCCTCAAGCGATCGCAACTGGCGCTAGTCATTTTCGATTTACGATTTTGGATTTTCGATCGGGTTCGAAATCCCGGACGCTGACGGCGCCATGAACCGGACGAGCATCATCACGCTCGTCGTTCTCGGCGCGATCCTGGCCTACTTCCTGACTTTCGGCGCCGAAGGGACGCGGAAGTTGCAGGCCGGATTTTACAAGGTCATGTCGCCATTTCTCTCCAGCGGATCGGGGATCAAGAAACAGCTGACATCGGTCAGCTCCGGGTTGCAGACACTGGAAGAACTCGAGCGCGAGAATGGGTCGTTGAAAGTGGAGAACCGCTCGCTCAAGGCGACCAACCAGTCGTTGCGCGACGTCGAACACGAAGTGAACCGGCTCCGCCGCGCGCTCAACTATCGGGAGCGCGCGCCGTTCCGCCTCGTCCCAGCGGAAGTCATCACCCGGGATTCTTCGACCTGGTGGCGAACGATCAGCATTAACCGCGGAAAGAACGATGGGATCGAGCCCGACCAGGCCGTGGTGACCGACGAAGGGGTGGTGGGCAAAACCGCGACCGTCGGCGATAACGTCACCATCGTGCTTTTGATCTCGGACGAGAACTGCAAAGTCGCCTGTTCGATCGAGGGCAGCCGCGAGCAGGGGATTGTCTCGGGCGAACGGGTCACCGGTTCCATCACGCCGCTGCTGGACCTGAATTTTCTTTCCAAGCAGGCGAACCTCAACCCATCGGCGAAAGTTTACACCTCCGGCGTCGGCGGTGTTTTTCCTTCGGGACTGCTCGTCGGCACGGTCCAGAGCTTTCGTATCCGCGAGCTCGATAGCCAGGCGCGGGTCACGCCGGCGGTGGACTTGTCGCATCTCGAGGACGTGTTTGTGGTGACGGGACGGAAGTGAAAACAAACTCGAAACACGAATGTCGAAATCCGAAACAATGACCGAAGTTCCAATGACCGGTCGCTGTTTTGGGCCTCGTCATTCGAATTTGTTTCGGATTTCGAAATTCGAATTTCGGATTTTCAGCCGATGATCTTCTTCGTCGTTCTCATCATCTTCACCTTCCTCGCCCAGATCGCGGAATTCCTCATCGGGCCGCTCGACTGGATGTACAACGCGCGCATCTACATCGTGCCGGTGATCGTGTTCTACGGGGCGATCTCGCTTCCGTTTCCGGCGGTGATGGGGCTCGCGTTCTTCGCCGGCTTCATGCTCGATGCGGTCACGGCCCAGGTCCTGGGCAACCGGGTTGAAATCTCCGTCGGATGGTCAATACTCCTTTACGCCGTGCTGGCGGCCATTATGCATGGGCTACGGCCGTTGTTTATTCGGGGACGCTGGGAAGTGCATTGCATAATGAGTGGTGTTTGCACCTCCGCGATCGTGCTTGCTCAATACCTGATGATCTCCTTCCGGCGCGGCTCGCTTTTCTTTACCAAGGAAGCCTGGTGGCAAATCGCCGGGCCGGGCATCATCGCCATGATGATGGCGCCGCTGGCTTTCTGGATTCTGCATTATCTCGCCGGCCTGACGCGGAACCCGTATCGTCCCGACCGGGACGCATATGATGCTTACGAGGCCCTCAAATGAACCAAAGACGTTTTAGCGCGCGGTGGCGGTTGCAATTCCTGGCCCTTCTCTTTTTAGCCGGTCTCGGCGCGCTCCTGGCCAGGCTTTGGTACGTGCAGGTCGCGCACGGTCCGGAATGGACGGCTAAAATTCGCGGCAGCTCGGAGGCGACGGTCCGGATCCCATCGGTCCGCGGCGAGATCCGCGATCGCAACGGGACGACGCTGGTCCAAAACCGGGCCAGCTACGAGGTCGACTTTTATTTGCCGGAGATGGTGAAGGGCTATCGCGAACGGGTCGGCCCGCCGCCGCTCACGGAATATCGCAGCACGATCAACGGGATGCCGAAAGACCTGAAGGAACCGGACATTGTGAAGATCGTGAACAGCGGCGTGGTGCCGCGGCTCGATGACCTCGACCTGGCGCGCGACTACAATTCCGTCCAGCTCCAGCGCCATTTCCGCACGAACACCGAGGTCCCGTACTCGTATCTGAAGGACATCGATTTCGAGACGATGGCGAAATTCTCCGAGCACGACGTCGGGTTGCCCGGCGTGGATATCACGATCAAGCCGGTGCGCTCGTACGTGTATGGGGCGCTCGCGTCGCACTTGCTCGGCTACGTCGGTCCGCCGGACGACACCAACAAGGAGGAAGCGAAGAAGTTCACGTTTTACCAATCCGACGTGGAAGGAAAATCTAACGTCGAAAAGGCGATGGACGAGTATTTGAAGGGCAAACCCGGCATCCGTTATATGCGCCGAAACGCGAAGGGACAGATTGACGGCGTCCTGCGGGAAGTGCCGCCGACAGCCGGCGCAAACGTGAATCTCACAATCGACGCGCGCATCCAGATGATCGCGGAGGAAGCGTTGCGAGCGGTAGGACGCGCGGCCGCGGTCGTGGTCGATCCGAACACCGGCAACATTCTCGCGATGGCGTCGGTGCCGTCATTCGATCCGAATGCGTTTATTCCGAGCATCAAGGCGAAGGATTGGGAAGCGCTTCGCAAAGATGAAGCGAATCCGATGGTGAACCGCGCCGTAAGCGCGTTTCCGCCGGGATCGACTTTCAAGTTGGTGACGACCCTGGCCGGTCTGCGAAAAGGGCTCGCCAGCAAAACGTTCAACTGCGGCGGAGGCGTCAGTTACGGCGATCATTTTTTCCATTGCTGGATCAGCGAAAAGGGCGGCAGCCACGGGACCCTCGGCATCGCGGACGCGATCAAAGTTTCGTGTAATTCTTTCTTTTACCAAATGGGGAACGCGGCCGGAATCGAAGCGATCGATCAGACGGGTGACGACCTCGGGCTGGGCAAGACTTCCGGGATCGAGATCACGAGCGAATCGCCCGGGGTATTGCCGGGTCCGGACTGGATGCGCATCCATTATCCGCGGGAACGCTGGTCGCAGGCTTACACCGCGAATGTGTCAATCGGCCAGGGCTACGATCTGGTCACGCCACTGCAGCTGGCAATGGTTTATGCGACGGTCGCGAACGGCGGCGTCTCGTATTACCCGAAGCTTGTGCAAAGCGTGACGAGCATGGTGGACGGGAAACCGATCCTGAACGAGAAGGGCGAACCTGTGGTCAACCCGGCGCCGAAAATCCATCGCGATCTGCGTTTCGATTTTCCTGCGCAACAAATCCAGCTGGCGCGCAAAGGTCTGTGGAAAGTGGTGAACGAAGAGGGTGGCACCGGCCACGCCGCCCATCTCAACGGCGTGCAGGTCGCGGGGAAAACGGGGACGGCCCAGGCGATGACGGAAGGAAAAAAGGATACGATCGCGTGGTTTGCCTGCTTCGCGCCTTTCGACAATCCGAAGTATACGATCGTCGTGATGGTCCAGGGCGGAGAGCACGGCGGCTCGGTCGCGGCGCCGATTGCGACCCGCATTCTCGAGCGAGCGCTGGCGATGGATCAGGGCAATTTTCAACAGCAGGTTGCGTGGATCGCCCCGGCTCACAAGTCGAATCCGTTCCAGATGATTCCCGCGGTCACGTTCAAGGACTCAGGCCCGAAAATTGACGCCAGCGACGAAGAGAACCTCGACGGCAGCAGCAACAGCGACATGGCCAACACGACAGCCGATCCCTCCGTGGAACCCGAGGCGGACGCTGCCGGCAAGGTCCAGAAGAAGGTCATGCGGCCGGTCGTGGTCGCCACGCCTCCGCCGCGCAAGCTCAGCTTTTTTGAAAGACTTTTTGGCGCCCGCCCAAAGCCGACGCCAGTCCCCCCGCCACCGACGAAACAACCACAAAAACCGGTGCGCAGATGATGAAAAATCTTGATCGAACTTTAGCGCTCCCCCATCTCGCTTCGTTCCCGATCGCATCCAATCTCCCCGCTTATGATGGACAAAGTACGACGGATTTTAGGTCTGGGCACGCCCAAGACCGGCAACAAACTGGTAATCAGTGTCGAGAAACTCGAGCGGCGAGTCGCCTTGCTCGAGAACGGACGGCTCGAAGAATATAACGTCGAGCGCAATACCTCCCGGAACATTGTCGGGAGCGTTTACAAGGGCAAAGTCAAGAACATCGAGATGGGGTTGAAGGCGATGTTCGTCGACATCGGCTTCGAGAAAAATGCGTTCCTCCATTTCTGGGACGCGATCCCGGCCGCGCTCGATAGCGGGATCGAAGAGATCGATCGGCCCAGGGGGGGACGGCAGCCGAAAAAACGGATCACCGCGAAAGACATTCCGAGCATTTACCCGGTCGGCTCGGACGTGATCGTGCAGGTGACCAAGGGCCCGATCGGCACAAAGGGACCGCGGGTGACGACGAACCTCAGCTTCGCCGGGCGCTACCTGGTGTTCATGCCTTACAGCGATCGGAGCGGAATCTCGCGCAAGATCGAGGACCCGAAGGAGCGCGACCGGCTGCGGAAGATTTTGCGGAGCCTGGAAATCCCGGAAGGCATCGGCGTCATTATCCGCACCGTGGGCGAAGGGCAGCGCGCGCGTTACTTCGTGCGGGACCTGAGTGTGCTCGTGGAGCAATGGGCGCGCGTCGAAGAGTTGATCAAGAACGAGCCGGCGCCCTGCCGGGTTTTCGAGGAGCCGGACCTGGTGGAACGAACCGTGCGGGATTTCCTGACGGACGAGATCGACGAGGTCATCTGTGACGACCAGAACGGGATCGACCGGATGAACGCGATGGTCGGCCAGATTTCGCGCCGGGCGCGGAGCCGAATCAAGCTTTACGACGGGGCGACGCCGATCTTCGAGACGTTCGGGATCCAGAAACAGATCGATGACGCGTTCCATCGCCAGGTCTGGCTGAGGTGCGGCGGTTACATCGTGATCGACGAAACCGAGGCTTTGGTGGCGATCGACGTGAACACCGGCCGGAACAAAGGCGGGCGCGACGTCGAAAAAACGATCCTGCAAACCAACCTGGAAGCGGCGGATGAAATCGCGCGGCAACTTCGGCTCCGGAACATCGGCGGCCTGATCATCGGCGATTTCATCGACATGAAGAGCCGGAAGGATCAGCAGGCGGTGTACAGCCTGATGAAAGAACGGCTGAGGCGCGACAAGGCCAAGACCCACGTCCTGCCGCTTTCGGCTTTAGGCCTGATGGAAATGACGCGGCAGCGGGCGCAGGAAAGCCTGAGCGATTCGATCTACGAGAATTGCCCGTACTGCCAGGGCCGCGGCGTTGTGAAAACGTCGATGACGACAAGCGTGGAGCTGCACCGCACCCTCAACACGGTCATGCGAAAATATCAGGAAACCGTCCACGAAATCCGAGTCATTTTGAATCCGGACGTGTTGAAGAGATTGAAGGAAGAGGATGAAGAGTTTTTGGTCGAGCTGGAGCGGCGGTATGCCGGGCGGCTGTTGTTCCGGGGCGACCCGACCTTCCACCATGAGAAATTCGTCATCACCGATGCCCAGACCGGGGCGGAACTAAAACCTTGACAGAGCGGCCAAGCCTTCATTCAGTGCTTGCAAATAAATTTGCCTATGGCAAAATCGCGGACATCCAGGGAAACCCCCAGGTGCGTTTTAGACAGACGTGGTGAAAACCGCGCAGCCGATTAACCAAAACAGGAGAAAACAACAATGAAGAAACTAACACTAAGCTTGTGCGCGGTGGTCGCGATGGCCACTGCTGCTTACGCTGGCGAGACCTACTCGAAGGAATCGAAGAGCGTCACCCCGCCGCCATGCCCGCAATGGTATGCCGACAACGAATTTAACCTGACGCTCAGCGGTGCCTATGTTTGGACCGGCAACGACTGGCGCGATGACCGTTACCTCTCCATCGATCACGGATGGGGTGGAGCGATCGACGCGAAATACTTCGTGCATCGTTACTTCGGTTTCGGTGTTCAGGGTTGGATCGCTCGTGCGAACACCAATGACGAATTCACAACCTTCCCCGGCCAGCGCATCCGGGGCGATGAGAATTCGCACGCTGTTGGTGGTGTTCTCGGCACGTTCACGCTCCGCTTCCCGATCAGCTGCTCGCGCTTCGCGCCATATTTCTGGCTGGGCGGCGGCGGCGTCTTCGGTGGCGGCCGGAATCACGACTTCTTCCTCGATCCGGCCAGTAACCTGCCGGTTCGGAGAGAGTTTGATGACAGCAAGGCCAAGTTGGTCGGCCAAGTTGGCGGTGGATTTGAAGTTCGCTTCACCCCGCACGTCGGCTGGACCAACGACGTCAGCTGGAACGTTATTTCGGGCTCCGATAACAATTTCGGAATGGCCCGCACCGGCATCAACTTCGCGTTCTAAACAACGCCGTATAATTCTAAACGCCGGGAACACCGTGAGTGTTCCCGGCGTTTTTTTTGTACCTGTAGCCGCTTCGCTGTGCGAAGCGCGAGACGCCGGCTCGGCTCACGAAATCCGGTCTTAATTTCTTCCCGTCTCGCGCGTTAACTAGACGGAGATGCAGAGCGTCGCAGTAGAGGCGGAAAAGATGAACGGCCAGCAGATGGATGCGCTCCTCCGGCGCTTCGAGCGGCCCCTTCTTCAATATGCGGCCCGGATCCTCGGCGACAGCGACCGGGCGCGCGACGTCGTCCAGGAAACATTCGTGAAATTGCAAAAGGAGAACCGCGCGCAGATCGACGACGCCCCTGCCAAATGGCTGTTCACGGTCTGCCGGAACGGCGCCCTCAATATTTGCCGAAAGGAAAAACGGATGACGTACCTCGACCAGGAATTGCTCGAGACCCGCGCGAGTGAGCAGCCGGCGCCGTTCGAAAGCCTCGAGCAAAAGGAAGCGAGCGGGTTTCTCCTGAAAATTCTCGGCACGCTTCCGCTCCGGCAACAGGAAGTGCTCCAGCTCAAATTTCAAAACGACCTCAGCTACCAGGAGATCAGCGAGATCACCCAGCTATCGGTCAGCAACGTGGGCGTGACGATTCACAACGCGCTCAAAACCCTGCGGCAACGTTACGGGCAAGCGTCCCGGGATTTTTTGCCGTTCACACCTCGGACTGCGTCATGAAAGTAAACCTCGATGATCCTAACCTGACGGCCTACGCCCTCGGCGAGCTCTCCCCGGACGACCACGCGAAAATGGCCGAAGCCGTGGCCGATTCCCCGGAGGCGCAAAGCTACGTGGCGGAGACGCAGCAATTCGCGCGGCTCCTTCGTGGCGAATATGAAGCCGACCGCCAACAGCCAGCCGGCGCGAGCACGGGCCAACGTCACGGCCCGAGCAGCGTTGTCTGGACAACGGAGCAGCGGCGTTCGTCGTCGCGTTATCAATGGGGATCGCTTGCCGCGGCGCTCGCAATCTTCGCGGTGATCGGAGCGGTGGCAGTGACGACGATCCGGCGGGAAATGGTGAGGACGACGGAGCTGTCGGCAACGTCCAGGCCGGAGATCGCGAAGCGAAAAGCTCCGGCGGCGCCAGTGGACGCCATTCCGGAGCCGACAGTGGAAATGGAATTTGCCCAACAGCCGGTTGCACCGCCCGCCCAACCCGAGTTCGTCGAAGAGGAGCCGAGCACGAGCCGTGACCGGGCGATTGCGAGGAAGAGCTTCGCTCAGAACCCTTCTGCTCCGCCGCCAGCCCCGATGCCAATGAAACGTTCCTACGCGGCTGGCGCAGGCGAGACGACTGAGGCGGGGCCGGCGTCGCGCTATCGCCAGGATTTCAACACGGCTACCTACGACAAAGTGGAGGAGAACCCGTTCCTGCCGGCGGCGACCAATCCGCTCTCGACCTTTTCGATCGATGTCGACACCGCGTCGTATGCGAACGTGCGGCGGTTCATCAACTCCGGTTCGTTGCCGCCAAAAGATGCGGTCCGAATCGAGGAGATGATCAACTATTTCAGTTACGATTACCGCGAACCGGAAGCGGACAAGCCGTTCTCCATCGATCTTGATTCAACCTCCTGTCCATGGGAACCGAGCCACCGGCTGTTGCGCATCGGATTGAAAGGGCGCGAAGTGGCGAACGAGAAACGGCCGGCGAGCAACCTCGTCTTTCTCCTCGACGTCTCCGGGTCGATGATGCCGGCCGAGAGGCTGCCACTGGTCAAACAAGCGATGCGCCTCCTCGTGGACAAACTGGGCGAGAACGACCGGGTGGCGATCGTGATCTACGCCGGCGGTTCGGGGTTGGCCCTCAAATCCACGCCCGGCAATGAGAAGGAAAAAATCCTGCGCGCGCTGGAGGAATTGCAGGCGGGCGGGTCGACCAACGGCGCCGAAGGGATCGAGCTCGCCTACAGAGTCGCAGCCGACAATTTCATCAAGGGTGGCCTGAACCGCGTGATCCTCGCAACGGACGGCGATTTCAATATTGGCGTGACCAACCAGGGCGATCTCATCCGATTGATCGAACAAAAAGCGAAGACCGGCGTGTTCCTCAGCGTGCTCGGCGTGGGCACGGACAATTTGAAGGACTCGACGATGCAGAAGCTCGCGGACAAGGGGAACGGGAATTACGCCTATCTCGATTCCGTCGACGAGGCGCGCAAGGTTCTCGTCCAGCAGATCAACGGCACCCTCATGACGATCGCGAAGGACGTGAAAGTGCAGGTGGAATTCAATCCCGCCCGGGTCGCGTCCTACCGGTTGATCGGCTACGAGAAGCGGCTGTTACGGAAAGAAGATTTCAACAACGACAAGGTGGACGCTGGCGAAATTGGGGCGGGTCACACGGTGACGGCTCTCTACGAAGTGGTGCCGGCCGGCCCGGGCGCGAGCGACCCGGCCGCCAGCGTTCCACCGGTCGATCCGTTGAAGTATGGGACGAACACGACGAACACGACCAATGGCTCCGGAGAAATGGTGACGGTGAAACTGCGCCATAAGAAACCGGATGGCGAAACGAGCGAGCTGACCGAGCGATCGTTTACGGACAACGGCGCGAAGTTCGAGAACGCCGCGCCCGACCTGAAGTTTGCCGCCGCGGTGGCGGAGTTCGGGATGCTGCTGCGCGATTCCCAATACAAAGGAAAAGGGAATCTGGGCGCGGTGCTCGAGTGGGCCCAGGAAGGGAAAGGCGCGGACCGGGCGGGATACCGGGCCGGTTTCATCGAGATGGCGCGCAAAGCGCAAGCGCTCAAACCGAGGAAAGGCTAAATCTGTTCTCGGGAGCGCGAGTGTCTCGCTCGCTGATGCCCGCGTCTCGCCGGCATGAACTTTCCTGACACCGTGGCTTTGCCTTGAGATCGCCGCCTAGGAAAAGATTGTTTTGGCGAGACGCCAAAACCAACGCGCGAGACGCGGGCGCTCCCCAGAAGGGGCGGGTAGGATCTCCTTGATTCGACAGCGTTACCGTGGTAACAATGTAACATATGAAGAGAGCTGCAAGCTTCCCGAAGCGCGTCGAACGTGTCCAGATCGGGGCCCGAATGGAGAAGAGCCTCGTGAAAGTTTTGCGCGGCCTGGCCGAGTACCTGGATCTGTCGCTGGGCGATTTGCTGGAGGGAATCACCCTTCATGCCCTCGAAGGCAAAGCGCCTTTCTCCCCCGAGACCCTGGCGCACGTGAAGCGATTCAAGACCGTTCATGGAATGACGCTGACCGCGAAGGACAGTCATCACCTGGTGGAACACAGCGATGGCAAACGCTGAGGCCGACGCTTCGCACAGCGAAGCGGCTACAGAGGAAGCGATGTCCGAGGAGCTGTGCGCATTCGAAATCGGCGCCCTCGATCCCGCGAACTTTCCGCACGCGGAGCATCTTCGCCTCGGATACGAAATGCTGGAGCGGCATTCGTTCGGCGAGGCCGTCCATCGATTTTCGCGGGGCCTAAAGCTGCTCGCGGCGAAGGCAGGAAAGCCGCAGGTCTACCACGAGACGATCACCGTCGCGTTTCTGGCCTTGATCAACGAGCGCCGCGCCGGCGGCGGCGCGCAAGGTTGGTCCGAATTCAAAAGGATGAATGGCGATCTTCTCGACAAGGGCTGCCTCGAAAAATGGTACAGCGCTGGACAGCTGGCGTCTGATCTGGCGCGGAGAACGTTCTGTTTGCCTCAAGGAGCGGCGATTTGAAATCGCCGACCTATTGAAACGGCGGTTTCAAACCGCCGCTCCTTGGAGCGCAGCGAATTTTCACCGGTTCAGGTGAATCAGACCTCTTCCAGCGCGGTCGGGTCCGCTCCGGGTTTCACCCGCATAGCCAGGAAAGCACCGAAGAGCAGCAACGCCGCGCTCCAAAGTTGTGCCTGGGTGAGGCGCTCCCCGAAAAAAAGCGCGGAAAGTCCGAGCGCGCCCGCCGGGCAAATCAGCTGCAGAGTCTGCGACAAGGCGACGCCGACCCGGCGAATCGCCACGTAATACAAAACGTGGGCGAGACTGATACACGTCACCGCCGAGATGATCAGAATGATGTTCACCCCGCCGCCGACCCGAAGCGGCGTGTCGATTTTCCCGAACGCAACCGTAAGCGGGAGAAGAAGCAGAGTCGTAATGAAACTGACCACGCCAAAACTGCGGATCGGACCGAGAAGCGCGGAGGGGCGTTTCACCAGCACGCTGTACAACGCCCAGCACAAACTGGCGGTGGACGCGATCGCAAAACCGGCCAGCGGAACGGCGCCTGCCCGCCACCCTTCCTGAAAACAGACAACGCCGACCGCGCCGAGAAGACCGAGCGCGGTCCCGACCTGGAATTGCCACTGCCGAATAATCCGCCGTTCCTCTGGGAAAAAGAGCAGGGCGAGCAGAGCGGTGAAGATGACCGACGAGCGTCCAAAGATCGCATAGACTCCCGGCCCCATGTGGTAGAGGGCGACGGTCTGGCTGATCTGATGGACGACGTTCGGAAGAGACGGAATGAGGCAGGCCACAAATGCCCGAACATCCAGGCGCCCGCCCGCCCGTCGAAAGCGGAGGAAGACAAACGGCAGCACGGCCAGAAAGGCGACGAGGTAGCGGTAAAAATTCTGCGACCACGGCTCGTAGTAGCGGATGAGGTAAAATTGAAAGAGAGACGGCGTCGACCAGATGATCACGGTGGCGAAGACAGCAAAATAGCCGGTCGAAAAATTCTCCTTACCCTGGTTTGTCATGGCGGTGGCTCAGCGCTGAGAGCGGACTATTCGAAACAGAGTAGCGGCGGCTTGCAATCGTCAAACGCATCCCTCTAATAGGTGGGACACACATGAATACTTACCGAATCGGCACCGTGGTCGGCCTCGCCATCGCGCTCGTCGCGTATCCAGGCCACAATTTGCAGGCCGCGAGAAAGAAAGCTCCCGCCTCGCAGCCGCAGGGCAATACCCGCGCGAACCCGAACGATCCCGGCGGCCACTCCGCCCGCGGCGTCGAGTTTGCCAAGAAAAAGGAATTCGACAAAGCGGTCGAAGAATTCACCAAGGCGGTCGAGGCCGAGCCCAATGACTCGAAAAACTATTTCAACCGCGCCACGGCTTACCGCGGCCTGAATAAATTCGCGGAAGCTTTTGCCGATTACTCGAAGGCCATCGAGCTGGCGCCGCAGAATGTGACCGGCTACATCGGCCGGGGCGAAGTGTTGCTGCAGCAGAAACAGCTCGACAACGCCCTCGTCGATTTCGACAAGGCGATTCAGATTTCACCGAACGACGCGGGCGCGCGCCGGTTCCGGGGTTTCGTTTTCATTTCGAAAAGCGAATGGAAGAAGGCGATCGATGACTACAGCGTGGTGGTGCAACGGGTGCCGGACGACGGGGCGGCCTGGGAACGGCGCGCGTTTGCCTACCGCAACTTGAAGCAATACAAGGAAGCGATCGCGGACTACACCAAGGCGATCGCCACCGACCCGAAGGACCCGGATGGATATCGGCACCGCGCCCAGGCTTACATTCTCGCCGGGGACAGCCCGAAGGCCGCGGACGATTTCAAGGCGATCCTGAAGGTCAAGCCTGACGACGTGGATGCGCAGAGCCGGCTGAAGGCGCTCGAGACCCGGGCAAATGCGTCACCATCGCCCGCGGCCAACGCCCCAACGGTCCCGGCGACATCGCCGGCCAAAGGGCCCTCGACTGCCCCGCCGGCGGCGTCCCCTCATTAAGCGCTTCGCGATTAAGCTTTCAGGGTAACGCTCGGTTGCTCTAAAAAGGCGACCCGACAGCTCACCTCATCCGAAGGATCAATATGAACAGCCTGAACAACCGAATCACGTTACTGGCCGCCAGCCTCCTGATTTTCGCGACGGCCAATTGGACTTTCGCCGCGGACCCGGCAGGCGCGGCCGCACACGGCAACAAGGGAAACGAACTCGCCCAGGCGGCGAAATACGACGAAGCGATCGTCGAGTTCAACAAGGCGATCGAGTTGAGCCCCGGCGACGCGCGGCTCTATAACGATCGCGGCCGCGTTTATCGCGCCATGGCCAAGTTCGCCGAAGCGATCGCGGATTTCGACAAGTCGATCGCGCTGGCGCCGAAGAGCGAGACTGGTTACGTCGAGCGCGGCCAGACCCAGATGGCGCAAAACAAATACGAGGAAGCGCTCGCCGATTACACCAAGGCCGTGGAACTGGCGCCGACGAATCCGATTTGCTACGACCGCCGGGGTTTCGCCTATTACAATTTGCGGAAGTATGACGAGGCGATCCAGGACTACACCGCCAGCATCGAAAAAAAGCCGGACAACCATCTGACTTTCAATCGGCGCGCGGACGCTTATTACGCCAAGGGCCAGTACGCCCAGGCGCTCGCCGATCTCGAGGCAGCCTTGAAGCTCAAGGGTGACGATTTCGACACGACCCAAAAACTGGGCGTCGTCCGCGCGAAACTGGCGACACCAAGGCCGGTGACGCAGGCGCCTGCCGCGGCCACCTCGCCGACGCCCGAACCCGCCGCCGAGCCAATGGACATGCGGATGAAGATCGGCATCGGCGCCGGAGCCCTGGTCGTCTTGATCATCATCATCGTTCTTATCTCGCGGCGGAAAAATCGCGGCTACTGAGCAGGCGCCCGGACGACAAATTTCTTTGACACCCCCGAGCGCGCTGCTAGCTTGCCGACGCTTTTTCGGGGAACGAAACGGAGGTCCCATGGTCGTTCGAAGTTTGACGACTTTGGGACTTTTACTTCTCACCCGGCGGAGCAACCGGTTCGTCCCGCTTCGGCGCGACGAGCGAGCAGGGAAAGGGAGCGGCCCATGTAGCTCAGTTGGTAGAGCACGTCCTTGGTAAGGACGAGGTCATCGGTTCAATCCCGATCATGGGCTCCAGCAGATGGGCTCGCAGCCGGAGCAGTGAAACCCAAATAGACGCAGTTTAGTTTTTAAAAGAGGAAAATCAGATGGCTAAGGAAGCATTTAAACGCGATAAGCCGCACGTTAACGTCGGCACAATCGGTCACGTCGATCACGGCAAGACCACTCTCACCGCCGCGATCACTACCGTACTCTCAAAAACCGGCCAGGCTGAGGCGCGCGCTTACGATTCGATCGATAACGCGCCCGAAGAAAAAGAGCGCGGCATCACAATCAACACCGCGCACGTAGAATACCAGAGCGCCAAGCGCCACTACGCCCACGTCGATTGCCCCGGCCACGCTGACTACGTCAAGAACATGATCACGGGAGCCGCGCAAATGGACGGTGCCATTCTCGTCGTTTCGGCGGCCGACGGCCCGATGCCGCAGACCCGCGAGCACATCCTCCTGGCCCGCCAGGTCGGCGTCCCCGCGATCGTCGTGTTCCTGAACAAGACCGACATGGTGGACGATCCCGAGCTCCTCGACCTCGTCGAGATGGAAGTGCGCGATCTGCTCACCCAATACGAATATCCCGGCGACAAAATTCCAATCGTCAAAGGCAGCGCCGCCAAGGCTCTCGCTGCTGGCGACCCGACGCATCCTGATGCCAAGTGCATCCTCGATCTGATCGCGGCGGTGGATGACTACATCCCCGTCCCGGATCGCCCGATCGATCTGCCGTTCCTGATGCCGGTGGAAGACGTGTTCAACATTGAAGGCCGCGGTACCGTCGCGACCGGCCGTGCTGAGCGCGGCATTCTCAAGAAGATGGAGGAAGTCGAGATCGTCGGTCTCAAGGACACGATGAAGACCGTGGCGACCGACATCGAAATGTTCCGGAAGCTCCTCGACGAAGCGCGCGCGGGCGACAACGTCGGCGTGCTGCTCCGGGGCGTGAAGAAGGAAGACGTCATGCGCGGGCAGGTCATCGCCAAGCCCGGCAGCATTACGCCGCACAAAAAATTCAAGGCGGAAGTCTACGTCCTGAGCAAGGAGGAAGGCGGGCGTCACACCCCGTTCTTCACGAATTACCGGCCGCAATTTTACTTCCGGACGACTGACGTCACCGGGACCGTCAAGCTCGCCGAGGGCGTCGAGATGGTCATGCCGGGCGACAACGTCTCGGTCGAAGTGGAATTGATCACGCCCATCGCGATGGAAAAGACCATCCGGTTCGCGATTCGCGAAGGCGGCAAAACCGTCGGCGCCGGTCGTGTCGCGGAGATTCTGGACTAGCGAGGAATTGCAGATTGCCGAATGCCGATTGCCGAATGAAACTAAGGAGTTGGCGATTTTTCGAAATCAAAAATCGGCAATCGAAAATCGAAAATCCCGATAGGTCAGTAGCTCAATTGGTAGAGTAGCGGTCTCCAAAACCGTCGGTTGGGGGTTCGAGTCCCTCCTGGCCTGGTTTTTAAAGAACGTTGAAGCGTTAAAAAAGTTGAATCGTTACATCGTAAAAACCGTCAGCCCGCTTCAACGCTCCAACGCTTCAACGATTTAAACGCGCCCAATGATCACGAAAACGAAAAATTTCTTCGGCGAAGTTCGCTCCGAGCTGGGGAAAGCCTCGTGGCCGTGGGAATCCAAGGACAAGGGGATTCGCCGCTACAAGGAACTCACTGATTCCACCGTCGTCGTGATCGTGGCCATGCTCCTCCTGGGTGGCTACGTCGCGTTCTTCGATTTCGTGATTATCAGCTTCATTCACTATTTCACCCGGATGCATTGATATGGCTTCCGTCCTCGCTCCCAAAGATCAGTGGTTCGTCGTGCATGTCCTCTCCGGCCAGGAGAACAAGGTACGCGACAACATCGAGAAGCGCGTCAAGACCGAGGAGATGGGCGACGTCATTTTCGAAGTGCTCGTCCCCACCGAGCGCGTTTCGGAAATCAAGCGGGGCAAGAAGAGCGAGACCACCCGCAAATTTTTCCCGGGCTACCTCATCGTGAACATGCACCTGCTCGACGAGAACAATCAGCTCGTCGGCAGGACCTGGTATTTCATTCGCGAGACCACCGGCGTCATCGGGTTCGCCGGGACGAAAGACAAACCGATCCCGATGCGAAAAGCCGAAGTCGACAACATGCTGGCCCAAATGCGCGAGCGTGAAGAAAAGGTGAAACCGAAGGTCAGCTTCGAAGTGGGCGAGACGGTGAAAGTGGCCGACGGCCCGTTCCAGAACCAGAACGGCATCGTGGAAGAGATCGATCCCGATCGCGGCAAGCTCCGCGTTTCGGTCACGATCTTCGGTCGCGCCACTCCCGTGGAGCTGGAATACTGGCAGGTGGAGCGCGGCTAATTCTCTCAACTAAAAACTCTCAACTCTCAACTTCACCACAATGGCTAAAGAAGTCGTAGCTCAGATCAAACTGCAGATCCCCGCGGGCCAGGCGAATCCGGCGCCGCCCGTCGGCACCGCGCTCGGACCGCGCGGCGTCAACATCATGGCGTTCTGCAAGGAATTTAACGCCGCCACCCAGAAGCAGGCCGGGGACATTCTTCCCGTCGTCATCACCGTCTTCAAAGACAAGTCGTTCACCTTCATCACCAAGAGCCCACCCGCGGCGATCCTGTTAAAAAAAGCCGCGAACATTGCCGCCGGTTCGAAAGAGCCGAACAAAACCAAAGTCGGCAAAGTCACGCGCAAACAGGTCATGGATATCGTGAAGTTGAAGGGCAAAGACCTGAACTCGCGCAGCGACGAAGCCGGTTTCCGCGTCATCGCCGGCACCGCCCGCCAGATGGGCCTCGAGATCGTCGACTAACGACAGCTCGCTCGTTTCTTTTGTAGCCGTTTCGCTACGGCGAAACGTGGACCGTCTTGCATTCCGTCTTCGGATTTTATATCCGAAGCCATGAAGAAACTGCTCCATCTTTTCACTGCGGTCTCCGCGCTGTCTGCCGTTACCGCATTTGCCGCTGATCCGACTCCGGCGACGATCGTTCTGAAGGCTGCTCGCCTTTTCGACGGCAAGGCAAAAGCGCTCGTGACCAACGGTGTCGTCATCGTCCAGGCCGACAAGATTGTCGATGCTGGCAGCAACCTCGCTATCCCGCAGGGCGCGCAGGTCATCGATCTCGGGGACGCGACGCTGTCGCCCGGGTTCATGGATGCGCACACTCATCTGACGGACAATTATTCCGGTAACTACAACGAGCGCCGGCTCAAGGAAATCGATCTCAACGTTTCCGAGGAGGCGATCATCGCGACGACCTACGCGCGCGCCACGATCGAGGCCGGATTTACGACCGTGCGCGATCTTGGAAGTCGTTTCGTGGGCAGCAAGGAATTTGTCGACGTCGCGCTCCGCAACGCCATCAACCATGGCGTCGTCCCCGGTCCGCGGATGCTCGTGGCGACTTATGGAATCGGCGCGACCGGCGGACATTTCGATAGCACGGCCGGGTTTCGCGACATGCTCTTCGGCCGCGAACCGGATTACAGCGAAGGCATTGCCGACGGCCCCGACGCGATCCGGAAAGCGGTCCGATTTGAAATCAAAAACGGCGCTGATGTCATCAAGGCGGCGGTCTCCGGCGGCGTTCTGTCGTTGACCGACGAAGTGGACACGCCGCAATTCACTCCCGCCGAGATCGCGGCCCTGGTCGACGAAACGCATCGGCTCCGGAAGAAAGTGGCGGTCCATTGCCACGGCGATCAGGCCGCGCGGGATGCGATCGAGGCCGGGGTCGATTCCATCGAGCACGGGTCGTTTCTGAAACCCGAGACGCTTCAACTCATGAAAACCAAAGGCACCTACCTGGTTCCGACGCTTATGGCCACGGAATGGATCCTGGCCAAGCTCGACTCCTATCCGCCGGCGCTCCAAGCCAAGGCCAAAGCGGCTGGCGCCGCCCGCACAGAAATGTTTCGCAACGCCGTCAAACTGGGCGTGAAGATCGGCCTCGGCACCGATGCCGCCGTTTATCCGCACGGTCAGAACGCGAAAGAATTCAAACTGATGGTCGATCTGGGAATGGCGCCCATCGAAGCCCTCCGCGCCGCCACCTCCGTCGACGCCGATCTCCTCGGCGTCTCGGCCAAAGTCGGCACCCTGGAAAAAGGCAAACTCGCCGACATCGTCGCGATGCCCGGCGATCCCACGATAGACATCACAGCGACCGAACGCGTCTCCTTCGTGATGAAGGAAGGCAGGATCGTGAAGAACGCTCGGTAGGGCGAGACTTCGTCACGAATTCCCCATGATCGGGTAGGGTGCACGTTTCGCGGGCCGGTTTTGGCGCCCCTTCGCCGGGACGAACTTTTCTTCGGCACTCAGGAACTCCAGTAAATTTCCATCCGGGGAACGTACGCGCCCTCGCATGCCGGCTTCGGCGCCACCGCCGAAGCGAACTCTTCTCGATGTCAACGCCCACCGGCAACCAGTCACCAGTCACTTTTCCCCCTTTCATGTCGCGCCGTTGCCTTGCGCGAAAACGGATCAACTCTCCGCAAAACAATGCGAAATACGGAAGATTTGTCTTGCGTGGCAACCCGCAATCGAATGTCATCGTCACAACCCCCATCCCCATGAAAATCCCCTGTTTCTCCCCCGGCCTCCTCTTCTTCGCTCCGACTCATTGCGGCAGTCGCGCCCTACCTTTTGACAATAACCCCGTGTCCCCCAAGCGAAGACTCAACAAGGCAAAGCTGCTATGGATAGACCGGTAAGAACGTCGATAAAATGCAGGCCAGATAGTCACAGGGCTACCGAAAATGGGAGCAAGCTCTCAGCTGGGAAGCGCATACTTATCTTAACCTTTTTTCTTCTGGCCCCACTTACTGGGATTTTCGCTCGAACTGTCGGCGAAACGCCAAGTACTCCGGGAACACTTAGGCTATCGTATGCAGAACTATCCGCCGTTGCTTCTGCTGCACAGTTTAAGTCTTGGAGTCTTGTTATGGCGGTCGCAATTGCGCAGGCGGAATCTTCGCGTTACGTCAACGTCGTAAATCGTAACCCATCGCCGCCGACCGATGATTTGGGCCTTTGGCAAGTTAACGATTACTATCATAGTAACTCTATTGGTCACTCAAGCGGATCGGAACTTTACGACGCCGATCATCTTTACAACTTAAACCTTTACGCAGCTAGCTCCGTCGAGGCATACAATGCTGGTGCGGCCTTCGTCATTTCGACATCCGGACGGGATTGGACGCAGTGGGCTACCTTTTACAATTTCGACGCCACCAATCATTACCACGACTCAAATTATGAGGGATACGGTTCATACAAGACATATCTATCGGATGCCAGGTACTGGGCCTCACTCGCAGACCCGGCGACAGTTTTAACGGGCGCTGGTCAAGGGGTAAAAGCAGTCGCTGCGGTAAATGTAAGAAACACACCAGGGGGTAGCACAAATGGCCTTGCTTCGCGCGTAGCCGGCGATCTTGGCACGGTCCTGAGCGGCCCTTCGGCTTTAACGCAAGTCGGCGGTTCCGGCCCTTGGTATCTCTGGTGGCAGATCCAATGGAGTGATGGTGAGACGGGTTGGTCCATCGAAAATAATCTAAGCAAGACCGGATCGAGCTCTGCAGCAGACTTGGCTTTGCAATCCATTACAGTTCCTTACATGACGTATTCGGCCGGTGGTGCGATAACGATAGGCAATGTCGTCAAGAACATTGGAGGAACAACATCTTCCGCATATAGCTTGGCGTTTTACGCATCGGCAGATACGAACATTACAACGGGCGATTACTACATAGGAACGGTCAATCGCAGCGGCTTGGCGCCTGGGGCGACCGACCCGAATACCTCTTCAAACGGAAATCTTCCCGCCAATCTCCCGAGTGGGAGTTACTACATCGGCGCAATTATTACGGTTTCACCGGATGCGAACACGACTAATAACGTCAACTATGATCCGACGCCGATTACTGTTGGCCTAAATTATTCGCTCACGACAAGCTCTTCGCCTTCGACTGGCGGTACCACAAGCGGGAGCGGCACTTTTCCGGGAGGCAGTTCACGCACGGTGACGGCGACGGCAATCGGCGGTTATAGCTTTGTGAACTGGACAGAGAGCGGCTCTGTCGTGAGCAACTCGGCCAGCTACACCTTCACACTGAACAGCAATCGCAATCTGGTGGCGAACTTCAGCGCCAACACGGTGACCCACGTTATCAGCACGAGTTCATCGCCGAGCAATGGCGGCACGACAAGCGGTGGTGGGACATATGCGGCTGGGACTTCGCGGACGGTGACGGCGACGGCCAATAGCGGCTACACATTCTCCAACTGGACAGAGAGTGGGAACGTGGTGAGCACGGCAGCGGATTACACTTTCACGCTCAACACCAATCGCACACTTGCAGCAAACTTTAACGCCAACACGGTGACCTACGTCATCAGCACGAGTTCGTCGCCGAGCAATGGCGGTACGACAAGCGGGGATGGAACGTATACAGCTGGGAGTTCGCGGACGGTGGCGGCGACGGCGAATAGCGGCTACGCGTTTTCCAACTGGACAGAGAATGGAAGTGTGGTGAGCACGGCAGCAAGTTACACTTTCACACTCAACGGCAATCGCACGCTGATAGCAAACTTCACGGCGAATCAAGCAACTGGTTTACCGACGGTCGCGACTAACGCTGCGACGTCGCCTGCGTCTACGTCGGCTGTGATCAACGGGACGGTAATAAGCAGCGGCGACTCGCCAATCAATTCGAGGTTCTTCTACTGGGGGACCGCTAATCCTCCAGATCAGCCGGTGGGTGATTCGGCAATTTTTGTATCGGGCAACAACTTCTCCGCGATTCTTACTGGGCTTGTCCCGAATACAACGTATTACTTTAGGGCGTACGCTCACAATAGCAGTTCAGCGAACATCGGATGGGGTGTAGGGTGGAATGCAGGTGCGCTTCTGTCGTTCAAAACAGATCCCAACGGAGTTCCCATTGCCAACGGCGCGGTCATTGGGCTCGTCGCCAATGCGAATGGCCTGTATGTCACGGCTGAAAGCGGGGGCTCTGATCCGCTCATTGCCAATCGCGCCGGGCTGGGCGCGTGGGAGCAATTCCAAATTACAGATCTTGGCGATGGAACCGTCGCGCTGAGATCGCTGGTAAATGGCCGGTTTGTCTGCGCGGATAACGGTGGAAACAGCGCGCTGATCGCGAATCGCAGCGCCATCGGACAGTGGGAGAAATTTCAACTTGAGGATGCTGGAAATGGCAACTTTGCTATCATTGCCAAGGCAAACGGCAAATACGTTTGCGCGGAGAACGCAGGGAAAAGCCAATTGATCGCGAATCGGACCGCCGTTGGCGGATGGGAGCAGTTTCGGATGGTCTTTATGCCATCGGTAAAACCCGTCAATGTGACCGCCTCATTTCAATCGGGTTCGACCGGCAGTTACCTTTGTGCGGATGGCGCGGGCGCTGGCTGGCTGGTGGCGAATCGCGCGGCGGAAGGAGCTTGGGAGCAATTCCAGTTGATCGATGCCGGAAATGGCAATGTAGCGGTCAGATCGTTGATTAACGGGCTATATGTGACGGCGGAAAACGCGGGAACCGCGCCGCTCATCGCCAACCGCAATACGAGCGGCGTCTGGGAACAGTTTGAATTACTAAACGTTGGCGGCGGCTATGTGGCCCTGCGCGCGCTCGCGAATGGGCGATATGTTTCGGCCGGGAACGCTGGCGACCAACTTATTGCCAACCGCTCTTATGTTGGCCGGACAGAGCAATTCGCATTGAATGTGTCGCTTCGAGCCGTAGCGAACAATGCCTTTGTCTGCGCGGAAAATTCCGGCAAGGACCCGTTGATCGCGAACCGCGCTTCAATCGGCGGGTGGGAGCAATTTCAAGTCGTCAACACGAGCAGCGGCTACTTCGGTTTGAAAGCGAAAGCGAACGGATTATTTGTCTGCGCCGAGAATAATGGGAACGCTCCGCTGATTGCCAATCGGCCGGGGATCGGGCTGTGGGAACAATTTCAATGGATCAGCGCCGGTAATGGAAACACCGCCCTGAAGGCGGCTGTTAACGGGATGTTCGTGTGCGCCGAAAGCGGCGGCCAAAGCGCGTTGATCGCCAATCGCCCGTCTGCATCCACGTGGGAACAATTCCGCTAGGCTGGCAATTGCAAGCTCCGAGGCGCTGAGTCCGCGGTAGCCGCTCTGCGGCTAAAGCTGCGGCGCTCGCTTATCGCGACGCCACTCGCACGGCCAGTTTCACGGAGTCGCTGCTATGGCCGATGTAATAGAGCTCGGTCATGCCGGCGCCGTAAATTGGGTAAAGGGTGTAGGGCGATCCTTTGACAACCACCGGATGCCTGCGGTCGATCGACATCGCGCGGGAGGCGGAGTGGGACGAGACGGCGATGTAATCGCCGATGTAATAGGTGTCGTCTTTCAGGTCGCCCCCGAGATACGGGATGAGGCGTTTGCCGCCGTGAAAATACGGGACCGCGGTGCGGGGACCGGTGCCGAGGACGCCGACGTAATGGGCGACATCGGTGTAGGTGCGGATTTGATCGACGAGGACCGGCTCGACGATATTTTCGCCGGCGTAGCGATAGATGTTAAAAGCGAATTCGTAATCGGGACCTCCCCATTGGCTCAGATTAACCGGATGGTTGGCGGTGACGTCGAAAACTTGCAGGCTGTCAGCCGGCGATTCGTTGTCGGCGGGTTGAGACGCAGAAACGGTTCGCGGAGCGGGCGCTTTGGTCTCCGTCGCGGAGGCTTCAGGGGAAGACGCGACGAAAGTGGAATTGCGGAGTGATTGAACGAGCGAGTCGCTGGCGCCCTGGGCTTTCAAAGTCGACTCCTGTTGAGGGGTCAGCGCTTTGGCGAGCTTGCGCTCCTTCACTTCAGTCAGGATCGATTTATCGGTCTCTTTGGCGCGGACCCAAAGGGAGACCTCGTTAAAATTCATGGGAGCGGCGAACGCGCCAACGGCTCCGGCTAAAACAGTGATAGCCGTAACGAGTATAATTTTCGTGGTGGTCATGCCGCAGGTTTAGCAGGTCGGTTTCGGCCTTGGCAACAGGCAAATGAGATCGGGATGCGGGATGCGCGATGCGCGATGCGGGCTCGGGAATGAGGACACGCCGAGACAGGTCGAAGTTTCGCTTTGACAGGAGGGAAACCGACGCTACTTTCCACGTCCCGCGCCGGGTAGGCCGGGCAAAGCAGGAGAGCGATTGGGGCTCGTTGGCACTGCACAAGATCATGCACCAAAATCGCAGCAAACGTTATCGCGCGGCCGCCGAGCAGGTGGACCGCAACAAGGCCTACAATCTCAACGAGGCCGTTTCGGCATTGAAGAAAATGCCGCCGACGAAGTTCGACCAGACCGTGACGGTGTCGTTCCGGCTCGGAGTCGATCCGAAGCAATCGGACCAGATGGTGCGCGGCACGTGCCCGTTGCCGCATGGAAGCGGCAAGCAGGTGCGGGTGCTGGTTTTCGCGGAAGGCGCGGCCGCCAAGGCGGCGAAGGATGCCGGCGCCGAGTACGTCGGTTTCAAGGACATGATCCAGAAATGCCAGGAAGGTTTTCAGGATTTCGATGTGGCGATCGCCACGCCGGGGGCGATGGCCGAAGTGCGCAAGCTCGGCAAAGTGCTGGGTCCGCGCGGCCTGATGCCAAACCCGAAAACAGGTACCGTCACCGACGACACGGCGAAAGCGGTCGGCGAGGTGAAGGCGGGCCGGGTTGAGTTCAAGCTCGATAAGAACGGCAACGTCGCGGTGCCTGTCGGAAAATTTTCATTCGCGGAAAATCAACTGGTGGAGAACGGAACGGCTGTGATCGAGGCCGTGGTCCGGGCGCGTCCGGCGACAGCCAAGGGGCGTTTCGTCGAAGGGGTCACGCTGAGCGCGACCATGACGCCAGGAGTGCACGTCGATCCATCGCCGTATTTGACCTTTTAACGGAGCCAATCGCCATGAGACCAGAAAAAGCGTCAATCGTTGCGGATCTTTCAGAGAAGCTTAACCGCTCGCCGTTCCTGCTCGTAACCGATTACAAGCAGATGAAAGTCGACCAGTTTGGCGAGCTGCGGAATCGCCTCGCGCCCGCTGGGGCGGAAGTGCGCGTGGTAAAGAACAGCTTTTTGAAGCGGGCCATGGCGGACTCCGGAATGCCGGATGTGGCGGACAAGCTGACCGGGCAAACCGCGATCGTCATGGGCGAAAAGGATGTCGCGCCGGTAGCGAAGATCCTGAAGATGTTTGCGGCGGAATTTAAGATCGCGACGCTGAAGATCGGCGTCGTCGACAAAGCAGTGCTGTCGACGTCGGATGTCGAGGCGCTGGCGGAATTGCCCGCACGCGAAGTTTTACTGGCGCAGCTTCTGGGATTATTGCTGGCGCCTGCGACGCGGTTGGTTCGAGTTTTGAACGAGCCGGCTTCGGCGTTCGCGCGGCTTTTGGCAGCGAAGGGTGAGAAGGGCGATTCGGCGCCAGCCGCGGAAACAAAGGCAGAGCCAGCCGCGGAAGCGAAGAAAGAGGAAGCGCCTGCACCTGCCGAAGCAGCTGCTGCGGCGCCAACGGCTGAAGCTCCGGTGGACGCGCCTGCCGCAACCGAATCCAAACCGGAGGAACCGAGCGCATAACAATTTTGTAGGGCGGGCGCAATCGCCTGCCTGTGGCAACCGGAGCGGTTGCCCTACAATGAACAACAAACACGTCCGAGCTGATGGCTGTCGGCTTTAATTCTTCGGGAGCTTCCGAAGGCGGCGCATGAGAGGAAAATAATATGGCGGATACAAATACAATCGTGGAGCAACTCAGCGGCCTGACCGTTCTCGAGATTGCTGGTCTGGTGAAGCAGCTCGAAGAAAAATGGGGCGTCAGCGCGGCGGCTCCGGTGGCGGCGGCAGCGGCTCCCGCAGCAGGTGCGGGCGGTGCGGCCCCGGCGGCGGCGGAAGAGAAGACCGCTTTCGAAGTCATCCTGAAAGAGATGGGCGCGAACAAGATCGGCGTGATCAAGGAAGTGCGCAGCGCGGTGCCGGGCCTCGGCCTGGCGGAAGCGAAGGCGCTCGTCGAAGGCGCTCCCAAGACGATCAAGGAAGGCGTGACCAAAGCGGAAGCCGAAGAGATCAAGAAGAAGATCGAAGCGGCTGGGGCGAAGGTCGAGATCAAGTAATTCAAATCGCTGTGGCCGCGGCGCTCTGTCGCCGCGCAATTGCGCTCCGCCACGGCGGGTGCGGCGACAGCGAAGACACGGCGACAGAGCGCCGTGGCTACAGCCCCTGCGTAAAAAAGCTTGCACGGTCCGCGACCGTGTGTCAGAACTTTTAGCGTTAGAGCAGTCGGAATATTTTCAAACCAGAAACTGACGGACAAAATTTAACGAGGCAACAAAACGGTGGCGTCGCAATTTGACGGCCTCTGTTTTGCTGCTATTTTTGCGCTTCTTGCTCGCGGCTTGAAAGCGTGAGCTGTCATCTCGACAACCCGTGAGCGGACGGGGTGTCGTTAACAACTTCGGAGATTGGCCCAGTAATTATGTCGGAACGCATCTACTTCGGAACCATCAAGGAGGGCATCGAGCCTCCAAACCTCATCGAGGTTCAACTCAACTCCTATGTCGATTTCCTCCAGAAAGACGTCCCGTTTTCAAAGCGGAAAAACTCGGGGCTCCAGGCGGTCTTCAAGGAAGTGTTTCCGATCGAGAGCTACGATGAAAAAGCGACGCTCGACTTCAGCCATTACGAGATCGGCGAACCCAAGCTGAGCGCGCTGGAAGCGCAACGCGAAGGACAGACATTCAGCGCGCCGCTGCACGTGACTTTCCAGCTCCGCGAGGAGAAGGGGACGAAGGAAGAAAAAGTTTACATGGGCGAAATCCCGCTCATGACGCCGCAGGGCACCTTCGTGATCAACGGAGCGGAGCGCGTGGTCGTTTCGCAGCTCCATCGTTCGCCGGGGATCGCGTTCGAATCGAGCATCCATCTCAACGGCAAGGTGCTTTACAGTTTCCGGATCATCCCGGACCGCGGTTCGTGGATCGAAGTGCAATTCGACACCAGCGATCTGCTTTACATTTATCTCGATCGCCGGAAACGGCGGCGGAAATTTCTGGCAACGACGTTCCTTCGCGCCCTCGGCTACGGGCCAGACGAAGAAGTCATCAAGCTTTTTTACACCATCGAGACGCTGAAGCTGAGCGAGAAGCTCGGTGAAGAGGAACTGGCGACGAAAGTTCTGATTGCCGACGTTCTCGACGGCGAAGTGACGGTGGCGCGCGCTTTTGAGCCGCTCACCGCGGCGACGGTTCGCCAGATCATGGGGCTCGGTCACAAGGACGTGAAGGTGATCGACATTTCGCACGACGACACCGTCGTGAAGGCGCTGAAGAAAGATCCGGCGCACGACCAGGAAGAAGCTCTCAAAGACATTTATCGGAAATTGCGTCCTGGCGATCCGCCGACGGTCGCGAACGCGAAGGCTCTGCTGAAGCGGCTCTTTTTCGACCCGAAGAAGTACGATCTCGGCCGCGTGGGCCGTTACAAGATCAACCAGAAGCTGGGGATCGACGTCGATCTCGGCGAGCGGATCGTGACCGACAAGGATTTCATCGGCGCGATCAAGTATCTCATCAATCTGCGCCGCGGCGAAGGCACCCTGGACGACATCGATCATCTCGGCAGCCGGCGTGTCCGGACCGTTGGCGAGCTGCTGGCGAACCAGTGCCGGGTGGGTCTTGCCCGCACGGAACGTCTCGTCAAAGAGCGGATGACGTTGTTCGACATCAACATCGACGGCATGACGCCGCAGAAGTTGATCAACCCGAAAGCGCTCAGCGCGGTGATTCGCGATTTCTTCGGACGCTCGCAGCTCTCCCA
>JBEEHG010000081.1:0-23680 GCA_041167265.1 Verrucomicrobiota bacterium | reverse complement strand
CGCATGGCTGAGAAACTGGCGGTCCGCTTTCGGACCCTTACCTTTGCCTCGCTCCCTTCGGCGGAATTACCCGCATCAGGTTCAAGGGGTTCGTCCAGGACGTCTCAGCCAACTCGGCTCCCCCGCTCTTGGCGCTACGGTAAAGTGACCTGTCATCAGTGACAAGTGACAAGTGGGGGCGCGAGTCGGAGGTCGGAGGTCGGAGGTCGGAGCTCAGAGCTCGGAGGTCGGAGATCGGAATCCGCGGCGAGGCCGCGACACCCGGCTACTTCGCGGCCGTTTCGGCTTTGATGTTGGTGTGGAAAATGGCGAGCCAGACGCCGTTCTCGGCTTTCCAAACCGTGCCGCAGTTGAACGTGCCGGAAGCATCCTTCCCGCCGATCGTATTCTGAACGGTCACCTTGTAGGTCGTCACGATCACATCAGGTTCATCGGAGAAGGCGGTGTAATCACTGAGCGTGAAGGACTTCATGTCGGACTTCTGCATGCCGTCCACCTCCTGCTTCAGATCAACGACGCCTTCCGCATAAACGCCGCGGTAATCTTTATCCACGAGCTTTTTGAAGGCGTCGCCGTTTTTGTCTTTGTAGGCCTGCCAGGCCTCTTTCTCTTTCGCCATCATGGCGTCCTTGTCGGGTGTGGCGGCGAGGGCGACGGAGATCGTCGCGAACAACATGGTCATTGCAACGGTGAGATATTTTTTCATGGGTCCCTTCGGTTGAGTTGGCGTCAGCCTAACGAGTGAGGGCGGTGAGGGTCAATGGCAAAGCGAGGATGGAGGATTGAGGATTGAGGATGGCAAAGCGGACGGCGAAGCAGAGCTTCGAAGACAATTGCGTTCCCAAGCTGGAGCTTGGGAACGAGGAGAAGAGGACAGCCATCCTCGATCTTCCATCCTCTATCCTCGCCCGGCGCGAGCCTACGGCTCAGGTTCCTCGGTCGGATTCACCTGTGGTGGTGTCGACACAGGGACGGCCGGCGTAGGCGCCGGAAGAGGATTTACGATGGGGATGAACGGCGGATTCGAGGCCGCCGCATTTGAAGCGGGCTCGAGACTCGAAGGCGGCAGGGCGAGATCGACCACGGTGATTTCGCCGGCGGCCTGGGCGCGGTACTCAGCCACCAGCATCGGCCGCTGCTTTTTCTCGACCAGGGCGCGGTAGCCTTCGACCCCAACACAAATCGATTCCGCCAGTTGCTTGCGCCATTCCGGATCGGCGATCTGTTTGGCGTCGCCGGTTTCGCTGAGGAAACCGCCTTCGACGAGGATGGCGGGAACCTGCGTCCGCCGCAAAACCGCGAACCGGGCGCGCTTGATGCCGCGATCGAATTCCTTGAGGAAATGGCCGCACATCGAATGGTAGACCGTCGCGGCCAGCTCGAAGCTCTGCGCTTCCATCGCGCTGCCGGCTTGCATGTTGACGAAGTGGAGCGCGAGCGAGTCGTCGTTCGTGGAAGGCGCGCCCCGCGGGGTGAGCGAGAAAATCTCGAACCCGGCGGCGTGCGGGTTCGAGCTGGTGGCGTTGAAATGGATGCTGACGAAGATGGAATCCTTCGTCGCGTTCGCGATCCTGGCGCGGACTTCGAGCGGAATGAAGACGTCGGTCTCGCGCGTCATCACGACCTTGAATCCTTTCGCCTGGAGGAGCGGGCGGAGCTGGCGGGCGACATCGAGGGCAAAGTTTTTTTCGAGACCGAAAGTGCTGGCGGCGCCTTTGTCGTAACCGCCGTGACCGGGATCGAGGACGATGGTTTGGATTTTGCCGCTCCGCTGGATCATCTGGGGCCGGAGCTGCGGCTCGATGGTTTTCGCGAGGTCGATGCGCGAGACGAGGAATTTGTTGTCGTGGGCGATGACTGGGAAACAGAGCCAGTTGCGGACGCCGTTCACGATCGCTTCCCGGCTGTCGAGGGTGACCTGGAGCTGGTTGCGGCCGTTGTTGAGGACGACGCTCTTGCCGGTGGAATCGACGTTGCCGATGAGGCCGTAAAATTTCGCGACGTTATCGATGCTGAGGTAATCGCGGGGACCGACTTTGACGACCTGCCAGTCGTTGTTGGGCGTGGGGGAAGGTTTTGCGGCGGGGGTTGCGGAGGGTTTGGGGGAAGTCTTGCCGGATGATTTGGATGGCGACTTCGATTTCGCGAAAGACAGAGGCGCGAGGCAAAGGCAGAGCACGGCCGCGATGGGAAGGAAGAGAAATCGCGGGGCGTTCATCGGTAAACAGGGTGCAGGATAGGTGCCATAACCGTATCGGATGCCGGGTTGGAGATGGACTGACAGCGGGGCGTTCAAAAAACGAGCAAGAGCAAGAGCAAGAGGAAGAGCAAGAGCACGAGCACGAGCACGAGTAAGAGTAAGAGCAAGAGAAAGAGGGGGGTGGACAATGAGCGGGTTTCAACGTTTCGTGGTGAATGTACAAGCCGATCGCTCTCTTGATCACTGGTTTGCTGGCAGCCGGCCCTCTGCTCGCGCAAACCGAACCGAACAAATCGCCTGCCGCCAAAGAGGCGGAGAAACCGCCCACGGTGAAGGAACCGGCGAAGAAGCCCGAGGAACAAAGCCCGCCGCCCGCTCCGGGAACGAGCCCGGCGACCGCGCCAAACACTTCAGCGGACGCCTCGGCGAAGCCGCAGGTCGACAAAAACCCGCCGCCGCTCGATCTCAAAAACATGGATACGTCGGTTAAACCGGCGGACGATTTTTACCTGTTCGCGAACGGCGGCTGGATCAAGAACAACCCGGTCCCGCCGGAGTTCTCGCGCTGGGCTTCGTTCAACGAGCTGGCGGAAAAGAACAACGACGCGCTCCACGAGATAGCGGAGAAAGCGGCCGGCGGAAACGCGCCCAAGGACGGAGCGAGTCCGTCCAGCAAATCGAAGGGGAACGAGAAGGTCGCCTCCGCCGACGTCCAGAAGGTGGGCGATTTTTATGCGAGCGGAATGAACGAGACCGCGGTTGATGCGGCGAAAGCCCAGCCGCTCGAAGACGAGTTCAAGCGGATCAACGCGATGAAGGATAACAAGGATGTGTTGAAGGAGATCGGCCGCTTCCACGCGATGGGGTGGACGGCGTTTTTCGGATTCGTCTCCGGCCAGGACGACAAGGACAGCACCCGCGTCATCGCGCAGGCGTTCCAAGGCGGCCTCGGGCTGCCGGACCGCGATTATTACACGAAAGAGGATCCGGCGTCGCAGAAGCTGCGCGAGCAGTACGTCGCGCATGTAACGAAAATGCTGGCCCTCGCGGGAACGCCGGCCGACCAGGCGGCGACGGACGCGAAGAAGATCATGACGCTGGAAACGTCGCTGGCGAAAGCGGCGCGGACCCGGGTCCAGCTGCGTGATCCGGTCAAGAATTACAACAAGATGAAGCTGGCTGAGCTCCAGACGATGACGCCGGACTTCAAGTGGGCGGATTTCCTGAAGGAACTGAAGCTCAGCGACCCGGGCGACATCAACGTTGGCCAGCCGGACTTCTTCAAAGCAGCGAACGAAGTTTTCAAGACGACCGCGGTCGAAGATTGGAAGCCGTATCTGCGCTGGCACCTGATCCGCGACATGGCGCCGATGCTTTCGAGCGATTTCGTGAACGAGCATTTCGCGTTTTACGAAGCGACCCTGCGCGGGACGAAGCAGATCAAGGCGCGCTGGAAACGGGTGATCGGGAAGGAAGACGAGGCGATCGGCGAAGCGCTCGGCAAACTTTATGTGGCGGAGAAATTTCCGCCCGAGGCGAAAGCGCGCGCGCTGGAGATGGTCAACAACCTGAAGGACGCGCTCGCGGAGCGGATCAAGACGTTGGATTGGATGGACCAGCCGACCAAGGACCAGGCGTTGAAGAAGCTGGCGGCGTTTCAGGTCAAGATCGGGTATCCGGACAAATGGCGCGATTACTCGAACCTGAAGATCGATCGGACCTCGTACGCGCAAAACGTGATCCGCGGAGACATGTTCGAGGTCGACCGGTTGATGAAGAAGATCGGCAAGCCGGTGGATCGCGCGGAATGGGGCATGACGCCCCCGACGGTGAATGCCTACTACAACCCGAACATGAACGAGATCGTGTTCCCGGCCGGAATCATGCAGCCGCCCTTCTTCGATCCGAAGGCGGACGACGCGGTCAATTACGGCGGAATGGGCGCGGTCATTGGCCACGAGATGACGCACGGGTTCGACGACCAGGGCCGGCAATTCGATGCGGTGGGCAACCTGCGCGATTGGTGGTCGAAAGCGTCGGCGGACGAATATGACAAGCGGCGCAAGGTCGTCGTCGCCCAGTATTCAGCGGCGGAACCGCTCCCGGGAACGCACATCAACGGCGAGCTGACCCAGGGCGAGAACATCGCGGACATCGGCGGCGTGAAGATCGCGTTCATGGCTTTCAAGAAAGCGATGGCGAAGAAAGGCCCGCAGCCGACGATCGACGGGTTCACGCCCGAGCAGCGGTTCTTCCTCGGTTACGCGCAGATTTGGCGCAACACCCAGCGCGATGAAGATCTGAAGCTGCGGCTGAATACCGATCCGCATTCGCCCGGCCGTTTCCGGACGCTTATCCCGTTGTCGAACTTCGACGAGTTCCAGAAGGCATTTAACATTCCGGATGGTTCGCCAATGGTTCGGCCGGTGGCCGAGCGGGTGAACGTCTGGTAACGGCGCGACGCGCGAGTTGTTGGATAATCAGCTGATAGCTGTCGAATAAATTCCAGGCCGCCGCTCTTCGTCTTGCGCGGAGAACGGCGGCTTTGGTTTTGCCCGCGCCGTCAAGCGGTTTCAGGGTGCGAAAAGACTTCGAATGAGACGAACGAGATCGCCCAACCAGCCCAGCGCCACTTTGTGGAAAATGAAGCCAATGATGAGAGCGAGCTGGATTGTGGAAGGACGAACCTGAACGCTGGGCATCGTTTGAAAGAAGGCTCGCAGTTTTCCGAAAGGCTCACCGGCGTCGTCCGCCAGGCGGATCAGAGTGCGCCGGAACATTCGACGCAATCCGGCCGGAAGCACGCCGACTCCCCGGACCTTTTCCCGCAACTGCGCGCGGATCCCTTTCACGGCACGCCGTCGCTCCGGCGGACTGAGTTGATGGAGCTCCAGGAGAGCGTCCACCGCAGGCGCGACGACATCGGTCTCTTGCGTCGCTTTCGCGTCGTCGGCCTGCGCCCTGAACCGCGCTGCTTCGGCGAAATCTCCTCGGATCACCGCGTCATGCGCGACGATGAGACAATGGCTGCGCTGGCTGTGGTCGCCGGGCAGGGCAAGCGCGGCCAGACTTGCTTCGCGGGCTTCCGCGTGGCGGCCGCACGCGGCCAGGGAGACCGCGAGATTTAGCAGGGTCCAGGGGAGAATCTCGGGACGGCTACGCCAACCGTCCAGCCAGCGGACGGCGCGGCGATACTCGGCGAGATTCGCGAACGCATAAGAGACGTTGGCCCACGCTACTTCATCTTCGCGGATGACCGGCTCCAGCCGCCAGAGAAGGTATCGCAGCAGCCATTTTCGGTTTTCGTCGCCAATAAGGTTAACCAGCGAACGCAAAGCTTGTTTTTCGGCCGGCGTCCGCACGCGCAGACGATGGGCGGCAAGCCAACGATGGTTGCTCGACTCATGGGTCAGCTGTGTTACCCAGGCGTCGCCGACGTCGGGATTAACATCTTCGAGCTGGAGGAGTTTGCCGAAAAATTTTCGCAGCCTGCTCCCCCACCCGGCGTCTCTCACGGCATTGGCGGCAAGGTGCAGCACATAAGCAATGCTGCCTTTGCGCCGGCACAAATCTTCCAGGGCCGTAAAAGCATCCTCGCGATTCCCGCGCGCGGCAGCCAGGCGAACTTCATTGGCGACTGCCTGTGCGTCATTGACGTGACGCCGCATTCTTTCCACAGTCGCTTCGGCCTGCGCGAAGTCCCGGTCCTCCAGTTGCAGATCGAAGAGCTTGTTGGCGCCGTAACTATACAGCGGATCAAGGTCCCAAGCATGGACGAACGCGTCTTTCGCTTCTTCGCGCCGGCTGAGCGCGAGCCGCGCATCGCCGAGGTATCCCAATACGGTGGCGTTCGTCGGCTGGAGTCGCGACATCTGTTCGGCGGCTTCCAACGCGGCTTCGGCGTTCTCCTTTTCGATATGCCACTCCGCCAGCCGCGCCCAACCCCAGTAGTAATCAGGCGCGTGATCGAGCACTGCCTGCATCTGCCTGATGGCGTCGTCGAGACGGCCTCGTTGTGCTTCCACCCATGCGCTTCGGCCGCGCAAATTCACCGGTGGCTCTGGTCCAAGCGTCTCGGGCCGGCACGATTCGAGCGCCTCCCGGTATCGGCCTACTTCTGCGAAGGCCGTAGCGCGCGCGTCCCACGCCTCGACATTTCGCGGATTCAATTTGAGCGCGTGCTCTATGGCGTCCAGCCTCTCGGCAAAATTCTGTTTCTCCCGCAGAATTTCAGCGAGCCGCAGCCACGACCGGGATTCCCCGGGCCGCCGGGCCGCCGAATCGCGCGCGGCCGCTAATGCGAGGTTTTCACCTCCTTCCTCCACCGACCACTCGTGAAGGACCTGCCAGCCCCAGTCATAATCGGGGTTGAGGATTATGGCATGCTGGACTTCCGCGATGGCGGCGTCACGCTCCCCGCGACGCCATTGGAGATCAGCCAGATAGCCTCGGTTGAATGGATCGGAAGGAACCGCCGCAATTGCTTTCCTCAGGACCGCTTCCGCTGCGTTCAAATCGCCAGCCCGCTCGTGCGCTGAGGACAATTCACGGCTGGCATAGCCCCAGGCCGGGTTCGTCTCCAAGGCGCGCGCCAAAGAGGCAATTTCCTCCGCCGGTTCGCGGCGCGCCTTGTGAACCTGGGCGAGCTCATACCATATCCGGGGCAGCAACGGGAACCGCGCACTCGCGTCACGAGCCAAGACGAGCGCCTCCTCCAGCCGGTTCATCGCGGTGAGCTGGGCGACCACGGCAGACCACGCGTGCCACAAGTCGGGCCGAGCCGCGAGCGCTTCCTGAAGATTGGCGAGAAGCTGCGGAGGATCGAGCACCGCATAGGCCGCCTCTCGATAAGCGAGCATACCATCGCCGAGCGAGACCTGGCGTTTCAGTTCCTGGAAAACATAGGCCAACGCCTCGCGCTTCGCTTCAAAGTCTGGACAGGAGAGGAGCAGGCCTTCGACCGCGGCCTCGAAATCCACCGAAAGGGAGATGGCGCGCCGATACGCTTCCGCGGCTTCGGTATTTCTTCCTTCCAAATAAAAGAGACGACCGGCGACCGAATGGGTTGAGGGCGAGAGCGGTTCGAACGCGCGCGCCCTTTCGATGGCTCGGTGGGCTTCGTCGAAACGCGTTCGCTCCGCCAGGAGAAGCGCCAGTTCGCGATGGGTCCATGCGTCTTCGGGACTGAGACCGAGCAAAGTGCGAAGGATCTTTTCGCGCTCCTCCAATTCCCGCGTCCATTCGAGCCAGAGTTTACGAAGAGGCACGTGATGGGAGAACCGCGCGCAAACTTCCTGGAGATGCTGGAGGGCGGCTGCGCGTCCTTCCACTTCAGCAATCAAACGAGCTACAGCCCGGTTTGCGTCCATTGCCAGGGGTTCAAGCGTCAGCACCTCGCGCCAGACTGCCAGGGCCTCAACAAGGTCGGCTTCGTTCTCGGCAATTGTGCCGCGGCTGCGAAGCCACGTTCCGCGGGAGGCGCGTCCCCGGGCAAGATTGAGCAATTCGTTGGCCCGTTTTCCTTCACCAAATCGGGCGTATTCGTCCGCGGCAAAAGTCAGCAGATCGCCGTCCGCGGGCCGCAGGCCCAGCGCTTCCTCTAAAATAGCGAAACCCTCTGCGGTGCGATCCAGGATGTTCAAAGCCCAGAACAACGTCCGCGCCGGCAAACTGGAAAGCCGGCCGTATTGCTCAAATCGCTTTTTCAACCAGCCGATCGCGATCGCCGAATCTCCAATTTGGCGCGAAGCGGTGAAGTAGGAGCGGAAAAAATATTCTGTCTTGTCGGCCACGCTCGCGGCCAGGCGGTAAACTTTTGTAGCATCCGCAAAATCGCGTTGCTCCCAGAGAAGCCCGGCCAGGACATGCAGGTTGTCGGGGTCTCTGGGGCGGAGCCGCATGGCCCGCGACAGGAGACGCCGGGTCAGGCGGCGCTGGGAGGCGTCTTCAAAAACTTCGCGAGCATACTCGCGGAGAAACGCCGGCTCCGCATCTTTGCCGGAAGTTTTTTCCTTCAGGAAAGCCAGGTAGTCGCGGCGCTGCCCGAGACTGCGCAGAGACGCCAGCTTGCTGAGCGATAACATCCCGTTGTGCTCGGCAAACCGGGAGAGGATTTTCTCAGTTGCGGCAAGGAGCTCGCGCTCGTTGGAATCGTACAACGCGAGCATTCGACAGCCTTGGAAAAAAAGCCGGTGCCCCGGCTCTTCGCTTTTGAGTTGCTCAAGAGAAGCTTCAGCCCCTTTCCGATCGTGCCGCTCCAGAGCGCGACGCAGATGATAGTAATAATCGTAGAGCCGGGCTTCCGGAAGCTCGATTCCGTCGAGCAGGTCACGCCTTGTTTCCGGAACGAGGGCAAGGGCGCGTGGTCCGGTGGCCGCATACCGTTCGAAAAAAAGGTCGGCCGCAAACTCGCGGAAAAGACGGTCGTAGGGATCACGAATCAATAAGGTGCCGCGCCGTTCATCGTAACCGATCACGGCCTGCAGGTGCGCGCTTTCTGTTTCCACCGTTGTGACGGTGAATGGGACCGAACGATCCAGCAGCGCGACGGCGGTGTCCCAGGTGAGTCGGAACTCCGCGACGGCCCAACCATTATTTTCCGCCCAGTGCCGTTCCACATGGTCGGGAGTGCCATCGTAGCAAATGGCGGCTGCCAGCGAAAGATGATCAACCGGAAGCTGCCAGAATTGGCTCAAAGCGGTAAGCGTCGCCGGCGCGCAAGTCATGCTGTGTTGGCGGACAAATCCAACCGGCAAGTGAACGCGCCGGCCCTGGCTCTTTGGGTCGCTCAAACGCGCGGCGATTCTCTCGTAGAAGCTACCCTTCACGGCACGGGCATGCGTCGCGGATAATTCGATATTCCCTAGGTGATAGTGGACGTCGGACATTTGCGCGTCCCACCATTGCTGGTCCCGCGTCTCCATCAGGGGCGCAAGGAGACGATAACGGGCCAGCGTTTCGCGGGCTTCCGCATAAAGTCCGAGCTCGCCTTCCAGCGTGGCGAGTTGCGCGGCGACGGCTTCGCTCTCAAACTGGCTCATCCCCGCGCGCAACAGATCCAGCGCTTCCTGGTCGCGACTTAGTAACTGGAGGTGATAGGCAACTGCCTGCACGGCTCGCCGAAGTCCTGGACGGGCCTCCAACACCTCTTGGGAAGCGGCGAGCGCTCCCTGGTAGTCGTCCTGTTCTTCGAGGGAATAGGCGCGGTCGAGCTTTAACCAAACATTTTCGGGATCTAGCTCCTCCGCTTCGTCCAGAAAACGATTCGCGGTGTGAAAATCACGGAACTCGTTGGTCAAACGCGCCCGCAAGCCCATGAGATTAGCGCGGTCCCGGACGGGGCCTTGCAGCGGAGTTCCCAATCGTTCCAAGAACCGCCAGGCCCGAAGCGAACCGGCCCTGCGCCAGAGAGCGAGGACGTGATAATAAATAACCTCCAGGTTTTCGGGCTCACCCCGATAGGCCCGAAGCACGAGCCAGCGGGAAAGTTGCGAGCCTCCGAGGTTCAGAACCAGACGGGATGCAACAAGCAGCGCGGCAGTTCCCGACCATTCGGTCACGGGGCCTATTTCGCAGGCTCGTTCGTACGCTTGGAGATAAAAGCCGCGTCGATATAAGGAGCGCACCGACTCCAAATCAGCTGGAGATATCTCGATTACATTTCCAGGGTCGATCCGGGGCCAGGGCACGAGAGCAAAGCTTTCCACGTCGTCGTCGTGGCATCAATCAGGAGGGACGCAATTCCCGCCGGCCACTAATATTCGCGACCTTTGATGAACTCCGTGAACGTGCCGTGATCCGTCTTCAGGCGGAACGGCAGGCTAAGGACTTTCTTGCCGTCGATGGCCTGGAAGACCATGAAATGGAGGTGCGGTTTGCTGGCATAACCGGTGTGGCCAGATAAGCCGATCGGTTGTCCCGTTGTCACCTGATCGCCGATCTGAACCATCCCGCCGCCTGTCTGAAGATGGTGGTAATCGGCGAAGGTGCCGTCGGCGTGCTTGATGATTACATAATTGCCGAGTGGCCTGTAATTCTGATCGGTGCCGCCGACCGTCGAATCGTCGCGCATCCCCACGACCACGCCCTCACGCGCGGCGCAGATGATGGTCGCTTCAGGCACGTCCCAATCCACTGCGTTCTCGCTGTTTGATCCGACGAAGTGGCTGTAGGTGCCGCGCGGGCCTTGGAGAACAACATAGCGCCCCGGCCCGAACGGCATGGCGTAGTCGGCCTCGTTCTCGGTTGATTTGCGCCGGCCGCCGTATTGCCAGTAGTAACGATATTGGTAGTGATATGGCCGCGTTAGGTCGACTTGCTTGAAGTGGGCGAGAAGGAAGGACTTTCGGCCTGCGCCCTCGGTCGTGAACGGCAGCGGACGCGATGAAGTCATGTTGTCCAGAGTTCCCTCGACCGTCACCGTGTATTCGACGCAGTAGTCGCTCTTCATAATCAAGCTGACGCCGTCGCGTGTGCGCTCAACGACGACCCGAAAGCCGGTCTGGTCGTCGGCGCCAAAGAGCGGGCGCGCCAGAAGCGCGACAAAAAAGAAGACCAGCGCCTTCTTCATTCGTTAGGCGGCGGCGACCAAACCAGCCGGGGCGAGAATGGCGTCGCGCATTCCGTGAAGCAACTTTTTGTCGGCCGGAACGATCGTGGCGAGGGCGCCGCTCAACTTCGCTTTTCCATTTTCGATAAAGTAGTAAGGGCAGAGCCGCACCCGGCCGCGCATCGTTTTCACTTCGCCGGTCTCGTTGTCCCAGTAGGGATGATCGACCAGGCGCGCTTTGTGAAAACGCTGCATCAGGCGCGGCGTCGTCTGAAAATTGGCGAGCGCTTCGTCGAGGGCGCGTTCCCATTCCACCTGCGGAACGTCGGAGCCGACCACGATGCCGCGGCTCCCCCACCCCAGCGGCGAAAACCCGCTCACCTTGATCAGGAGATCGCGCTCTTTCTGGCTGAACTTGCCGGCCTCGCGCCAATCGTGAATTTCGAGCCGGGGAATGACCGCGTGCTGGGGTAGCGGCGTGGGATCGAGCGGCCAGCTGTACGGAATCACTTCCTGCAGTTTCAGAAAATATTTCTCGCCCAGCTCACGCCGCCAAAACTCGCGGAGCGGCTGCATCCAGAAAAGGGCGAACCACATTTTCTCCTCGAGGAATGGCTTGATCGGCGCCGTGATCTTCACCGCGCCCGCCCGGACAGCTTCCAAAAGCGCGGAGATGCGCGGAAGATTCGGAAGATCGAAGAGCTCGAAGAACCGGTAAACGTCACGGCCGGGCTGAGGGTCGCAGGTCTCGGCCTCGACCACGCGCCATGAAGGAGGTTGAGCGGTTGAGGGGTTGAGAGGTTGAGAGGGTCCGCGAGCATTGAGCTGCGCGGCGAGCCAATTCATTTCCGGACGATAGGTTGATGCTTCCTCGGAAATAACGATGTCCCCACCGTCCGGTAACAACGCTCGGAAGCCGTCGAGCATCCCGTTCGCGCCGCCAATAACGTCGCGGCCAAGACCGGCGTAAGTCTGGTTCAACCAGCCGGTGAGCCCGATCCCGCCCGGAACCGAATCGATCTCGGCGATGGTGTAGCCGGCGTCCGTAAGGATCAGGTCCGGCCGGATCACAAGCGGCACGTCGTCGCGGAATTGTTTCTGGCGCGAGAACTCGATCAGCTCCGGCGGTTTTCCGGCATCGAGATACTGCGCGATCCAGGCCGGCTGTTTGCCTTTGACGCTGCGCTGATAAAGCTCGTTACAGGCGCGCTGGAAAACCGCGAGACGATGGCCGAGCTGCTCGAGTTCCTTCGCGAACTTGTCGTCGATCGGAAACGGATCGGGGGAAAGGAGAAAATCTTTTTCGGCGAACAAGCCCTCCGAAGGAATCGAAGATCGAATTGAAGCGAGGTCGCTCAAAGTGTTAAGTTTTAAGTGTTAAGCTTTAAGTAAGACGGCCGCTTCGATCCTTATAACTTAAAGCTTAACACTTAAAGCTGACGACGCCGATGGCGTCATCTCCCCGCTGCCATTTTCTTCAGCGTGCCCTTCACCAGTTCCTCCGCCGTCTTGATACCGGGCTCGCGTTCCTGCAAATCACGCACGGCTTTATGAGCGTCGACCTGTTTGTAGCCGAGGGCGATGAGAGCGAGAACGGCTTCGTTGGCCTGGGTCTGCTCGGGGGTGGGCGCGTGCCCGGCGCTGGCCGCTTCCCAGGCGGCGACGACGCCGAGCTTATCTTTCAATTCGAGGACAATTCGTTCCGCTGTTTTTTTTCCAAGGCCGCTGATTTTCGAGAGCGAGGCGGTATCGGCATTCACAACCGCGCTTTTGAAATTGCTCACACTCATTCCGCTCAGGACCGCGAGCGCCAGCTTCGGCCCGATGCCGCTCACGTTATTGACGAGGAGCCGAAAAAGGTCGCGCTCGGCCGTGGTCATGAAGCCGTAAAGAATCTGCGCGTCTTCCCGGACATGGAGATGCGTCAGGATCTGGACCGGCTGGCCCGGCGCGGGAAGTTTGTCGTAACTCGAGAGCGGGATGAAGACTTCGTAGCCGACCCCGCGGACGTCGACGACGGCCTGCGTCGGGAGCGCGGCAACCAGCCTGCCATCGAGAAACGTGATCATGCGTCGAAGCTGGAAATCCCAAGCTCCAAACCCCAAATCCCAAACAAATTCCAAAAATCAAATAACAAAATCCCAAACGGATTATAACCGCGGTCCCTTTTGATCATTGGAGATTGGAATTTCCTGGGGATTTGGTGCTTGGGATTTGGGATTTCCGCTGTAGCGGCCTGGGATTTCCGCGGCTGCCTCACTGGGTCTGCTTCAGGATCAAGGTTAAATCCGTCGGTCGACCGTGGACAACAGTGAAGCCGCGAGCGCGATAGGTTTTCCAGTCGGGACGAATCTTGGAGGAGAACGCTTCGGCCACCCGCGTGGGCACGATGACGAAACGGGGCCCGGGAAAAGTCATGAATTGTTCCAGCTGATCGGGGTTCAGCCCGCGGAAAAATCCGTGGCAGCGACTTCGGAAATACCAGACCACGCTCGGCTCGGCGTAATCGACATTCGCGAAATCCATTTCCGGCAGAAGATCGCGACGCGAAAGCTTGTAGAGCTGCGCGGATGGAAAAGTCGGGGCGAGCAGCGGAAAAATAATGAAAGCGACGGCGAGCGATCCCGCCGTAGCGCCGATCGCCGCGCGCCGGGCGAAGCGCTCAGACCCGACGACAAAGAGATGGCGGGCGAGAAGAAGCGCGAGCAGCGGAAACACCGGCAAGGTGTAGTGCGGCAGTTTGGTTTTCACCAAACTCATGATCACAAACTGAATGAGAATTCCTGAGACGAGATAGTTGTCGGTGGTGTCGCGCGTGCGCCAGAGATGTTTCGTCAGGCGGGGAAGTTTGATCGACCACGGGAAGAAACTGATGAAGACCGTCAGGAAATAAAACGGCATCGCGGCGAGATAGGTGTTCCAGGAATTCGCGCCGTGGCCTTCCATGACGTTGAAGCTGCGCTCCACGACGTGGCGGCCAATGCCGACCCGGAAGAAATCGCCATTTGTGTAGATGAGGGCGGGAATTCCCCAGGTGGAGACGATCGCGAACGCGCCCAGCATTCCGGTCACAAACCAAAAACGGCGAGTGAGCGAAACGCCACGGACGAAAAGTTTCGTGCTCAGAACGGTGAGCAAGGGCAGCCAGGCGAGCGGGCCTTTGGCGAGAAATCCGAAGCCGAGCGCGACGTAGAATAGAATGCGCCAATATTTCAGCCGGCGGTCATTGTTCGGCGAAGGTTGCCGGCCTAACGAATCGGCGAGCAATTCGTAACCGGCCCAATGCGCCGCGGTGACGAAGAAGACCAGCCACATATCGGCGACCGCCGCCTTGGCGTGGATAAAAACCTGAAGACAAAGGGTGAAAATGAGGGCCGCCCACCAGCCGACGCGTTCACCGCCGATTCGCCGGCCCCAGCCGTAGAGCATTGCCGCGGTCAACGCCGCCGCCACGACCGACGGAAATCGCGCCCCGAATTCGTTTTCGCCGAAGAAATGATAACTCGCGATCTGGGTCCAATAAATGAACGCCGGCTTATCGAAGCGGTATTTGTCGTTGAACCACGGAATGACGTAGTCGCTGCGCTCGCGCATTTCCCGGGAGGCTTCGGAGAACCGCGGTTCGTCCCGATCCACGAGCGGAATGATCCAGGTCCCCGCCGCGTGGAGGAGGAGCGCCCCGAGAAAGATGACGATGAAATTGCGGGTTGCGGGTGGCAAGGCGGAGACTCAAAGATAGGTGCGGGTGAAAGACAAACGGGAATTTAGACCGAGCGGCGGCTTGCGCTGGTGGTATTTGCTTTTCGCCGCCGCCGCGATCCTGATCCCCGCGAGCCTTTTTCTCGACGCGAGCGTTCAGAGCTGGATCTTCCAGCATCAAGATGGCGGTGCGCGAAATCTCATGCAGGCCGTGAGCCGATTTGGGGATTGGCCTGAACACGTCGCGCTCGGGCTGATTCTGCTGGGAGTTTCCTGGTGGCGGGGGAGCAAGCGCTGGACGCGAATTTTCGCCGCGATGCTGATCGCCTGCGCCCTGGCCGGCGTCTCGGCGCGCGTCGTGAAAATCGCGACCGGACGTTCCCGGCCGAATGTTCACACCGAAGCGGGTTGGAACGGCCCGCGGCTCAGCGCCCGATACAATGCATTTCCGTCAGGCCATACCGCGGCCTCGACGGCCTTCTTCGCGACGCTGGCGTTTGCCAGTTGGCGGATTGGGCTCGGCTTTCTCGCGATCCCGCTCCTCATCGCTTTTTCGAGAATGTACGTGGCGGCGCACCATTTATCGGACGTGGTGGGCGCGGCGTTGATCGGGCTCGGAGTGGCATACTTCGTGGTGCGCTCGAGGCAGATCCGAGTCGCAGACCAAACCTAACGAGTCTTTATTTGCCGGAAGCGTTCGCTCGTCGCCGGGCGTAGTTCAGATTGTTGCGGGCGAGAGCGAAGTCGGGTTGGAATCGCAATGCCTCTTCGCAGGCAGTAATGGCTTGCTCGTATTCGCCTAATTGATTGGAGGAAGCGCAGAGGTTGTTCCACGCCTCGGCGTAATCGGGCTTGAGCGCGAGTGCCAGTTCGCAGGCGGCGATGGCTTCCTGATAGCGCTTCTCCTGGTAACGAGTAAGGCTAAGGGCGAGGTAAGCTTCCGGTGTTTGCGGCGCGCTTTGTTGCGCGTGGGTGAGAAGACTGCGGGCAAAAATGTCGGTCGGCGCGAGGTGAACCGCTGTGCTTAGTAGCGGCAACGCCTCGCCAGGACGCGACTGCGCGATGAGCCACCGGGCATAGTAGGTGTAACTGTCTGGCTCCGCGGGCGCCAGTCGCAGCGCTTCCTTGAAATGCTCTTCGGCGACAGCTGCCTTTCCGAGCGCGCCCTCGACGATGCCGAGATTCACGGAGAGGAGCGAGTAGTAGGGCGTAAAAGCCTGGGCGCGGTGAAAGTAATCGAGCGCGCCGCTGTAGTCGCCTTTGGCCATCAGGGTCAGTCCGTAGTTCATCAAGCCTCTTCCGTTGCTGGGACTCTTGATGGTCACGTCGCGCCATAGTGATTCCTCGTCTTTCCAGACCTTATTCCGCTGATAGGTCGCGTAACCGCTGATCGAAAGAACCATTACGAGCGCGCCGCCCGCGATTCCTTTTACGAAGACACTCGAGGCAATTTGTCGGAGCAGGACGAGTTGCGCGAAACCGGCCAGGACGATGACCAACCCGAGATAAGAAAGGAAAGTGCGATGATCGTTCATCACTTCGGCCAGAGGAAAAAGAGAAGTGGGCAGCAGCGTGATCAGAAACCAAAGCAGGCCGAAACCGATCAGGCGGGTTTTCTTGAAAGCGGCCATAAGCACCGCCGCGGCGACGAAGACTACGGTGAATCCGAACCCGATCCAGAAGCGGCCGTCGTCGGTGGTTGTAAACGCGCTGAGGTCGTAGTCCGCCGAAAGCGCAGCCGGCCAAAAGAAAGTTTTGAAATAGAGCCACGCGACGTAGGGCTGCGTGAGGAGATAACCGTGCGCGCCGGAAGCGCCGGCGATCCAGGTGGGCGGCGTCATCGTTTGGACGAACCAGAGCAAGCCGCCGCAAATCAAGAATGGGGGCAACAGATCCAGGAGCGAGTCGCGGGCAATCCGCCGCGGTTTTTCATCCGGGAAAAGCAAACGATAAACAACAAAGAGGATCGCGAAGATCGCAGCCGGCGGTTTGGCGAGGATGGCGGTCGCGGCCGGGAGAACGTAAAGGCAAGAGCGACGCAACCGTGGGAAGGCGATATAAACCGCGAACGAGGCAACGACTCCGAGAGCCGTGATCACCTCGGACGACGCGATGAGGTAGTTCACCGTGTCGGCATTCGCCGGATGCAATCCGAACAACGCGGCCGCGCCGAGCGCTACCCAAGCGTTGGCTGGAGAATCGGCGGCCTGATCGAGCAGATGTCTTACGACCAGCGCGGCGAGAAGAACCAGTGTGAGGTAGAGCGCGAAAATCGGGAGGTGAAACCAAAATGGTTTCAGACCGCCACCAAGCGAATAGCAGAGCGCGAGCAGGGTCGAGACGATCGGCCGATACGATTGATTACTCGGCAGCGAACTGAATGTCGTCGCGTCGGTGAAAAATCGCGGGACGTTTTTCAGTTCCCGGATCGCGGCGTTGTTCTCGATCGTATGCGCATCATCGAAATGGAAACCATTGTGAAAATGGTTGGCGTAGACCGCGGTGATCGCAGCGAGAACTACGACGATGGCGAACGCCGGCGCTTTGGCACGAATCATCCCGCGCCTCTTTTAGTCGCTAAAGCCGTTCGCCGCGATCTGCGGCAACTGCATCGCGGCAATATGAACGGCGGCGGGACGCCTTTGCGAGGGCGCCCGCCTGCCATCACTTGCCCACGAACATATACGCCCAAGAACCGCGGCTTCCCTCGGCGAACCGGATTGCAAAGCCCGATAGGGTGCCGTCGCGGCAGCTGCCGCCGCCCGGTTCCAAAATCTGGACGGCGTGACCGAACGCGGTGACCTGCGGTACCGGACAGCCGGAGCCGATGCCACTGATCGAGATCAGGTAATTGTGGTTAATGGCGTCCCAGGTCACGGTCGGCACCGGTCCCGTGGGGACAGCGATGCTAATAGTCGTCCCGTCGTCGCTCACAATCCCCGTGGCTATGAACGCTGGCCCTGGCGCGCCAGTCGCTCCGGTGGCGCCAGCTGCTCCATTGGCGCCGGTGTTGCCTTGAGCTCCAGTGGGTCCGGTTGGACCCGTCGCCCCGGTGATGCCAGGAATGCCCTGCGCCCCCGTCGCGCCAGTTGGACCAGTCGGTCCGGTCGGGCCGGTTGGCCCGGTGGGGCCCGTCGGCCCAGTTGGACCCGTGGGCCCGGTTGGTCCGACTATGCCTGTCGGCCGGCCGGTTGGCCCGCTGGGGCCAGTCGTCCCGCTTGCACCAGCGAGACCATCCGCAAAGGCGGGCAGAGAGAAACTAATGAGGGCACTTATCGCAAGAAGGTTTCCGGTCAGTTTCATAGATCGTTACTCGGGCTTTTCTGGGGATCGCGTCGGTCCTACGGGGCGACCGGACGATCTTCCCAAAGCCGGCGTTTAAATCAGAGGCAGCTCGTAATTGCAATAAAAATTTCGAATGCCTGTATCGATACGGCGATATGGGTGGCTGGAATCAGCGCCTTGCTCTTGCTCAACCGCCGCGGGATGGCACAATTCACGCGCGCCAAAACTTCCGGAGGGGTGGTCGAGTGGTTGATGGCTCCGGTCTTGAAAACCGGCAGGGCGCAAGCCCTCGTGGGTTCGAATCCCACCCCCTCCGCCACCTGATTTTCGATTGCCGATTTTCGATTGCCGATTGAAGAGCTAATCGAACGAGCGGAGCGAGGACTCAAAATCCTCGACACGGCGATATGTTCATGTGAACTTGCCCGGTGCCGAAGCGCAAAAAGAGCAAGTTCGTTCCCATCGTCGAGGAAGCGCCGCCGCCCCTGCCGAAGATTCATGGTCGGAGCGCTTCCTGGAATCCAGCGAACCGGTTTGAAAAACTCCATGTCGATCTTGGCGACGAAGACGTCGTCCAGATCGATCCCACCAGCGAGGAAGAGGAAAAGCCGAGGCGCGAGACGCAGTTCTTTCGGGACCTGACAAAGACGATCATCGCGCGGAACGACAGCCCGGATGTCGGGTTCGAAACGAGCCTCAATCCGTATCGCGGTTGCGAGCACGGCTGCATCTACTGTTTTGCGCGGCCCACCCACGAATATCTCGGCATGTCGGCCGGCCTGGATTTCGAAAGCCGGATCATGGTGAAGGAGAACGCGGCCAAATTGCTGGAGGCGGAGTTGTCCTCGCCGAAATGGGAACCGCAAGTTCTCGTCATGAGCGGCGTGACCGATCCGTATCAACCGGTCGAACGCAAGCTGCGGATCACCCGGAGTTGCCTCGAAGTCCTGGCGAAATTCCGGAATCCGGTAGCGATCATTACCAAGAACCGGCTCGTGACGCGCGACATCGACCTGCTGGGCGCGCTCGCGCAGGACAATGCCTCGGCCGTAAACGTGTCGGTGACATCGCTCGATCCGGAAATCCAGCGGGTGATGGAGCCGAGAACTTCATCGCCATCGGCCCGTCTCGAAGCCGTGGCGGCGTTGAGCGCGGCAGGAATTCCTGTCGGGGTAATGGTGGCGCCGATCATTCCGGGGCTGACCGATCACGAAGTTCCAAAGCTCGTGGAAGCCTGCGGCCAGGCCGGCGCGCAGTTTGCCGGCTACACGATCGTGCGCCTGCCCTGGGCGATCGCACCGCTGTTCGAGCACTGGCTCGACGAGCATTTTCCCGACAAAAAAGAGAAGGTGCTCAGCCGGATCCGGCATATCCGGAACGGGAAGATCAACGATCCGCGCTGGGGATTCCGGACCAAGGGCGAAGGAATTTTCGCGGAACAAATCCGATCGTTATTCGAAGTAGCCTGCCGGCGGGCGGGAATCGGGGGGCGCCCGGAATTATCGACTGCGGCTTTTCGGCGGCCGCGGGAGCAGCTCCAGCTTTTCGGGAACGCCTAGGCGACGGCGCGCGGCTGCTTCGCCAGGTTTACGCGGCGAAGAATGGTGAGCATGAGGACGCCCCCGATCACGCCGAAGGGCGCCATGAAATAAAAGTAGTTGCCCCAACTGCGGTCGAGAAGCGCTCCCAGAAAATAACCCGCCAGACTGCCGCCGAAATACTGGAAGGAATCGATTACCCCCGACGCGAACCCCGCCATTTTCGCGCCGCCAATGTCCATGGCCGCGGCAGTTCCGAGAATGGAATGGGTCGAGTTCGCCGTCAGCGAAATCAGGACGAGAAAAAAAATCGCGGCGTTGACCGAATGAAACTGGGCCGCGGCCAGAATGATGACTGTTTCGACAAAATAAAGGAAGGCAGCGACGGGGGCGCGCCGGCCGTTAAAAACCTTGTCGGAAACAAAACCTGAAATCAGCGAGCCGGCCGAAGCCACGAATGGAATCGACGCGGCGAGCACCTGGAATTGGGTCGACTTGAAATCGACGTGGTGCACCTCCTTCATGAAAAGAGGAAACCATTGGTCGATTCCCTGACGCACGGCGCCGGTGCAGGCATACGCGCAGGCCACAACCCAAACGACCGGGTTCGTCACGATGATTTTGAAAACATCGAACACTCGCGCCTGAACGTGGCCGCCAGTCTCCTCCTCCGGATTCACCGGGGGAAACCCGGCTTCGTCGGGAGTGTCTTTGACGATCAACGCCATGCAAACGCCGACGACCAGAGCGATCCCGGCCGGAATCCAAAAGAGCCAGCGCCAATGCAGTGGAGGAATCTGGATTAATCCCAGGAAGACAAATCCGGCCAGAAGGGCCGCACCCAGATTGTTAATTCCGAATCGGCCCAGGTTAATCATGAAGCCAAAGATGCCGGCGAACCCGCCGCGCTCCGTGGGACGGAACCAGGCGGCGTTTATCTTCACCATTCCAGGCGCGCCGAAAGCCTGCAGGTAGCCGTCGATTCCGCGGATGATGACGAACAGCCAGAGCAATCCCCAGAACGACGCTATTCCGAAGATTACGTTCATGATTATCGTGCCAGCGGCTCCGATGAGCATCGCGCGTTTTCCGCCTAACCGGTCCGCGAGCAGGCCGTTGATGATTTGTCCGCAAGCGTAGGCGAGCAGGGCGGTGGTAATGATGGAACCGAGTTGCGCCTTGTTGAATCCGAACTCGGCGCCGATCGCGCCGCTGGCCAGCGGCAGGTTGTAGCGACACATGTAGAACGATGTGTAAAGCAGGCCGATAAAGGCCCAGTTCAGACCGCGGCGCCGGCGGAAGCCTGGCGGATGCGGCGTGACGATCGCTCCATTCATTAGAAAGGCGCGAGCATGCGTTTCGATCTCAGGTCAGACAATGAAAAATCGCGCGCGCCTTGCGCTTCGCCCGCAATCTCGCAGGGTGAACCATCACGCATGAACATTGAATCGCTCCACATCGGGATGAAGGTCCGCCATCCGCAATATGGCGTCGGAGTCGTTAGGTCGCTGACGGAACACACCGCCGAGATCGCGTTCGACGACGCGCCGCGCACGATCGCGCCCGCGTCGAGCGATCTGCAGCCGGCCGAGCCGACGGCCAGCGTGAGCGAACTGGAAGTGCCGCTGGCCAGCCTGATTCGTGAAACTGCGATGGCTACCGTCGAGGCGCTCGGATTGGAAAAAAAAGACGTGATCGTCGAAGGCCTCGCCAACCGCTGGCAAAACGGAACGCTGCTCATGCAACCGGCGGATTCGTCGCTTCAGCCAAAGGATGTGCCGCTCGAAACGTTCTTTCACAAGATCGTCATGATCCGCAACAACCTGCGGGTGCTCGAACAGAAGGTGAACGCCAGCGACAAGCTGACGGATGCGGACAAGTTCGAGCTCCAGCAATACATCACCCGCTGCTACGGATCGCTGACCACGTTCAATATCCTGTTCAAGAGCAAGGACGACCAGTTCCGGAGCGGGGCTTAAACTCCTGCTCATGATCTTGATCATGCTCATGATCTTGGTCTAGCGCGGTGCAACTCACAGGATCATGAGTAGGATCATGATCAGGAGCAGGAATGATTAAGCGGCGCCCTGGCTGACGATGAGGACTACGGCGACCAGCGCACAGGCGATTCCCGCGATCTGGGTCCGGCTGAGATGCTCGCGCAGAATCCAGCGCGCGAGCAAAACCGTGCTCGCGGGGTAAAGCGAGGCGAGCGTGACCACGATGCTGAGCGGCCCGACCCGCGCGGCAGTCATGTAAACGGCGTTCGCCGCCATATCGAGCGCGCCGCCGAGAGTAGCGGTGCCGGTCGCAGTCCGATCCATTCGCAACGTTCGCCTGGCGACGACTGCAATCACGCCGAACAAACTTATCGATGAAACTCTGGCCGCGACGAGCGGCCACATCCCGGCGGCCATGCTGGTGCGCGCGAGCGATAGAAAAAAGATCCCGACTGAAACGCCGGACAGCAGCGCCAGTCCGAATCCCGGAGGAAAGCCGCGCCGCGTTTCGTCCGCGTCGTTCTGTGATGACGCCGGCCGGCTCACCAGAAAAATCGCGAGGAGGGCGAGGCCGACGCCGGCAAATGTCAGGGGCCGCAGCCGCTCGCCGATCGCGAAAGCAAACAGGACTGGAATCATGGCGGCGATGACGGCCGTTGTCGGCGCGACGACAGCCATCGTGCCGACGGCGAGCGCGCGATACAAAAACGCGACGCCGATCCCGCCGCTGAATCCGGCCGTGAATCCCCAAATCCAATCGCGCGATGAAACCGTGGTCGGCGGCAGAAATGGCAAGACCACGACCAGCAAGACGAGCCCGGCAAACTGCGACCAGAAAACGGTGGCGATCGTGTTCGCGCGCCGCGCTGTTAAGCCGCCGAAGAAATCGGCCGAGCCGTAAAGCACGGCGGAAGCGAGCGCGAGCAATTCAATCATGTAGCGTTCGACAATTGTAGGGCGTTTCTGTGAAACGCCATTCGGGAGCCGGCGTCTGACACAGACGCCCTACAATTCCCACTTCTTCGGCAGCTTCTGTTTTAGGGTCTCGACCGGCTCAAAGAGGTCGCCCATTTTTTCGACGCGCTGCAGGACCTTGTCGGACGGGAAGGCCAGCAGCTTCGCGTTCTTCTTTTTCAGACAAGTGGCAACTTCTTCCCAGGTCACGGGCGTTGAAACGGTCGGCTGCTCCTTCGCGCGGAGCGAATAAACGTTGACGGTTGTTTTGTGTTCGTCGTTCTGGCTCCAGTCGACGAAGACTTTTCCTTCGCGCAACGCGCGCGCCATTTTGGAAATGACCAGCTTCGAATGCTCGCGTTCGAGGTGCTCGGCGAGGGCCCGCGACAATGCCTTGGTCTGGTCGAAGGTGGCGGCGGTGTTCAGCGGCACGTAAACCTGCAGGCCTTTTGAGCCGGAAGTTTTGGCCCAGCTTTTCAATTTCATTTCGGCCAGCAGATCGCGCAGCCAGAGACCGACCTGGCAGCATTGGACGATGTCGGCGGGGGCGCCGGGATCGAGGTCGAACACCATCATCGTCGGACGGGCGACATCCTTTTTCCGCGCCAGGGAAGTGTGCAGCTCGATGTCGGCCAGGTTCGCGGCCCAGACGAGCGTCGGCAGATCCTGGGCGAGGCAATAATGCATGTCGCGCTGGTTCCCTTCGCTCCAGACTTTCGCGGTCTTCACCCAGCTGGGCCGATGAACCGGGCAATTTTTTTCGTAGAAGAACGGTTGATCGACGCCATTCGGGTAACGTTTCATCGTCAGCGGCCGGTCCCGGAGATGCGGCAGCAGGACCGGCGCGATGCGAATGTAGTAATCGATCACCTGCCCTTTGGTGAATCCGGCCTTTGGGTAAAGCACTTTGTTCAGATTCGAGACCGCGAGCTTTTTCCCGTCGACGACCAGTTGTGCTTTTTCGCTCATTGGTTTTCCAAGATATCGCGCCGAAGCGATTACGCGCGCGCTTTTGTTCTAGCGACGCCGCTCTGTCGGCGTACGACGCGTTGTCGCTAACTAGCGTTTTTACGGCGACAGAGCGCCGTCGCTACAAAAAGCAGCGAATCGCGCCGCGCCGAATCACCAATGGACGAGCAAAATCCAGACGGCCAGCGCTACACTGAACACGCCGGCGACGACGAATTGCCAGGACCGTTCCATCGAGACGGTCCCGAGCATGCGAACGCCAAAGCGGGGGAACAGGAAATAGATCGTACCCTTAATCATCAGGCCCCAGCCGATGAGCGTGACGATGATCCCGGGAAGTCCGTGCCAGACCGTGTGGAACGCGACGATGAAAGCGCCGAGCGGGAAATGGATGAAAGCATTCAGGAAGCTGCCCACTTCGCCCTTCTCGCGGAGCATGATGAAGAACTGGACCCAGACCCGCGGCTGGAAGATGTGCGAAAGCCCG
>JBEEHG010000080.1:0-93245 GCA_041167265.1 Verrucomicrobiota bacterium | reverse complement strand
AGATGACCTCATTGAGTTGCCGCGGCGGTTCCGCAGGCAATTGATGGTGACGCAGGGCTGGCAGGTAAATCGTGAAGGTGGATCCGAAATGGACCTTGGAATCCACCGTGATCAGACCGTTGTGGTTCTTGACGATGGAATACGTGGTCGCAAGACCGAGACCGTTGCCCTTCGGTTTAGTGGTGAAATACGGATCGAAGATGCGTTTCAGGCAATCTTCGGAAATGCCGACGCCTTCGTCGCGAATAGCGATGCGGATGTAGTCGCCCGGCATCAAGTCGGGTATGGCGGGTGTGGTAGTGGAGTCGTAACTGAAATTATCGCAGCTTGCGCGAAGCGTTCCGCCGTTCGGCATGGCCTGGTCGGCGTTGACGACGAGGTTGGCGATGACCTGGCTGATCTGGCCCGGATCGATCTCGGCCGGCCAGAGATCGGCGCCGAAGAGGAATTCACTGCGGCTATGAGAACCGCGGAGCGAAAAGCTTACCGTGTCCTGGATGAGCTTGCCGATTGACGCTGTCTTCTTAATGGGCGCGCCGCCGCGGGCGAAGGTAAGAAGTTGCTGGGCGAGATCGCGGGCGCGCATCGAAGCGTTCTTGGCGTCGTTAAGCCGCGTGGCCATTTCATCGTCTGGCGGCAGGAGGAGCGAGGCGAGTGAGATATTGCCGATAATGGCTGTGAGCAGGTTATTGAAATCGTGCGCAATTCCACCGGCGAGCAGGCCGAGCTGCTCCAGGGTCTCGGCTTTGCGTCGCTCGGCTTCATTGCGCTGACGTTCGGTGATGTCGCGGAAAACAAGGACCACGCCGGCAACTTCGTTTTTGCTGTCGCGAATCGGCGAGGCGACCTGCTCGATGACGTGTTCGCGGCCCTGGCGCGAACGCAAGGTCGCGTTCTCCGGCATGCTAAGCAGGATCGATTGCGCCTCGTTGCGGGACCCGGTTTTCTGGGCGCGCGCCTGAGCCTGCAAATCGATGGCGATGTTGTAAACGGATTTGAGCGAACGGCCGATCGCTTCCTTCGAAGTCCAACCCGTCAGATTTTCACCGGCATTATTGATCATGATGATCTTGCCCTGGACGTCGGTCGTGATGACTCCGTCCTCAATCGAGCGCAGGGTAACGGCGAGGCTTTCCTTGTCCGCCGCGATCTCCTGCTCGAAGCGCCGGCGTTCGGTGACGTCGCGCACCATGGCGACGAAAAGAACCTGTTTGTCGACGATCATCTGGCTCAATGAAATTTCTACCGGGAACGTCTTGTGACGCCGCGTCCGGCCGACCGCCATCGTCGTGCTGCCCGTGCGCTTCAACAGATCGTCCCATGCGCAGACCACTGGCTCGGGCTCAGCCCCGTACGTCTTCGGCACCAGTTTCGTAAATTTGTGCCCGACCATCTCGTTAGTGATGCAGTCGAACATTTTTTCCGCCGATGGATTCATCGAGCAGATAATTCCCTGTTCGTCGACCGTGATCATACCATCGAGGATGTTTTCGATGATCGAACGAATGCGCGTCTCGATGCCTTCGAGTTTCGCTAATTGCCGGCGAACAAGCACGAAGCTGTAGCTGTTCGAGACAATGAGGAGTCCCACCGCAAACACACAGAGCAAAGCCAGGCCCGTCGTCTTGACAATGCGGTCCCGGCTCGCCGTATTGGAGCGGACTTCATAGAGGCTCACCTGATCGGTCTGGAATTTCTTGAGCAACTCCCGGACTTCGCTCATTAGCTCTTCGCCGTTGTCCTTCGCGACCATTGCCGCGAAATCCTTCCCGGTCCGCTTCGCATCCATCTCTGGCGCGGCGGCGATCTGGGTCCAGCGTTCGACGCGTTTCTTGATTTCGTTGAGGGCGTCAGATTGTTCCGGGACATTGGCCACCAGGATCGAGAGGTAGCCGTGGTAGGTATAGAAATCCGCCGTCGATCGGCGAAAGGCGTCGGCATAGCCGCTCTCGCCCGTGAGCAAGAATCCGCGCTTTTCCTTCTGCATCTCGATCACGGAGCGTTCGAGTTTCGTCAGGAAATCGATGATCTGAGTGGATTGGGCGGCCCATTCCTGCTCGCGCATGCGCTGGTTGAGTACGATCTGTTCTTCGTTTTGAAGCGATTGAAGAATTTCTCGGGCTTGGTTCAATAGACCGTTGCCCAAGGCGCCGTAGGATTCGCCGACTTCCGCCAATCGCACCGCACCCTTCGTTTGACGTTCGCTGATTTGAGGCAAAGCGACTTCATCCAGCCACTTTTGGACGATTTCCTGTATTTTCATTACCCGCTTGCGTTGCCGCGGGCTATCCAAAATCAGGACCGTTAGCTCTTCAACTCGTCGTTTGATGAGGTCCCGTCGGCCTTCAAACGGGGTAAGATATTCGGCGTTGCCGTTCAACAGGTAACCGCGGTGGCCGGTTTCCAAAGCCGCGATGTCGTTCTCGAGAACGCTGCTTAGTCGCATCACTTCAAGGGTGTGGGCACGCAGGGTCTCCTGGTGGTGATTGCGCAGGGTGACGAAAAGGAAGAGGCCGGCGAGAAAAGTGATGACGACAATGCCGACGGCGGTTCCGGAAAGCAGTTTGAAATGAAAATGCCTGGCGCTAAAAAGCCAGGCAGCGCTGCGGCCGATCAGGCCTCGACGCACCTTTGTTCTCTGCGGTACGTCGATATCGGTCATTGTAAAATCCACAAAAAGCAAATAGTCTGCCATCGTTCCCGCGGCTTCTGGCGGATCGGCCGACGCTGCAGTCAAAGCAGGCCTAGTACCGGACGCGGATCAGAAACAAACCGGCGGCGGGCGCCACTTCGCGAGCGTGGGAAAGGCGTTTGCTGACGTGTCGTAAACGAAACGCAATTTCATCCGGCACCGCTTTGCCCAATGCCACATGAACAAGCGCGCCGGCCATCAGCCGCGCCATCTTGTAAAGGAACCCGTCGCCATCGAATTCAATCGTCACCAGCGGTCCAACGCAATGCACCCGGACCCGCCTTAGCATGCGGATCGGATCGTCCACGGGAGCGCCGCGGTTCGCCGCGAACGAGGAAAAGTCGTGGCGGCCGACCAACAACTTCGCGGCGCGCGACATGGAAACGACGTCGAGCGGTTCGCGCAGATGCCAGGCGCGTCCGTATTCCAACGGCGGCAGGACATCGCCGTTCCAAATTCGGTAGCGATAGATTTTTCCTTTGGCCGAGAAGCGCGCATGAAAAGAGTCGGCCACGAAACGGCAACGCATGATCCGGATGGTGGCCGGGAGGAGGCCGTTCAAAGCCGACCGCCAGCGATCGGCGCTGTAGCGTCGAGCCGGAGGATCGGCGTGCGCGCATTGGGCGAGAGCGTGCACTCCCGCGTCGGTGCGGCCAGCGCCGTGAACGCAGACGCGTTCGCCACAGATCTTCGCGAAGGCGTTTTCCAGGTGATCCTGAATGCCATTGCGGTTTGGCTGGCTTTGCCAGCCGGAGAACGCCGCGCCGTCGTAGGCGACGATCAGCTTGAGCCGCGACGCCATTGCGCGTCAGCGAATATCCGCAATGGAGTCGCTCTGCGGCCGGTCGAGATACCCTTGGAGGATCATCTGTGCGGCGACTTGGTCGACGATCTGGCGGGAATCGCGCGTTTTCCGTCCGCTCTCTCGCAGGGCGCGGTTGGCCGCCGTCGTCGTCAGCCGTTCATCCCAGGTCACCACCTCGCAGGGAACGAGCGTGCGTAATTTTTCCACGAAGGCCATGGTATCGACAGCGCCTTCTCCGGCGGTCCCGTTCATGTGGCGGGGCAGGCCGACCACGACCCGCTCGGCATTTTTCTCTCGCACGAGTTCCGCGATCCGCGCCGCGGCCTGGCCTCCCGCGGGGACCGTTTCCACCGGATGCGCGAGCATCCCAAGCTCGTCCGAAACGGCGACGCCGATTCGAACCCGCCCGAGGTCGATGCCAAGGATTCGGCGGCGAATTTGGAGCTGGCTCATTGTAATTCCTCCGGCACATGGCCGAGCAGAGTCTTGATTTTCTCCGCCTGGTGCCGATGGCAAATAAGGATCGCGTCCGGCGTCTGCACCACGATCAGATTATGCACGCCGAGAAGCGCGATCCTCGCCCCGTCCGGATTGAAGACAATGTTGTTCGAGGATTCGAGAGCGGTGATGTCGCAATTCGCGGCGTTTCCTTCAGCGTCGTTTTTGAAATACTGCGCCACCGCACGCCAGCTCCCGACGTCGTCCCAATCAAAGCCCGCTTCCACGACCAGGACCCGATCGGCCTTTTCCATGATGGCGTAATCGAATGAAATCTTTGGGAGGCCCTTGAACCGCTCTCGTAACGTCTTCTGGAAATTGTTCGGCACGCACAGTTGCGAGATGAAATTGGCCAGCTCCGGCGTGTGCCGGTTGAACTCGCTCAGGACCGACGGGACCGACCACACGAACATCCCGGCGTTCCAGCGGAAATTTCCTTTGCGCAAAAAAGATTCCGCCAGGTCAGCGTTCGGCTTTTCCCGAAAACGGACCACGCGATGGACCTGGGTCTCTTCGCCTACGCTGCGAAGTCGCGCCGGTTCGCCTTGCTCGATGTAACCGAAACCCGGGCACGCCCAGGTCGGCTTGATACCGATCGTGACCAGCGCGCCGGTTTCTTCCGCGGCGGCGGCGGCGGCACGCAAAGTCTTCTGAAACGCCGCCGTGTCCTTGATGACATGATCAGCCGGCAAGACCGCCATGGTCGCGGCGTGGTCCCGCCCTGCCACCCAGCCTGCGCCGAGCGCGACGGCTGCGGCGGTGTCGCGCTTTGTCGGCTCGGCCACGATGTTCTCGGCCGGCACCTGCGGGAGCAAGTCGCGCACGGCGGCTTCCTGCTCGACGTTCGTCAAAATCAGCACGCGTTCCGGTGGAACCAATCCTTCCAGGCGCGCCACTGTTTGCTCGAGCAGCGTGTCCTCCGCTACCAGTCGAAGCAATTGCTTCGGGCGCGCGCGCCGGCTCACAGGCCAGAAGCGTTCACCGCTTCCGCCCGCCAGGATGAGCGCATAAAGAGCGTTGGGCATGATTCGTTAGGTGCAAAAAAGACAGCCTGCGCCCGAGCGCATGGACCGCGAGATTTTCCCGTTTCCTTTTCTAAAACGAGACGTATAAGGGTATCCGATGTCTCTTTCGATATCCATTCCAAAAACCGGCGAGCAAGTTCCCTTGGATGGATTGCTCTCTCTCGCGCGCACCGCGTTCGGCCTCGGAATTGGAATGCTTGTCGCCGATAAAGTGAGCCGCCCCTTTCGTCAGGCGACCGCGATCGCGCTGGTTTCGGTCGGTGCGCTCGCCGCCGTTCCGTTGCTCGTCAAAGTCGCGATGGAACGAATCAACCGGCCGGAATCCGAACGCGGCAGTCGCAATCGGCTCCGTTCCATCCGGGACGACTCCGGTTATCGCTCCGAAGACGACGCCTTTTAGCTTCCCGGGAATTGCTCCCGCTTGATTCCGCCCGCGGCGCGGCGTAAGCCTTTGCGCTCATGTCTAGCCGAACGCCCATCGCTCCACCGCCCGAAAGCCTGCGAGAACGTTGCGCCGCCATCGCGCGGGAAGAAGAAATGTTGCGCGAAGGTGGGGGGAAAGCCGGCCAGGAGCGCCAGCACAAGATGGGGCGGTTGCTCGCGCGCGAGCGCATCAATCAGCTCCTGGACAAGGATGCGTCCTTTCTCGAAGTCGGGCTCTGGGCCGCTTACAAAATGTACCAGCAGTGGGACAACATTCCCGCCGCCGGCGCCGTCGCTGGGATCGGCAACGTCTCCGGGATCCCCTGCATGATTATCGCCAACGACGCCACCGTGAAGGCCGGCGCGTTTTTTCCCGCCACCGCCAAGAAACTTATCCGCGCTCAACGCATCGCCTTTGAATGCGCCCTGCCCATTATTTACCTGGTCGATTCGGCCGGCGTTTTTCTCCCGATGCAGGACGAAATTTTTCCCGATGAAGACGATTTCGGCCGGATCTTCCGCAACAACTCCGTCATCTCCGCCGCCGGTTTGCCGCAGTTCGCCGCGATCATGGGTAACTGCGTCGCGGGGGGCGCGTATCTCCCGGTCCTCTGCGACAAGATCCTGATGACGGAAGGCAGCGGTCTCTATCTGGCCGGGCCGTCGTTAGTCAAGGCTGCCATCGGGCAAGTCGTGGACGCGGAAGAATTGGGCGGCGCAACGATGCACGCGGAGATCAGCGGCACTGTCGACTTTCACGAGAAAGACGATCCGGCCTGTTTGAAACGCCTGCGCTCCCTAGTCGGGCTGCTCCCGGAGGCGGAAACCGCGAAGGATGCTCCGAAACAAAAAACGTCAGCGCCGGCCAAGCGACCCCAGGCGGTCTACGATTTGATCAGCCTCGACGGCCACAAGCCGTACGACGCCCGTGATCTTCTCTCTTCCATAATCGATGCCGACTCGCTCGATGAATACAAGGCCGACTACGGGAAGACGCTCGTCACCGCCTATGCGCGGATCGCCGGGCGGCCGGTCGGCATCGTGGCCAGCCAGCGGATCCAATCGCGCACGAAGAAGGAAGGTATCCAGATGGGCGGCGTGATCTACCCGGACAGCGCAGACAAGGCCGCGCGTTTCATCCTTGATTGCAACCAGACCGGATTGCCCATCATCTTTTTCCAGGACGTCACCGGTTTCATGGTCGGCCGCGACGCGGAACAGAGCGGCATCATCCGCAGCGGCGCCAAACTGGTGAACGCCGTCAGCAATTCGACGGTGCCGAAAATTACGGTGGTCGTCGGCGGTTCGTTCGGCGCCGGGAACTACGCGCTCTGTGGAAAAGCGTACGACCCGCGGTTCATCCTCGCGTGGCCGAACGCGCGCTATGCTGTGATGGGTGCCGCCCAAGCCTCCGACACGATCTTCAGCGTGCTGGCGCGCGCCTCCGAGCGAGGCGACAAGAAATCTTCGCCCGAAGAGCTGGAAAAATTGCGCGCCACGGTCAAAGCAAATTACGAAGAGCAGACCGATATTCGCTACGGCGCCGCCCGCGGGTGGGTGGACGCGATCATCCAACCGCACGAAACCCGGGACGTGCTTTCGCTGTTGCTGCGCTACGTGTCACGGCCGGCACCGCGAGGCCGGTTCCATACCGGCGTGATCCAGACCTAACGAGCGGCGAACTCACTGGCGATTCGCGCGTTCATGTTTATTACCGGCTGAACTCCGGCAATTGCCACGGTTACCCCGCGTTCCCCTAACGCGCGCAGCACCTCCTCAGTCGGAATGTTTCCGACTAGGTCGTCCTGGGCGAACGGACATCCGCCGAGGCCGCCCATGGCGGAATCAAAACGGCGGCAGCCGGCATCGAATGCCGCCAGAACTTTCGCCGCCGCGCCGGCGCGCGTGCTGTGAAGATGCACGCCGACTTCGGCGCCGTTCGTTTCGCCTCGCGCGCTTGCCAGCACCCGGCGAATCGCGTCCGGATCCGCGGCTCCGACTGTGTCTGCGAGCGATACCGCTTTGATCCCAGCGCGGCAAATCGTCGCGACGGCTTCGCGAACTATCTCTTGGCTCCAGGCGTCGCCATAAGGGTTTCCGAAAGCCATCGAAATGTAAGCGACCATTCCCAACGCGGCTTCATCCGCCATCGTTTTGATTCGTTTCAGCACCGCGAGATTTTCAGCCGCCGACTGATTTTGATTTCGCCGCAGGAACGTCTCGGAAATCGAACAAGGGTAACCCAGCGTGGTCACCCTTCCCGTCGTGATTGCCCGCTCGACGCCTTTTTCGTTGACCACAATGCCGATGATCTCGACGCCGGGGACCGGTCCGAGTTGGGCGAGCACCTGTTCGCTGTCGGCCATTTGCGGCACGGCCTTCGGCGAAACAAAACTGACCGCGTCAAGATGGCGAAAGCCGGCCGCGATCAATCCGCGCAGATATTCGACCTTCCGCTCAGTCGGAATGAGACGGGGCAGGCCCTGCCAGGCGTCCCGCGGACATTCGATGAGCTTGACGGATTCCATCGTGACGGATGTTACTATCTTCCAGTTTAACCCTGTAACGCTTCAACGCTTTAACGCTTCAACCCATTCCATGCCAGTCGTTCTCATCGAAAAACAAACGCCGCGGATCACGGTCATCACCCTCAACCGGCCGGAGCGCCGCAATGCGCTCACAATCGAATTGATGGGCGATGTCGCGGCGGCCATCGAAAACGCCGCTGCCGATCCGGCCCAACGGATCGTGATCCTTCGCGGCGCGGGCAAAGCCTTTTGCACAGGCCTGGATTTGCACGAAGCGATCAAACACGAGCCGCGCGAAACGGCCGAAATGGTCGCGCGAATGTTGCTGGCGCTCGCCGAGACACGGCTGGTCACGATCGCCATGGTTCACGGTGCTGCGGTCGCCGGCGGCGCGGGCGTCATGTCGGCCTGCGATTTCGTCATCGCGAGCGACCACACGAAAATCGGTTATCCGGAAGTCAGGCGGGGATTGGTGGCAAGCCTCGTCATGACTTTTCTCCGTCGCCAGGTCCGCGAACGCGATCTGCGCGAATTGCTGTTCGCGTCCGAGTTGATCAATGCCGAGCGCGCCCGCGAGATGGGACTGGTCAATCGAGTCGTGCCGGCGGCCGACCTTGAAAGCGAAGTCCAGAAAATTACCGCGTCGATCCTGCAAGGCGCTCCCGGAGCCATCACCAATTCCAAACGCCTTCTGGAACAACTCTGGCCGACTTCCGTCCGCGAAGATATCGAGCGCGCCCTGAGCAACCACCTGGATGCTCGCGAATCCGCTGAAGCGATCGAAGGCATTACCGCCTTCAACGAAAAGCGGCCGCCGAATTGGGCTGCGCCGGCGTCGTAGCCACGTCTTTATACTCTGCGTTGTCGAACGTGATGCCCGCTTTGAGACACTCGGGGCAGAGCCGATGATTACGGTTCTCGGCCTCGGCTTCGTCGGACAAAATGAAGAGCTTGTGACAAGGATCGTGCAGACAATTGACGAACCGGCTCGTTGGTCGCCCCGTGTGGGCGCAGCGCCCGATCTGCACCAATCCTTCCTCCACCCGCACCGTCATCCGCTGATCGAAGACAAAACATTCGCCCTGCCAGTGTTCGTTCCCGAATTGCTCCTGGTAGGCGGCAATCCCGCCGTGAAGCTGAAAGACGCTCCCAAAACCCTTCTGCCTGAAAAGGGTGGAAGCTTTCTCGCAGCGGATGCCGCCGGTGCAATACATCAGCACCGTTTTTTTCTTCAAGTGTTGTAAACGATCGACGTATTCCGGCAGCTCCCGGAAATGTTCGATGTCGCAAGTAACCGCATTTTCGAATCTTCCCGCGGCTGATTCAAATCGATTCCGGATGTCGAGAAGCACGACCTCGCGGTTGTTTTCCATCAGGTCTTTCCACTCGGTCGGGGTGAGGTGATTCTCCTTGTCCGCCGGAATTGCGCCCGCATTCAAGGTTACGATTTCTCGCCGGACCTTTACCACCAGCTTTGGAAAAGTGCTGGCATCTCCCGGACTCCGTTTGATCTCAATGTCGCTGAAGCCGTCCTCGGCGCGGAGCGCGGTCACGTAGCGATCCACGTTCTCCGCCGTTCCGGCTAGCGTCCCGTTGATTCCCTCCGACGCGATCAGAAGCCGCCCTTTTAACCCGAGCGATTCGCACAGCGCGCGTTGTCTGCCGGCAAAAACGCCGGTATCCGCTATTTCGACGTATTTATAAAAGAGAATGACCGGATAGTTCATCGGCTTTCCTTTGATCCACGTTCGATCAACTTCTTGGTCAGGAACACGAGGCCCGCCATTTGGAGCCATTCGGAGACAATGTTGCCCACGACCTGGCCCCATTTGTCGCCCGGGTTCAGGCGGAGATACAGGACAAGCCAGGCCAGGCCGGTCACCGCGAGAAAGACGAGCAGCGAATGTTCATACAACAGCTCCAGCCACCGGTTAGCCTTCCGGCTCTTGAGCGGCCGACTTTCCGCCGAACCGATTTCGTAAAGAAATTTCGTTCCCAAAATGATGACGACGGAGCCGCTCCAATCAGCGATCGCGTTTCCGAAAAAGGCGCCGAGGTGGGTTGCCGGATCGCTGAAGCGATAAGCGATGATCCAGCCGGCAAGGAGAAGCACGCTAACGATGCTGAGCGAGTGTTGACGAAACCATTTCGTCTTCCGTGATTTCATCCTGGCCATGGGCAATCAGAGCAGCGGCAACTGCGAGTCGGGAATCTCCATGCTGCTCTGCTCTTTTGACAAGCTCTAGCCTGCACTCTCGTTGGCGGCTTCCAGGAGTGCTTGCCACGTCGTTTTTCCCGGCTCGATGAGTCCATCGACTCCTCGACCCGCCTGGCTCTGAAACGCCTCGATGGCAGCCACGGTCGCGGATTTCGCGGGCGGGCGCGCGATCGTGCCGTCCACTCCTTTTGGATCCAGTTGCGGTGCTTGCGATGCTTGCGCCGCTTTCTTAAGCAGACGCTGGACGGTCTTCACATCGGCAGACGAATTTTGCGCACCCTTCTCCCAACGTCCCACGGACCCGGTGATTTCAGAGTGGGCCGGAATTGGTTCCGGGGACGAACTGGGGAGAAGCGACCCTGCTCCGTCGAGCGTAAGAAGCCGCTCGAAATAGCGGGGCTTGTGAAAAGCCGCCTGGGCCTGCCTGGGGAGGAAAAGGCTCCAATACGAGCGACTTCCCGCCGGCCCCAGGATGGCGAACGCATTACCCGTGACCTTCACGGGATCTCCATCCCATCCCAGACCTTTCAGGGGGATGCGCATCTCAGCCTCCCAGGCAGTCTCATTCCTGGATGCAGAATGCACCATGCCTGATTTGAAAGTTGGATCGAACCGACGATCACCCGTGGCGTTTTTTGGAGACAGAACCCGCAGCTCCAGAAACTCGTTCCGGGGGCTCACCTCAAATTCGTAGTAGGGAAATATCTCATCGCGGGTTCCGTATTGCTGGACAGCAGGATCGGCGGACAGCGGCCCCTCTGGCATTCCGGTCACCGAGAGAAACAGCTCCACCACTTCCGATTGATACAGATTCTCGGTTGGGTTGACGGTATCCGGCTGTCCTGCGCGCACTGCCGGATTTGGATTTCGCACCTTGAATTTGGCCACCAACACATCCCCTTCCATTTGGAACCCGACCGAGACTGGGTTCTTAAAGGAGGAAGTGGCAGGATAGACCAGGTCCAGCTCGTAGCTGGCGTCGGCATCTGGAACTATCGACTGCGCGTGCTCGAGAACCTGAGCGGGATCATACTTCGCTTTGATTCTCCTGAGGCGGGGAAGGTTCGTTCCGAAATACGCCTTCTGGGCATCCGGAATACTGAGATCGCAATAATTCACATAGCAGCGGCCAGAAGCAAAGGGCGCCATCTTTTCACGCAGGTTTTTCATCCACTGCACCCGCGAGCCATCTTTGGCCGCGCCCCAACCTTCAGCATAGTATTGGATGCAGTAGAGCGCTCCGACACGATGGGGGAAGGCGGTGTCGGCCGTGGCCACCCGGTTGATCGCGCCTCCATAAGCATCAAAAAGTGCGACTCCGCCCATTCCATTCGTACCGAGACCCGCAATCATTGCGTTGTAGCCGGCTTCGGTCATCGGCCTCTCCTGGAAGAAATAGTCCGAGGAGGCCTTGAATCTCACGGGATGGATGGCGGTGTCGAGATCGCCATCTGCGAAATGAGTCACTGACTCCAAAAAACTGGAAGGCTGCACGGATTCGTCCAAGAACGGAACGGCCTTCCTGAGTGGAGCGATCGCCCGCGCGAATTCGGCCGCTGATCCGAAAAATTCCCCGAGAGCCGTGATTCTTTTCACTCCTTCCGGTCCCGCAAGAACGTGAAGCGTGGAGGACATTTCTTCGGCGGCGTAAGGCATGAAGTCTTGCCATGCGGACACCGCTTTCCACCCGCGATCGACCGAAAAAACAATTTTGTAGTAGAGGACGGGAAGGATCTTCCGCACCTGAAAGCGAAATTTGGTCACGATGCCGAAGCCGCCGCCGCCCCCACCTCTAATTGCCCAGAATAGATCGGCATCTTCGCTCGCAGCTGAAACATTACGGATCTTGCCGTCGGGAGTCACCACCTCCGCACTCAGAAGGTGATCGGAAGTCAGTCCCCACTTCCGAGCATAATATCCGTGCCCGCCACCGAGAGCCAATCCACTAATGGCCACTGGAGGACAGGATCCCACCGGCAACACTAAACCATATGGTGTGGCCAATTCCTGGTACACATCTCCCAAGCGGCAGCCGGCACCGAGTTCTACCGTCTTTGCATCGGCATCCACCTTTATCGCGCTCATCTTCTCCAAGTCGATCATCAGGCCGGCTCCAGTGCAGAGCGCCTCGAATGAGTTGCCAGCCGCCTTCACCTGAACCTTCACCGAGCTCTTCGCTGCCCAAAGCAGAGACCTGGCAACAGCATCCGCGGTCCGAGCCCGCACGATCAATGGCGGCTTGCTGGTGTATCGCGCCTGATAAATTAGCGCAGCCGGGCTGTATTGAGGATCGGTCGGCAGCAGCACCTCGCCATGATCCTGGATGCTGGCGCGCAAGTCTTCGATTTCCGATGGTAGCATATCAATTACCGGGCAGACTGTTCAGCGCTAAAAGCAGCGCCGACACCACGCGCGAAGGCGAGCGTCGAAACAGATCTTCCGGCCGTGCGTGAACAAAAGGGGGGTCTGCGCTCCAAGCCAAGTTTGGTAGCGAGCAAGAGGCCCGGAGCATGAAGACCACCAGCGTTCGACGCATAGACCTAACGAGAATTAGACGAAAAATTTTCGTCAATCACGGGGAGTGGGAACAGCGGCAGGGGCATAAGATCAAAGGGCTTTCTGACTGAAGATTATTTAAGCGATGGAGCGCACCGATTCAAGGTTCGTCCTTGAGACGGCGCCGGCTCCTCGCGCTCTCGTTCCCAAGTGCAACTTGGGAACAAGGAGACTCGGCTGCGGCTCGGTGGGCCGAACCTCTGACCACTGACTTCTGACCTCCGATGGCGGCGGGCAGCGGCGTCAACGCGCTACAGCAGCGGGAGCTGCGTTTCGTCCTGTTCGGTGCTGGCGAAGCGGACGCCGAGGCCGATCAGCCGGACGGCTTTCGCGGTCCGGCCGAAGGCTTCGTGCAGCAACGTGCGAAACTGCTCGAGCGTTGGCGGCAACCCCGCCCGTTCCACCGTCGTTCGCTTGAAGTCCGAAAACTTTAGCTTCACGAAAATCTTGGTGATGGTGCGGGTCGATTCCTTCTGCGCCAGGTCAGCCATCAACTCCTCGAACAGTTCCGGCAGTTTCTCTTCGCATTCCGCCAGGGTCTCGAGGTCGCTGGAAAACGTTTCCTCGGTGCTGAGCGACTTCCGCTCGCGATCCGGTTCCACCGGCCGGTCGTCGACCCCACGGCAAAGGTCGTAGAGCTCGATCCCAAACTTGCCGAAGTTTTCCTGGAGGGCGACGCGGGAGAGCCGTTGCATGTCGCCGCAGGTCACGATCCCCATTTTTTCCAGCTTCTGTCCTGTGACCTCGCCGATGCCCCACAGTTTTCGGACCGGCAACGTTTCCATGAACGCCGGCACATCTTCGGATTTCACTTCGAACTGGCCGTTCGGCTTCTTCAAGTCGCTCGCGATCTTCGCGATCAACTTGTTAGGCCCGATCCCGGCGGACGCGGTCAGTTTTGTCTTTTGAAAAATCAAACCGCGAATGACCTCGGCCAGCGGGCCGGGGGCGCCCGGATGATCGGTGACGTCGAGATAGGCTTCGTCGAGCGAGAGCGGTTCCACCAGTGGGGTGAAGCGAAACAAAATTTCGCGGATCACAGCGGCTTCCTTTCGGTAAACATCGAAGCGCGTCGGCAGGATGATCAGGTGAGGACAGCGCTGCAGCGCCATGAACGTCGGCATGGCCGAGCGAACCCCGAACTTGCGCGCTTCATAATTGCACGTGGTCAGCACTCCGCGCCGGTCCCGCGCTCCGCCCACGCCGACCGGCTTGCCTTTCAACGAGGGCTGATCGCGAATCTCGATCGATGCGTAGAAGGCATCCATGTCGAGGTGGATAATCGCGCGGGTATTGTTCTCAGAAGCCACGAACCATATTTTGCTTCAAGGAGCGGCGCTTTCCAAACCGCCGTCTTCTCCCATTGCAGCGATGCCGCTCTGTCGGCGTACCTCGCGTGCGCCGGTATCCGCGCGTGCTTACGCCAGCGGAGCGCCGTCGCTACAAAGACGGCGGTTGCAAACCGCCGCTCCTTGAAAAAGAGGCGGCCGCGTTTGATCTATGTGAATGAAATTTACTTATTACGGCCACGCTTGTTTCGCAGTGGAGGCGGGCGGAAAGACGCTTTTGTTCGATCCATTCATCTCCCCAAATCCGCTGGCCAAAAAGATAGATGTCTCGAAGATCGAGGCCGATTTCATTTTGGTATCGCACGGCCACGGTGACCACGTGGCGGACGTGGTAGAGATCGCGAACCGGACCGGCGCGAAGGTGATCGCTCCGTTCGAGGTCGGCTCGTGGTTCGAAGGAAAGGGCGTGAAGAATGTCCAGGCGATGAACCACGGCGGCGCCGCGAAATTGGACTTCGGACGGGTGAAGCTCACGAGCGCCATCCACAGCAGCTCGATGCCCGACGGTTCCTACGGCGGCAATCCCTGCGGCTTCGTCGTCGAAGCAAGTAACGGCAATTTTTATTATTCGGGCGACACGGCCCTTACTCTCGATATGAAACTCGTCGGCGAAACGACGAAACTAAACTTCGCCGTTTTTCCAATTGGCGATTTTTTCACGATGGGAATCGACGACGCCATTCGCGCCGCCGAGTTCGCCGGCGTTAAAAAATTTGTCGGCGTTCATTACGACACGTTTCCGCCGATCAAGCTCGATCACGATGCTGCGCGGAAAGCAGCTGAGGCAGCGGGCCAGGAACTTTTTCTGCCTGCCATAGGAGAAACCATCGATATCTGAAGAAGGCGCGCGCCCCTCGAGGCGGACACGATTCATTTATGAGGTCCTTCATTATGAATCTGCACCTGGTCCACAAGCTCCTGCAGGCCGCGAGCGACCAGCCTTATGGCTTCCTCAAAGTCCGCGGTGCGCCCCTTGCGCGCGAAGTGGAAATGATGGCCGCCGCTGGATTGATCGAGGCCTCGCGCACGGTCCACGGGCTGGAAACATTCGCCGTAATCAAGCGCGTCACGGATTCCGGCCATTCCTTCCTGCGTGCCTTCAGGGACGATTCGTCGTCACCGGCTCGGCCCGAACACGGTATTCGAAACTGAACGAGGAGACGTTGCATGCTGCGACACGACCGGGTCCGGAAACATTCGCCGGCAAAATTCAACGAGCGGATCGATCGCGCCACTCAGCGCCGGATCTTGCGCGCCGGCGGCGAAAGCAAGGCCGCCCTTTCACGGCGGCTCGAGCAACTGGACTCCGAGTGGGACATGGAACGCGTCCTCGAAACCAACGCATCGGCGCTGGCACTCGGCGGAGTGTTGCTCGGCCTGTTTGTGAACCGGAAATTCTTTGCGATTCCCTGCTTCGTTTTGCCCTTTCTTTTGCAGCACGCCATCCAGGGCTGGTGCCCGCCGGTCCCGATGTTCCGGAGCCGCGGCGTCCGGACCCGGAAGGAAATCGACACGGAGAAATTCGCCGTGAAAGCATTGCGCGGCGATTTCGGCGGAGTCGAAGCGTCCACGGACCCGAACCAGCGTGCGCGCGCGGCCTGGAGCGCCGCCAACGCCTAGCCGTTAGGTCCGCCCGGAAAAGCAAAGCGGCGGCGACCTTTCGATCACCGCCGCCTCGTTCCGTCAACCCAATCTGTTGTTAGTCGTTGAGCGCGTCGCGCATTTCTTCGCGCGCTTTGCGCATGTCTTCCCGCGCTTTTTGCAGGGCGTCCCACTTCTGCTGCTGAGCCGGAGTCAGGATCGGGCGAATCTGCGAGCGGATATTCTCGCGAATCGCCTGAACTTTCTGCTTCGCCTCCTGCCGGGCTGCCTTCATCTGTGGCTTCGCCTGGTCGAAGATTGGTTGAATCTTCGCCTGCTGTTCCGGAGTCAGGTCCAACGCCTTGGTCAAATGCTCGACGGGATTGCCCCGCTTGTGGTGCCAGCGGTTAGGCCGGTCGTTATTCTTGGCCGCAGGGTCCTGCGCTTGCCCGATCGAGATGGTGGCGAACAGGGCAACGCACGCGGCGCTCAATGTGATCAATCGTGTTTTCATTGTTTGGTTTATTTTTCCGGCGCCCCGTTTTCCAGGACGCCTTTATGAAAGAGCAAACCCGGACCGGGTCCGGAAGTTGCGCGCGGTGAGAAAAATTTCCGCGCGCTACGGCTTTGGCCGGACTGGCCGGGCGAGCTCGAGCCGCGCCTTGATGATTTGAACGCCATCGCTCAATTCGATCTGGCCGTCGGAGATCTTCACGACCTGGAGGGTAACGGCCACGGAAGGGGTCGGCGTGTGAATCGTGATTTTTTCGCCTTCACTGACGAGCTGGCCATTGATGATCGCCAGGCGCGGGTGTCCCATCGAAATCGCGCTGACCCGGATCAGATCCGCGCTGATTTTCACGACGATCGGTTCCGGTGTCGCCATGCTGTGGGTGGAGACCGGCAGGAGCTTGCGCTCTTCTTCCGCATGCCGCCGCGCCGCCATGCGGCGGACATAAACGATGCTGATCGTGGTCAGCAGGACGGCACCAAGGGCAATGCCGAGAAAAATGGCGCGGCCGTTGCCCGAGAAAAGAGAAGCGCCTTTTAGTCGCGAACGCATGCTGACGCGTTCCGCTGGCTTTTCCCGCACCTCGGGAGCCACGGAGATCAACAGCCGGGGTGACGGCATCTTCTGGGAGATCAAGCGCATGCCGCTCCTATAGCATCGGGCATTCCAAGCCTAACGAATGGCGCGGTTGAACCTTCATTTGTAGCCGCTTCGCTGTGCGAAGCGTTCCGACCAGCGACGCCGCTCGCGCGTCGCCCGCAGGGCGACGGCTACAGAAATCAGCTGCCGTTTTCGCTTCGTGCGACGATAAAGCATTGACCGTGGCGGGGCAGGCTAGACAACACTCTCGGCATGTTTCGACGCATCCTGAAATGGTTCGGTGCGATTTTGGCGCTGCTCGTCATCGTCCTCGCCGTATTTCTCATTAATCTCATCTGGTTCCGGCCCTGGAGCCTGAATCTGTTTTACGAAAAGGTGTTCGCTCAGGTTCTCTTCGACGAACCGGAGCTGCTCTCCTCAATTGGCCTGGTCGAGCGGTTCGGGATCACCGGCCATAACGCGAAGCTGGGCGACGCTTCACCGGCGCATCAGCAGCGCTTTTTCGACCGGTCGAAGAAGGATTTGGAGGACCTGCACGCCTATCCGCTGGAGAAACAGAACGCGTCCCAGAAACTTTCCACTCACATTCTGGAGTGGTTCATGACCCAGCAGATCGAGGGAGAAAAATATCAGTGGCACAATTATCCGGTGAACCAGCTCTTCGGGGTCCAGAACGAATTCCCGTCGTTCATGGCGAACATTCATCGTCTCCTCGCTCCGCGGGACTGCGAGTATTACCGGCAGCGCCTCATCGCCGTCGGGCCGAAGTTCGACCAGTTGCTGGAGAGCCTGAAGGTGCGCGAACAAAAGGGGATTCTGCCGCCCCGCTTCGTCGTGGAAAAAGTCCTCGTCGAGATGAACAACTTCGTTGCCCAGCCGGCGGCGGAAAATATCCTGGCCACCTCTTTCAAAACGCGCGCCGCCAAAATCGGGGAGTTCAACGACGAACAGCGCGCCATGTTCCAGAAGCGAATCGAAACCGCCATCACGGACAATGTTTATCCCGCGTATCGCAAGCTGATCGATTATTTCAACGGCGTCCTGCCGAAGACCACGACGGACGACGGCGTCTGGAAACTGCCGGAGGGCGAAGCGTTCTACGCCTATGCCTTGCGAAGAAACACAACGACGACGCTGAACCCGCAGGAAATTCACGATCTCGGTCTGCGCGAAGTGGCGCGGATCGAAAGCGAAATGCGCACGCTGCTGGACGCGAATGGTTTCGCCGGCCGGCCGATTGGCGAAGCGATGGCCGCGCTGGGCAAAGATCCGCGTTTTCTGTTTTCGAACGACGACAAAGGCCGGGCCGACGCGCTCGCTGAGTACACGCGGCTGATCAACGACGCGATCGAACGTTCCCGGCTCCTGTTCGCCACCGTGCCGAAAGCCAAGGTGGAAGTGCAGCGCGTCCCTGTGTTCAAGGAAGCAACTTCGGCCGGCGCGTATTACAACGGCGCCTCGCTCGACGGCACCCGTCCCGGCGTCTTTTACGCGAACCTGCGCGACATGAACGAAATCTCGAAATGGAGCATGCGGACGCTCGCTTATCACGAAGGCGTGCCGGGCCATCACTGGCAGATCGCGACCGCGCAGGAATTGAAAGGGCTGCCGCAATTCCGGAAGCTGATTCCGTTCACCGCCTATTCGGAAGGCTGGGCGCTCTACACCGAATGGCTCGCCAAAGAAGCCGGCTGGTACGACGGCGATCCCTTCGGCGATCTCGGCCGATTGCAGGCGGAACTTTTCCGCGCCGTCCGTCTCGTCGTCGACACCGGCATTCACGCCAAACGGTGGCCGCGCGAGCAGGCGATCACTTACATGCACGACAAAACCGGCATGGGCGAAAAAGAAGTCACGGCCGAGATCGAGCGTTACATCGTCAATCCGGGCCAGGCTTGTGCCTACAAAGTTGGGATGCTGAAGATCCAGGAACTACGGAAACGCGCTAAAACGGAGCTCGGAACGAAATTCGATCAGCGCCAGTTTCACGACGCCGTCCTTAAGAACGGCGCCCTGCCGCTGGACATCCTGGAGGAGCAAGTCGCGAACTATATTCAGGCATCACGGTAGCACAGGCATCTTGCCTGTGGGGCCAACGGGCGTCCCGCCCGTTATGCTTTCGATTGGCCGATCGACAGGCAAGATGCCTGTCGGCCCCACAGGCGAGACGCCTGTGCTACTTCATCGACAGTTCGGCACCGCGAAGTTCTCGATGAGTTCCTTGATTGCATGGACGAAGTTCGCGGCCGCCGCGCCGTTCACGACCCGATGATCGAACGTCAGTGAGAGGGTAATCACTTCAGCCGGCCCGCTCTTCTTTCCGTCGCCCATGGTTTCGTAATGCGCGGAACCGACGAACAGCGTCGCGATGGAGGGAGGAACGACAATCGGTGCGGCGGCGCGCACTCCAAATGCGCCGAGACTGCTGATGACCAGCGGGGCGTTCATGGCATCCACCCGGCCCGTGCGTGTCTCGGCCACCGTTTCATTGTAGCGCTTCACGAAATCCGGCCAGTCGCGTTTCGCCGCTCCAGTTACGACCGCCGTCGCGAGGCGATCGTCCTCGAGCGCGACCGCAATGCCGAGATCGAAGTCGTCCTTCTCCTCGATCCGGTCGTCTTCCAGGATGGTCCGGCGAAAGGGCGCGTGCTTTTCCATCGCCCGCACCACTGCCCACGCCACCATCACCGAGGGCGACGCCGCGTTCTTACCGTCCTTCTTTTTTCCGCTCTCGCGCGCCGAACGGATCGCATCCCAGCGCGCATCAATTTGCAAATTCGCGGGCACCACCCGGCCCAGCTTTCGTATAATCGTCGGCGAAAGGGCCGGTTCAATCGCCACGCTGCGCGTTTTCTGACGCGGCCGCCGGGTCGGCTCTTCCGGGGAACTGGCGGCAATCTCAGAATGCGAATCGCCGTTGCGATCCGGTGACACTTCCGCCGCCGCTTCCATCTGGTCTTCCAGCTCCGTGCCTTCGGTCAGAATCGTGCCCAGCTCCTGGCCGATATCGACGGTCGCTCCGACTTCCGTTTTCCATTCGCCCATCGTTCCGGCGAACGACGATTCGATCGGATACACCGCTTTGTCGGTCTCCACCTCGCACAGCGGATCGTCGAGCGCGATCGTGTCGCCCGGCTTCTTCAGCAGCGTCACCACCTTCGCGTTGCGAATTCCTTCGCCCATGATCGGCACGACGATTTTCTGGGAACCCATTCCCTGGTTGTAGCCGGGTTCGCTGATCGTCGCAGGCTTTTTTACCGGCGCCGATTTTTTCTCCGCGTGGCCCGGTTCCGCGATCCTGGATACAACGTGTCCGCGCTCCGCTTCGAAAGACATCGCGCGCCGCAGGGCCGTTACAATCCGTTTCACATCGGGCAGCGCCGCATATTCGTAGATCGGGTTGTATCCGATCATCACGTTCGTTTTGCTCACCAAGACCGGCGGCGCGAGCAGTCCACTCCAGATTTCGGGCAACGCCGCCAGGTGCGCGACAATCATCTGGCCAACGCTGCAATTCTCGCTGTCTTCCTGGACAACCACCAGCCGTCCCGTGTGCGCGACCGATTCCTCGATGGCCGCGTGGTCCCACGGCACGATCGAGCGCAGATCGAGCAGATCGACGCTGATCTCGTCGCCAAGTTCGTCGAGCGCTTCCAGCGATTTCTCGACCGTGTTGCCCCACGCGACCAGCGTGATCTCGGACCCGGCATTTCGTTTTCGCGCGACACCCAGGGGCACGGCCCGCACCGGCTCGACGGATTCGTGTTCGGCCCAAAGCAGATGTTTCGGTACCAGGACGAACGTCGGATCTTCGCAGTGCATCGCCGTCCAGAGGAGTCCGGCAGCGTCCTCCGGCGTGCTCGGGATGGCGACGTTGATCCCGGGATAATGCGCCAGCGCAGCTTCGTTGGCCTGGCTGTGCCACAAACTTCCGCCAGGCAAATAGGCGCCATACGGCGCGTAGATCACCACCGGGCAAGTCCACGTGCCGAAGGAGCGCCAACGCAAAGTCGACAGGTTCGTGACCAACTGGTTCCAGGCCGGTCCGATGAAATCGATGAATTGCAGCTCGAACACCGGGCGTTTGCCGTAGGAGGCGAGGCCGCACGCCACGCCGAGGATGGTCGATTCCGCCAGGGGCGAGTTGTAAACCTGTTTCGGAAATTCCGTCGACAGTTTTTGGGTCAGGCGAAACACGCCACCCTTCGGATCTTCGACGTCTTCGCCAAAGATGATCCGGTCGCCGCTCGCCTTCAGCCCGAGCCGCAGCGTCTTGTTGATTGTATCGCCAATCCGATATTTTCCCGGCGGCAAAACTTCGTCATCCAGTTGCGGCAACTCAGCGGTGATCTGCAATTGGAGTTCGTCCGCCGACGGATCTTCCGCGCGCTCGGCATCCGAGAACTCGCTCCGGATGCGCTCCTTGATTTCGTGGTCGAGCTTCGCGTATTCGTCCGCGCTGATCACGCCCTCTTTGGTCAGCTGCTCGCTCCAGCATTTGAGCGGATCGCGTTTCTCGCACTCGGCCAGTTCCTCGGCACTGCGATAAAGTTTGTGATCGTCGGAACTGGTGTGGCTCGAGAGCCGTTCCATGTTCACCCAAAGAAATACCGGTCCGCCGCCGGCCCGCATCGATTCGAAAGCGTTCACGCCCGCGTCATAGATTTGCTGGACGTCGCTCCCGTCGAGCTCCTGCCAGTCGTTAGGCTCGAGGACATCGAGTGCGCGCGGATTGATCTTCCGGGTGGGGCTGCTGATTCCGTACTTGTTGTCCTCGACGACGAACAGGACCGGGAGCTTCCGCTCTTTCGCAAAACAAATGGCCTCGAAGAAATCGCCCTGGCGGGTCGCGGCGTCGCCGATCGTGGTCACGACGACGTTCGGTTTGTTATCGAGCCGAATTCCCCACGCGATTCCGCACGCCGGCAGGAGCTGCGCGCCGGTGGGTGTCGGCACGCTCCAGATTCCACGCGCCGCATAACTGTAGTGCGAGGGCATCTGGCGCCCATGACTCTGGCCTTTGCGCTTCGCGAAATAATCCAGCGCCAATTCGCGCGACGCAACGCCGCGACCCAGGACGAGGGCGCGATCGCGATAGTAGGGCGCTATGTAATCGCCTTCCACCAGCGCGATGCCGAGCGCGGCGAGACCTTCGTGTCCCATCCCGGAAACGTGGAAATGACCTTTGCCCTGCCGATTGAGGTTCTGCTCGCGCAAATCGCCGTGCCGGCTCTCAAGGAGGATCGTAAGCAGACGCAGTTTATCTTTTTTGCTGAGCTCGGGCATGGCGGAAGCGAAGACGGTTTATCGAAACGGGCCAACACTCAACTCGCAAGCAACGCGCGGCAACTTTTCGATTCGCCTCGGATCAAGGAGCGGCGGTTTAAAACCGCCGTCTTTGTTGTAGCGACGGCGCTCTGTCGCCGTAAGACGCTCCGCGGTTGTTAACGTTTTATCACGCCGAGAGAGCGGCGTTCACTACGAAGACGGCGGTTTCAAACCGCCGCTCCTTGTAAAAGATTGCCGATTACGACAGTTGTTGGGAAGTGAACGCGTCCAACGAGATTGCAACGAAGCCGCGGGGCAGGGGAGTGATCGCGCGCTACCGCGAATTTCTGCCCGTCTCAGACTCGACCCCCATCGTGTCGTTAGGCGAAGGCGGCACCCCCCTGATTTTTTCTCCGCGCCTGAGCGAGATCGTCGGGCGCGGCTGCGAAGTTTATCTGAAATACGAAGGCCTCAATCCTACGGGCTCATTCAAGGACCGCGGCATGACGCTCGCCATTTCCAAGGCCGTCGAGCGCGGCGTCGCGGCCCTCATTTGCGCGTCGACCGGAAACACTTCAGCCTCCGCGGCGGCTTACGCGGCCCGCGCCGGGATCCGTTGCGTGGTCGTTCTGCCGGCGGGGAAAATCGCCCGCGGCAAACTCGTCCAGGCTTTTGCCTACGGCGCGAACGTGATCGCCATTGATGGCAACTTCGACGACGCCCTCGTGCTCGTTCGCAAACTCGGCGAACGCGACGATTTCGCGGTCGTTAACTCGATCAACCCCGATCGAATTGCCGGCCAAATGTCGGCTGCGTTCGAGATCGTCGACGATCTCGGAGAGGCGCCCGATCTTCACCTGCTGCCAGTCGGTAACGCTGGAAACATCACCGCGTATTGGGCGGGCTACCGGGAATATCGGCGGGCCGGAAAAGCAACGACGTTGCCGGCGATGCTCGGTTTCCAGGCGGCCGGCGCGGCGCCCATATTCCACGGGCATGTCATCGAGAAGCCGGAAACCGCCGCGTCCGCCATTCGGATTGGAAATCCCGCGAGCTGGAAAGCCGCGACGGAAGCGATGACGGATTCAAAAGGCGCTGTCGATATCGTGACGGACGCCGAAATCCTGGACGCGCAACGCTGGCTGGCGACGAACGAGGGGATCTTCGTCGAACCCGCGAGCGCTGCGCCGATCGCCGGCCTGATGAAATGTTGCGACGCCGCCCGGCACCCCGCGTATTCGTTCGCGCAAATCCCGGAAGGCAGCCGGATCGTTTGCACCGTTACCGGACATGGCCTGAAAGATCCGGACATCATCGCGCCGGACGCCGCCGATTTGAAAACGGTGGCCGCGAACGAGGAAGCGGTCCTGCGCGCGATTGGATTTTAGCTGAGTTGACAGCCGCCCCACATAAGCGAAACCATCCGCCGTGATTCTTCGCCACCAGTCCGCGCCGGTCGCGCCATGCGCCTGATCGTCCAGAAATACGGCGGCACCTCGGTCGGTTCGCCCGAGCGCATCCGGAATGTGGCCCGCCGGATTTTGGAAACCCAGAAAGAGGGCTGCCGCGTCGTTGCCGTCATTTCCGCAATGGCCGGCGTGACCGACAACCTGATCAAGCTCGCGCGGGACACAGCACCGCAGCCGGCCGAGCGGGAGATGGACGTGTTGCTCGCCACGGGCGAGCAGGCCGCGATTGCGCTCACCGCCATGGCCATCAACGCGCTCGGCGGCAAAGCCATTTCGCTCACCGGGGCCGAAGCCGGGATCCTGACCGATCGCGCCCATACCCGGGCGAAGATTGCCAATATCACCCCGCGCCAGATCCATTCGCTGCTTTCCGAGGATTACATCGTCGTCGTCGCGGGATTCCAGGGGCAGGACGCCGACGGCGAAACGACCACGCTCGGCCGGGGCGGCTCGGACTTGACCGCGATCGCGCTGGCTGGCGCGCTCAGCGCCGATGAGTGCCAGATTCTGACCGACGTTGACGGCGTGTTTACCTGCGACCCGCGCGTTGTCTCGGAAGCCCGGAAGATCGACGAGGTTTCCTACGATGAACTCCTCGAGATGGCGGGCTCGGGCTCGAAGGTGATGCAATCGCGCGCCGTCGAATTCGCGAAGAAGTTCGGGGTCGAATTCGAAGTGCGCTCGAGCCTCAAGAACGCGCCGGGAACGATCGCAAAGGAAGAGACCGCGAACATGGAAGACGTCGTGATTCGCGGGATCAGCCTGGAGCGCAACCAGGCGAAGGTCACGGTGGACGATGTCCGCGACGAGCCCGGCATTGCCGGCCGCATTTTTTCCACGATCGCGCGCGGCAACATCAGCGTGGACATGATCGTGCAAAGCGTTTCCGAGCACGGGACCACGGACGTTTCCTTCACGATCCACGAGAACGATCTGCCGGCCGCCGTCGAGCTGCTCACGCCGTTGGTCAGGGAAGTCCGGGCCGCCGGCCTCATCACGAAAGCCGGCGTCGCCAAGCTGAGCGTGGTCGGGATCGGGATGCGGTCGCATTCCGGGGTAGCCGCGCGCCTGTTCGATTGTCTCGGGAAAGGCGGCATCAACATTCAGCTGATCTCGACCTCCGAAATCAAAATCGCCGTCATCATCGACGGCCAGGACGCCGACCGCGCCGCTCAATTGAGCCACGAAGAGTTCGGCCTCGCTAAATTCATCCCGCGTTCAGCTGCCGGTTAGTCCAAACCGAGAAGGCGAACGCGGAAAAGCTAGCGCGGACCGTGAAGGAGCGGGGCAAAGCCTTAGCAGACTCGCATTCCTGACCGGATTCACTCCACTCCCACAACATCAGACAATATATGTCATATGAAGTCGGCAGGTGTTGATGCCGATTAGCGTTCTAGCTTTTACAGACCAGCAGCAATCGCCTTTTCAAACACGGCATCTTCCTCGATCCGTTTCCGCCATGCTTTAGCGGCCTTGGCCTTCTCGATCTTGGGCAGCCAATACGCCTCCGTCATTTCGACAACCCGTTCTAAGGTCCAACGCTCCAGCTCGACGCCTGCTGCGACCGCTGGCGTGGTCTTTAGGGTCTTGTGCGTTCGAACGAAGTTGTAGATGCCAAAATGGAGCGCGACGGCGGCCTTGTGCGTTTCGAGGTCTTTCGAGTAGCCAAGCCCCTTCCGTTGGAACCGCTTTAGTTCCTGGCGCACGGTCAGAAATGCCCGCTCGATGTGCGAAGTCGTAAGGCTGCCTAAATCCGGCGAGCCGATTACGCGCTCGCGCTTCACTGTCTCCATCTTGGAAACGCCTTCATTGCGTCCAAGACGGGCCAGCGTGCCGTCGAGCATTCTCGGCTCGCCAAATACCTTCGTTTCGGTTCCGTACGAATATCCCTCGTATCCAAAGTGCTCGCGAATGTGGTATGGATACGCGGCGAGTTGATCGGTCGCGATTTGAACGGGGCCGTTGACGCGCGTGCTCACATCGCGAACGAAACTCCATCCATCGATCCAACTGCGCTTCCCGACTCGATGCGAGAAAACGAGTTTCGTGTCCGCGTCAATGCACGCCCACAGCCAGAAGTCGCCGCGCCCCTTTTCCTTTGCCATCATTCGCCCAGCGTGGCAGCCGACATATTGCCATTGCTCATCCATCTCGATTCGCTGACACGGCAAATCGCGTAGTTCTTTGTCCATGTAATCGGCGAACGCTTCGCCAGTCTCGCGAATGACGCGGAGCACCGCGTGCTTGCCGACTTTGAACATCCGGCAAGCGGCGTTGATCGGCAGCCCTTCGCAGAGCGCCCGAAGAACTAAAGCCTGCTTTTCTTTGGAGAGTCGTTTGTTTGCCATATATGCGTTATTGACTGATTGAAAGAATACGTATAGAATCAGAAGCGTCAATAGAAAAGATACGTATTTTTTCAAATGCAAAAGCGAGCGAAAACCAGAGGCGGAAAGCGAGAAGGCGCGGGAAGAAAATCGGAAGGAAAAGCCGCCTATACCGTCACCCTCACGGCAGACAATGTTGAAAAGGCCAAGGACCGCGAGGCCAATTTCTCCGGCCTTTTAGACCGACTCCTGGCACGGTGGTTGCGGAAGAGCAGTTGATTTTGTGCGTATAAAATCGTAGGCTTGTACGTAGAACGGGCCGGACAGCGTGAGGCGTATCCGGCCCGCGATTACCACCAGCCCTGACGGGTTCCTGCCAAGGAGTTAGCCCGTCGGGGCTGTTCTTTTACCACGGCCCCGCAGAGCGGTAATCACTGCCTCTGAGGGCCACGCGTTTAAAGCCATTTCACGCCTCCTTTCTCGGTTTGCTGACAGGAAATCAATCTTCAAGGATGAACTGATATTTCAGCCATTGCTGGACGCGCTCCAATTCCGCATTGGTGATGGTTGTTGGCCCCTTAAGCTTTATTGACCGTCCCTCTTTATCGAGCACGAGGGTTACAAATTGCGAGGGGGGTTGGTTTGCCCCATTTCCGGCCTTTCCGCCATCATCGCCGAACTCGTCGCCAGACGACGTGTTGTCGGCGCTTGGCTTTGGTTGGCCCTTCTTCCGAGCCTTCCGCGGCCCCGACGCCCCTCGCGTGTTCGGCTTGAGCTGCGGCGAAAGCGTAATGCCAGCGTCCTCGGCGGCGGCAGCGAAAAACGACTCGCATTTGCGGAGTGTGTCGCCGGTCAGGTCTTGTGCCGCGAATTTTTCGTTGAGCATGCCAAGCGTTGCGCGAGACAGATCCAAATTGCCAATAACGGGGTCGTATGCGCTTTCAACGATTCGACACCAGATGGGCTTGCGAGCTTCTCCTTCGGCGCGAACCAAGTCTTGCAAGTCATCAGTCGGAGCGCCCGTTTGATCGATTAGCTTAAAGAATCGAAGGGCGGCCATCAGGTAGCTTTGCGTCGATCCTGAGTGCCCTGGCATCAGCGTCTTGTCGATGCGCGAGGGAATGATTCCATTCTTATTGAGGCTCGCGAGGAAGTTCTTAAATGTGGTGTATGCCACATACGGCGGTTTGTTCTGCGGTTCTTCGTTCATAATGGTTACCTTGGTTTACGGTTCGTAATCTGGCATATCTGGAAACGGCATGCAATGCCAAAATGGGATTCGTCCGGATTTTGTTTTGTGCCGGATTCTGGCATATCGGAAAATAGGCCATGAATTATTCAAAGGGGCAAATGGTTACGGTTAAGGATTGCGGCGGACGGCGTGTTCGGTTGCGGGTATGGAAAGATACCGGGCGGGCTGTGTTCGTCGCCTCGGACGAAGTGTTTCGCCTGCTCGTTGCAGGCGAAACGAAATTTTGGCCGGTGGGAGTGCCGAGAGCCGACGTATCAGCGGTGCGTTCCCGACGCTGATTCGGAGTCTAGGCGTTGTTTCGCCTCGCGGTATTGGCGTTTCAATTCTTCCGAGCCTAGCAATTCCTCGCCGTCAACGGGGCCGGATTCGGTCGCTTTCTGGACCTGTTCTAGAGCCTGTTGGCTAGCGTCGCGTTCGGGCACGCTGGAAACGTTATCGATCTCCATCGCAAGTCAACGCGGCTTTTCGCCAAGGTAAATGATGATGCCGCTCGTCGTGCCGCCCTGCTTTAATTTCACGGAGGGGGTCAACGCCTTGCACAGCTCTGCCATAACTGGTCCAGCAGGATCGCCCTGTTGAGTCTCGATGATTATTTCTCCAGGATCAGCGCCGCCAATCGCAGGACTAATATCCGGGATGCCAGCGCCTTTGCCCGCCGCCTTTATGCTGGCAAACAACCTTCTTGCCTCAACTTCTTGGTTCCAAAAAACGTATAACAGCGGGAGACGAAAAGGTCTCAGCGCATCCGCCCATTTCGTGATTTCCTGCGGCGTAAGAGCGCGCCATTCTCGGGCGCTGTCTTCGGCGGCTCGATCTTCAAATCTCTTAACGGTTTCCCGCAGGCGGGCCAGTTCTTGTTCCGGGGCGGGTCGGTCAAAGGTGCGATAAAAGCCGTATCCGGCGAACACAAAGCCGAAAAAGATCAGCAACAAAACGAGCACTGAGCGCGTTGTCATCCTTCGTTTCGGCTCGAAAGTAATGTCGGCCAAACTGCCTTTCTTTGCGCGGCCTGCGGTGAGACGCTTGTAATCGATTCCAAAAAAGAACAGGGCCGCAAAGAGAAGCTGCCCAGCTCCGATGAGTAGCGCGAGAAAGGCGATCTGGTTGCTCGACATGCAAGAAATGTGGTCGGGCGATCCATGCCCTCCCAGGCTACAAACCGCCCGACCGAATCACGTTCCCGTGCGAAGGGGAAACAAGACAGCGCGGATATTGATCTAGCTCGCGGATTCACGGCAAGCCTGAATTTCCATAGACCGAATCGGCACCAACACCAGTCGGAAAATCGGGAAAGACTATCGACGTGCCGGTGATCTGCGTCCGTTGCAAACGGGAGTTCAGGCGGGCGCGCATCATACCGATTACGCCAGCGCCAGCCAATATCGCCGGCGTGTGCGGCGACTGTAGTTGCCGCGATCATATTCCAGCCGGGGCTAAGCCGGCCTCGAGAACGGGATCCTCTTTCTGGCGAGCTTAAACTGCTCGCACTAAAACAACGCGCACAATACAGACAGAGCAATCCTGACGCGGCAACCACCGGCGTTCCTTCGGAGCCCCTTTATCTGAAACCTACCGACGGCGGGCTGACGGCAAAGGCTGGGCGGTGCGGAACGGGGTGAAAAATAATCTCGCCGACAGTATGCGCATCGAAGGCAAGCTGGCGGTGGAATCGACCAGCTACGATCGTCGCGCGGACGGTCGCGGCAGGCGCGGTTACTGAGCAAGACTGCCGCGTAAGAAGACGTTTAACTGCCTGCAGGCAGGCGCGTAAGTTTGGTAACCCGATGATTGTTTCCCGGGCGGCCGCGGCCGCCGCTCCAGTCGGCGCAACACGCAACTCGACCGTCACCCCAGCTTTGTTCGAAACGGCGCACAACAAAAAGCGCCGGTCGGAGTTTCTTACGTTTTCAGTATTCGAATGTTGACGAGCGGTCGGCGCTCGGGACATTGGAAACTCCGAATTAGCACACCATGAAGAAGACTCTTTTGCCGTCCCTGTTCGCCGCTGCTTTGTTGGCGACACCCTTTCTGATCCAGAGCGCGTCCGGCGCGGTCGGCGACATCCTCGAGACCAACGAGGGCAACATCCTCCGGTTCCGAACCATCGGCGGCACCCCGGGGACATTCGCGACCGGCTTGTCGAATCCCAAGGGCCTGGCGTTCGACGGCAACGGTCATCTTTACGTGGCGGACCCCGGCAAAAACGCCGTCATCGTCTTCACGGTTCCGGACGGCAGTGGCGCGACCTTCGGTGCGAATTTGAATTCTCCCACAGGCGTCGCCTTCGACGCGGCCGGCTTTCTTTACGTGTCCGAAGCGGGCTCGGGTGACATCACGAAGTTTGGCCAGGACGGAACCAAAACGACGTTCGCGGCGAACACGGGCGCGTCGGTCGGTCTGGCTTTCGACAATCGCGGGAACCTCTACGCGGCCGATTTTAGCGGCGGTAAAATCAATAAGTTCACACCCAACGGGACCAAGACGGTCTTTGCGACCGGATTGAGTTTCCCAGCCGGGCTCGCGGTCGACGCGGCCGGCAATCTTTTCGAAGCGGATTCAGGCAGCGGCAACATTTTCAAATTCGCGCCGGACGGAACGAAAACGACTTTTGTGAACGGGATCGGCCGCCCCTACGGCATCGCCTTTGAAGCGAATGGAAATCTGATCGTGGCCGACAATGCCAATGGCGCCACCCTCCGTTACACGCCCGACGGCGTGAAAAGCACGGTCTTCGCGAGCGACTTCAACACCCCGCAGTTTGTCGCGGTCGAACCGGCGCAACACACCCTGCTCAACATCAGCACCCGCGGCTCCATCCAGGGCGGCAACGATGTGTTGATCGCTGGCTTTGTGATCGGCGGGAACGGACCTGTGGGTACCACCGTCGTGGTTCGAGCGCTGGGGCCATCGCTTTCGGCGTTCGGCATTACGAATCCCCTGCCCGACCCGGTCCTCGAACTGCGTGACGCGTCCGGAACTTTGATCGCCTCGAACAACGACTGGAAAGACAGCCAGGAGCAGGCGATCAGGAACTCCACTCTCGCTCCCACGAACGATCGCGAGTCTGCGATTGTCGCCACGCTGCGCGGGGGCGCGTTCACGGCGATTTTGGGCAGCGCGAACGGCGCTCCCGGTACAGCGGTAATCGAAGTCTACAACATCCACTAGAGACGGCCCGAGCCGCGCCGCTCAAAGTTTGATCAGCGCCATGATCAGGAGATCCATGGCCAGGATCCAAACCAGGATCACCTGCCAGAGGCGCAAATTCCGCGCACCGTAGTGGTCGCCGGTGACGTGGGGATCGCGGTCGAACAGACGTTTCCGGATGCGGTAAATGTAGAGCCCGCTAAAAAAAACGATCGCGAGCAGGATGCTGAAGAAGATGCGGAGCGCGAGGATGGATTGACCGTGCTCGCGCACCACGGCAAGAATCGCGCTCATACCAGTAGATCGCTCTTCCACTCGTCCGCGGCTGGTCGGCTTCTATATATTACTCCCGCTCCATTTCAGTTTTTGCCGGACGACGCCGAAAAACGACACGCCCGGCAACGAGGCCAGCGGCAGGGACCGGCTCGACTTTTTGATTTGAACCGCGGTGCCGAACTCGATTCGGAGTGGCTCGCGGCCGTCGACAGTCAGGAAAACGGGATACGCGCGTTCGGTCACTTCGACTTCGATGACCGCGTCTTCGTCCACGATGATGGAGCGATTGGTCAGAACATGCGGGCAAATCGGGGTGATCACGAATGCGCCCGATTCCGGGGCGAGGATCGGGCCGCCAGCCGAGAGCGAATACGCGGTGGAACCGGTCGGGGTGGCAACGATCAGACCATCGGCGTTGAATTCTGTCAGCACCTCGCCATTCACCTTCGTTTTCAACCGGACCAGGCGCGAGACCTCGCCGCGACTGAGCACGACGTCGTTCAGCCCGGTCATGCTCGCCGTGGGGGCGCTTGGGATTTTCACCGTCACGTCGAGCAGGGTTCGGTCGCTGAAAACCATCTCGCCTTTCGCAATGCACTCGACGGCCTCGGCCGAAGCGCTCGAATTCGCGCAGGTCAGAAATCCGAGCGCGCCAATGTTGATGCCGAACACCGGCTTGATGTTGTCGCCGAGCTGGCCCACCAGGTGGAGAATCGTTCCGTCACCGCCGAGAACCACGAGCAGGTCGGCATCGCGACCGAGCTCCGCGCTGGCGCGCCCCGCCGGCAGCCCCGCCAACTCGGCCGTGTTCGTTTCCAGCAAAACCGTAAGCCCCGCGCGTTCCAGGTCCGCCGCGAGCGTCCGGGTCAGTTCCGCCACGCCCGTCTTACCGGTGTGCGCGATCAGGCCGATCGTTTTCGGGCGCATGCGAAAAATTCCTGGTTGCCGTCCGTGCCGGTAATTTCTGAAGGAACGATACCGACCATTTCGTGACCCGCGTTGAGGACGAACTGCCGTGTTTTTTCCTGGGCCTTCATGTGCAAGGCCGGGTCGCGCACGATCCCGCCGCGCCCGACGTCGGACGCCTCGAGCTCAAACTGCGGTTTGATCAGGGCCAGGACCATCCCGTTGGGAGTTACCGACTCGAAGGCGTTCGGCAAGATCAAAGTCAGGGAAATAAAGGAAACATCGATGACGCAAAGGTCCACGGGTTCGGGAACATCGGCGCGGCCAAGAAAACGCGCATTCAATTTTTCGCGAACGACGACGCGCTGATCGCTCCGGATTTTCCAGGCCATCTGTCCATGCCCAACATCGATCGCGTAAACTTTCCTCGCGCCGTGCTGGAGCAGACAATCGGTAAAACCCCCGGTGGACGCGCCGATATCGAGCGCCGTCATGCCCTGCACTGCAATTTCAAAATGCCGGAGGGCGCCCTCGAGTTTTATTCCGCCGCGGCCGACATAGCGCGCGCCGGCATCCACCACCAATGTCGCGCCGGACGGGACCTGGGTGGACGCTTTGTCGATGACGGCGTCCCCCACCCGCACTTCGCCGGCCATGATCGCGCGCTGGGCTTGCTCGCGACTCGGAAAAAAGCCGCGATCGACCAGGACCACGTCGAGCCGTCCCTTTTTCGGCTTCGTCCGCTGACTCATTGCGCGGCGTAGGAGCGCAACAGCTTCTCGATCGATTGCAGATCTTCGACCGACGCTCGTCGGCGCTGATATTTCCGGAAGATAATGTCTTTCAACTTGAGGAGGTCGTCGACCAGCGGCCGGTCGTAATACGTCCAATCGAATTCATCGGCGAATTTCGCCTGGAGCCTCCAGGCGCCCCCGAACTTCGTGGCGCGGACCTCGCGCTTCCGGCCGTCGCCATCTTTCTCGGTCCATATGTGTTGACTGCGCATCCGGGCCGAATCTTACATTAGCCGCTTGAAGGACGCAGCCAGATTAGTCGCCTATTTCGTCGCCACGATTCTTTTCGGCGCCCTGGCCGCGCCCATTCTTTTCTGGGCGGCCCAGGGTCTGGCGGCCCATGGAATTCTTCAATCGCTGGCGCGTTTCGATTTTGAGTCCTTTTTTCATCGGGCGCTTCTCCTCGGTGCGGTGGCGTTTCTCTGGCCGCTCCTGCGCTGGGCTGGAATCCAAAGCCGGCGCGACCTCGCCCTCGAACCCAACGGCCGCTGGGGCCGGGACGTCGTCGCCGGCTTTCTTCTGTCCACGGTGCCGGTGCTCTTGTCCGAGATCTTTCTCGTCGCCCGCGGCTTTTATTCGCTCCGCGCGAATCCCTCGTGGGCGGCCGCTGCAATGGCCGTTCCGACGGCGGCGGTCGTCCCGCTCATCGAGGAAACACTGTTCCGCGGCCTGTTCCTCGGAATTTTGCTGAGGAGCTTCCGGCCCTGGAAGGCGAACGTAATCAGCGCCGCCATATTCTCGATCGTCCATTTCCTCAAGGCGCCCGACGAAACCAGTCCGACGGTGACCTGGTTCTCCGGCTTCGTCTCGTTAGGCCATTCCTTCGATCAATTCTCGGAACCGATGCTGGTCCTGGGCGGGTTCACCACCTTGTTCGTGATCGGCCTCGTCCTGGCCAACGCGCGGGTCTCCACTCGTTCCCTCTGGCTGCCGATCGGTCTCCACGCCGGATGGATCCTGGCCAGCGAAACCTTTGGGAAAATTGCCCGCCGCGAAATGATCGCGCTTCCCTGGCTCGGGAAAAATTTGCTGATTGGATTGATCCCGCTGGCCGCCTGTTTCTTAAGCTGGGCCCTGCTCAGAACCTGGTTGAATTATGCATCCCCTCGCCCCGTCCAGGATCGTTGAGGCTGCAACCTCGCTCCTCTATCCGGCGACGTGCGTCGTTTGCGCGGCGAACGTCGAGCGTTCCGAGTATCTCTGTGGCGACTGCAGCGAACGTGCGCCGCGCATCGCGCCGCCCTTCTGCGCGAAATGTTCCGAGCCATTTCCCGGCGCCATCACCCAAACCTTCAGTTGCGCCAATTGCGAGCATCGCAATCTCCATTTCGATTGCGCGGTGGCCGCCTATCGCAGCCGCGGCCTCGTCCGCAACGTTCTGCACCAATTCAAATACGGGAAGCAACGCCATCTCCGCCATCCGATCGCGAAATGGCTGGGCGAAAGTCTCGACGATCCCCGGCTGCGCGGCCGGCATTTCGATCTCGTCGTTCCGGTCCCGCTCCATTCGACGAGGGAACGCGAGCGCGGCTTCAACCAGGCCGCGCTCCTCGCCGAAGGCCTCGCCTCTTCAGCGGCAATTCCGTTGCGCCCCGTCCTCGAGCGCATTCGTTATACCACCACCCAGACCGCCTACGACCGCGCCGAACGCATGGAAAATTTGCATGGCGCCTTTCGTTTACGAAAAAACGAGGACGTGCGAGAGTTACACGTGCTTCTGATCGACGATGTATTAACCACCGGCTCGACCCTCAGCGAATGCGCGCGCATCCTCAGGGCGGCCGGCGCCGTTTCCGTGCATGCGGCAACGGCGGCGCGCGCCTGACCACATGGCCATTTTCAAACGACCAGCCCTCAAGGCGTCGCGGAAAAAACGCGAGATACCGCAGGGCCTTTGGCAGAAATGCCCGGGATGTTCGCAGGTCGTGCACGAGCTCGAGCTCGCCCAGAACCAGCGGGTTTGCCCGCATTGCGACCATCACTTTTACCAGTCGGCGAAGGAACGGGTCCAACAATTGGTCGATCCGGAGAGCTTCGTTGAGCGCGACGCGCACCTGCGCTCGGTGGACACCCTCCAGTTCCAGGGCGTCGCCACCTACAAAGACCGGCTCAAGAAATATCAGGACGCGACCGGCCTGACGGACGCCGTCTTAAGCGGTTACGGAATGATCGAAGGCTACAAGGTCGCGCTCGCCGTGATGGATTTCAGTTTCCTCGCCGCGACGATGGGCTCGGTCGTTGGCGAACGAATCACGCGCACGATCGAGTACGGCACCGCCAATCGTTGCGCCGTGATCATCATTTCCGCGTCCGGCGGCGCGCGCATGTATGAAGGGATGCTTAGCCTGATGCAGATGGCCAAGACCAGCGGCGCCCTCGCCCGCCATGCGTGCGAGCGGCTCCCTTACATTTCCGTGCTTACCAATCCCACCACCGCCGGCGTGATGGCGAGCTTTGCCTCGTTAGGCGACGTCATCCTGGCCGAACCCAAAAGCATGATCGGCTTCGCCGGCCCGCGCGTGATCAAGGAAACGACGCACCAGGACTTGCCCGAGCGTTTTCAGACCGCCGAGTTCCTCGAGGAACACGGCCTGATCGACCGGATCGTCCATCGCAAAAAGATGCGCTCCGAGATCGCGGAATTTCTCGGTTATTTTTCCACTACGCAGTGACCTACCAGGAAGCCCTGGCCTGGCTGTATGGAACCCAGCGCTTCGGGATCAAGCTCGGGCTCGAGAATGTCCGGCGTCTTTTGGGCGAGCTGAACGTTCCGGCGCCGGATCAGCGGATCATTCACGTTGCCGGCACGAATGGGAAGGGCTCGGTCTGCGCCATGATCGATTCCATCTGCCGCGCGGCCGGCTATCGCACCGGCCTCTTCATCTCCCCTCACCTGGTGACTTATCGCGAACGGATTCGGGTGAATGGCGAAATGATCGCGCCCGGCGACGTGGCCGCGGGATTGACCGCGATCCGCGAATTAATCGAAGCGTGGGATCCGCATCCGACGTTTTTTGAAATCACGACGGCCCTGGCGCTCGACCATTTTAAGAAACAGGAATGCGAGCTAATTGTGCTGGAGACCGGTCTCGGCGGCCGGCTCGACGCCACGAATGCGCTGGCGCCAATCGTTTCCGTCATCACCCCGGTCGGGTTCGATCACGAGAAATGGCTCGGACATACCCTGGAAGCGATTGCCGGCGAAAAAGCCGGAATCATTAAAGCGCAGGTGCCGGTTGTGTCCGCCCCGCAGGCGGCGGCGGCCGAGAAAGTCATTCGCGCACGCGCGGCCGAATGCGAATCGCCGCTCGAATTTGTAAGCGAACCATACGGGGCCAGCGCGATTGCGCTTGCCGGCGAACATCAACAGCGCAACGCCGCACTCGCAATCGCCGCGCTCCACGCCGGCGACGTCGAGGTCTCTGATGACGCGATCGTTCGGGGCCTGGCGAAGATCGAATGGCCGGCGCGTTTTCAACGCTGGGATGAACGGACCGTTATCGACGGCGCGCATAATCCCGCGGGCGCGGAAGTCCTCGCCGAAACCTGGCAGCGTGAATTCGGAGCCGAGCGCGCCACGGTCATTCTCGCCGTCCTTCGGGAAAAAAACGTCGCCGACATTTGCCGCGCACTCTCCCCGATCGCCGCCCGCTTTGTTCTCCCTCAAATCCGCTCCGAACGCGCGCTCCCGCCTAACGAGTTGGTGGCGTTCCTTTCCGCCCTTGGTCTCCCTCACTCCACCGCTCCATCGTTTGCGGATTCGCTCGAATCCGCTCGCGCGCATGGCGAGCGGATTCTCATCACCGGCTCACTCCATTTCGCCGGCGAAGCCGTGGCCACGTTGCAGGGCGATCCCGACGCACTCGAGGATTGCGCGCAGTAGCCTGGTTAGCGAAGTTAACTGCCGATCATGAAAGACCGCACCTGGCTTACCCAGCTGATCATCCAGCCGATCATGATTGTTCTCAGCATCCTGGCGGCGCTCGCCGTCAACAACTGGCAGGAATCCCGGGCCAAGGTCAGACGCGTCGCCGACACGCGCGCGGCCTTCGTGAACGAAATCACCGCGAATAAGCAGTTGCTCCTTTCCGACAATTATCTGCCGCACCATCGGCGGCTTCGGGCCGAGTATTCCAAAGTCGCCACGGGAGACGGCCCCGACTCGCGCGCCTTTTTCGAGACCGGCCTTCACCCGACGCCATTGCGCGATTCTGCGTGGCGCATGCTTTCCGGCAGCGCCACTCTCATGGAGCTTCCCTCCGGGTTCGTCCTCGCTCTGACCGACATCTATCGGCTCCAAAGTTCGATCGAGAAAAGTAACGAAGGTTTTCTTAATTCCCTGGTCGCGCCGCGCTCCGATCGGGAAAGCCCCGCCTACCAGAAAGACATCGTCAATTCCATCAGGATGTTTCTCAACGATCTCGTTCCGGCGGAGGAATTACTGGTGCGGAGCTACGACCACGCTTTAAACCGATTGAAAGCCGACAAGCCGCCGTGGGAGGATGAACTGGCAAAGTAGAAGCGATTTCGCTCCTCCTTAGTTGTCATGTTGAGCGAAGCGAAACATCTGTGACCATTTCCGGCGTACCCCGCAGACAGAAATAGTCAGAGATCCTTCGCCTCTGCGCGGCTCAGGATAACAATCCGTAGCTGCCGGAGGAAGGGAGCTACAACGCTTCCATTACGACCACCGCCATCGCATGGTGCTCGGTGTGGCTGAGCGAGATCGACAGCTTCGATACCTGGCGTTCCTCGGCCAGCTTCTTCGCGCCCCCTTCCAGAACCAGGTAGGGCTCGCCGCTCGGTTTCCGTCGCACATCGATGTCTTTCCAGCCCATCGACTTTCCAATCCCGGTCCCAAACGCCTTCGAGACCGCTTCCTTCGCCGCGAACCGCGCCGCCAGATGCCGCGCCGGATATTTCATCGATTGCGAATATTCGATCTCCCCCGCCGTGAACACCCGATGCAGAAATCGTTCGCCGAACCGATCGAGCGAATGTTCGATCCGCGCATTTTCCACCAGGTCCACGCCGATACCGAGGATGCTCACGAGAAAGCTCCAAATCCCAAGCTCCATTCGGATTTCGTCATTCGAATCATCCCTTGTAATTCTCCATCAACCCCAGCATCTCGCGCACGGCCGCGTCGAACCCCACAAACACCGACCGCGCTACGATCGAGTGCCCGATGTTCAACTCCACCAGGTGCGGAATTTTGTGGATCAGCGTCATGTTCTGGTAATTGATCCCATGGCCGGCGTTGACCTGGAGCTTGGCGCCGTTCGCCGCCAGCGCGGCCGCCCGGAGCCGTTCCAGTTCCTGCTGCGCGATCTTGGCCGCGAACGCATTCGCCAGTTTGCCGGTGTGCAGTTCCACGATATCCACGCTCAATTCCGCCGCGGCATCGATCTGTTCCAGCATCGGATCGATGAACAGGCTTACGCGCACCCCGGCCGCGTGGAACCGCTTCACCGTCGTCGCCAGCTCCTTGCTGTTCGCGATCACATCGAGCCCGCCTTCGGTCGTCACCTCCTGGCGTTTCTCCGGGACCAGACACACTTCGTCCGGCAAAATTCGGAGCGCGATGTCCACAATCTCCGGGGTATTGCCGAGCTCCAGGTTCAGCTTCGTCATGATCGAATCGCGAAGTCGCTCGATATCGCGGTCCTGGATATGACGCCGGTCCGCCCGGAGATGCGCGGTGATTCCATGCGCCCCGGCCCGCTCGCAAATCCCCGCGATCGCGATCGGGTCCGGCTCGGCATTCTTGGATTCCGGCATCGTCGAGTAGCGCGCCTGCCTGAGCGTCGCCACATGATCGATGTTAACGCCGAGCCGAAGCGGGTTCACGGATGCAATAGGTGACAGACACCTACGCCGGGCAAGCTTAAACCCGTATCTTCTCGCGCTGCCGCTGCGGCGCTCTGTCGTCGCCCTGTAGTGGCTGGTTTCGGCGAGCAAACGGGCCGCGATCGCGACCGGCGGAATCGGCTTGTCTCGCAGGCTCTTCCTTTCGTATCCAAAGACGTGCGAAATTCCCTCTTCACCGTATTCCTGGGTTTGATTTTCGGCCTCTGCCCGGTGGTTTTTGCCGAGAAAGCGACTGACGCCGAGCGGCTCGAGCGTCTCGAACGCGCCGTCGATCTGTTGCAAAAGCGAAATACCGAGCTCGAAGCGGAAGTGCGGAGCCTGAAGAAGGAGAAACCGTCGCCGGCAAAAGACCTCAGCAGCGAGAAGCGCTCCCACTTTGTCCCCGACAGCAAATCTTCTGTCGTCGAGAAAGCCGAAACGACGGAGGAAAAGAAACCGGTCTACGTCGTTCCGGGAGGATCGGAATACAAACTGACGCTGGGTGGTTACATCCAGGCGAACTTCGAGGCGGGCGATGTCTCCGCTTTTGAGGGGCGCTTCGGCCTCACCCAATTGCAGGACCGCTTCCGTCTCCGTCGAGCACGGATCACCCTAAGTGGCGACTTCGCGGAGCAATTCGAATTTACAGTTCAAGGTGATTTCGAGCAAAGCGACGGCCTCGCCGCCGCAACCCGCACGGGTTTTTCGGCAACCGACATTTTTATTAACTGGCACCGCATCGCAGAAGCGAATTTCAAGGTCGGCCAGTGGAAAGCACCGTTTGGTTTGGAGAACCTGACCCCCGACCCGCAGATCCTAACAATCGAACGGAGCCTTCCCACTGGCGCCATCGTTCCTGAACGGCAAATCGGCGTCATGCTTTGGGGCAAGCCGTTAGCCACCGCCATGCCCGACCAAAAGGACCTGGTCACGTATTACGCCGGCGTCTTCAACGGCAACGGGCGCAATTTTAACACCAACGATAACAACGAATTCATGTACGTAGGCCGGCTCGAACTTCTCCCGTTCAAAGGGCAGGTCATGGGACAGGAAGCCAGTTTGAAAATCGCGGGCGATTACTTCTTTAGCCGCGACCAAACCGGCACCAACATTTCGCCCGCCTTGAACTTGAGAGTAGGTCCCGATGGTTCGCTCTCCTCTTACACGCTCACGAGTCCAGACGAACGACACGCCTATAGCTTCGATGCCTGGCTGAAGGTCGGACCGTTCGACCTTATTGCTGAGTATTTCAATGAGAACGTGCGTCCGCGCGGAACGACCTTTACCGAGTTCGAAGCCAGTGGCTATTACGTCCTGGGAGGTTACTACCTCATTCCAAAAAAACTGCAGGCCGTTGTGAAGTATGAATCGCTCGATCCCGGCCAGCGCGCCAACGACGGCATCCATTCGATTACCGGCGGTTTAAACTACTACATTCACGGCGACGGACTCAAGGTCATGGCCAACTACGTCCATACCTGGTCCGACTTCCGAGAGGCCAATCCTCGATTTGGCACTGATCAATTTGACGAAGTGATTCTCCGTCTCCAAGTCATGTTCTAAGCAATCACCTGAACTAACTATGAGCACGATCAACGCTGAATCTGAAGTCCGGAAACGCTACGCGGCGGGAGCCCAGGCGACAGAGCAGAAACTTTGTTGCCCGGTCGATTACAACGCCGACTACCTCAAGGTCATCCCGAACGAAGTCATCGAGCGGGACTACGGTTGCGGCGATCCGAGCAAGTACCTGCGCGAAGGCGAGACCGTGCTCGATCTGGGGAGCGGCACCGGAAAGATTTGTTTCATCGCGGCGCAGGTAGTCGGCCGGAGTGGCAAGGTGATCGGAGTCGACATGACGGACGAGATGCTGGAAGTAGCGCGGCGGAACGCACCGGTCGTGGCGGAACGAATTGGTTACGCGAACGTCGAGTTTCGCAAAGGCCGGATCCAGGATCTCGCCCTGAGCATCGATCTGCTCGATGCGGAATTGAAACGGCGGCCGATCAGCGATGCCACTTCGTTCCTGGCCGCGGACGAACTCGCGCAGGAGCTGCGCGTCAAACAGCCGCTCATCGCGAACGATTCCGTCGACGTCGTTGTTTCGAACTGCGTCCTGAACCTGGTCGAGAGCGGAGCGAAGCGGCAGTTGTTCGAGGAAATCTTCCGCGTGCTCAAGATCGGTGGACGCGCTGTCATCTCCGATATCGTCAGCGACGAAGAAGTGCCCGGGCACCTGCAAAACGATCCGGAGCTGTGGAGCGGCTGCATCTCGGGCGCGTTAACCGAGGAAGGTTTTCTGTCGGCTTTCACGGCCGCCGGATTTTACGGCGTCCAGATCCTGAAGCGCGACGAACAACCGTGGCAAACCGTGGAAGGCATCGAGTTCCGGTCGGTCACGATCGAAGCGTTCAAAGGCAAACAAGGACCATGCGTCGAGCGCAACCAGGCGGTCATCTACCGGGGTCCGTTCAGGGAAGTGCTGGATGACGATAACCACCGGATGGAACGCGGCCGGCGTTACGCCGTTTGCGACAAGACCTACAACATCTATCGGAAGGCGCCTTACGCCGGGTCGTTCGAATTCGTCGAGCCGTTGAACCCCATCCCGGTCGAAGAAGCGAAGCCGTTCGATTGCAGCCGAACTTCATTGCGGCATCCGCAGGAAACCAAGGGCCAGGATTACAAGGTCACCACGGACGCCTCGCAATGCTGCGATGGCGGCACCTGCTGAGAGAAAGTTCCATGATTCTTATCGCTCTGTTCCTCGCCACCTGTTTCCTCGCCTATTCCAATGGCGCCAACGATAACTTTAAAGGCGTAGCCTCTCTCTACGGTTGCCGGGCCGCGAGTTATCGAACGGCGATCACCTGGGCGACGATCACGACATTTGCGGGATCGATTGCTTCCGTCTTTCTCGCGGAGGCGTTGCTCAAGAAGTTCTCCGGGAAAGGACTTGTGCCGGATAACCTTATCGGGTCGGAAGCATTCCTTCTGGCCGTGGCTCTCGCCGCCGCCATCACGGTAATTCTTGCCACGCGGCTCGGCTTTCCCATTTCAACGACCCATGCCCTTACCGGCGCGATAGTCGGTGGCGGGCTGGTGGCAGTCGGGACCGGCGTGAACTTTACCGCGCTCGGGAAAGGGTTCGTGCTTCCCCTTCTCCTCAGTCCCGTCCTGGCCATTGCTCTCGGTGCCGTGATCTATTTTGTTTTTCGAGCGCTGCGGCTCATCTGCGGGGTAAAAAAGGAAATGTGCATCTGTATCGGCACGGAAGAACGCGTCGTCGCCATGCCGCAGCCCGGATCGGTTCTTTCGTTACGGACTACCAATACAATCACGCTCACGGTCGACGAACAGGAGAATTGCCGGGAACGTTATGCCGGTTCCATGCTAGGCCTGAGCGCGCAACAAATCATGGACGGCGCCCATTTCCTAAGCGCGGGGGTCGTCAGTTTCGCGCGCGGCCTCAACGACACACCGAAGATCGTTGCCCTGCTCCTGCTTTTGAAATGGATGGATGTTCGCTGGGGCTTCTTCGCGGTGGCCATGACCATGGCGATCGGCGGATTGTTGAACGCCCGCCGGGTCGCGGAAACGATGAGCCATAAGATTACCGCGATGAATCACGGCCAGGGATTGTCCGCGAACCTGACGACCGGCATGCTCGTTATTCTCGCCAGCTTCTTTGGGCTGCCGGTTTCGACGACCCATGTTTCGGTCGGCGCGCTTTTTGGAATCGGCGTGGTTACCGGGCAGGCCAATCCGCGGGTGATGATGAACATCGTGCTGTCGTGGCTGATCACATTGCCGTGCGCGGCGCTCATCGCCGGTGTAACTTACGCAATCCTTCGAAGCCTGTGAACCTGACCGCTGAAAACGGCTTTGCACGAAAGCTGGCCGAAAATTCGTTGCCGCTTCGGCACGCGAAAACCGAAGTACTTCAGGTCAACGTCGGCAAGCTCTGCAACCTGACTTGCATCCATTGCCACGTGAATGCCGGGCCGAAGCGGAAAGAAATCATGAGCCGGGCGACGATCGACCAGCTCATTGACTGGCTGGCCAAGACCGACATTCCGACCGTCGACCTGACCGGGGGCGCGCCGGAGATGATTCCCGATTTCAAATACCTGGTCGAACGGCTCAAAGCGCTCACCCCGCCGCGGCACATCATCGACCGCTGCAACCTCACGATTCTTCTCGAGCCGGGATACGAAGGTTACGCAGAGTTTCTGGCCCGGCATGAGATCGAGATCATTGCTTCGATGCCCTGTTATTCATCGGGGAACGTCAACGCGCAGCGGGGCGAAGGCGTCTTCGATGCCAGCATCAGGGCGCTCCAGCTCTTGAACTCGTTAGGTTACGGCATTCAACCCGACCTCCCGCTTCATCTTGTTTACAATCCGAACGGCGCGTTTTTGCCGGGACCCCAGGAGGAGCTCGAGGCCGACTACAAGCGCGAGTTAAAGGAACATTTCGGCATCGTCTTCAACAAGCTCTACACGATCACGAATCTGCCGATCGCCCGATTCGCTTCCTACCTGAAGAACAACAACCTGCTCGCCGATTACATGGCGCTGCTGAACGACGCTTTCAATCCCGCGACCGTGAACGGACTGATGTGCCGCAACACCATTAACGTGAGCTGGCAGGGCGAAGTCTTCGATTGCGACTTCAACCAGATGCTGAAGATGGGCTGGGCCCGCAATGGCGGCAGCGATACGATGCATCTTTGGGACGTCGATCCTGCGCAGGTCGAGCACCGCGAGATCCTGACGGGCGACCATTGCTTCGGCTGCACCGCTGGCGCCGGCTCCAGTTGCGGCGGTGCCCTGATTTAAAGTTAGAGCAGATCCTTCGGCGCTTTGTTCCGCCACGCGATCTCCATCGCGCGCTTCAACGTCGCCTTATCGGCCGCCTTGAGATAAACCGTCGTGCTGCCTCTTTTTCCCCAGGCGCCCTTCGCAGGGGCGAAGACTTTCGGACAAGCGCGGGTGAACCGTTCCTGTTCGCCGGGCGGCAGAACCACCATGCCGTGCTCGTCATCTGGATAACCCAGGGTCGCAAAAATTTTACCCGCCACCCGAAAATCCGGATGGCTCATGTGCGCGCTCTCCGAGGCTTCGGGAAAGCTGAGGGCAAGATGGCGAAATTGATCGGGAGTCACGGCTTATAGGTCATGATGACGATTTCCTGGTCGCGATAGGAAGTCCGTTCCGACAAGCTCCAACCGAGCGCGGCATAGAACCGTTCGCTGTGCACCGTGTAGAGATAAAGCAGCGGCACTTCCAACCTGGCCGCCTCGCTCATGATCCGTCGGACCAACTGAGCGCCGATCCCGCGGCGGCGATACGCCTCGCCCACAAACACTCCCGCAAGCCACGGACTCAATTCCATCCGCGTCTCCATGTCATGGGGAATCAGGCTGGCTGCGCCGCGAAGTTCGCCGGCTTCGAGCGCGACGACCGTGAGCGGAATGCAATCGCGGTTCGAGAAGCTTTCCAGGCGGGCCGTGCGTTTTTCGATCGTGTCGCCCGGACGAATATGACCCCATTCGGCGTGCTGCCATCGCGCCAGGGCCGGCAACACTTCCGGATGGTCCGCGAGATAATCGATCGTCATCGCGCCGACCCTATCAACTGTCATTGACCGGGGCTCCTCTTTCTTTCACCCTCGCCGCCATGAAGTCATTCGTGCTGATTCTGGCGCTCGCCCTGTTCGTGGTTACACCCATCTTCGCTCAGGAGCCGTCGCCTGCTTCCACCCCCTACCCCGCTCCGTCCATCGCCCCGGGCACGGATCCGGCCACCGCCACGCGCGCCTGGCTCGATACAGTGCCGCCGGACAAGAAAGCAAAGTCGGACGCGTACTTTGAAGGCGGCTACTGGTTGATCCTTTGGAATTTCCTCCTCGATGCCGCGATCGCGATCCTGTTCCTCGGCACCGGCCTCTCCGCGCGGATACGCGATTTCGCGGAACGCACGACTCGCTTCAAGGCGATGCAGGTGGCGCTTTACGCAATTTCCTACGTGGTAATCACCACAGTTCTCTCTTTCCCGTTGATCGTCTACGAGCGCTACTTCCGCGAACACGCTTACGGGCTCGCGACCCAAACCTTCGGGCCGTGGTTTTCGGAGCTCTTGATGATGATCGTCATCTCCACCATCGCCACGACGATCCTGTTGATCATCCTGTATGCGGTCTTCCGCCGCGCTCCCCAGACCTGGTGGCTCTGGAGCACAGGAGTCGTCATTCTCTTTCTCGCTTTCGGAATCATGATCGCGCCGATTTATATCGAGCCGCTCTTCAACAAGTACAAGCCGCTGGCCGACCAGAAAATCAACGAATCGATTCTCACCATGGCCAGGGCGAACCAGATCCCGGTTACCCAGGTCTTCGAGGTCGACGCCTCCCGGCAATCGAACCGCGTCAGCGCCAACGTGGCCGGTTTCCTCGGAACGACCCGGATCGCTTTGAATGACAATCTGCTGAAGCAATGTACGCTGCCCGAGATTCGCGCGGTGATGGCCCACGAGATGGGGCACTACATCCTGAACCACATTTGGAAATTCCTGATCAGCTACTCGCTCATCGTCCTGATTTCATTCGCCATCGTAAAATGGGCCTTTGACGCGGCGGTTCGACGCTGGGGCAATCAGTGGCGGGTCCGTGGCATCGCCGATCCTGCCGGGTTTCCCCTCCTCGCCTTGATTATCACAGCGATAAGTTTTCTGATGACCCCCGTTTCGAATACCGTCATCCGCGTTTCTGAAATCGAAGCGGACGCCTTCGGCATGAACACGGCGCGCGAACCGGAGGGCTTCGCCAAGGTGGCGCTCAAGCTCGGGACGTATCGGAAACTGGACCCGACGCCGCTGGAAGAATTCGTCTTCTTCGATCACCCGAGCGGACGCGCCCGGATCCGGATGGCCATGGACTGGAAGGCGGCCCACTTGCCAGCCGGCGGGACGGAATAATTCGCGGCGGTTTGCGCCCAACTGCGAAGCACCTTATCGGTCTGATTCTATGAAGCGCACTTTCTCTCTTCTCGGTCTGGTGCCGTTGCTGACCACTCTGCTCTTTGCGGCAGACAAGGCATTCGTTTATCCGCAGGCGCCGAAGGGCGAGCAGGTCGACGATTATTTCGGAACGAAAGTGCCCGATCCGTATCGCGACCTCGAGAACGTCGACGCCGACGCGACAAAGAAATGGATCGAGGCGGAGAATAAGCTGACGTTCGATTACCTGGCGACGATTCCGGAACGGAAGAAGATCAACGAAAAGCTGACCGCGCTCTGGAACTACGAGAAGTTCACGATTCCGTTTCACGAAGGCGGCCGCTACTTTTTCTCCAGGAACACCGGCCTCCAGAACCAGAACGTCGTCTTTACGAGCGATAAACTGCCTGCCGACGGCAAGGTGTTGATCGATCCGAACGCGCTTTCGAAGGATGGGACTGTCGCGCTCAGCGGCATCGATATTACCGATGATGGCAAGCTGATGGCCTATGGCCTGGCTGTAGCCGGCTCGGATTGGCAGGAATGGAAAGTCCGCGACATCGAGACTGGGAAAGATCTCAGCGACGACGTGCAGTGGGTGAAGTTTTCGAGCGCGTCGTGGAAGAAGGACGGGACCGGATTTTTCTACAGCCGCTACGACGCGCCCGCTTCGGCGGACCAGCTCAAGCAGGCGAACTATTTTCACAAACTCTATTTCCATAAGCTCGGCACGCCGCAGTCGGACGACGCGCTGGTGTACGAGCGAAAGGACCACAAGGATTGGAACTTCAACGGCACGGTGAGCGAGGACGGCCGGTTCCTCATCCTCAATGTCTCGCAAGGGACCGATCCGAAGAATCGGATCTTTTACAAGGACCTCCAGAAATCCGACGCGCCGGTCGTCGAGCTGTTGAACAAACAGGATGCGGCCTACGATTTTCTCGGTTGCGACGGGAACGCGTTCTGGTTCAAGACGGATCTCGCGGCCCCGCGCGGAAGGATCGTGGCCATCGACATCACCAAGCCGGAGGAGATCAGGACAGTGGTGCCGGAAACGGCGGACAAATTGGAGGATGCGGAGGTGGTCGGTGACGGTTTCATCGCCAGCTATCTGAAAGACGCGCACTCCGCGGTGCGGCTCTTCGATCTCGGCGGCAAAGAGGCGGGCGAAATCAAATTGCCAGGACTGGGAACGGCCAGCGGCTTCAAAGGAAAACGCAAAGACACTGAGACCTTTTATTCCTACGTCAGCTTCACCGAGCCGCAGACAGTTTATCGTTACGATCTTAAGACCGGGCAAAGTAACGTGCTCTTTCAGCCAAAGGTCGCGTTCAAGTCCGACGACTTCGTGACCGAACAGGTCTTCTGTTCGAGCAAGGACGGAACGAAAGTCCCGATTTTCCTGACCTACCGAAAAGGCCTCGAGAAAAACGGGAACAACCCGACGATGCTTTACGGCTATGGCGGGTTCGACGCCTCGATCACGCCATCCTTCTCCCCCGCGATCGCCACCTGGCTCCAGATGGGCGGGGTGTACGCGGTCGCCACGCTCCGCGGCGGCGGGGAATACGGCGAGGAGTGGCACCTTGCTGGGACCAGGCTGCGAAAGCAAAACGTCTTCGACGATTTCATCGCCGCCGGCGAATGGCTCATCGCCAACAAATACACGTCAACGCCGAAGCTCGCGATCAGCGGACGGAGTAACGGTGGTTTGCTGGTCGGGGCCGCACTCACTCAGCGGCCCGAGCTTTGGGGCGCCACTCTTCCGGCTGTCGGCGTAATGGATATGCTGCGCTTCCAGAAATTCACCATCGGCTGGGCCTGGACGTCCGATTACGGCTCCTCCGAGAACAAGGAGGAATTCGCCGCCATCTTCAAATATTCGCCGCTCCACAACATTAAGCCCGGCACGAAGTACCCGCCGACGTTCCTAACCACCGCGGATCACGATGACCGCGTCTTTCCCGCCCACACCTTCAAATTCGCCGCAGCGCTCCAGGCGGCTCAGGCTGGTCCGGCGCCGGTGCTGATTCGAATTGAAACCCGCGCCGGGCATGGCGCCGGCAAACCCACCAGCAAAATCATTGAAGAAACGACCGACCAATGGGCCTTCCTCGTGAAGAACCTCGGGATGAAACTTCCGTGGTAGGACGCCGCGCTGCGGCTTCCGGGACTCGCGCCGCCCATAGATCTGCCTTTACATAACCAGTCCAGCGGCCATGATCCGAGTGGGTCGGGGAGCGCGCTTCAATTCCGCTGTCAGGGTTGAATATGAGACGATTCCTTCAGCTTGGGAGAATCGGAAATCTCTTCAGGGAGAATCTGCCCATGGCTATTCTTCGGTTGGTAAAGCCGCTCGCCATTGTCTTCCTCTCAGGCGCTCTCTCACCAGCGGCCGGCGGTGGCACCTTGGAGACCGTAACAGAGGTGCCGCCATTCGTCGGTGCTCACACCGAGACGTGGGAGGAGTTTGGGGTGAAGAAGTTTGGTAGTTCGCAAGTTTCCATCCTGGGAGGCAGCGCTGTGGTATCCGGGACTCAACTAGAGACGGACACGTTTCGCATGTTTCTCCTTTGTGCCTACTATGCAGGTCCGAGCGACGGGAAAATGTTTTTGGGGGCAGACGACACGGCCGCGTTAATAAAGATTTCCTTCTCCGCCCCGGTTTCGGCCTTTGGTGCATATTGGGACACGTTCCCTGGGATTCCAGAGGGCTGCGCGGGTGGCGGGATCAACTTTATTTTCGAGGACGGCGGCGGCAACGTCGTGGGCAACATTTCCTATCCAGCGGATCGTGGTGGCAATAAGTGGCGCGGTTTTACGTTCACAACGCCGGTAAAGACCATCGAAGCCAGTGGCTTTTATCTTACGACAGACGGAATGCAAGCGACGGGGTTCGTTCCGAATTCGCTTTCGAATATCTCCACGCGTTTGCGAGTGGAACCAGGTGATAACGCGCCTATAGCGGGATTCATCGTGACCGGGAACACGGCGAAGAAGGTAGCAGTGCGCGGCATCGGGCCATCGCTGACCGGTTTCGGAATCGGTGACGCCCTGGCCGATCCCATCCTGGAACTACGCGACAACAACGGCGGGTTATTAGTCCGAAACGACAATTGGCAGGATAACTCCGCGCAGGCATTGGAACTTACGGCTCTCGGTCTCGCCCTACAGCATCCGAACGAATCCGGAATCGTGGCTACTCTCCAGCCCGGAACTTCCTATACCGCCATTCTTGCGGGAAAGAACAGTGGCAGCGGGACTGGGCTCGTGGAGGTCTATGATCTTAACCAGGGGGCCAGCGCGCAATTAGGAAACATCAGCACACGCGGCTTTGTCCAAACGGGCGCCAAGGTCATGATCGGAGGATTCATTCTCGGAGGTGGCAATGGGAGCGCGGTCGCGATCCGCGCCATCGGGCCGTCGCTGAGCCAATCCGGCTTGAGTAACCTGCTGGCCGATCCAATCCTGGAATTGCGCGATAGTAATGGCGCCCTGCTGGTCTCGAATGACAACTGGCAGGATGATCCCGCAACTGCCGGACAGCTCACCGCACACGGACTTGCGCCGCAGAGTTCCCTCGAGTCCGGAATGTTCACCTCATTGCCATCGGGCGCATTCACCGCCATTCTCGCAGGAAAGGATGGCGGCACGGGAATTGGCCTCGTCGAAATCTATAACGTGCGGTAGCGGCTTATCCTTGCTCGTCGAGTCCCGCTTCCAGCGGATGCTTCTTTTGGAATCGGCTGACGCCGAACACGCTGAAACCAATAATGCGGCCCTGCTCGTCCACGCGTTTCATCATCGCCCCACTTTTTGTGGGACGCATGTGACCGGGCGCATCGGAGAAGGTGACTTCGAGGTAATCGACGTCAAGGTCGATCCACACTCTTATCTTATCCACGATAACCTGTCCGGCGCGGGCCTCACTTTCCATGGTATTGCTCCCCTATCAGCGCCGTTACGCCGCGCTCCAGACCAATGCCTGTTCGATTCCCCAATCGTGTCGTCATTGGCCGTGATGGCGAAGGTTCCACGCTTCGCCCTCCCCGCCGGAACACCCGGCACCCCAGCCGTCGGAGCGCGGCGCTTTGCGGAGAACCCTCGTCAGTTCCAACTCCGGATCGGCGACGCCAAAGCACACGCACATAAACATCAAAACTATTCCGCCCGGCGGCGCTTCCGCGCGGCGCCGCCTCGTAAGTCTCCTGGCGGGAATCCCGCGGTCGTCTCGCGAATCAGCACCTTGCGGATCAATTCGGAGACGCTGATTTGATCGCGCCGGGCCTTGTCCCGCAGGCGTTGGTGAATTTCTCGCGCCAGCCGGAATGTTACAGGCACGCTGCCTTGAAGCAGCTTCGTTCTGGGCATGAATCATGTGTATTATTGTATCATACACCATGTCAACCCTGAATTTTCTTGCCGTGCGATACGGCGTGTGACACGGTCGGGCGCCGTGAGAGACAAGGAATCCGTCGCTATTACGATCACGCTTCCTCTTGTCCTCGACCGGGCTCTCCAGGCACTGGCCGATCAAAAACATTGCGGCAATAAGTCGGCGGCGATCCGCGAGGTCCTCTACAAAGAAGCCGGCATGCAGACCAAGCTACGGATCAACGAAACGAAAGACGCCGTCGCCGTAACGAAGGCCGAACATCGGTCGATCAAATACGGATCTCGGAAACGGAAAAAGGCCGGCAAGTAATCGCGCCGCGCCCTAGCCGGCCGAGCGCATAACGTAGTAAACGAAGCCGAGCACGCCGCCCGCGACGACCACCGGGATCACACCGAGCTTCCACCGGAGCATCGCAATCAGCGCCGCGCCGCCGAGCGCGATCGCGAACCAATCGATCCCGCCTTTGGGGTGAATCACGTGGACCCCGAACCAGACGGCGAGATTCAGGATCACGCCGACGACTGCGGCCGTCACGGCGGAGAGCGTCATGGCGATTTTGCGGTTGCCGCGCAGTTGCTCGATGTGCGGTCCCCCGAGGAACACCCAGAGGAAACAGGGTGTGAAGGTGACCCATGTCGTGATAAGAGCGCCGAGGGTCGCAGCGAGGAGCGGAGAAAGATTGCCCGGCTGATTCCATCCGCCCATGAAGCCGACAAATTGCAGAACCATAATCAGCGGCCCCGGCGTCGTTTCGGCGAGACCGAGGCCATCCATCATCTGGCCCGGCTGAAGCCAGTGGAAATCTTCGACCGCGCGCTGAGCGACGTAAGGCAGCACGGCGTAGGCGCCGCCAAAAGTCACGACGGCGGCTTTGCTGAAAAAGATCCCTTCCCGGAAGACCGTGTTGCCGGGACCAAGAATCAACCTTCCCAGGATGACCGGCGTCCACCAGACGAGCAACCAGGTGATGGTGACGCTGATCGCGCGCCTGACCGAAGGCCGCGTGTGCTCAGGCGACGCGTGTTCGTCGTCGATGACTGAATGCCCCGCTCCCTCCTGATGGCTGGAAATGACGTCGAATTTTTCCGGCCAAAGTTTTCCGCAGAAGAAACCAGTGAGGCCCGCGCCCATAATGATCGCAGGAAATGGCGCGCCGAAGTAGATGGCGACGAAAGCGAGGACAGCGATGGACCAGAGCACTTCGTTCTTGAGCGCTTTCCGCCCGATCCGGACCACGGCCGCGGCGACAATCGCGACGACGACCGGCTTGAGACCGTAAAAGATCGAGGCGATCCAGGGCACGCTTCCATAGGCGGCGTAAATGAAACTCAGGGTCCAGAGCACGAAGATCGACGGAATGACAAAGAACGCGCCGGCCACTATCCCGCCCGCGGTCCGGTGGAGGAGCCACCCCACGTAGATCGCGAGCTGGGTCGCTTCCGGCCCCGGCAACAGCATGCAGTAATTCAGCGCGTGCAAAAATCGCGACTGGCTGATCCAGCGTTTTCGTTCCACGAGCTCGGTCTGCATGATCGCGATCTGGCCCGTCGGTCCGCCGAACGAAATGAACCCGAGCTTTACCCAGAATCGGAATGCTTCTCTGAAAGTGGGCGCGGACGTTGGCGATGTCATCGCCGTTGCAGGAATGTGTAAAGCGCGTCGAAGCATTCGAAGCCGCGCCGCAGGATTTCTTCATCCGGCAGCCCCTCTTTTCCCCAGCCTTTCAGGATTCGATCGATGCCAATGCCTTCCGGCCGGTGAAATTTTTCGTCCTCCAAGTCGGCATCGTGAATCATCTCGCCGATTTTCCGAACAGCTTTGTCACGGATCGAAAAACGCCGGCTCAGGGTCTCGAACGTGCAATCCTCGCTGGCGTGCGTGAACTCGGCGTCGAGCATGTCGAAAGAAACGGCGACCGATCGCGCCGGGATACTGCTCGCAAACGCGAAGCGTGCTTTCGGATCGATGAACTTCCGGATCAGCCAGGCGGAGCCCGCGCGATCGATCTCCGGACGTGGCCGGGTGAGCCAGGTCCGGCCCCGGTAATCGCCCGGCCGCACTCTGGCGACGGCGCCTTTTGCCGCGTCCGTTCGTTCTACTCTTTGCAACTGCGCTTCCATTTCCTGGCCGCGCGCGCTGTTAAAAAAATCGATCGCGCGAAGTTCGCGAAATTGCCGGCGGAGCCGGTTCAGCTGGTCGGGAGGCAAAGGCGCGCGGGACTTGCGCTGCCGGTCCAGCTCGCGCATGGCTTTGCTGATGGCCGCATATCCGCGGTCCCGGGCGCCATTGAAAAGGGCGACCAGCTTTTCGTTCGGAGTGCCGTCGATCTCGCGGACCCGGACAAGCGTGGCGTCGCCGCCGGAATCGCGAATGAGCTTCGTGAGCCACTGAAAATGTTCGTAGTGCGCAGGCTGATCGGGCAGGAGGTAGGTCGAGGTGGTGAGCTGGAGGGCGCCAATCTTTTTGAACCGCCGCCAGACGGCCACCCGCTGGGTGTTACGATGGGCCGGGAGACTGTAGAGAAGGAGGAGCCACGACAATTGGTCCACGGAAAAATGTTAGGTGAAGAAACACCTGTTGCACAATCGGTTTATGATTACACGGTAGCAAAAATTTGGCAGGCTCGGTTGTCCCGTCCAAATTAGGAAATAAGAAAGATGGAATCGAAATGAATTTGGGGAACCAGCCGGGAGCGGTCGCGGCGATCGCGGCCATCAGCGGATCCGTCGTCGGAGCGATGGCGTCGCTGGCCACGACGTTTATCAACCAGCGGTTCCAAGCCCGGCGCGAGCGGCTCAACAAGGAACTGGCAAACCGCGAAGAGCTTTACGCGAGTTTTATTGAGGAAGCGATTCCGCTCTTTGTCGCGTCGATCAACACGACCGAAATCGATCCTTCCACGATGTTGAAGCTTTACTCAGTGGTCGGTCGAATCCGGTTGATCGCGACCGACGAGGTGTTGCGTGGTGCCGAAAAAGTAGTTTCAGACCTGATCGAGTCCTATCGCCGGCCGATCACGGACGTAAGCGAGGTCATTTACCATGTCAGCCACGACGCGCTTGATCCGATGCGAGAATTCACGCAAGCGTGCCGCCGGGAGCGAAACGGCATCCTGGGGCAGATGTAATCTCGGCTAAGGCCGCGACGTCGGACGAGTAGGTGTGCGGACCGGCTCAGCTCCGAGTCCACCGCCTATGCCGAGATAGATACTCGGCGGATCGTCGTCGCCGCTTTGCACGATCGCAGCCGAAAGACCGAACCGTTTCCCGCGCCACTGAATTCCAGCCGCCCACGGGGTGAATTCATCCTTCCGTCTCGCGAACTGGGAGACTTCGCCTACGACGTAGAAGTTACAGGGCAACTGCACCTCCAATCCGCCGTAGAAGCGGTTAATGTTACGGTCGGGCGCCTCGAGCCACGATTCGCGAAATCCGCCCTGGAAGGTGATCGTCTTTACGAACCCCTTCTCGTCAATCGGCACCGTCTTGGAAGCCGCGATGAAAACATTCTTTGAATCGAACGCGTCCGTGCCCATCTTCGCATAAGCGCCGAGACTTATCTCCGGCCAGGAGCCGCGGTCGCGAACCAGTCTTACTCGCGCCATCGGGCCGCCGGTGCCGTAAGTGCCGGCGGGCACCTCGCCTTTGTGGGCGAAGTCAAACATGTTGGCCACGACTCCAAGCTCCAACCAGTCGCGCACCCCATAACTCGCATACATCGAGTAGCCCAGGATATCGGTGTCCTGGTTGGTGAGAACTGCACAGAAACCGGCGCCCCAGAGTCCCTGCGGCAGGGTTGCGGAAGTCGGATTGAGGAACATACCTGACGGCCCTTCCAACGTAATGTTCCCGCGCGACTCTCGCACCACCGCGCTCGTCGGAATTTCCACGACCGGTGAAGTTGAATCCTTGGAATCGTAAGTAGCGGAAGCGGCCAACACCGTGTTGACGGTAAAGATGGCGATGGTTATTCGCGCAAAAAAACCCGAAAGCATCGCGCATTCTTGGAGCGGGTGCCGCGGGTCGTCAACTTGAATCGTCGTGGGAATGCGCCGGCGGAGCCTACTGCAAGTGCTCCGCGTGAACATGCTCGTCCGCGTAACGGACGCCGAGCTCGCGCAGGAGCGGCATCATTGCCAGATTATCGAGGGTCATCCCGGCCTTGTTCAACGTCTTGGCGTGAGCCAGCTCTTCGGCTGTAAAGAGGTGATCGTAACGGACATAGTTGAACTGCTTCTGGCCGATGTCCGCAATTTCGCCGCGCAAATCGCCCAGCTCGTTGTCGATCGGCGCGCCTTCCAGGCAATGTCCCAGCGTCCGGCAGATGATGTCCTGCTGCAGGCTGATGGAATCCATCAGGGCCATCGGGACCGACCGCGCCGTAAACAAAAGATTCATTTGGTCTCCCCGCAGTTCTCCGGCCCCGGTGCGCTGGCGACCTGTCCCCACCGACACGAGAAGCATCTTATCGATGCCGGTCGCCCAATTAAGGTTGTAGGCTGGCAGTGTCGCCATTGAGAACAGAAGCAACGCTGGATTGTTGTATGGAGTGATGGCGCCGTCGACGAAGACGTGGCGAACGCCGCCGAGCTCGATTGTTTCCGGTGGAAAATAAACCGGCGCGGCGGTACTGGCCCGCACCAGTTGCCAAAGCGGCAGGACCAGGTTGTTGGTCGGCCGGTTCGGGTCGTTATACTTGGCGGCGGGATTGTTCGACACCGGCCAGGGCGATCCGGTGGTGTGATTACGCATCACCAGGGTAAGCAACGTCCGAAGTTTTTTCGTCCCGAGTAACGCCGGATCCTTCCCCTCCCCGTCCTCCGACAGAATCGTTTTGAACATGCGGGTGATCGCTTCGGCTTCGAACTTGTTCCAGAAGCGACGATAAAGAGGCGCCGGCCGGAAAATTTCGACGGCCCGGTTGGTGTAAAGGTCCTGCACTTCGGCGACACTCATGCCCCACGAGAGGCAAGTCGCGATGATCGCTCCAGTGCTTGTGCCCGCGATGTAATCGAAGTAATCCGCCAGCACGAGGTCGGGCTGGCCGCGCGCCGCCCGGACGTGTGCTTCTATCCGCGCCAGAATCTCGAGCGAAAAAACTCCGCGAATTCCGCCGCCGTCGAGCGCTAGTAATCTCTTCATCGGCGCCCCGTCATTCATTGGAATCGGGGGTCGCGCGATAACACGAACCACTCCAGGAATTCCTCTGCAAAAAGTTTTTCCACTTTTTCGACCGCGTTCTGGAGAGTGACCATGTTATCACTTTGAAGGATCTGTTCCCGAAAAGCCACGAGCCGGACTCTCATATCCTGGGATCGAGCCAGCTGCCGGTGCAAATCGAAAATAGAAATGAGGGATAATGCACAGCCGGCGATGAGCGGCAACGCAAAAGGAAGAAACGATGAAATGATCCGGCCGAGCTCCGGGCTGAACCACCTCGTGCCTGCGGTGGCAACGAAGATCCCGCGGCCGATGGCGACCAGGGACAAGAACCAGAACAAGGTTGTCAGGACAAGGAGAACCAGGTGCAAGGAGCGGCTGCGTTCGCGAAAGTATTCGATCTGATGTCCGATCCGGGTTGCGAGGTACTGCTCCTTCACGGCCGCGACGTTATCGGAATTCGCCGGGGTGTTACTTAGCCTGAGATAACGCAGGGAGCGGCCCAGCCGGCCCAGCCCAGGAAGTTCCTGAAACCAAAATGGTGTCACGATCGTCGGGAACTCCCAGGTGGCCAGGGCCGAACGGCACATCTCCGCCGCGACGCGGCAACGCATCCAGGTCTCGTGCGCGCCTTGCCGTTTCACATAGACGATCGCCAGCGTCGCTGCCGCGACAAGAAGCAACGCCAGCAGGTCCAGCAGCGGCGACTTTAGCCCCAGCCCGATCACTGCCGCGGTCAGCGCGACTGCCGCGGTATTCATAAGGAGAGAAACGGCCACCCACCGGCGGAAGCGCGGAGCGATTCGTGTAGCCACGGCATCCACTTCGCGAAAAAAATGTTCCACCTGTCCCTTGCCGGAAGCATTGCTCTCAATCTCCGTTCGCGCGACCGCTATGCCATTCAAGAAATCCAGAATCGGATCGTTGAACGCCTCCGGCAGACACTCGTGCTCGACCCGCAAGGTCTCGGGATGAATCAGAATCAGCGGCTTCTTCTCCTGGCGCGCGTAACGGACCACGTCGCCAGTGCCTCCAACGCCGCGAGCGGGCAAGCCGTTCCAGACCGCGATGACGACATCCGCTTCGTCGACCGTTCGCAGCCCGCAGCGCAAGTAGGCCGCCGTGCGATCCTCGGCTGACCCCGAGATCTCGATTTCGACCGCGCCCTTCAGTAACTCCGAAGCGTGCGACCATTGGCTCTCGCTGAAATCAGTTTTGAACTCGGCCGGAGAGAAAGGCAGCAATGCTTTCCACGGCACATTCAAAGCCGCACAGGTCTCGGCAAACAGCGTGTCCGCGCCGATCGCAGCCGACGAACAACCGGCGAGGCGGCCGCGGGCCCTGCCACTAAGAGCTTCCATCTGTTCGCGAATCAGCGCGCGAACGGCCTCCGCGTTTTTCAGGCGACGGTGACCGGTCAATCCCACCACCCACACGGCCGGCAAAGGAACGTCATCGCTCATGGCAGGGTTACGGACCGTTCGAGCGATTTATCGGCCGGTTCTGCCGCGCCTTCGCAATCGATTGATCCAGCAGGGCAATGATCGGATCGATTTGATTGGCGTAGCGCCCCGAACGCTGGATCAACTCAGCATCGAGCCTGACGTTTTCGAGCACGCCTGTCGCGCCTTCGCCGGCAAGCGAATCAAGGATTGCGCGTAAGTCTTCCAAAGCGCCTGGCTGGTCTAGAAGCACCCGAAGGAACGGCGTGTAAATTCGGTTCGAGAGGGAGTCTCCCCACGATAACTTCGCGGCCTCTTCCCAGAGCCGCCTTGCTTCCGCGGTGTTACCTTGAAGCGCGCGCGCGATTCCAAATCGTAGCGCCGAAAAAGCGTAACGATCCGCTTTGTAAGTCTGCTCCAGATCGTTAATCGCCTGTTCCGGGAATGGCCCGGAGCCTGGCGCCGCCTTCAGTTGCATGTAAGCCAGACTCGTCCGAGCCAGGGAAGCCAGACGAACCATCTTCGATCCAGCAAGTCCCTTGAATAACTCGATCGCCCGGCTGTCGTCGGCGTGTCCCAGATAAATCGCGGTTGCCAGGCGATAAGTGGCGACGGTGGCGTTTGGATTCGCGCCAATGGAACGATTAAGTTGCTCGATCGCCAGGCTGTAGTCACCCAGGCTCAAATAAGTCGCGCCCAGTCCAGCATGAGCGCCATAAGAGGGGACGCCGCGCTGCTTCGCGGCCGCCAGCGCCTTTTCGTATTCCGGTATGGCCGCCCGAAACTTGCCCTGCTCGAATTCAACGTTGCCATACCCGATATGGGGATCGGGCGATTCCGGATCGATAGTCGCTGCTTGCTGGTAAAGGGCGCTGGCTTTCGCGAAATCGGGAGTAGCTCCCAGTGCATACACATCGCCCAGACCGACGTAAGCCTGCGCCAGCTTCGCGATACCTGCGTAATGCTCGGCGGATGTCGCGTCCTTCTTCTTCGCAATTTCGACCGCCCGGTTGTAGGCCTTGATCGCTTCTTCCAGCAACGGCGTGTTGCGCGCGTCCCCTGCCCCATAAGCCTGACGAACCAGCGAATCGCCAATGCCAAACCAGGCATAGGGGTCGGCGCCCTTGGCCTGGGTCGCTTCCCGAAATTTCGCCAGCGCCGACAAGTAATCTCCCGAGTCCAATTCAGAAAAGCCGGCGTCAACCAACTGGCGAAAGGTGATTTCCCGGCGCGCACGCCAGGCATAAGCCAGCAAGGCCCCGCAACCGATGAGAAGGACGAGCGCGATGACGAGAGCTATTCGTCGTTGCCGGCGGAGACGCTGCTGTTGTCGCTGGTTTAACTCCGCCGCCGCTTCTCGTTCCCGGCGTTGTAGACGACTCGCGGACGCAACCGGAGCCAGGACATCATGCGTCAATTCCACCCGGCGAACACCGCCACGTTCTTCCACCGTAAGAAGCCGCCGTTCCACCAGCCCCGCGATAGCGTTCGCCGCCTGGTCGTGGGCCAGTCCGCTTCGCACCAGCTCGGCTTCAGCGGTGTCGAGAGTTACTGCCTGCCGATACCCGGCTTCCGATAACAACCGATCCTCGACGAACGTTCGCACCGCGTCCGGCTGATCGGCGAAAGTATCGGAATAGAATTTCTCCAGGATATGGCCCGTGCGACCTTCGAGTTGTTCGGCGCTGATTGTTTCTTCGCCGGCCGCGAGTCGCTGGGCGTTGAGCTCGGCGCAGGTGAGACTTAACAGCGGAGGCACCGTATCGATTTCGTCCAGCGGCACGTCGCTCCGAACGCCGGCCACGAACCGAACAATCCCCGCGGCCACGGCTTCATCGACAATCGCAGGACGCCCCGGGCGGAGCCGGCCGGGCTGCGTCACAACCTCGAGAGCCTGCCTTCCAGTGAGGGGGCGAAGCTCCATCCGGTTATCCATCACCGCGGGTAACTGATGGCGCCAGCGTTCGAGCAAATGCAGGTAATCCTCGCGCAGCGACAGCAACACTTTCGCTGGTCGCGCATGGTAATCGATCTGATCGGCTAACCGGTCATCACCTTCGACCTTCGTCCTTACCGCGGCCGGCATCCGGTTTTCGACAATGGCGGCGATCGTCTCTCGAAACTCGTCGGCAAAACTTCTCCGGCTTTCGCCCAGCGTGAAAATTTCTTCGAACTGGTCGAACACGAAAACAGGCCGGACGATGGCCGATCCATTCGGCTGGATGAATCCTGAATGCGGGTCGTGCAGCAGCAGCCAGAGATCACCGGCCTGGTCACACGCGCTCGCCAGGTCTTCCGCGCCCGCCTTCCGCAACTCGTCCCGCAACGCTTCGAGGATTTGCCGGCCCGGCAACGGAGCGTCGGGGTCGAAACGCAAACGCAGCCTGATCGGGACCAGTTGTGCGTCGCGCAGATTGGGGATGAGTCCGGCCTGGATCAACGACGTCTTGCCGAGTCCGGATTGGCCGAACAAAACCGTGAGCGGTTTGTGCACGACGCGCTCGAGCAAGTCCTGGAGCTCCGCGCTACGCCCGAAAAAATATTGCTGAGCGTCCTCGGAAAACGAGCGGAGCCCTAACCAGGGCGACTCTGGATCTGCACCGCCTTGCGAAACCGTGAGGCCGTCAGTGGAACTCATCAACCAGTGGCCGCGAGTCGTTTCTGTTGGAGGATGTACAAATACTTGCCGAAATCGTCCGTCACTTCGCCGTCGAGTAACCGCGTGGCCTGGACGCGACGAAAGACGCGCGGTTCGCGCTGGGTTCCCAGAGGCGAATCGTCCACCACCACGGGAACGTAAAACTCTTCCCCTTCCGAATACATCGCCTGGCGCTCCGCGGCCCAATTGCGTTCCTGGTGAAAGTACCCGTAAGGAGCGCCTTCCGTTGTCCGCGAGATCACGGAAACGAACAGCGAAGAACGGCCTTTCACTTCATCCTGAAGATTGTTATGCCAGTTACCCCCGGGCTTGAGACGTTCGCGATCGTACCAGATCACACAGCCGTGCCGTTCCAGGCCCGCCTTCACGCGGCGAGCGGCGGCTTCATCCTCGCGGGCATAGCTGAGGAAGATCGCGCCCTTCGGCATTTCGAGTTCGGGAGGAAGAACGTATTCGCTGGCAGTTTCGGTGACCGGATGTTTTTCCTGCCAACGCCGGGCGAGTTCGGCGACGAACTCCGCCGGATCGTGCGCGACCACCTGGATGTTGCGACTCACCCCGCCAAAGAAAAGCACCATGCTCTCGGAAACCGAACCGGCCGTCCCGACCGCGAGCACTTCCGTGTTCGAACGCGATTCCGACAGGCGCGACTGCTTCGTGATGCGAAGGAAGAACCGCACGAGCCAGTCCGAAAAATTCAGGCCGAGGATGAGCAGCCCGTGTTCTTTCAAATCGCGCGCCAGTTTTTCCATCACCGGAAGGTGTTGGTGAAGGGCGCAGACGAATTCCAGAGCGTCCTCTTCCCAGACAACGTATTCGGGGCTGGGCGAAACGTATCCAAGCAAATGATAAACCGTCGCGCGAGTCATCGCGGTTTTGCGCGCGGCCAAATCCTTCTCGGCGGCTTCGGGAAAAAACGAGTGGCGCTCGGTGAGCGCCTTGCGGCCATAGCGGACTTCGTTAAGCGCGTTCTCCAGCAACGGATCAAACGTTGTCGTGAGGAAGAGATTGAAAGCGGAAATCGAGGCGAGATCGCGCAACGCCTTGCCCGGCGCCGGGCATTCATCCCGCAAAATACGATGGAGCCGCGTGTAGATGAGATTACGCAAGCCACCATTGAGCAGGTGGCGGCAGACGACGTCGTTCAGGGTCGGTTTCGCCGGGAGCTGCGAGGCCGGCACCTGCAATTTGTCGGCCAGGCGGAGCGCGAGCCAGGCGTAGAGATTCTCGTCTTTGTCGCCAAAGGTGACGATGGATTCGCCGATGACGGGGATGACCCTTCCCTCTTCGATGAAGATGATCAGGTCTTCCCAGAAATCGGAGTCGAGCGCTAAAGACACAGGAGAAATTTCTAAACTGCCGGATTCTGGCCGCGCCCGGTTCGCAGCGCCAACACTTTTCGATCCGGTCCGCCGGAGCCACCCCAAACTTCCCGTTGCAAATCGAACCGCCGCGCCCGAAAATCAGAATTCTTTGTACGGGGTCTTAGCTCAGTTGGTAGAGCGCCTCAATGGCATTGAGGAGGTCAGGGGTTCGATCCCCCTAGGCTCCAGGCCTTCGCGTCAATGCCTACAAGGTTGAGGTTGCTTGTGCGGTCAATTCTACGTGTCTTCCTTTGACTTCAGCACCGGCCGCTCGTGACTCGGAACTACGAGCACGGGACAGCGGGCGTGCTGCACCGAGTCCCTCCGCACCGGAGTGTCCTTCATCAGGGGAACAAATGAAGAAGCAGACATCTCGACAAAAAACCCATGGAGCGGAGCCGGTGCGAATCTGGAGGGCGCGGAATTTTATTCACGCCCACGCGAGCGAAGAGCTCTCGTTAGGCAAAGTCGCCCGGGCGGCCAACACGAGCCCGAATTATTTCAGCGAGAAATTCAAGGAAGCGACCGGGCTGAACTTCGTGGAGTACGTGGCCCGGGCCCGCTACGAGAAAGCGACGGCACTTCTCCGGGAGGGGGACCTGCGAATCAGCGAGATCGCGTTCGCCTGCGGTTTTCAGTCGCTTTCGCAATTCAATCGCGTCTTCAGAAAGTTCGCGGGAAAATCGCCCACCGATTATCGGACGGCCACGAGGGGCAAACAGAAAAGACGTAAAAATGCGTAGCCAACGGAACTCGCGATCTGGCAGACTCCGGGCTGTGCTGCATTCGAGGTTCACTCGATGGTTTATCGGGAGGCCCGAAAGGGCCGGGTGGATTGCCGCCGGTGGAGCCGGACTCACCGTCATTTTGCTTTCCTGCAGCAACTTCGAATCGAGCCGCGCTATCATGGCGCCGCCGAGTGTGCCGGGCGCTGAGTTCGTCGGCTCGGAAGAATGCGCCACCTGTCACGAAGCGATCGCGAAAGGTTTTCCGACGGCGATCCATGCGCGCTTGAAAGCGGAAGGGACGAACGCCAAGAACATGGGCTGCGAATCGTGCCACGGTCCGGGCAGCCTTCACGTCAAGAGCGGCGGCGAGCGAAGTAAGATCGTGAATCCGAGAAAATCGCCGGCGACCTGTTTCCAATGCCATTTGGAGGTCCGCGCGAAATTCGACCTGCCGCATCACCATCCGGTGCTCGAAGGAAAAGTGAGCTGCGCGGATTGCCATAACCCGCACAAAGCCGACGCCATCAAGGGCGGCGGGACGAATCTTCCGCAATCGCTCAAGGGCGGCGGCGTCGCCTTGCTCAGTCAAAACCAAACCTGCTTCCAGTGCCACACCGCCCAACGCGGTCCGTTTGTCTTCGAACACGAAGCGCTCCGCGAAGGTTGCGTGAGCTGTCATTCACCGCATGGCTCGGTCAATCAGCGGATGCTGACGGAACGCAGCGCGGCGCTTTGTTTGAAGTGTCATTTCCAGCAGCAAACGGCCGCCGGCCGGATTTTCATCGGTGACTCGGACCACACTAACCGCCTGCCGCAGGGGACATGTTGGTCGGCTGGCTGTCATGAAGCGATCCACGGCTCGCAGGTGAATTCGCACTTGAGGTACTGAGGGATGCGTCGCCGGCGATTGAGCACTCGTTGTCCTGGAAGCGGCAAGAAGTGCTTTGCGATCGGCGCCGCTCTGTTCGTGTGCGCGACGTTCGGGGAAACTGCTTCGCTCCAAGCCGGCGACAAGGAGGTGGTGAAAACGGAAAGCACGGCCGCCACCGCGGAAGAGGAGACAGCTTACAAGAACTGGATCGAACTGGAAATCGGCGGCCTGAGCGTTAACGGCGACGCCGCGCAGTTCAAGCAGGAGCACCGGATCTCGGGAGACGTCTTCGGTGGGATCCAGGACATGCACCTCGAGCAGGCTATTGGAAAGAAAGGACAGTTTACGGTCGATGGCCACGCCATCTTTGATAATCATGATTACGACCTGAAGATGGAGTTGTCTTATCGGGGCGTGGGTTACATCCGGGGCGGTTACACGGAATTTCGGAGTTGGTATGACGGCAACGGCGGTTTTTTCCCTGGCAACGGCCAGTTCTTTCCCCCACCCCATCAGGAGATGGAGCTGGATCGGGGCGAGGCCTGGGTGGAACTGGGATTGCGCGCGCCGAAGCTGCCGGAAATTACGCTCCATTACTCGCACCTCTTTCGCGATGGCCGAAAGGACTCAACCATTTGGGGCGATACCACGCTGACCGGCCTGGCCGTTAATCCCACTCGTAAGATCGCGCCCGCCTTTCGCGACATCGATGAGACGCGCGACATTTTTTCCGCCGATCTTTCGCAGAATTTTGGCAAGACCGATATCGGCCTCGGCATGCGCTACGAACACAGTGAAGTCGACGACCGGCTCCAACTGGAACGCAACGCCGGCCAGCTCCCACCGGTCGTCGCGGCGCCAGGGGCGCAACGCTTCATCACCGATAACAGCAGGAGCAAGCTCGATTCCTTTAACGGACATGTAACGAGCGAGACGCGCTTAAGCGATTCACTCTGGTTCACGAGCGCTTACTCCTATTCCACTTTGGAGAGCGATATTTCCGGGACGCGCATCATCGGGTCGGGCTACGACTCCATGATCGGCGATCCAATTGCGACGCTCCAGTCCAACGACCATGGCGTGCTCAACTTGAGCGGCGTCTCGGAAGTGAACGAGCACGTGGTTAATCTCAACTTGATGTGGTTGCCGGCTAAAAAACTGACATTCCTGACCGCGTTTCGTTACACTCGCCAGGACAAAGACAGCGCTTCCAGCTTTCTCGATACCAACACCGCGGCCAACACCGCGCCCTTTACCCCGACGAATCCGGCCGGCGGCTTCCACCGCATCACGCCGGTGTTACGCTCCGGCGATTCAGCGGAGCAGTTCAATAATTTTGCGGAAACCCTCGAGGCCCGTTACACCGGCATCGATAACTGGGCCTTCTACGTCCGGGGCGATTGGGAAGAAGAAAATGGTAACGTCCACGAACACATCGTCGCGCCAGGCCCGGTCGACCAAGGCTCCATGAACAAGGAGACTGATCTGCTGACCCAAAAATACACGGTGGGCGCAAACTGGTACCCGATGATGACGCTAAATGTTTCCGGGCAGTATTATCATAAGGACGCGGAGTACGATAACCACTTCATTTCGGAACTGGCCACGGCGCCGGTGGCTGGGTCGGAAAGAAACCAGCGCCTGCTCAGCCAGGAACTGGACACCGATGATGTAAACTTCCGAGTAACGTGGCATCCGAAGCTTCCGCCGAAGCTGGGCACGATCGCGTTCGTCACCCGTTACGATTACGTGCACGGCACGATCGATGGGATGTGGGGAATCTCGCCAGCCAATCCTCCGGGAGTAGGTCTCACCGGGATCACCCTGGCCGAGCAGCGGACAGCGGAGATCACGAACCACGTCATCAGTGAAAGCATAACCTGGAACCCCTGCGCCCGGCTGTACCTTCAGGGGAACGCATCCTATGTCTTGAATAAGACCAACACGCCGGCGGATATTGTTTTGATTCCCAACACCACCCCGACGGTCCTCGATTTCAAGAATGATTACTGGACCGCTGGCGGATCCGCGGGATTTGTCCTGGACCAAAAAACCGACGTGCGGGCCGAGTACTCCTACTATCGGGCGAACAACTACGAGAATAATTTCCTTGTCGCGGTCCCCTATGGCATGGGCGCGACCGAGCATACGGTTTCGGCGGGCATAAGCCGGCAGATCACCAATAACGTGCGGCTCAAGCTCCAATACAGTTACTTTCACTACACCGACCTGCTCGCCGGCGGCCACAATAACTACGAAGCGCACGCTGTCTTCTCCAGCCTGCAGTTCCGCTTCTAGTTCTTCTCCAAGTTCGATGCGAAACTGGGGAATGAAGTGGGGAGTGTTGGCCCTCGCCGTGATCATCCTGGGCGCTTGCGATCGCGACGATCAACAAATCAAGGTTTATCGCGTTTCGAAGGCGCCGCTCGAATCAACCCCTCCGCCCGATGCAACGATGCCGACTAACGCGTCTTCGCCAAACGCGGACGCGCCGGCCGCCTCGTCCAGTTCCGAAAAGCCGCAAATCCAATGGGACGTTCCGGCAGGCTGGGCTCCGATAGCTCCTTCTGCCATGCGCTACGCCAGTTTCACGACGGAAAAAAACGGCGAGAAGGCAGACATCTCCGTCGTGACATTTCCCGGCGATGGCGGCAGCGACGCGGACAACGTCAATCGCTGGCGACAACAGATCGGTCTCGGGCCGGTTGATTCGGTCGATGCGCTGATCGTTCCACAGCACGCGGGTCCTCTCCACTTTTCCACGGTCGACATCGCGGGCGCCACCACGCGGGTGCTGGCCGGCTGGACGCGACATGAGGGCCGCACCTGGTTCTTTAAACTTACCGGTCCGCCGGCGGTGGTCGAAGAGGAGAAGTCGAAGTTCGCCGCGTTTCTCCAATCGGTTCGGTTCTAGGATATGCTGCGCAGACTCATCGCCATCATCACGTCGCTGAAGCTGACGATCATTTGTCTGGCGGCCGGAATGGTTCTCATCTTTGCCGGGACCATCGCCCAGGTGCACCTCGGAATCTGGGAAGCGCAACAGCGTTATTTCCAAAGTCTGTTTGTCTGGTGGCCCCCGGAAGGGAATGGTTTTCAGTTCCCCATTTTTCCGGGCGGCCATCTCATTGGCGCGGTGCTTCTCATCAATCTGATCGCGGCGCACGCGAAACGTTTTCAGTGGTCCTGGCGCAAGCTCGGCATCCATCTCACCCATGCCGGCCTTATCATCATGCTTGCGGGTGGCTTGTTCACCGACCTGTTCGCGATCGAGAGCCACATGCGGTTAGGCACCGGCGACACGAAAAATTATTCGGAAGATCCGCGCCGGATGGAGCTGGCCGTCATCGACACGAGCGATCCCGAGTTCGACCAGGTCACAGCAATTCCGCAAGCGGTCCTGCAGCGCGCTCGAACGATCGAGCATAAGAGCCTGCCCTTCCGGATCGTGGTCCGGCATTATTACCAAAACTCCCGGTTGCGCATGGCCAACGAAAGCGGTGTGGTCCTCACGCCGATCGCGAACCAGGGGCCCGGCGCGCAGGTGGTCGTCGAACCAGCCCCGCGCGCGACTGGGGTCAACGACCGCGATCTTGTCAGCGCGGCAGTTGAGATTATCCCGGCGAAATCCGCTTCGCTCGGGACCTGGCTGGTTTCGGACGCGCTCGGTGCGCCGCAAACGTTTTCCTGCGACGGCCGCACCTGGCAATTAGTCATGCGACCGGCCCGCTACTACAAACCGTACAGCGTGACCCTCCAGAAATTCACGCACGAACGCTATGTCGGGACGGACATCCCTAAAAACTTCGCGAGCACGGTGACGTTGATCGATCCGGAGCGCTCGGTGAATCGCAACGTCCTCGTCTATATGAACCATCCGCTCCGTTATCGGGGCGAGACCTATTACCAGGCCGGCTTTGAGAAGGACGATCGCACTTCGATCCTTCAGGTGGTGCGAAACCCGAGTTTCGTCGCGCCCTACATCGCCTGCATTGTCGTCGCGGCAGGACTGCTGGTCCAATTTGGATATCACCTCGTCGGCTTCTCGCGACGCCGCAGGACAGTGATGGCATGAAACGCTATTTCCCCTGGCTAGTCCTCGTTGTCGCCTTCCTCTGGCTGGCCGCGAGCTGGTTTCCGCCGAAAGCAAAGCTCGATCAGCCGGACCTTGTCACGCTGGGAAAAATTCCGGTCTTGGTGGGCGGCCGGATCAAACCACTCGACACCGTCGCGCGCAATTCTCTGCTCATTGTTCACGGAAAGGAAACGCTTGGCCTGACGAACGGCGAACAGATCAACGCGATGCAATGGCTCGCGGATGTGCTATTCAAGCCGGCCGCGGCGGACGACTACCCGGTGTTTGTCATTCAGAATTCGGAAGTCCTCGGCTTGTTTGGCTGGGAACAGGGCGATAGAAAATATTTCAGCTTCACTGAGCTGGCGCCATTTCTAAAGCAAATCGACGATCAAGGTGAACAGGCGGATAAACTCGAGTCCGTCCAGCGTTCCGCTTACCAGAGCGCCATCCTGAATTTGCGGAATGCGCTGGTTCTCTGCCAGCGATTGAAGAACAGTCTGCGCCCCGAAGACGCGCACGATTTTTCGAAGGAACTGGAGACCTACGTGGCGGCCATTGCGCCCGCTGCCCAGGCGGCGCACCAGCGCGAGAAGGGCGAGGCATTCGACAAGGCGAAGCTCGATGCCGTCGCGGCCTTTGCCGAACGCTACGAAAATCTTTCGAGCATGGCTTACCTGCTGGCTGCGCCTTCGAGCACCGGTCCGCAGTGGCTGTCAATCGGCGAAAGCCTCGCCCTGATCGTCCGCACCGGCGAAATTCATCCGGTCGTCCAGGCCTACGCCCGGCTCGGAGACGCTTATCACGCCGGCGACCAACGGACCTTTAACCAACAAGCCGCTGTGCTCCACGACTGGTTTGCAAAGGAACAACCCACGGCCACGAAGCGGACCGCATTCGAGTTTTTCTTCAACCATGTCGATCCATTCACCCACAGCATGGAGCTGTACGTTCTCGCGTTTCTCCTCGCCTGCTTCTCCTGGCTCGGCTGGAACCGGCCGCTGAACCGCGCCGCATTTTATCTGCTGCTCCTCACGATCTCGGTCCACACCTTCGGCCTGGTCTCGCGGATGTATCTGCAGGAGCGCCCGCCTGTCACCAATCTTTATTCGTCCGCGATCTTCATCGGCTGGGGCGCGGTGATCGTGTCCTTGATTCTCGAGCGGATTTTCCGCGATGGCATTGGCGCGGCCTGCGCGGGCGCGATCGGATTCATCACCCTCATTATCGCGCATCATCTCGCGGGCAGCGGCGACACCCTCGAGATGTTGCAAGCCGTTCTCGACACGAATATCTGGCTGGCTACCCACGTCGTCGCCATCACGACCGGCTACTCCGCGATGTTCCTGGCCGGCATGCTGGCGATGATCTACATCATCCGCGGAGTGTTCACTCGTTCCTTGAAAAAGGAGACGGCCGATTCCCTTTCGCGCATGACTTATGGCGTCCTTTGTTTCGCCACGCTCTTCAGTTTCGTCGGCACTGTCCTTGGAGGCATCTGGGCGGACCAATCGTGGGGCCGATTCTGGGGTTGGGATCCAAAGGAGAACGGCGCAGTTCTCATCGTCCTTTGGTGCGCGATTATTTTACACGCGCGCTGGGGCGGGTTCATCCGGCAGCGCGGGCTCATGGTCATGGCGATCTTCGGTAACATTGTGACCAGCTTTTCGTGGTTTGGCGTGAACATGCTCGGCGTGGGCCTGCATTCCTATGGCTTCATGCAGAAAGCCTTTCCCTGGCTCGTTGGATTCATGATCAGCCAGCTCGCGCTCATGGCCGTGGCTGCCATTCCGGTCGAACGCTGGCGGAGTTTTGACGCGTCGCCGAAAAGGCCGCGGGAAAAGGATAAGTTGAACTTCGTCCCCCCGGGACTAGTAGAAGGAACCTCAGAATAACTCCTGAAAGGAATAAGTTATGAAAGTAATCGTTTCGTTAGTCATTAGTCTCTTCGCTGCCTCGGCTGTCTCTCTCCACGCTGCCGACGCAAAAGCGAATTGGGATGCAAACTGTGCCCAGTGCCACGGCAAGAGCGGCAACGCCGACACGAAAATGGGAAAGACTCTGAACGCCAAAGATCTGACCGACGCGAAGGTGCAGGCCGGGTTCAGCGATGCCAAGGCGACCGAATCCATCAAGAACGGCGTGAAGGAAAACGGCAAGACGACGATGAAAGCGTTCGCCGGCAAACTGACGGACGATGAGATTAAGGCTCTGGTGGCTTACGTCCGCACGTTGAAAAAGTAGGGCACAGACCAGACACAGCTTGGCGGACCGGCTCCGGAGTTCGGATCGCTTCGGCGATGATGACTTACAATTTTTTCACTCACGTCTGCTTTGCCTTCGACGCCCGCGCCCACTCCACCCCACAGGCGACGGCAAATCTCCTGATCGAGGTCGAAGACAAAGCGGTAAGAACGCACGACCGGCACGATCATATTAAGCACGCTCAGCCCGGCGACGCCCATTCCATCGAAGTGGCGGGTGAAATCGCCATGGCCGCGGCGGTGGATTATTTGAAGACCGAGCCCGAATTCCGTCCGTTTCCAGCCCAGCGCTTCGTTAACTTCGACCTCGTCCGGCCGACCCACATTTCGGTTCGGCCTCCGTCAAACAAGGTGATGCATGATGGCTCGAAAGTTTGGCGTCTGGCTGAACCCGAAGCCGATAAGCTCCGCGGCGAACCGCACTCGGTCCGCTACCCGGACATCGAAAAGCGGCTGGCGGCCCATCCGTTTCTCAAGGGAATGAGTCCGCATCATCTCGAGCTCCTGGCTCTTTGCGCCATGCCGACGGAGTTCGATGCGGGCCAGGTCGTTTTGCGTGAAGGCGAACCGGCCAGCGGCTTTTACCTCCTTGAATCGGGAACCATTGTCCTCGAAGGAAAAACCGACGACGGAAAAACAGTCGTCGTCGATACGGTCTCGGCCGGCGAACCACTCGGTTGGTCCTGGCTATTCCCGCCCTATCTTTGGTCGTTCGATGCCCGGGCGGACGAGCCTTGCAGCGCGATCTGTTTGTCCGGGCTGCTTTTGCGGCAGCACCGGGACGATGATCTCACTTTCAGCCACGAGCTGCACAAGCGGGTCAGCGAAGTCATGGTTCGCCGGCTCAAGGCAGCGAGAACGAAACTGATCTCGCATATATAAGACCGGGGCTTGCCGGCCGATACCGATGGACGACCACGTTTTCACCATCGGAATCGAGGAGGAATTCCAGATCGTCGATCCGGAAACGCGCGAACTGCGTTCCCACATCCAGGAGATTCTGGCCCACGGCAAAATGATCCTGAAGGAACAGGTGAAACCAGAGATGCACCAGTCGGTCGTCGAGCTGGGCACCGAGATTTGCCGCGACGTCGCAGATGCCCGGCAGCAAGTTGTGCGACTACGGCGGGAACTGGCGCGGCTTGCGGCGCGGGACAGACTCAAGATCGCTTCCGCCGGCACCCATCCCTTTTCGCATTGGATGGACCAGTTGATCACCGCCGACGAGCGCTATGCGACGATCGTCAACGACATGCAGCAGATCGCGCGGGCCAACCTCATCTTCGGACTCCACGTCCACGTCGGCATCCCTGATCGCGAAGAAGGAGTGCAGCTCATGAATCAAGCGCGTTATTTCCTCCCCCATCTCTACGCGCTTTCCACCAACTCACCCTTCTGGCTCGGCCAAAACACGGGGTTCAAGTCCTATCGGCAAAATATCTTCGAGCGGTTTCCGCGCACCGGCATGCCGGACGTTTTCGAAAGTCTTTCCGAATATGAGGATTACCTGGAGCTCCTGGTTTCGACGAACTGCATCGATAACGCGAAAAAGATCTGGTGGGACATCCGTCTCCATCCTTTCTTCGACACACTTGAATTTCGGATCTGCGACGCCCAGTCGGGCGTGGAGGACACGATCGCGTTGGCGGCGATGATGCAGGCAATCGTCTTCAAGCTCCACAAGTTGCTGCGGCAAAATGTGTCGTTCCGGATCTATCGCCGCCGGGTCATCGACGAAAACCGCTGGCGGGCGTCTCGCTACGGACTTGACGGGAAGTTGATCGATTTCGGTCGTAAGTGCGAAGTCGAGACTCGGAGCCTGATCCATGAGATCCTGGAATTCATTGCGCCGGAAGCGGACGAGCTCGGCAGCCAGCGGGAAATGCAGCACATCGAAAAGATCCTGCGCGAGGGAACTGGCGCTGATCGTCAGCTTGCGGTTTGGGAGCGAACCCAGGACACGAAAGCGGTCGTCGATCAAATCGTCGCGGAGACTTACGAAGGCCTTGAACTGGCCGAGCCAGCCATTCTTCGCTGACCCTTAACGCCGCATCGGGAACAACGATGTATGACTGGAGAGGCCTCGGACATATTGCGCGCGCTCGAAAACGCTGGGGTCCAGGCAATTTTTCTGGCTCATGATGCCCTTGATTTCGCCGAGCGACTGGTAGTTGTGCTTTTCCAGCCAGGCCGCTACTTCCATCTCGATCCGTTGGATATGCTGGATGCCGTGGCGCATCAGCGCGCTGCATAGCATCGTCACGTCCGCGCCGGACATCACCATCTTGATTACGTCAGTGGCCTGGTAAATCCCGCTGGTCGCCGCGAGATTCGTTCGGACTTTTCCAAAGAGGATGCCAATCCAGTGCAGTGCCAACCGCATGTCGGTTGGGACACTCAAAGTCAGGTTGGGCGTGACTTCCATTTTCTCCAAATCGATGTCGGGCTGGTAAAACCGGTTGAAGAGCACGAGCGCATCCACCCCAAGGGCGTCCAAGGACGCCGCCATGTTCGCGAAATTGCTGAAGTAAGGGCTCAGCTTTACCGCCAGCGGGATCGTGGCCGCGGAGCGCACGGATCGCACCGTATCGATATATCCCTTCTCGATTGTGGACCCAGATACTTTCGGGTTGGTCGGAATTTTGTAGATGTTCAACTCGAGAGCATCGGCGCCGGCTTCGGTAATTTCGCGCGTATAACGAATCCATCCGCCGAGTGTGGTGCAGTTAAGGCTCGCGATAATGGGGATCGCGACCGTGCGTTTCGCTTCCTCGATATGTTTGAGGTACGCTTCGGGACTGACTCGAAACTCCGGCGGCTGCGCACCGGTCTCGGCTTCCATTTGTTCCTCGAACAACGAATGGAGAACAACGGCGGACGCGCCCGAATCTTCCATCAACTTGATCTTGTCGATCCCCTCGGACAGGGGCGACGCCGACGGTACGAGCGGCGTGCGGAACTTCATCCCGAGGTAGGTAGTGGAGAGATCCATGGTTCGGCACCGAACAACTCCGGTATCTGCGAACTGGCCTGCTACTTCAAGCTCTTGATGTAGGCGACCAGCGCTTTCAAATCATCGTCCGGAATGTCAACCGGTTTCATCTCGCCTTCGATCATCTTCGCCGTGGGGTGCCGGAGAAGGTTGGCTAATTCTTCGGCTGATTTTTGGGCGGTGGCGCCGGACAGCTTCGGCGCGGCACTGGTGCCCACGCCATTGTCCCCGTGACACGCATCGCAGGATTCTGCACCGTAAATTGTCTTTCCTTTCGCGGCCAATGGATCGAGGACTGGCGCGACCGCCGGCGCGGAAAGCGCGCTCGAAGCGGCTTCCGGCTCGAAGGGCTCGTGCATGAATTTGTCCGTCTCCTCGTTCTGTTTCGCCACCTGCTTTGCGATCGCGGGATCCAGTTGGTCCTCATGCCGGCTTAACCATCCGAAGGTGACGAGCGTCGCCATGATGGCGAGATAAATGCCCACCGCGATCGGGCGCCGCCAGGGCCGTCGTTCCAGGCGTCGATCGAAAAAGGGAAGTCCGACGACCAGGATCGCGGTGAGCGTCGGAATGACGACGATGCCCACGATGGAGAGCGAGCCCTTGAAGTATTTGAGCCATTGGAAAACCGGCAGGTAAAACCATTCCGGGCGCGGAACGTACTGGGTATCGGCCGGGTTCGCCTTTGGACCGAGCTCCGTCGGAGAAAAATGAGAAAATAATCCCAGCACGCAGATCATGGCCAGCGCCACGACCGTATCCATCAACACCTGGCGCGGATAAAATCGCTCCGTCGGAAGTTTAGGATTGATGGGATCTTCGCTCGGCGGGCCAGCGGCTCCCGCTTTGCGGAATAGAAATACGTGCGCCGCGATCAACCCGAGAATCGCCCCAGGCAACAGGAAAACGTGGCCCACGAAAAAGCGCGACAAGGTCAGGGTGCCCATCTCGTTCCCGCCGCGCATCAAACGCTTGAGGGTGCTGCCGATCAGAGGAACCTCGCTTGCCATGTTCGTGCCGACCGTCGTGGCGAAATAAGCTTTCTGGTCCCACGGCAGCAGGTATCCGGTGAACGCCATCGCCAACATCAGGCCCAGGAGCGCGCATCCCGATATCCAGAGAACTTCACGGCGGCCCTTGTAAGCACCGTAAAGAAACGTCTGGGTCAGATGAAGGAGCATGACGATGACGACCGCGCTGGACCCGTAGGCGTGCAGGCTGCGCAGGAAGGAGCCGCCGGTTACTTCCTTTACGATGTAGGCGACGGTCGTGTGCGCGTGATCGGCCGTCGGCGCGTAATAAAGCGCGAGAAAAATTCCGGTGATCGTTTGCGAGATAAAAAGGAAGAGCAGGACCGAGCCGAAAACGTAGGCCCAGCGCGCGCCGCCTGGGATCGGCTCATCCAGCGCTTCATGCATCAGCGATCCCACTCCGATGCGAACGTCGAACCAGCGATAGGTGCGCTGTCGCCGGTTCAAGTGGGGTTCGTTCGGTTTCCCGTTGGGCGTCGGCGCGTCAGCCATTGGCATTCCTTCTAGGCGAGAACGTCCTTGGTCGAAACGAGCTGGCGGAAATACTGGTAGCGCACCTTTAGGACGCCCTCCTCGACCTTGCTTTCGAGATCGTCCATCGGGCGTGGCGCTGGACCGGAAACCCGAGTGCCATCGAGCGTGAAAATGGCCGTGTGGCACGGACAAATGAATTGCTGTTTCGCTTCAATCCACGGAATGGAACAACCGAGATGCGGACAGATCGGCGACAACACCCGCAGGATGCCGTCCTTCGCCGGCAAAACGTAGATTGCTTTTTCCGAAACAATTTTCCGCCAGCCGTCCCGTTGATCGACTGTGATCAGCTTTTTCATCGGCGCTTTGAGCGAAGCGAACTCCTCGATTTTTCCGATACTCGACCAGCCAATGTCAGTCGTTTTCGTGAGGAGCGGATGCAGAGCAAAACGAAGGAGCGGGACGGAGAGAGCCGCGCCCACCACGACCGCTCCAAAACCGAGCAGGACACCGAGAAAAGAACGGCGGTTAATCGATTCAATCTCGACCTGACTGTCTGGAGCCGCGCCCGCGCGGCTCTCGCCTGATGTTGGCCATGAGTTCATTAGAGCGCTCTCGCCATTACAAGGGCGAGCCTGAAGCAAGACAAGCGCGATCGCTCGGTTCCGAAAAAACGCGCAGCTTTTCGCCAGGGTTGCGCAATTTTTGCACACCGAGGCAAAAGGCTGCCGCCCTGTTGCAACGCAACGTTGCAACCATAACGTTGGCAAATGCGGTGGTCACAATCGCTCACTATCGTCGCGCTTGTCGCCGCTTTTCCCCTCAGCCTCTTCGCTGCAGAAAAGACCACGGCGGTGTGGAGCGATAACCATGTTTCGTCACTGAGCGACGAAGACCTGATCCGTTACGCTCTGGCCTCCCCCGCTGCTGGTTACCCGGAGGAAGCGCAACAGAAGAAAATCAGCGGTAACGGCGTTTACGAGCTTCGGATTAATAAAGCCGGAGTAACGACGTCGGTCGCGATTGTTAAAAGCAGCGGGAGCAGCATCCTCGATACAGCCGCGACGACTGCCTTCAGGAAATGGCGGTTCAAGCCGGCGACCTTCCAGGCGATTCGGATCCCGGTGAGTTGGGCCGTTAATCGCATTCGTTGATTTGTGCCGAAGGCGCTCGTGTTCGCGGCGATCTTTGGCCTGGCGCGTCTGGCCTTTGCCGAAACGGTTTGGATCGACACCGACGTCTCCATTGGTTCACCCATTCGGGAAGTCGACGATGCCTACGCGCTTGTCCTCGCTTTTCATTCGCCGGAGCTGCGCATCGCGGGAATTAGCGCGTCCTACGGGAACGCGGGGCTCGCTCGCACGACCCGTGTCGCACGCGAGATGACGGAGCGATTCGGTCCGCATGGAGTTCACGTTTTTGCGGGGGCCAAATCGCCCGAGGATCGTGGCCGCCGGACAGAAGCGAGCGACGCGTTGGCGAAGGCTTTGAGGAAAGGGCCCGTCACGTACCTCGCGCTGGGCCCGCTTACCAACCTGGCAAGCTTTGCCGAGTTGCATCCCGAACTAACGAGTCGAATCCGCCGCGTGTTTATTGTCGGCGGCCAGCCCGAAGGCACGAGCCTGAGGCTTGGGCCCAATAAAACCTTTGCCATTCACGACGCGAACATCTTCAAGGATCCGCGGTCGGCCGCAGTTATTCTCCATTCTCAAATCCCGATCACGCTGGCGCCGGCCGTAACTGCGGCCGAGCTCTCGATAACTGCTAAAGAGTTGAGCGATCTTAGGAACCGGGGCGGAGCGGCCGATTACCTCGCGCGGCGCAGCAAAGTCTGGCTTTGGTTTTGGACGCACGTTGCCGGGACGAATGGGGGCCCAATCTTCGACGCGCTCGCCGTCGCCGCGGCGGCAAAGCCTGACCTCGTCCGCACTAATCTCCGCTATGCGCGACTCGATCAGGCAGGAAATCTTGTCGTATCATCGCGCCAGACTACAGGAAGCCGGCGCGTCCGGTTCTGCCGCAGCTTTGCGCCGCAATTGAAGAGCGTCGTGCTGGCGAGATTACGAGACTCGCGTTAGCGCGCGATGATAGAAATATTGGCGCGCGTGGCGGCTTCGATCACCGCCTCTTTCTCGAGCAGTAGCGTTCGCCCCGCTTCGACGGCGATTACACGCACATTTGCGGCGGCCGCGACCTCGATGGTAGCGACCCCGATCACCGGCACGTCAAAGCGCATATCCTGATTCGGTTTCGCCACTTTCACCATGACCGCGTTCTTGCCGCCAAGCGATCCGCCGCGCTTGATCGCTTCGTTCGTGCCTTCGAATCCTTCCACCGCCAGAACGGTCCCGTTCCGGACGACGACTGTCTGCCCAATATCGAGCCGGCTCACTTCAGTCGCGATCTCGAACCCGAGCGCGACATCGTCTTCCTCGCGCCGGCTCAATTTGCGGCCGGCGACCAGACCGCGCGGAGCGAGGTAATCTTCCAGGAACGACGTTGCCGGCAGGAGAGTGATACCCGCGCGCATGAGCTCGTCACCGATCGCCGCAAAGATGGACTCCGCGTTGCGACGTTTCAGGCGGGCCAACAACAGAAGCGTTTTCAAATCCGGCCGCAGATCGAAGAGATTTTTCGGCGCGATCTGGCCGGCCATGATGGCGTGCGCGACACCGCTATCGCGAAACCCGGCAATTAATCTTCCCAACTGTCCGACCCGCATCCATTCGATGTCGTCGACCATCCCGGCGAGACGATCGTCAGTTTCGTTCGTAAATGCCGCAGCAACGATTCGCTTCACGCCAGCGCGGCGCGCAGCCTCCGCGAGGAGGCGTGGATAAACGCCGTTGCCGGCGATGATCCCGAGCGTGTCCGGAGTGTTCACGAGAGCGAGAGTAGCGGCATGGCCGCGCTTCGCACAAGATCAGGCGCTAACTGTGGCGCCGGCGTTTGACGTGCAATTGGGCGAGCGCCTTTTGCAACGACGCCTGCACAGCCGCGACGTGTTCCGCCCCGAGATCGTCCTTCATCGCAGCCCGGGCACGCGCAACTGCTTCTTCGGCGGCGGATTCATCGATCTCCGTCATATCGAGTGCCATGTCGGTGAGGACGGATACGCTCGACCCCGTGACTTCCACGAACCCTTCCCCAATCGCGAGGTAAGTTTGCTGGCCGCCTTTCAGCACACGCAGTTCGCCCGGGTTCAACGTCGTCAGCAGTGGCACGTGATTCGGATAAACGCCGAGCTCCCCTTCCGCCCCGGGAAGAGTGACCATCTCTACGTCCTCCGAATACGCCGTTTTTTCCGGCGTCACGATCTCGAGTCTTAAGGTCGCGGCCATCGGGTTAAAACCGTTGAAGCGTTGAAGCGTTGAAGCGGATAAGATTTCACGATGTAACGATGTAACCTTTAACGCTTCAACCTTCCTGCTGAATCATGTCGATGCCGCCCTTCATGTAGAAGTTCTGTTCGGGAACCTCGTCATGTTTGCCGTCGAGGATCTCTTTAAATCCGCGGACGGTCTCGGCGATCGAAACGTATTCGCCTTTCGTTCCCGTGAACACTTCGGCGACGTGAAACGGCTGGCTGAGGAACCGCTGGATTTTTCGGGCGCGAAAAACCGTGAGCTTGTCATCAGGGCTGAGCTCATCCATGCCGAGGATCGCGATGATGTCCTGGAGATCTTTGTAACGCTGCAGCACTTTTTGAACGCCACGCGCTACAGCGTAGTGCTCCTCGCCGACGACGTCCGGCGCGAGCGACTTCGAAGTCGAAGCGAGCGGATCGACGGCCGGGTAAATGCCGAGCTCGGCGATGGAGCGCTCCAAGACGATGGTCGAATCGAGGTGCGCGAACGTATTCGCGGGCGCGGGATCGGTAAGATCGTCTGCCGGCACGTAGACCGCCTGGACCGAGGTGATCGAGCCTTTTTTCGTCGAAGTGATGCGTTCCTGAAGATCGCCCATCTCGGCGGCAAGCGTCGGCTGATAACCGACGGCGGACGGCGTTCGCCCGAGCAGCGCCGACACTTCAGAGCCTGCTTGCGAGAAACGGAAAATGTTGTCAATGAACAGCAAGACGTCCTGGTTGCGTTCATCGCGGAAATATTCTGTCATGGCCAAAGCGGAAAGGGCGACTCGCAAACGGGCGCCCGGAGGTTCGTTCATCTGCCCATAAACCAGCGCCACCTTCGATTTGCTGAGGTCCTTCTGGTCGATGACCCCGGCTTCGCTCATTTCCGTGTAAAGATCGTTCCCTTCACGGGTCCGTTCACCCACGCCGGCGAAAACCGAGAAGCCGCCGTGGCCTTTGGCGATGTTATTGATCAGTTCAAGAATGACGACGGTCTTGCCCACGCCGGCGCCGCCGAATGCGCCGACTTTGCCTCCTTTGGTGAACGGGCAGATCAAATCGATGACCTTGATGCCCGTTTCGAGAATCGTTGAACCCGTGTCCTGATCGGTCAGGTCAGGGGCTTTGCGATGGATCGGGTAACGTTTCTCGTACTTCACCGGCCCGCGATTGTCGACCGGGTCGCCGGTGACGTTAAAGACGCGGCCGAGTGTCCCCTCGCCCACCGGAACGGTGATCGGGCTGCCGGTGTCGTTCACGGCCATGCCGCGCTTTAAACCTTCGGTCGAGGACATCGCGATGGTACGCACCCAGTTTTCGCCGAGGTGCTGTTGCACTTCCAGGGTCAGCTTGGTCGGGTTGCCGTTCACTTCATATTCGATTTCGAGCGCGTTGTAGATCCGCGGCAACCGGGCCTCGCCCCCAAACTCCACGTCCACCACGGGACCGATGACCTGAACGATATTTCCTTTATTCATAATTCTGTTTAACCGCCGACCGCCATCTGAGCCGTCGCGATTTCGAGCAGCTCGGTGGTGATGCTGGCCTGGCGCATCTTGTTGTATTCGAGAGTGAGGTCCTTGATGAATTGCTTCGCGTTATCGGTCGCGTTTTTCATCGCCACCATCCGCGAGCTGTGCTCCGAAGCGCGGGCGTCGAGCACCATTTGATAAACCTGATAGTGCAAATAGTAAGGGAGCATGACGTCCAGCACCGCTTCCGGCGCCGGCTCGAAGGTGTAACCGATCATCGGATCCGGGGCGCCCGCGGCAGACTCGGACGCGATTGACGTTTGCGGAAGATCGAACGCCGAAATCGGCAGCAGCGTCCGCACAGTCGGCTTCTGGTTGATCGTGTTAACGAAATGGGTGAACAGGACTGAGACCTTGTCGACTTCGCCGCTCAGGAATTTCTCGACGGCGAACTTCGAGATTTCCTTCGTCTCGGTAAACGCCGGCGCGTCTTTCAACGGAAAATCCGCGAGCAGTTCGCGGCGCGTCCGGACGATAAACTGGCGGGCTTTGCCTCCCGACGTGACGTAGAGCGCTTTGTCCGCTTCAAACTTGATCGCTTCGCGAAAAAGATTGGTATTGAGCGCGCCGGCCAAGCCCTTGTCGGTGCTAAGCACGACGACCAGCTCCTTCTTCACCTCGCGCTGCTGGAGGAGAGGATGCAGCTTTGAATCCGTGCGCTGCTGGAGCGAAACGAGGACGCGATTCATCAGGCTCGAGTAGGGACGTCCAGCCAGCGCCGCCATCTGCGCCTTGCGCATTTTGGAAGCAGCCACCATCTGCAACGCCTTGGTGATTTGCGAAGTGTTACGGATCGATTTGATCCGGCGCCGGATGTCTTGGGTATTCGCCATGGCCTAAGAGATTCTTCCTTTCGTTCGGTAGCGAGCGCGTTTCTCTCGAACATGAAATCCGATTTCGCGCTTCTTTGCCGGCGCGGGCGCGAGCAACTGCCGGATGGCGGCGAACAGTTGCGCGATCGCCTCATCGTGGCTGTCGAGTCGCCGCTCAAGCTGCGCAAACTTCGCTGCCAGCTCGGCGTTCGCGGAAATTATCTCGCGCAACCGAACGAATGCGCGAACAACCCGAACGCTGGCATCGATCGCCACCGCACTATTAAGGACGCTGGCCAACATGATGGCGCCGTGTTCAGTGAAAGCCCATGGCAACTTGCGTCGACCGCCGTGAGAGCTTGATATCGCAAATTGCGATATCAAGCTTGTAAACTCCTCGCGTGTAAGCTGAAAGGCGAAGTCGGATGGGAACCGCTTCTTGTTTCGACGAAGCTGCTCGTTCAATCGCATCGTGCTGACGCCATACATTTTTGCCAAGTCCGAATCGAGCATCACGCGCTGGCCGCGCATCAGATAGATCGCGGATTCGAGCTTTGCGGGGGGCAAGGATTCAGTCATGGCCAGCGAAATCATTCAGGAGACCGGGTTCGTGGACTTGAACTCATCGAGAGCGGCTTTCAGGTCCGCTTCGAGATCTTTATCGAGGGCTTTCTTTTCGATAATCGTTGCCATCACGCTCTCCTTCCGGGTGCGGAGGTATTCCTGCAGCTTTACCTGGAATTCCTTCACTTTGTCGACCGGCACCGTGTCGAGATAGCCGTTCTGCATCGCCCAAAGCACGGCGACCTGTTCTTCGACGGGGATCGGGTTGTATTGCGTCTGCTTGAAAAGCTCGACGATCCGCTGGCCGCGTTCGAGCCGCGCCTTGGTCGCGGCGTCGAGGTCTGAGCCGAACTGGGCGAATGCCGCCAGCTCGCGGAACTGGGCGAGGTCGAGCTTGATCTTGCCGGCCACCTGTTTCATTCCTTTGATCTGCGCCGCCGAACCGACCCGGCTCACCGAGAGACCGACCGAGATCGCGGGACGGACACCCTGATAAAACAAATCCGTTTCCAGATAAATCTGGCCGTCGGTGATCGAGATGACGTTTGTCGGGATGTAGGCCGAAACGTCCCCGGCCTGCGTTTCGATGATCGGCAGCGCCGTCAGCGAACCGCCGCCCGCTTCCTCAACCACGCGAGCGCTGCGCTCGAGCAAGCGCGAGTGGAGATAGAAGACGTCCCCCGGATAGGCTTCACGGCCGGACGGGCGTTTCAAGACCAGCGACACCTGCCGATACGCGACCGCGTGCTTCGAGAGATCGTCGTAAATGATCAGCGCGTCCATGCCGTTATCCATGAACCATTCGCCCATCGACGCGCCCGCGAACGGCGCCAAGTATTGGTTCGTCGCCGTGTCCGAAGCCGGCGCGGAAATGATCGTCGTGTACTGCATCGCGCCTTCCTTCTCCAGAATCGCCAGAGCCCGCGCGACGTTGGAATTTTTCTGGCCGATGGCGACGTAGATACAATAGAGCGGGCGGTAATCTTTCAGCCGGCCGGCCTCTGCCGCTTTGTTCAAACGCGCCTGGCTGATGATGGTGTCGAGCGCGATGGTCGATTTTCCGGTCGCGCGATCGCCAATGATCAGCTCGCGCTGGCCGCGGCCGATCGGAATCATCGCGTCGATCGCCATGATGCCGGTCTGCACCGGCTGGCTGACGCTCTTTCGTTTGATAACGCCGGGAGCGATCTTTTCGAGCGGATAGGCGACGTCCGATTTCACCGGTCCCTTGCCGTCGAGCGGCTGGCCGAGGGTGTTCACCACTCGCCCGAGCAATCCCTTGCCGACCGGAACCTGAAGCAGTTTGCCTGTCGTCCGGGCTTCATCGCCTTCCATGACCTTCGTCGTGTCGCCGAGGAGAATGGCGCCCACTTCGGTCTCTTCGAGGTTAAGGGCGAGTCCGAATACCCCGCTCGAAAACTCGATCATCTCATTCAACATCACGTCGCTGAGCCCCTCGATGCGGGCCACGCCGTCTCCGGTTTCGCGGACAACGCCGACGTTGGTTTTGCTGGTCGTGGTTTTAAGACCGGCGATCTGCGTTTCGATTTCTTCGAGGATGCTGCTCATAATAGATAAGGGTTAAAGTGTTTGCTGGAGACGATGGAGCCGGTTCCGGACGCTGCTATCCCACACGTCGCTGCCGACCCGGATCCGCATTCCGCCGAGCAAATCCGGGGTCACAACGAAGCGCGCCGCCAGGTCGCTGCCGTATTTGCGCTTCAGGTTGTCGACGATTTGCTGACCGGCTTCCCCCGAGAGTTCGGTGGCGGTCTCGATGGTCGCGGTGCGCTTCTCAATCTCGAGGCGAAGCAATCTTTGGTACGCTTCGAGGGCTTGGATGTAATGGCGCGGTTTCTTTTCGATCAACGATTTCACCAGCGTCGAAATCCGGCCGCTATCCAGCTGGCCGTCGGTGAAGCTGGCGCGAAGAAGTTGCTTCGCGCTTTGCCGGATTTCTTTGGTGATCTTCATGAATGCTTAGGACGCGATCTGGCGGGACGCTTCCTCCTGCAAACGGCGTTGGTCGTCCGACGTGAGAACTTTGCCGGTCACCTTCGCGGTGGTGTCGACCACCAGCCGCCCCAGTTCCCGCTTCAATTCGGTCATCGTCCGTTCGTGTTCGATCGCGCTCGCTTCCCGCGCCTTCGCCATGATTTGTTCCGCGGCCGCGACGGCTTCCTGTTGCTTCCGCTCGGCCACGTGCGCCGCGCTTTCCCGCGCCTCGTCGATCATCTTCTGCGCCTGGGCGTTCGCCTTCGCCAGAATCTCAGCGTGCCGCACTTCTGCTTCCGCGAGCTGCTGCTTGATTTTCTCGGCATTCAAGAGCCCTTCGGCGATCCGTTGGCGGCGCTCTTCCAGCACCGCCAGAATCGGCTTGTAGGCAAACCGCTTCAGGACCAGGGCGACGATGATAAAACTGATGACCTGCGAAAGAAAGATCTTGGTGTCGAAACCGAAAGTCTCTCCGGTCTGCTTCACCATTTCTCCCAGGCTGTCAGCGGCAAGAATGAAGTTCATATCGTTAGGCAAAAAAGCCGGCGCCGGCTGGGGCGACGTTACTTAACGAGGAACAACGCGTAGAACACGATCGCTTCCGCGAGCGCGATGGCGAGAATGGCCTGGACCAGAATCGGGGTGGCCGCTCCCGGGTTGCGGCCGACGGCCGAAGCCGCGCCCATGCCGATCAAGCCTACGCCGATGGCTGCGCCGAGCGCCGCCAAACCTACGTGAATGCTGCCGCCGATTTCCGCGAGTATTGGTAGTATCATATTTTCCTTTGGGTTGTGTTTCATCAACGGCCTCCGCGGGAACCACGGTCCGACCGCTGAAATTCTTTAATGGTGCGCTGCCTCCCCGTGCCCCGGTTCGTGTTGCGCAATGAGGAGAGTGAAGACGGCGGTCAGGAGCATGAAGACCAGCGCCTGAACGAAGCCGACCAGCAGCTCCAAAAAATAAAAGGGAATCGGGATCAGCCAGGCCAGGGACGGCACGACGTGGCTCATCGCCTCCAGCATGGTTTCACCCGCATAGATGTTTCCGAAGAGTCGAAAGCTCAATGAGATCGGGCGGAATAAAATGGAGACGACTTCGAGCCAGCCGACGATGAAGAAGATCACGATCATCAGGATTTTCAGGATCCCCTTGGTATCGCCCTTCGGACCAAAGATGTGCATGATGACTCCGCCGGGCCCATTGGCCTGGATGGCCCAGACGATCCAGCAGGCGAAAAAGACGGAGGCCATCGCGAAAGTCAGATTCAGGTTGGCGTTCGCGCCCCGAAAGAGCGGACGGTCGATGTGGAATTGGCCGGTCGGATCGTGATGCCCCCAGCCAATCGTCCCGACGCCCGGGAGCAGCCCGAACCAGTTCAACGCCAGAATAAAAATGAAGATCGTGGCGAAGAACCAGAACGTCTTCTTCACCAGATCACGGCCGATCATGCCTTCGAGGAAATCGTGCAGACTCTCGACGAGCCATTCCCAAAAATTCTGGAGCCCGTGCGGGACCGGCGCGATCTTTCGCGTCGCCAATTGCGCGCACAGGATGATGAGGGCCGCCACCACCCAGGTTACAACCATGGAATTGGTGACGGCGAGCGGCCCGACATGGAAAAGGATGTCGGGCTTGAGCGGTAAATGATGCTCTTCCGCCGGAGCGGAGTGCGGTGCTTCGGCGCCGAGAGCGACGGTCGTCAATCCGCCAAACGCGAACAACGCGGCGATCAGGAGCAACGGCAATAAATAAAAGCGGCGCATTACACTTAAGAGTTAGAGGCAGCAGCCCAATGCTTCCCGTAGGTTGCGGCACCGCGGAAACGGCGCACACAGGGGCGCTTGCGTCGCGCATACCAAAGCGCGTTTTATCGCGATGACAACAATGAAATTAGCGAATTCTGGTCAGCGACCAGAAACCGCCACGCGCTCTTTTACTTTCACCGGAAGATTCGGCGAAAAACGGCGTTCGACGACTTCTTCCTCGACCGCCGGCACCCTCTCTTCCGCGCCCGCGAGCGCGATCGCTTCATCGTAGTGCGACTCCAATTGGCGAATCTGTTCCCGCTGCTCGAAGTTCGCCGCCACCGATTCACTGGCCAGCGCGCCCATCTCGCGAAACGCAAAGGGCGAGCGCACCAGATTTTTCATCGCGGTCGCGAGCGCTTCGAAATCGCGCTCTTCCACCAGCAAACCGCTTCGGCCTTCTTCGACCGCTTCCGGAATTCCGCCATGCCGGGTCGCGAGGACCGCCAGCCCGGTGGACATTGCTTCGAGGATCGAGTTTGGGATCCCTTCCTGGTTTTGATCCGCCGGCGTCTCGCTCGGATGAAGAAAACAATGCGCGCTGGCGTAGAGCTCGATCAGCTCCTTTTGGGAAAGAAAACCGCGGAAATGGACTTTGCGCACGATCCCCAACTCCTCCGCCAGCTCCTCCAGATGCGCCTGGAGCGGGCCTTTGCCCGCGACGATCAGCTCTGCGTTGGGAAACTCCTTTTGGAAAATCGCGAACGCGCAAAGCGAAGTCGCCACCCCCTTTTTCGGGATCAGGCGGCAGGCCTGCATGAAACGCCAGCGGCCGTCGGCGGGCGCATCGCGGCGGATGAACGGAAATTCGTGGAGCGGAACCCCGGTGCGATTGATGCGGAGCCGCTCCGGCGGGCAGCCCAGGGTGAGAAGGCGTTCCGCGAGCGACTTCGAACGGGCCAGGACCAAGGGGACGGCGTGAAAGAGTTCCTTCAGTTTCGGGCCGTAATCACGGATGTCTTTTTTCTCGGCGACATCGGCGCCGTGGAAGGAGACGACACACGGTTTATGCCAGCGCTCGATGAAGGGCAGGAGGTGAACGCCGGTATGCCCGAAATAAATATGCATCAGGTCGGCGCCCCGCCGTTCCAGAAGCTTTGACAACATTTGATACTCGCCCCGGTAGACGATCGCCGGCTTCTGTTTCACCCATTTGAGCCAGCCATGTCGCAGCGGATTGGTCCGCGGCTTGGGAATCAGTTCGACATCGCGAAACGGAAAACGCTCGGTGTTCTGGAGCGCTTTCGTCATTACGAACGTCTCGTATTCATCGAGGGCCTGCACCTGCCGATAGATGTGGAGCATCTCCGGTTTCAAAAAGGTGGTGCAGTAACTCGCTACGACTCGTTTGGGCATGGGAAAACGCCGCGATTGTCCTTGAGGATGCGTAAGTTGTCCACCTGTTATTCGCAGGCGGCTACTCGGGAGATGTGGGAGTTAATTCCAGGGTTGGGTCCGGTTCTTTGGCGAAGAGCCACTGCTTAAGATGTTCCTTCAAATCCGTCAAGCCTGCGGCCTCCGCCGCCGAGATCGCGACAACCTCAATACCAGGGAAACGGCCGGTTAACGCCCGCAGATTTTCCTCCGCCCCGGGGAGATCCATCTTGTTCGCGATGATATACCAGGGCCGCTGCGACAGGCGCCGGTCGTAAAGGTCGATTTCGCGCCGGAGACTCTGCAAATCCTCGATCGGATGCCGGCCTTCGCTGCCGGCGATATCGAGCACGAAGAGCAATACCCGGCAGCGCGTGATGTGCCGAAGGAAATCGTGCCCGAGCCCGATGTTGCGGTGCGCGCCCTCGATCAACCCGGGGATGTCCGCGATTGAGGCCCGCCGGTATCCGTCGAACTCGATCACCCCAACGATCGGATGGAGCGTGGTGAACGGATAGGACGCGACCTTCGGATGGGCGGCGGAAATTTTTCCCAGCAAGGTCGATTTGCCCGCGTTCGGATAACCGACCAAAGCGGCGTCCGCCATGGTGCGGAGTTCGAGCAGGAAATGTCCCTGTTCTCCCTCCTCGCCTTCCGAGTATTGGACGGGCGCACGGTTCTTCGAGCTCTTGTAATGCACATTGCCCTTGCCGCCGCGACCGCCTTTGCAGAGGACGAACTCTTGGTTTTCATGCGTGAGATCGGCGATGGGAGGCTCTTTCTCATCCGTCGTGTGCGTCCGGTCGGAGCTGTCTGGGAAGACCACCGTTCCTACCGGCACCTTCACGATCTTCGGGACCGCGCCTTTCCCGTGCATCTGCTTCCCCTGCCCGTGCTGACCGTTTTTTGCCTTGATGATCGGCTCGTAGAAAAGGTTCGAGAGATTATCGACGTGAACATCGGCGTGCAGAATCACGTCGCCGCCGCGGCCGCCGTCTCCACCATCGGGTCCACCTTTCGGCACAAATTTCTCGCGGCGAAAGCTAACGCAACCGCGCCCGCCATTTCCCGCCTGGGCGAAAACTTTAATCCGATCGACAAACATGGGGAACGTTAAAGCGTTTAAGCGTTAAAGGCGACCGCGTCTGTACCGCTTCAACGCTTCAACGCTTCAACGCTTCGTAAAGCGCCTTCGTCTCCAGCGCGATCGCCGGCCACCCGAACTTCTCCTCCGCGCGCTTCCTTCCGGCCCGGCCGAACTTCTGGCACAGCGCCGGATCCGCCATCAGCTGATTGATCCGCGCCGCCAAATCGCGGGCGAATTTTTTCGGATCGCGCGGCTCGAACGGGCTCTCGTTCATCTGATCGATTGGAACCAGGAAGCCGGTCTGGCCATCGACGACCACTTCGGTGATGCCCCCGACCGCCGTCGCCACTACGGCCGTCTCACATGCCATCGCTTCCAGGTTGATGATCCCAAACGGCTCGTAGATCGAGGGACACACAAACACCGACGCGTTCGAGTAAAGCTCGCGCACGATTTCCTTGTCGACCATCTCGTCGATCCAAATCACGCCGCCGTGCTCGGCCTGGACCCGCGCCACCGCCTCTTTCATTTCCCGGCCGATCTCCGGAGTGTCGGGCGCCCCCGCGCAAAGCACGATTTGAAAACCGGGATCCAGATATTGGATCGCGCGGACCAGATGAATGATCCCCTTTTGCCGCGTGATCCGGCCGACAAAGAGAAGGAACGGCTTCTCGATTCCATAGCGGGTCAGCGCCGCGGTGGACTCGACCTTTCGATATTCCTCGAGGTCGATTCCATTATAGATGACGTGCAACCGCTCGGGCTGAACGTCGAAGAGCCGTTCGATGTCCGCCTTGGTCTCGGCGGAGACCGCAATAACGGCGTCCGCCATTTCGAGCGCCGTCTTTTCTACCCAGACCGAAAAATCGTAGCCGCCGCCGAGCTGCTCGCGTTTCCACGGACGCAACGGTTCCAGGGAATGCGTGGTTATAACCAGCGGCAGCCCATAATTCATTTTCGCGAGGATCCCGCCGAAATGGCTGTACCAGGTGTGGCAATGGACGAGGTCGGCGTCGATGTTGGCCGTATTGAAATCGGTGCAACGGCGCACGGCACCGAAAACCGACTGCAACGGTTTGGGACAGGTGAAGCCTGCAGCGTCCAAGTCAAAGCCGCGGACGGACAAATTTCCTTTCTGCCAATTCTGGTCGCCGAAACAGCGGACCTCGATCGGCATCAGCTTCGCCAATTCACGCGAAAGATAATCGACGTGCACCCCGGCGCCGCCATAAACGTTCGGCGGGTATTCGTTCGTGAGGAACAGCGCCTTCACTCGGATTCCTTAACCGCGCCCACGGCGAAGCGCACGCAGATTCCTCAATAACGCACCGACAATCCGATGAACGGATTCAGATCGTCGGCGGCTTTGGTCAGCCCAATGTTGACGCCGGCATCGAGTTGAACATTGCGCGTCAGGAGATAGCTCGCGCCGCAGTCGAACGTCGCGACCCAACCGGCGTGCGGTTCGTTGCTGACACTGCTGAACAATTCGACGTAGCCGGAAAACTTCCCGACGTCGTGACCAACCGTCACGGAATTCACGACCTCCTGGTGATAGCCGCCGCGCCCGGAATTCCTCGCATGGTCGGCTTCAATCTGTGTGCCGATTTCCCACTCGTCGGGTAGCCGGATCAGCAACGGAAGAATGACGCCGCCCTCGACCGCGCCGTTGCCAATGTCGTCAGCGGCTGTCGGTAATTTCAGAAAAGGCATCATGCCGAACGCGGTATGCCCGCTGTCGTTGCCCCAGAAATTTGTTTTGCACCGCAAGGTGACGTCGCCGAATCCCGAGGCGCGCCGGGTCTGGCTGGTGTCGCGGTCCTTGGTGCGTTCGACGTTGTAGGTCTCGACGATCAATTGCAGATCGACATTGTTTAAAACGCCGACCTTCAAGTTTGTCGGCGCGACGGCCCAGGCATTTGTCGTCTCGTGTTTCGTCCGATCAAAAGTGTAACTCGCGAAATCCATTTCGAGTTGGAAATGGCCGGCATCTACCGTGATCGGGCTTTCGGTTTTATCCGGACGATCGGTCGTGAGATCGCGCAGGAGCGCGTCCGGCGTCGGCCGAAATAAAGTGTAGCCGCTTTTGTCCGCACTCTCGCTGCCGAGCAAATCGCTCGTCCAGAGGCCGAGGAAAAGAAGGGCGCAGAAGGCGCGGCTCATTTCCGCACTTTCAACAACAGGACGGGAACGTCGACCTGGTGCCGGACCTTGTCGGCGGTGCTCCCGTGCAGGAAATCGCCTAGAAGCCGATGGCCGTGCGTCGTCATGGCGATCAAATCGATCGGTTGATCCTGCGCCAGCTTGATGATTTCCGTGGCGGGGTCGCCCATCGCGAGGACGGTTTTCACTTCGTAACCCTCGGATTCGAGTTGGGCCGAGAGGGTGCCGAGATATTCCCGGTCCTGCTTCATCTCTTCACTTTCCTGGAGTTGAAAGCGCTCGAAGTTCCGCGCCGCCCAGCCATCGGCCACGTGGACCAGCATCAATTTCGCGTTCGTCAGTTTCGCGAGCGAACGGATGTGGCCCAGAATGGTCTGGTCGCTTTCGCGGTTTTCGACGGGAACGAGAATGGTGGTGTACATCGTTTGTCTAGACGGCGAACCAGTTTCGGAAAGTTTGCATCAGGAGCCAGCCGTTTAGCAATGCAATGACGCTGGCCACGAACCACGAAAGCACTTTGACCAGCGGGCCGTTGACGAACTCGCCCATCTTCAGCTTGTCGCTGGTAAACATGACCAGCGGAAAAACCGCGAAGCTAAGCTGTAGACTCAGGATCACCTGGCTTAGCACGAGCAGGTTCGTCGTTCCTTTTTCCCCGGAGACGATCGTGACGACGACGGCCGGGATGATCGCGATCAGGCGGGTGATCAACCGGCGGAGCCAGGGACGCAGCCGGATATTGAGAAAACCTTCCATCACGATCTGTCCGGCGAGGGTGCCCGTGAGGGTCGAGTTTTGGCCGGAGGCAAGGAGGGCGAGAGCGAAGAGAGTGCTCGCGCCGGTCACGCCCAGAAGCGGCGTGAGGAGTTTGTAGGCGTCCTGAATTTCCGCGACGTCATTCCGGCCGCGGGTGTAAAAGGTCGCCGCCGCGACGATCAAAATCGCCGCATTGATAAAGAGAGCGAACATGAGCGCGACCGTGGAATCGATCGTGGCGAACTTGATCGCCTCGCGTTTGCCGGGAGCGCTCAGCTCATACCGCCGCGTCTGCACGATCGAAGAGTGGAGGTAAAGATTATGCGGCATGACGGTCGCGCCGAGAATCCCGATGGCGATGTAAAGCATTCCGGGATCGCTCACAATCTGGGGCGAAGGCACAAAGCCCTTCGCGATCCCGAGCAGATTCGGGTGCGACGCCACAATCTCCCAGGCGAAGCAGCCGCCAATGATGATGATGAGGGTGATGACCAGCGCCTCGATGTAACGGAAACCTTTGTTCTGGAGGAAGAGCACGAACAGGACATCGAGCGAGGTAACGCAGACGCCGGCCAGCAGCGGGAGGCCGAAGAGCAGGTTGAGCGCAATCGCCGAGCCGATGACTTCCGCGAGGTCGCAGGCGGCGATCGCAATTTCGCAAATGACCCAGAGAAAAAAGGAAACCGGTTTGCTGTAGTGATCGCGGCAGGCCTGGGCAAGGTCGCGACCGGTCGCGATGCCCAGTTTCAAGGAAAGCGATTGGAGCAGGATCGCCATCAGGTTCGACATCATGATGACGGAGAGGAGCGCGTAATTGTATTTCGAGCCGCCCGCCAGGTCGGTGGCCCAGTTCCCGGGGTCCATATACCCGACCGCGACGAGAAACCCCGGGCCGGCGAAAGCGAGGAGCTTTCGGAAAAATCCGGCGGAGGCGGGAACGACGAGGCTGCGGTGGACCTCGGAGAGACTGGGAAGCGCCGGGGCGCTCTTCCACCCCATCGAGGCCCGGGAAGCATCGGGGTCGCTGATATTAGGCACGGCTAACTTATTTGTCGTTTACTAACTATTTGTCAACAGCCAATACTTTGTTTTTGACGCGGCCGGGTCTTCCGCTACCGTGGGTCGCCATGCCTGCAGCCAGGAAGAACCGGCGGAATTCGTCCGCGGTGGAAGATTATCTCGAGCGGATCCTGGAGCTCATCGATTCGAAGGGGTATGCGCGCGTGGTCGATATCGCCAAGGCCCTCAAGATTTCGCAGGCGAGCGTTACCAACATGGTCCAGCGCCTCGACGGCGACGGACTCCTCAAATACGAAAAATATCGCGGCCTGGTTTTGACTGGGGCCGGCGAGACCCTCGCCCGCAACATCGCGCGCCGGCACCAGCTCCTTACCGATTTTTTCACCCTTCTTCGGCTCGACACGAAGGTGATCCACCACGACGTCGAAGGGATGGAGCATCACATCAGCCCGCCGACGTTGCGCGCCATCGAGGCGTTGACGGCGCAGCTCAAACGGCGTCCCGCCTTGCTGGCCAGCCTCAAGTAGGTGCGCGCCCCCGAACTGCTCGTCCTGGCCCTCGACATCGGCAGCTCTTCTACCCGCGCCGCCGTTTTCAACGAACGCGTCCGCCTCATCCCCGGCACCGAGGCCCGCCGGGAATATTCGCTGCGTTACACCGCGGACGGGGGCGCTGAGGTCTCGCCGTTCCGATTGCGACGGGCCGTCCAGACTTGTCTGGGCGAGTCGCTGCGGCGATCGCCAGCCAGGGCTCCGATCGTCGCCGTCGGCGCGAGCGCGTTCTGGCACGGACTTCTTGGAGTCGATGCGAAAGGTCGGCCGTTGACGCCCGTCTTCACCTGGGCGGACTCGCGCGCCACCCCGGACGCCGCGCAATTACGCCGCGAATTCGACGAAAGAAAAATTCACGCCCAGACCGGCTGCATGCTGCGCGCTTCGTCTTGGCCGGCCAAGCTCCGCTGGCTTCGGCGAACCCACCGCCAGCTTTTTCGCAGCGTCCATCGCTGGGTTTCTCCGGCCGACTGGATTTTCGCGGAACTCTTTGGCGCCGCGGGCACGAGCGTTTCGATGGCCAGCGCGACCGGCCTTTACGATCAGCGCTGTCGAGGCTGGCACGGCAAACTTTGCGAAGCGTGCGGAATCGCTCCGGGCAAACTCGCCGGCCTTTCCGAAAGCACGACCGGAGCGGCCGCCGGATTCTCCAGGCTGAGGCACGCGGAGATCTTCGCGGCCATCGGTGACGGCGCCGCGGGCAACATCGGGTGTGACGCGACCGAAGCAGGCCGCTTCGCCATCAACGTCGGCACCAGCGCGGCCGTGCGAACCCTCGACCCGGGCCGAAGGCGCGTTCCATTCGGTCTGTTTCGTTATGCCGTCGACGGCAGGCGCACCGTCGTCGGCGGGGCAGTCAGCAACGCCGGAAACCTGCATCGGTGGTGCTTGCGCGAGCTCCGCCTGAGCGAACGCGAATCCACTTCACTCCAGCGCCCCCTCGCCGCGAACAACTCCCTGATCGTCCTCCCTTTCTGGGTGGGCGAGCGCGCGCCGACCTGGCCGGAAAATTTGCCGGGCGCCATTCTCGGCCTGAGCCAGTCGACAGACGCGGCCGCCATCCACCGAGCGACCACCTGCGCCACTTTCTATCGCCTCGCCGAAATCCTCGAAATGCTGGAGGAGAAGCGCGGTCGCGCGAAACAAATCATCGTCTCGGGCGGGATCGTCCATTCGAAACCATCGCTTCCGGTCCTGGCGGATGCGCTCGGCCGCGATATTGCCGTCTCGGCGCAACCCGAAGCGTCCCTCCGCGGCGCGGCGATTTATGCGCTGGAAAAACTCGGCTACGATTCCGCGCCGCTTCCGAAGCCGAAGACCATCCGGCACGATCGCGCCCTGGCCGACAAACATCGGGTTCGCCGCGAGCGCCAGATCGCGCTGGAAAAGCGCCTGTCATCCGGCGACGCCGCGCAATGGAGGTTGACCAACTCCGCGGAGTCTATCTAGTGACGCGGCCCCCAAGGCTACGGAGATAAGATGGAATCGAGTTACGACGTTTTCGTTTCGGCAGAGCCGGCCGCGTCCTGGCCCTCGTTTTTTTCGTCACACAAAAAGGGGCCGAATCCGCGCGAAGTCGCCGGCAGCCAGACGGCAGAACAAGGCAAGCGCTGCATCCTCGTCGTCGAGGACCACGAGGACACCTTGCGCTCGATGAAGCTGCTCCTTAACCGCCTCGGGTATGAGGTCCTCACGGCGGAGAACATGACGGACGCGCTTCGCCTGGCCGAGGAACGGCACTTCGACATTCTGCTCAGCGACATCGGCCTGCCCGACGGCAGCGGATTGGAATTGCTGAAACGGCTCCGCGCGGTGCGCAACGTCCCGGCCCTGGCCTTGAGCGGGTTTGGGATGGACGAAGACATCGACCGCAGTTGCGAGGCGGGATTCTCCGACCATCTGACGAAGCCCGTGAGCATCGATCGGTTGCAAGCCGCGATCGCCCAGCTTGACGAGCAGGCGGACTAACGTTCCAGGATCGCTTCCGGCGAATCCGCGCTCTCCGGATTCTCTTTCCGGAAATGTAATTGGCCGACGCGGCGGCCGTCCGTGTGCGAAATGGTGACGAGGTAATCGTTAATCCGGACCTGTTCCCCTTGTTTCGGCAAATGACCGAGGAGATGGGTTACGTATCCGCCAATCGTGCTGACATCGGCGCTCTCCAATTCCAGCCCCGCCAGATCGCGCAGCTCATACAAGCCCAGCGAACCAACGACCGTAAATTCGTTCTCGTCGATCTTGCGGAACTCGGCCTTCTCGGTGTCGAATTCGTCCTGGATGTCGCCCACGATTTCCTCGAGCACGTTTTCGAGCGTGACCATGCCGACGGTGCCACCGTACTCGTCCACCACCAGCGCGAGGTGGGCATGCTTGGTTAGGAAAAGGTTCAGCAATTTTTCCAGCGACATCATTTCCGGGACCGGAATGATATCGCGCTTGATCCGCATCAGGTCGGGCTGGGGACCGCGCAGCATCGGCATCAATTCCTTGATATGAATCAGCCCGACGGCGTTATCGAGATGCCCGCGGCAAAGCGGGAAACGAGTGTGCCGCGAGTCGATCGCTTTGTTTATGTTCTCCTCAAAATCCTGCTCGAGATCGAGGAACACGACTTCGCCCCGCGGCGTCATGATATCGCGCACCACGCGCTGGCGGAGATCGAGCGCGTTCACCAGCAGATCGCGCCCCAGCTCCGAGACTTCATCGGACTTTTCGCTCTCGTCGAGAATCAGCCGCAATTCCTCTTCGCTATGCGCCAGCTCCGAGCCGGCCACGGGTTTGATCCGGAGTAATTTCTGGAGAAAGAAATTGGACGATTTGTTCAGGACCCAGATCGCCGGCTTGAACAGGACATAGAAAGCGCCGAGCGGACGAGCCAGCCGGAGCGAGACGGAAAGTGGATTGCCGATCGCGAGATACTTCGGCGCCAGCTCGCCGAAGACAATGTGCAGGAAGGTGATTCCGATAAAGGCGAGCGTGATCGAGACGGTCGAAATCAGCGCGTGCGAACGGATGTTTACCAGGACGAAGGCTGGCTCGAGGAGTTGGGCGAGGAATTGTTCGCCCACCCAGCCCAGGGCCAGGCTGGCCAGGGTGATGCCCAGCTGCGTCGCCGAGAGGTAGGCATCGAGATGGCCGCGAACATGTTTCGCGAAGGCGGCGCGGGTATTACCTTCGTCCTCGAGAGCGTCGAGCTGGCTTCCGCGGACCTTTACGATGGCGAACTCCGACGCGACGAAGAAGGCGTTGAGCACGACCAGCCCCACGATCACCGCCAGTTTACCCAGAATAATAATGGGCGAATCCCACTGCTCGACGACGGCGTCCGCCAGAGGAACGGCCGCGACAAAAACAAAAAGCAAAGAATTCATGGAACGGATGCGCGCCGCACACCCGAAAACCCGCGAGCCGGGGTCCTACCAGCTCGACTTCGTCACACCCGGAATGAACCCGCCCGAAGCGAGCTCTCGGAAGGTCAGGCGCGAAATTTTGAACCGGCGAATGAACGCGCGGCGGCGGCCGGTGACTTCGCAACGATTAACCACCCGGCTCGGGCTGGCATCGCGCGGCAGTTGCGACAGGGCCATGTAATCTTTCTTCGCTTTGAGCTCAGCCCGCAGGGCCGCGTATTTCTTCACGGTCGCGCGCTTGCGTTCGTTGCGATTGATCCAGGACATTTTCGCCATAAAGGAACGCGGAACGTAGC
>JBEEHG010000079.1:0-36675 GCA_041167265.1 Verrucomicrobiota bacterium | reverse complement strand
ACGCCTCTCCCGCTGACGCTCGCGGTGGTGGCACCCATCAGCGGGGCGTTCGCGGATAGGGTCGGTTCCCGGTGGCTCGCGCCGCTGGGGCTGGCCATCGCGTGCGCGGGCTTGCTGCTCCTGAGCGAGTTGACTCAAGCCAGCTCGATCGCCTACCTCGTTCTATGCCTGATCGTCACCGGCATCGGGCAAGGACTTTTCCAATCGCCCAACGCGCGCGCGATCATGGGAGCGGCGCCGCCTAACGAGCTAGGTGTCGCCTCCGGAATGCTGGCCACCGGCCGGGTCATGGGTCAAAGCCTGAGTGTCGCGGTGGCGGGCGCGGTCTTCACGAGCTTCGGCGGGGCGGCGGCCGGCGCCGCGCTGGCAGCCGGCCGGGAGACTCTCAGGATGGAGCAGGCTCGGGCACTGCAGCACACTTTCGTGACCGGCCTGCATGCTGCCTTCATGGTGTGCGCTCTGCTCGCGGCACTGGGTGTCGTGACCGCGCTGCTTCGAGGCGCGGAAGGGGGAGATCCGCCCTCGTTGGCCGGTGCTCGGCCTGATGAAGCTGCGCCGTCGCGGCTCTACCTCCGAAGAGGGACTCGAACTTCTTCCTTCGGTAGCACTCTCAAATCCATCCAAGGCGTCGTGGAAGACCAGTGAGGACGTCGGTAGCCTTTCCTCATGACCGCAAACAGTTTTCGTATCCTGGCGGTAATCGAACAGGCTGGCCTGCCTGCATTGCGCGTCGCATTCACTATCGCCCTGGTCCTCCTTTTCTATGCCGGAGTTTTCATTTTCCGCCGGCGCCACCAGTTCTTCGACCGCGATCCAAGTGTCGAGAACGATGTTCCGGTCGTGCGCCACAATCGGGTAGAGGCAATCCTATTTATTTGGACCGCTCTGACGCTGGTTCTACTCAGCATCGTTTACCAGGTATGGAGCACGTGAAGTAATCCGAAGGAAATAATCATGAGCAAATTTACTCGTCGAAACTTCCTCGGAAAGACGGCCATAGCACTAGGCAGTTTTGCCGCATTACAAAACGTGGTAGGCGCAGGCCACCCGAGTGATCCCGGGCCAGCCAATCCGGGGCTTGATGGCCAGAATCCGGATTCGATCTGGCCACCTGCCACGGACTCCAAGAGTCTGGTCCAAAACTTTAAGTATCCCTTCTCCTTTGCGAACAAGCGAACTTACGAAGGCGGCTGGTCGCGCGAGGTTACGGTGCGAGAACTCCCGGTGTCCAAGACCCTGGCGGGTGTGAACATGAGGCTCACGGCCGGCGGTGTGCGGGAGTTGCATTGGCATACTTCCGCCGAGTGGGCCATCATGCTCACCGGCACGGCGCGAATCACGGCGATCGACGCGGAGGGAAAGAGCTTTGTCGCCGACGTAGGCAAAAACGATCTTTGGTTTTTCCCGAGCGGAATCCCACACTCGATCCAGGGTCTTGGCCCTGATGGCTGCGAGTTCATGCTCGTGTTCGACGACGGCGATTTCTCCGAGTCGGAGACGGTGCTGCTGAGCGATGCGATGGCTCATCTCCCGCCGGCGGTGTTGTCGAAGAATTTCACCGTCAGCGAGCAGACGTTAAAGAACCTGCCGCGGCAGGAACTCTTCATTTTTCAAACCGATGTTCCAGGCGAACTCGCGGTGGACCAGAAAGCGGCGGCCGGAGCCTTGGGAATATCGCCGCAGGATTTTGCGTTTCGCACGATGGAGATGCCACCGACGAAGCAGACCAAAGGCGGCGAGGTGCGCATCGTCGATTCGAACAAGTTCAAAGTCGCAACCACGTCCATGGCGATGGTCACGGTTCGCCCCGGCGGACTGAGAGAACTGCACTGGCACCCGAACGCCGATGAATGGCAGTACTTCATTAGCGGCAAGGGACGAATGACGGTGGTCGCGACAGGCAACAAGGCCCGGACGATGGACTTCCAGGAAGGAGACGTCGGCTACGTCCAAAAAACGTTGCTCCATTACGTGGAGAACACAGGCGACACCGATCTGGTCTTCATCGAGATGTTCAAGAGCGACCGCTACCAGGACTTCTCGTTCTCTGAATGGCTGGCCCACACGCCGCCAGAACTGGTGATGGCGCACCTGAACATTGATAAGGCGACGTTCGACGCCATCCCGAAGAATGGCGGCGTCATCATGCCGATAACCTAGGAGGATTATGGAGACAACCAATCTGGAATTCAGCAATCTCGTTACGGCTGGGAAGCGGCCGATTTCCGAAGTCTCTCATGTGAGGTTTTTTGACCGGGAGCGAACCGTCGCTGGCCCTGGGTTCAGCCGGTGGTTGGTTCCGCCGGCCGCGCTGGCTGTCCATCTTTCTATCGGGCAAGTGTATGCCTTTAGCGTTTTCAAACTGCCGCTTACGAAAATCCTCGGCATCACCAAGTCCGCCCCGGGCGATTGGACGCAGCCGCAGCTCGCGTGGATCTTCAGTCTCGCGATTTGTTTCCTGGGCTTGTCCGCCGCCGTCTTTGGTCGCTGGGTCGAGCGGGTCGGTCCTCGCAAGACAATGGCGACCGCGGCTCTGTGTTTCGGCGGCGGCCTGATTGTCGCCTCGTTCGGTGTCTGGTTGCACCAGCTTTGGCTCATCTACCTCGGCTACGGCGTGCTCGGTGGGTGTGGCCTCGGGTTGGGCTACATCTCGCCCGTCTCGACTTTGATGAAATGGTTCCCGGATCGTCCGGGCATGGCCACCGGCATGGCCATCATGGGATTTGGTGGCGGCGCTTTTGTCGGATCGAACCTGAGCCTGCTGCTCATGGACCATTTCAAGTCCGCGACGAATACCGGAGTGGGTCAGTCCTTCCTCGCGCTGGGACTGATCTATTTCTGTTACATGATGTTTGGATCGTTCATTGTGCGTGTTCCGGCGAAGGACTGGAAACCGGCGGGATACCAGCCGCCCGACCATCCTCATGGTCTCATCAGCAACGTGAACGTTGCGCTCGATCAAGCCTGGCGCACTCCGCAGTTTTGGCTGCTCTGGGTTGTCCTTTGCTTCAACGTCACGGCAGGCATCGGCATCCTGGAGCAGGCGTCCCCGATGATTCAGGAGATGTTCAACGGAAAGGTGACGGTGACGGCCGCGGGCGGGTTCGTCGCGTTGCTCAGTCTTTTCAACATGGGTGGCCGGTTTATCTGGTCGTCCCTGAGCGATTACACCGGCCGGAAGGCAATCTATATCGTCTACCTCTTGTTAGGCGCGGTGCTCTACTGCCTGATTCATTTTGCCGGCTACAGCGGCAGCGTCCCACTCTTCGTCGCGATCTGCGCCGTGATCGTGAGCATGTATGGCGGCGGGTTCGCGACCATCCCGGCCTACTTGAAGGACTTGTTTGGAACCATGCAGGTCGGCGCGATCCACGGCCGATTGCTTACGGCCTGGTCGGTCGCAGGAATTTTGGGACCGGTCCTGGTGAATTACATCCGCGAATATTTGCAGGCAAACGGCGCCAGCGGCGTCGGACTTTATGCTCCCACGATGTACCTGATGTCGGGCCTGCTCGTCATCGGATTGATCTGCAACCTTTGCGTGCGGCCGGTCGATAAACGCTTTCACTTCCAGGAAAAGAAACTTCAGGCACCGAGGTATGCGTCTTATGGCTGAAAAAAATGAACCGGGCAGCAATGCCCTCCACCTTTTCATCTCCTGGCTGGTGGTTGGAGTCCCGCTCATTTGGGGCGTCTGGACTACGCTCTTGAAATTGCCGGCCCTGTTCGGGTAAAAAGGGGCCGGCCCGCAAACGCGCCCTGCGCGATCCGACGATGAACACTCCCGGCAATGAGACGCCTCAGCGTCCAGGGAACGCAAATCACGGGAACTGCGAACACGACACGATAGCGCAAAGACCTACTCACATCGGCGCCGGCACACCGAAGTCGCCGCCTCATCCGGAGGCACACATGGCCAACAAGAATCCCACTCCAGGAGCCCAGCCGCCGGAAGAAATTGGCGAGGCAGAATTGCGGGAGCCGCACCACGTGGCCGCGGGCTTGCCGGCGCTAACCCAAAGCCTGCGTTTCACCCTGCGCGAGACAGGATTTACGCGCGGAGTCGGCGACTGGTTGAAGGTCAATAAGAAGGACGGCTTCGATTGCCAAAGCTGCGCCTGGCCGAGCCCGGACGATCACCGGCATGTCTTCGAATTCTGCGAGAACGGCGTTAAGGCTCTGACCAGCGAAGCGACGAAAAAACATATCACCCCGGACTTCTTCCGGGAGCACTCGATCGCCGAGTTACAACAGCAAAGCGATAACTGGCTGGAGCTGCAAGGACGGCTCGTTCATCCAGTGGTGAAGCTTCCCGGCGGAACGCATTACGAAGCGATCGAATGGGACCAGGCTTTCGCCTTGATGGCGGAGGAGCTGAATGCATTACCCACTCCGAACGCGGCCGCGTTTTACACGAGTGGCCGGACCAGCAACGAGGCCGCCTTCCTCTACCAGCTCTTCGCCCGGCAGTTCGGGACAAACAACCTGCCTGACTGTTCGAACATGTGTCACGAGTCGAGTGGCGCTGCGCTCAACGAAGCAATCGGTATCGGCAAAGGCTGTGTGACTCTCGAAGACTTCGAAAAAGCCGACGGGATTTTCATCCTCGGCCAAAATCCGGGCACCAACCATCCGCGCATGATGACGGTCCTGGAACGCGCGAAAAAGAACGGCGCCAAAATCGTAGCGATCAATCCCATGCCCGAACCGGGATTAATGGAGGTGGTTAATCCCAATCCGCAGGAGTATCGCAACCCATTCAAGTTCGCGGCGAAAATGTTGTTCAACAAAGGAACGCCTCTCAGCGATCTCTGGTTACCGATAAGATTGAACGGCGATATGGCGACAATGCGCGGCATCATGAAAGAGATGCTGGCGGAGGAGGACCGCGTGCCGGGCTCGGTCTTCGATCGCGCATTTATCGAAGAGCATACCTTCGGCTTCGAGCCTTTCGTCAGGCATCTGCGCGAGACTCCGTGGGATGAAATTGTTTATGGCAGCGGACTAACGCGCGATCAGATCCGCGACGCCGCCCGGATCGCGATGGGATGCAAACGTATCATTGCATGTTGGGCGATGGGATTGACCCAGCACAAGAATGCGGTCGCGACAATCCAGGAAGTGATGAACTTCCTCCTGCTAGGCGGACACATCGGACGCCCGGGAGCCGGGCCATGTCCCATCCGCGGCCACTCCAATGTGCAAGGCGATCGGACGATGGGCATCTGGGAGCGCATGAACGATGATTTCATGGACAAGCTCGGCCGCGAATTCCAATTCACGCCGCCTCGAGAGCACGGCACTGACACCGTGGAAACGATCAAACAAATGCAGGAGGGCAGGATTCGTTTCTTCCTCGGAATGGGCGGCAACTTCCTGGCCGCGTCGCCCGACACGGAGTACACCGCGAAAGCGATGCAGAAATGCCGGCTCACCGCGCATGTCTCGACCAAGCTGAACCGCTCGCACCTGATCACGGGCGAAATCGCGCTGATCCTCCCTTGTCTCGGCCGATCCGAAATCGATAAACAAGACTGGGGTGAGCAATTCGTGACGGTCGAAGATTCGATGGGAATCATCAATCCTTCCCGCGGCCATGCTGAGCCGGCCAGCGAACATTTGCTTAGCGAACCCGCGATCGTCGGTCGTCTGGCGGAAGCTACCCTGGGAAGCCGGGGGACGGTTGATTGGAAGGGCCTGGTGGCGAATTACGATCGGATTCGCGATCACATCGACCATGTCATTCCCGGCTTTGAAGATTTCAATAACCGGATCCACACGGACGTCTTCTACTTGCCGAACGAACCTCGCGATCGCCGGGAATTCCACACACCTACTGGTAAAGCTACCTTCATCATTTCCGAGTTAGCTCCGATCAAACTAGAGCCAGGCCAATATCTGATGATGACCGTTCGCAGCCATGACCAGTTTAACACCACAATTTATGGATTGAACGACCGCTACCGCGGCGTTTACAACGGCCGGCGCGTCGTCTTCATGAATACTGATGACGTCGAGGCGGCCGGCCTGCAACAGGGGCAGCTCGTCGATCTGACGAGTCACTACGAAGGTGAGGAACGCGTCGCGCGGCATTTCATGGTAGCTCCCTGCAAGATCGCGCGCGGTTGCACAGCGACTTATTTCCCTGAGACAAACGTTCTGGTGCCGATCAACAGCACGGCCGTGAGAAGTAATACTCCCACCAGCAAGAGCCTGGTCATCTCGATCAAACCATCCGCGGATGCCGCGACCGCAGTTGGCGAAATTCTCCGCGATGCAAGGGCTGCTTCCCGCTAGTAACCAAGATGCAGCTGGAAATTCACCGCCTTTATATTTCACCCGGCCATAACTTCTTCGGCCATCACGGCCGCGAGCCGGACCAGTTCCCAGCTATCGAGGTGCCGGCTTTGGATTGCGTGGCGGGCCGCGGGATTCGCGGCGATCGCTTCTTCGACTACAAGGTCGACTACAAAGGCCAGATCACATTCTTCGCCCTCGAGGTTTTCGATCAGCTTTCTCAGGCGTTTCCAGTCCGGGATTGTTCGCCTGCGCTGCTCCGCCGGAACGTGATCACATGCGGCATCGATCTAAACCAGTTCATCGACCGGGAGTTTGAAATCCAGGGGATCCGGTTTTACGGCACTGGCGAGTGCAAACCGTGTTACTGGATGGACCGCGCGATCGCCCCCGGCGCCGAGGATTTCCTCAAAGGACGCGGCGGTTTACGGGCTCGTATCTTGAGTGACGGGATTTTCCGTTCGACGGCGCCGATCGCAGCCGCGGCCTGATTCATTTCCCTTAGCCGCGCAGCAGCCGCGAGTTTTGTGTCTCCCGAATGAGGGAGAGGCGAGGCCATCGGGAGTGGCATGCCAATATCCCGCCTCCGCGCCATGGCCGCGATGATGCCCTGTCGTAGCGTGAACTCATGAAAAAGGGAAGGTCTCACGACAACCATCAGTTCGTGCCTCCTGTTCTTCCCCCGGGCGGACAATCTGGCATCGAGCCCAGGAGGCTCTTTGTGTTCAAGGGCGAAGAACGGCTGGCGACGAATAACGGTCCGGACAAAACAGTCCAGCGTGTTCTGATTTTCGACAACCATCCAGAGACGCTCCGCCTGCTCTTCATGCGCGAGGCCGTTGGCTGGACCGATTCGGAGGCCCAGGAAAGCACGAGATGGTGGGAGCCGTTCCTTAGCTGGATGTTGACCGGGGGAGTATTGTTTCTCCTGCTCCTGTTGCTGTTTTTGAAATTGCGGTCTTGAAACTCCAGGAACCCGGGGAGCCAGGTCGCCTGCTCGCGACTGGACATTATACATGACCACGGCGCTGCTCCTCGTCCTTTCGAACATCTTCATGACGTTCGCGTGGTATGGGCATCTGAAGTTCAAGGATAAGCCGGTCTGGATCGTGATCGTCCTGAGCTGGGGGTTGGCGTTTTTTGAATATCTCTTCCAGGTCCCCGCTAACCGGATTGGGTCGACCCGCTTCTCGCTGATGCAACTGAAAGTCATGCAGGAGTGCATTACGATCGTGGTCTTCACCATCATCGTGGGGTTGCTGTTTCGGCAGATGCCGCGCTGGAATAATATCGTCTCCTTCCTGCTCATCCTGGCGGCGGTTTATTTCACCTTCAACTTCGACAAGTAAACGGCCACGACCGGCGGTTCGCGGCGGTTATCCCGAAAGAGGGAGCGGCTATCAACACTTAGGTGGCACCGCGAAATCCTGCGGACGCGCAATAGCTGCAGGACAACGCCCTAACTAAGCTAGTGCTATGAAAACAACTACATTAGTGAGCTTGGTGAGCCTGGCTTTCATCAGCCTTTCTCAACCAGTGTGGGCACGCGGGGGCGGTGGCGCACATTTCAGTGGTGGAGGCGCGCACTTCAGCGGCGGGGGCGCGCACTTCGGCGGGGCTCCCCGCATGTCGTCATTTGGCGCACGACCATCGTTTGGAGCGCGCCCGTCCTTCGGAGCGCGCCCGTCCTTCGGCGTGCCTCGGTCATTTCGGCCGTCGATTTCGTCGAGGCCAATGGTACGATCGGTCGCGCCGTCCGTTCGCAACAGCAGTCGAGCTACCCGACGATCGATATCACCGACCGGTCCTTCGACCACGGCGATAAATCGCCCGCAGAACCGTTCGTCGGCCAATCGTATTACCCAGGCCCCGCGCCGAACCAACCGGCCGGCAACTGCCTCAATGGTTCGCGGAAACACCGCCCAGTCCAATGCTCTGAATGGACGGACCGACCATATCTATCAACGTCAGGCAGCCGGCTCCCATCCCGATTGGGACCGGCGACGCGCGCACTTTAACAACGGACGTTTCTTCGTCTTTAATGACGGGTCTTGGTTCGGACTGGATGAGGGGTATTATCCGTGGGACTACTACCCGTATTATACCTACGACTACTACCCTTACGATTACTTGCTGGATGATTCCGGCGACGACGTGCCGGCCGCCTATCAGGGAACAGCGATAACACCTCCCGCGCCCGATCCCACGGTCACAGCCGTGCAGACGCAGCTAAGCCAGCAAGGCTATTATGGCGGTTCTGTCGACGGATTGTTCGGGCCCACAACCCGGGACGCGGTTGCGCGCTATCAAACAGACCGGAACCTGACGGTTACTGGAAGCCTGACGCCGGACACACTTCGAGCCCTGGGATTGCCCTCAGTTGCGAAAAACTGAAAAAACGCCGGGAAACACTGAACCGAAAATGAATCTACAGGTCCTTGTTTACACGCGCGACCCCAAGTTTGGCCGAATGGTGAAAACAGCACTCTTTGACACAGGTGCGGTGGTTTTCGTCGCGCGAACTGTGGCGGAGGCGCTCGACGTCGTCTGTCAACGCGGTCGCAAGCTCACCTTCGCGCTCATGGACTTCGACGGGGGTTGTCGGGGGATGACGCTGCTTAGTGCGGTGCACACCTGTTACGAGGACCTGCCCATTGCGGTTACTACTTCGAAAGACGCAGAACATGTAAGCGCGGTTGCCTACGCCAATGGAGCGCGGAGATGCCTCGCCAAACCTCCCGAGGCGTCGACTCTGGCGGGGGCCATCGTGGAGTTACAGGTCGCCGGAAGCGAGCGCCTGGCCGCGTAAAGGAAAATAATGACACGAGACAACACTATCACAAAGAAAGGAAGAACTATGAACACAAACAAACGAAATACGGAAAGGGAGGAATCTACTTATTCACTCCTGGTTCGCTCGGAAGATAAGAAGCGCACGCTCGCTGAGGGAATTGTTTACACCTTGATTGCCCTGGGCGCGATCGCTGCGATCTGGGAATTCGGGCAGGAATTCTTTTGGTACAGCACCTAGGCCATAAGAAGACGCGGATAAAGGGAACCTATGAAAACAAGATTCCAGGAACTGGGTATGGCGTTGAAACGGCTCGGTAGCTCCGACCTTTTCATTACTCCAGTCGGCTTCGGCGCCTGGGCTATTGGGGGCGACGGGTGGGAATTCGGCTGGGGCGAACAGGACGATAAAGCCTCGGTCGCCGCCATTCATCGCGCGCTCGAGCTGGGGGTGAACTGGATCGACACCGCGGCCGTCTATGGCATGGGCCACTCGGAGCAGGTTGTCGCCTATGCGCTGCGAACCTGGTCGGGACCTCGACCGTACGTTTTTACGAAGTGCGGGTTGCGCTGGGACGAACAGGGATATGTGCATCGCTCGTTGTCCGCGAAGTCTATCCGCTCCGAATGCGAGGACAGTCTTCGCCGGCTGGATGTCGACGTTATCGATCTCTATCAGATCCATTGGCCGACGGAGGACCTGGAGGAAGGCATCAGTGCGATGGCGCGATTGCAAAAGGAAGGGAAGGTTCGGTGGATCGGCGTATCCAACTTTGATGTCGATGAAATGCGCCGGGCGCAAATGATCGCTCCGATCACGTCGCTGCAACCGCCTTATTCGTTAGTCCGACGCGAGGTCGAACAGGAGATCCTGCCTTATTGCCAGTCTTATGGGCTCGGCGCGATCGTCTATTCGCCGATGGCGTCCGGTTTGTTGACCGGCGCGATGACGCGTGACCGGGCGGCGATGCTTTCAAATAGCGATTGGCGCAGTCGCGACGTCGAGTTCAAGGAACCGGCACTCTCGAAGAACCTCGCCCTCGTTGAACGCTTGCGGGACGTCGGAGAACGCTATGGCCGTCCGCCTGGGCAGGTCGCGATCGCGTGGACGCTTCACAATCCGGCTGTGACCGGCGCAATCGTCGGCGCGCGCAGCGCCAGGCAGATCGAAGGAACCGTCGGCGCGGCGGATCTCCGTCTTACCGATGAGGAGATCGCCGAGATCGAAGGCAAAAACATCCGTGAACCACAGTTAGGCACGGCGGCTTGAGATGAGAATGAAAATTGGATTTATTGGTCTTGGCATAATGGGAAGCCGGATGGCGGCGAACCTGCAGGGACAGGGCTATCAATTGGTCGTGTTTAACCGCACTCGGGCCAAGGCGGACCCGTTGCTCGGTCCCTGTGGGACGTTTGCTGATTCACCGGCGAAACTCGCCGAACAGGTTGAGATCGTGTTCACGATGCTGGCTGAGCCGCTCGCGGTGGAGCAGGCAGCTCTGGGTGCGGGTGGATTTTTGAGCCATCTCCGGCCTAACGCACTCTGGGTCGATTGTAGCTCGGTCAATCCCTCCTTCTCCAGGAAGATGGCGGCCGAAGCTGCGACGCGGCAGGTTCGTTTCATTGACGCACCTGTGACCGGCTCCGCTCCGGTCGCGGCCGGCGCACATCTAACTTTCTGGGTGGGCGCGAAGACGGTCGATCTGGAAAGAATCCGCCCAGTCCTGCTGAGCATGGGTAACAAGATCGTTCATACCGGTGAGCAAGGCTCGGGAACTTCCATGAAAATGGTCATCAATCTTTTGTTAGGCACGGGAATGGCCGCGTTCGCCGAAGCAATGGCCCTCGGTGAAGGTCTGGGGTTGTCGTCGGAGCTGTTATTCGACTCTTTGCTTGCTTCGCCGGCGGTCGCGCCTTTCCTCGCGCTGAAACGCGAGAAAATCGAGACCGGAAACTTCGAGGCCGAGTTTCCGTTGCGTTGGATGCAAAAGGACATGCATCTCGCCGCGGTAAGCGCTTACGAGGCCGGGGTGGCCATGCCTTTGGCGAACGTCACCAAGGAAATGTATCGGCTGGCCATGCGTGACGGACACGAAAGGGAAGATTTTTCCGGCATCTTCCCGTACTTCGTCCCTCAAAAGAGGGAACTGCCATCACGCCCTTAGTAGCATTGCAAAACCTTCCAAATGCCTCACGGCGTCCGAAGGTTTGAAGGGTTTAGTCAGGTATATGAAAACATCGATCCTGGCGGCCATCGCGGCCGCAATCCTCTTAACTCAAACAGTGGAGGCCAATCCTCCCGGGAGAGGCGGCGGGTTTAGTGCCATGCCGCACTTCTCCAGCGCGAGACAGTTTGCCCGGCCGGCTCCGATGCGGCCCACTCCCGGCATAACCGCTTCCAGACCCGTAATCAATACCCAGCGCAGTCAGCCAGCGACGAGGTACGAACAACCTCGGATTGTCACGGGGTCACATCTCCCTCCGCGCACGTGGGCAACCAATCGTACTCCGTCGCGCCCGGCTACAACGACAACCACGCCATCGCGGACTGCGACGACGGCGCCGGCCACTCGGAACACGCAGGCCAACAATAATCGCATTGGTTTCGCGGAAGCGTCCCGACGATATAACCATGCGTGGCACGACCGGAGCTGGTGGCGAAGCCGCTACTCGAACATTGTCCTGGTCGATGGCGGATACTATTACTGGGATTCGGGCTATTGGTTTCCGGCCTGGGGTTACGATCCGAGCTACGACACCTATCCGTACGATGGCCCGATCTATGGGTTTGATGGCCTGAATCCGGACCAGGTTGTGGCAGACGTCCAAACGCAACTGCAACGGGATGGATATTACAATGGCCCGGCAAACGGAATCCTCGATCAGCCGACCCAGGTAGCGATCGCGAACTACCAGCGGGATAACAACCTCGCGGTTACCTCAGTCGTCGACGCGGCGACGGTCCACGCCCTGGGCCTGAGCTAGCTGAATTAAGCGCCGCGAGTCTCGCGAACCAACTCGCGGCACTTCTGCCAATGCATTCCGAAGCAGGGACGCAGGGATATGAACAACTCTTCCAACGGAGAAACCAACCAAACCTTGATGGAGTCAATCCTGGGTGTCGAACGCGCGGGTGTTGGTGGGCATTTATTTAAGACTGCGGTGCCGAAGCGCGGTCACCGCCGGCGGCTGTTCGTGATCCTGGGTATTCTGATAGCGGGCGCAGTTACGGTGTATCTTTACGTTGGATCCGGGACGAAGCAGCCGACGCGGGGGGGCGGCCCCCCGGCATTGCCCATCAGTACAGCAACGGCGACGAGCGGGGACATTGGTGTGTACGTTAAGGCGCTCGGCACCGTCACGCCGCTTAAGACTGTTTCCCTTACAGCGCGCGTTACCGGGCAAATCGCGGACGTCCAATACCAGGAAGGGCAGATTGTTCACGTGGGCGATCCGTTGGTCGACATCGATCCAGCTCCTTACCAGGCGGCGGTAACTCAGGCTGAAGGGCAATTAGCGCGCGATCAGGCGCAGCTTCAACTCGCGAAAGTGAATCTGGAACGAGATACCGACTTGTTGCAGAAGGGCGTGATTTCGAAACAGGAGTTCGATACGCAAACGGCAAATAACGGGCTTTTCGAGGGAGCAATAAAACTCGACCAGGGCAACCTGGACCAGGCGAAGGTAAATCTCGCCTACTGCCATATCACTTCACCGATCGATGGCCGCGTAGGTCTGCGCCTGGTGGACGTCGGCAATAACATAGCGGCGAACGCAACTACTCCGCTTGTCGTCATCACGCAGCTCCAGCCAATCAGTGTCGAGTTCAACGTGGCGGAGGATTCTGTTTCGGAAATCATGCACGCCATCGGCGGCGGGCGACAGTTGGAGGTGGACGCCTATGATCGGGCGGACCAAAAGAAGCTCGCCACCGGAAAGGTCGAAGCCGTCAACAGCCAAATCGACACGACAACGGGGACGCTCAAACTGAGGGCTACCTTCCTGAACGATGATGGCTCCCTCTTTCCGAACCAGTTCGTGAACGTCCGGCTGCTGGTCGATACGCACAAAGCCGTCACGCTTCTGCCTAACAGTGCCCTCCAGCGAAATGACAGCGGCGCGTTTGTCTACCTGGTGCAGCCCAATCAGACCGTCGCCGTGAAAACTATCACCGTCGGAACCACGGACAGCAATGTGTCCGAGGTGCAGGGACTCGACCCCGGGGCAGTCGTCGCTGCGGACAGTTTCAACCGCCTAACGGACGGTGCGAAGATCGCCCTCCGACAAGTCCCTCCGCCGAGCAACGCCCCAAAGTAGCCGAGTAACGTGAACCCGTCCCGCCCATTCATTTTGCGGCCGGTGGCGACCTCGTTACTGATGGCCGCCCTCTTGTTATCGGGCGTAATCGCCTACCGGCAGCTTGGCATTTCCGCTCTGCCTGAGGTGGATTACCCGACGATTCAGGTCGTCACTTCTTACCCTGGAGCTAGTCCTGACGTGGCCGCTTCCGCCATTACTGCGCCGCTCGAGCGACAGTTCGGCCAGATGCCGGGATTGAATCAAATGACGTCCATCAGCTCAGATGGCAGCTCGATCATCACCCTGCAGTTCGCGCTCAACTTGAACATCGACGTAGCCGAACAGGAAGTGCAGGCCGGGATCAACGCCGCCCAGACCTACCTGCCCACTGGCCTGCCGGCGCCGCCGATCTACAGCAAATCGAATCCCGCTGATGCGCCAGTGATGACGCTGGCCGTCACGTCAAAAACCTTTCCCCTCGCGCGGGTCGAAGACCTGGTCGATACCCGGCTGGCGCAAAAAATCTCGCAGCTCTCTGGTGTCGGGCTAGTCAGCATCAGCGGCGGGCACAAGCCAGCGGTGCGCGTGCAAGCGAATCCGACGGCGCTCTCCTCTTATGGCATCAATCTCGACGATCTTCGCACGACGTTAACCCAGGCAAGTATCAACCAGGCAAAAGGCAGCTTCGATGGCCCCCGCCAGGCTTACCAGATTAACGCGAACGACCAACTTCTAACGAGCAATGATTATAGGTCGTTAGTTGTCGCTTACAGCAACGGTGCGCCTGTCATGTTGTCGGATGTCGCCCGAGTCGTCGACGACGTGGAAAACACGAAGCTGGCGGCGTGGACGAACAAGACGCCGGCCATCATCGTAAACATTCGCCGGCAACCAGGCGCGAATACGATCCAGGTCGTCGATCGCATCAAAGAACTTCTGCCTCAGCTTAAGGCCAACTTGCCGGCTGGCATCGACGTGTCGGTCTTGACCGACCGCACCACGACGATCCGTGCGTCCGTCGGCGACGTGGAATTTTCGCTCATGCTCACGATCGCGCTGGTCGTGATGGCCATCTTTTTGTTCCTGCGAAACCTTCGTGCGACGATCATTCCAAGCGTCGCCGTCCCGCTCTCCCTCGTCGGGACGCTGGGCGTGATGTACCTGCTCGGGTTCAGCCTGAACAATCTCACGCTGATGGCTCTGACCATCTCGACCGGGTTCGTGGTCGATGACGCCATCGTGATGATCGAGAACATCTTTCGTTATCTCGAAGAAGGTGAGACGCCGATGAACGCCGCGCTCAAAGGAGCAAGGCAGATCGGCTTCACGATTATCTCGCTGACGGTGTCATTGATCGCCGTGCTGATTCCTTTGCTCTTCATGGGCGACATCGTTGGCCGCTTGTTCCGCGAGTTCGCGGTCACACTCAGCGTGACCATCCTGCTCTCGGCGGTGATCTCGCTCACGCTCACTCCGATGATGTGCTCCCGGTTGCTCAAGCGGCAGTCCGAAGAGAAAAGGGGACGCTTCTACCTCGCGTCGGAGCGCGTGTTCGATCGCTCCGTTGCTTTTTATGGGCGCACCTTGCAATGGGTGTTGAAGCGGCAGAAGACGACGCTTCTCGTCGCGGTAGGCACGCTGGTGCTCACGATCCTTCTCTACGTTATCGTGCCCAAAGGTCTGTTCCCGGTGCAGGATACTGGAGTAATCCAGGCGATCTCTCAGGCGCCGCAAACCATCTCCTTCAGCGCCATGACTGAAAAGCAACAAGCCCTGGCGGACGCCGTTTTGAAGGATCCTGCGGTCGAAAGTTTATCGTCCTTCATCGGCATCGACGGAACGAACACCACGCTGAACAGCGGCCGCATGCTGATTAACCTAAAGCCGCTGCAGGACAGGAAGATCAACGCTTCCGATATCATCCGCCGCCTGGAGCCGGAGCTGGAGAAGGTGGAAGGCATAACCCTTTACATGCAGCCGGTCCAGGACCTGACCGTGGAAGACCGCGCGAGCCGAACCCAGTTCCAATACACGCTCGAGGATGCAAATGCAGATGAGTTAAACACCTGGACACAGAAGCTCGTCGATAAGCTACGGACGTTGCCGCAACTCACGGATGTCGCTACCGATCAACAAACTCTCGGGGCGCAGGCGAAGCTGGTGATCGATCGAGTCACCGCCTCGCGTCTGGGCATTACGCCACAGGCCATCGACAACGTCCTCTATGACGCGTTCGGCCAGCGCCAGGTCACAACGCTGTTCACGCAGCTGAACCAATACCACCTCATCCTGGAAACGTTGCCGGAGTTACAAACGGATCCGGCGAAGCTGAACACTATCTACGTCCAGTCTAGCAGCGGTGAACCGGTGCCCCTCAGTGCATTCACCCATTTCGAGTCCGGCACAGCGCCGCTTGTCGTCAATCGTCAGGGCCAGTTTCCATCAGTCACAATTTCCTTCAATCTGGCTCCCGGAACGGCGCTCGGTCAAACGACGGCGGCAGTCGAACAGGCGCAGAAGGAACTGGAAATGCCGCTGAGTGTTCAGGCGTCTTTTCAAGGAACGGCCGCATCGTTCCAGTCATCGTTAAAGAACGAAGTATGGCTGATCCTGGCCGCAATCGTCACCGTCTACATCGTGCTCGGGGTGCTCTACGAGAGCTACATTCACCCGATTACAATTCTGTCCACGCTGCCGTCCGCGGGCGTGGGTGCAATTCTCGCGCTGATGGTTTGCCACAGCGAGCTGGGTGTGGTGGCGTTGATTGGAATCATTCTGCTGATTGGCATAGTGAAAAAGAACGCGATCATGATGATCGACTTCGCGCTCGAAGCGGAGCGTCACGAACACAAGAAGCCGCTCGACGCGATCTACCAGGCGTGCCTGTTGCGTTTCCGGCCGATTATGATGACCACCTTCGCGGCGCTTTTCGGCGGATTACCCCTCGCGTTGGGCAACGGTGTTGGAGCTGAACTGCGGCGCCCGCTCGGCATCACCATCGTCGGCGGATTGCTGCTGAGCCAGGTCCTGACGCTCTATACCACGCCGGTGATCTACCTCTTCTTCGATCGCCTGGCGGCAAAATTTTCCCGCTCGCGCGCGGCGGAAGAAAGGACGGACGGCGGCGCCGTGCCGGAGCCAGCATGAACCCGCCTTCGCAGAGCTACGGCGCGGCAGGCCCGCCTTCGCCAAGTGCCAGTCCGGCTCGGACCGACGGCGGGGCAGGTATTTCTGCTCCCTTCATTCGCCGGCCGATAGCCACGACCCTGCTCACCGCGGCGATAGCTCTGGCAGGAGTCGTTGCTTTTCTGCAACTACCGACCGCGCCTTTGCCACAGGTTGATTTCCCGACGATCAACGTCTCGGCGAACTTGCCGGGTGCGAGTCCGGATATCATGGCGAGCGCGGTGGCGGCGCCGCTGGAACGGCAGCTCGCGCATATTGCGGCGCTGAGCGAGATGACTTCGTCGAGCTCTCTCGGTTCAACAAGCATTACGCTCCAATTCGACCTGGATCGGAACATCGATGGCGCAGCGCGCGATGTGCAGGCGGCGATCAACGCGGCGCGTGCAAATCTTCCCTCGAACCTGCCGCAAAACCCGAGCTATCGGAAAGTCAATCCTGCGGACGCGCCGATCATGATCATCGCGCTCACCTCCGATATCTACAGCCGCGGACAGCTTTACGATGCGGCTTCGACGATTATGCAACAGCGGCTCCTGCAAATTGAAGGCGTTGGTCAGGTCAACGTGGGAGGGGGCGCCTTGCCTGCGGTGCGGGTCGAGATAAATCCAACCCAACTGAACAATACCGGACTAACCCTGGAAGACGTGCGCGCGATGTTGAGCCAGCAAAACGCGAACATCCCCAAAGGACAACTCTCCGACGGCAACACCACGGCCGACATCCTGGCGAACGACCAGTTACTTAAAGCGAAGGACTACGAACCGCTGATTGTGGCCTATCGCAACGGCGCGCCGGTGAGGTTGGGAGACATCGCGAGCGTGCGCGACTCGGTGGAGAACATCCGCGCTGCCGGTTACCTCAACGGCAAGCCTGCCATTCCGCTGATCGTCTTTCGCCAGCCGGGCGCTAACATCATTCAAACGGTCGACCACGTGAACGCCGCGCTGCCTTCGCTCAAAGCTTCCATCCCTGCTGCGATCAAGATGGATATCGTGCTCGATCGCACTCAGACGATTCGAGCCTCCGTGCACGAGGTGGAGCGCACGCTGGTTATCGCCGTTCTGCTGGTTATCCTGGTCGTGTTTATCTTTCTCCGGAACGGACGCGCGACGCTCATTCCCGCCGTGGTCGTCCCGACTTCACTCATCGGCACCTTCGGCGTGATGTATCTGCTCGGTTACAGTCTCGATAACCTTTCCTTGATGGCGTTGACCATCTCGACTGGCTTCGTGGTGGATGACGCGATCGTTGTCATCGAGAACGTCACGCGCCACCTTGAACAGGGGATCCGGCCGATGCAGGCGGCGCTGCAAGGCGCGCGCGAAGTCGGGTTCACGGTCCTTTCGATCAGTGTGTCGCTCGTCGCGGTGTTTACGCCGATTCTGCTCATGGGTGGAATTGTCGGCCGCCTCTTCCGTGAGTTCGCCGTGACGCTTTCGACTGCCATTCTGGTGTCGCTAGTTATTTCGCTGACGACCACGCCAATGATGTGCGCGCTGTTACTGCGGCACAAACCGCGAGCGAAGACGCCCGGTCCGATCTCCCGGTTCACCGAAAGGTTCTTCACCTGGATTTTGGAGGGCTACACAACAAGCCTTCAGGTCGTGCTACGGCATCCGGCAATCACTCTAGGCGTGTTGCTGGCGACGATCGCCGCGACTGGCTTCCTGTTCATGGTCGTGCCCAAGGGATTTTTTCCGCAGCAGGACAACGGAACGGTGTTCGGCGGGATGCAAGGCTCGCAGGACGCATCCTTTCAAGCAATGCAAGGCGCGGCCGTGCGGATCAACGACACGGTCAGGAAGGATCCGGCGGTCGCAGCTGTCGTTAGCTTTGTAGGCGGCAACGGCGCCACTAACAGCGGTTTTGTTTACACCGCGCTCAAGCCGCTTGCTGAACGAAAGATCAGCGCGAGCGACGTGATCAATCGGCTGCGACCCAGGCTCAGCGGCATTCCTGGGGCAATGACGTTCCTGCAAGCCGGGCAGGATCTGCGCATCGGCGGCCGGCAGAGCAACGCGCAGTATCAATACACGATCCAGAGCGAAAACCTGCCAGACCTCGTGAAGTGGGGCCCGACCGTGCTGGCAGAAATGCGGAAGCTGCCCGGCTTCACGGACGTAAACAGCGATCAACAAAATGCCGGGTTGCAAGCCTCACTCACCTACGACCGCCAGACAGCAGCACGGTTAGGTCTCTCAGCGCAACTAATCGACGAGACGCTCTACGACGCCTTTGGCCAGCGCCAGGTATCAACCATGTTTACCTCGCTCAACCAATACCACGTCGTGATGGAGGTAGATCCGCTGTTCTGGCAAAGCCCGGCGGGATTGGACACGATCTACCTGCGGCAAAATCCGCCCAGCGTCGCAGCGCCGAGTCCGGCGCCGATCGCTGGTAGCGTCGCGTCCGACACCGTTTCCGCGGCGCAGGCCGGAGCTGTCTCGACACCTCTCCCGGTACCGATAGTTACCAGCCCTCAGGCGAGCGACGGACCGATCGCGGCCCCAACGCCGGTCTATCCGTTTTCTAGCTCTCAAGTCACGCCGGCGCCTATGCCAACGCCGGCCATTCCGGCCACGCCTTCCGTTGCATCGTCAAGCACCGCTCCGCCGCTGCCGACGATCGTCGCAACCCTGTCGAGCACGCCAATTCCACTTGTCTCTACCGCGAGTCCAACTCCGGCGCCGTCCAGTGCAGTCGCCACGTCGGTCGCCCCAGTCGCGACGCCGGTTACTGGTGGCGGCTCGCAACCGACTCCTACACCTTCGCCGGGCGTTGTGCCGTTGAGCGCGGTTGCGAGTTACCAACCGACCACGGCCCCTATCGCCGTCAATCACCAGGGTCAATTTCCCGCCGTGACCATTTCGTTCAACCTCGCTGGAGGAATGGCGTTGAGCGACGCCGTCACCGCGATTGAGCAAATGCAGCGACGAATCGGGATGCCGGGCACGGTGCATGGAACCTTCACCGGGACCGCGCAGGCATTCCAGGCATCGTTAGCCAGCGAGCCGTTCCTCATCCTGGCTGCGCTTGTCGCAGTCTACCTTGTGCTCGGCATTCTTTACGAGAGCCTGATCCATCCGATCACGATTTTGTCCACGCTGCCGTCGGCGGGTGTAGGAGCAGTCCTGGCCCTGATGTTGTTTCACACCGAGCTAAGCGTGATTGGGATAATCGGCATCCTCCTGCTTATTGGCATCGTAAAAAAGAACGCGATCCTGATGGTGGACTTTGCGCTCGAAGCCGAGCGAAGCGGAGGCATGCCGCCGCGTGAAGCCATTTACCAAGCCTGCCTGCTTCGCTTCCGACCTATTATGATGACGACCATGGCGGCGCTCTTCGGGGCATTGCCGCTGATCACATCGACCGGCATGGGTGCCGAGCTGCGGCGGCCGCTCGGGATCACAATTGTCGGCGGCCTCATCGTCTCGCAACTGCTTACGCTTTACACAACCCCAGTCATCTACCTTGCGCTCGATCGACTGCGCCAACGCCGCGCCTTACGCCGCCGCGAGAAAAATCTTCCAGCGCTGGGTTGGCAATCACCGCAACCGGCCGCCAGTTAAATCGCTACCTCAAAGGAGGGAGCAACCCTCCGGTCTTAAGGAGGAACGCAAAATCCTCCAATCGCGCGTTCGCCGCTTCAGCCCAGGAGGCGATCGTTAGGCATGAAAACAAAGACCGTGATCGTTTGCCTGATCAGTGGATTTCTAGCGGTCGCTCAACCGGCATGGAGCGCTCCCAGGTCTTTCGAGTCGCGCCAGCATGCGCGCCAAACTCGCCGGCCCGCGACGCTCGCCACGCGTGAGGTGTCGGGCGTGATTCCCCGCGCCGTTCGCGGCGGAAACGCGCTGCAAATGCTCAATCCGTCCGCGCCGGCGAAATACGGCACGGCAAACGAGAGCATCTCGATCGACCCCGACGTTCCCGGAAAAGTGAACGGGATCATTTTCGTCAGCGTTCCCTTCTAGCACACAGGAGCAAAGCCATATGACCACCGACAAGAACAACACCGCGATCAGCGCCTATCTGCGCGAGATCAGCCAAACGCCCCTCCTCTCGCCGCGACAGGAGATCGAGCTGGCCCGGAAAATCAGGAACGGCGACAAGCGGGCGCGGGACCTCATGATCAGCGCGAACTTGCGTCTCGTCGTAACGGTCGCGCACGACTATGTCGATTTCGGGCTGCCGCTCCTCGATCTCATTTCCGAGGGAAACATCGGCCTCGTGAAAGCGGTCGAAAGATTCGACGAAACCAAAGGCGCGAAGCTCAGCACCTACGCGGTCTGGTGGATCCGGCAATCCATCAAGCGCGCCCTGTCCAATCAGGGGAAGCTGGTTCGGCTGCCCGTTCATCTGGGTGAGAAGATGTCGAGGATGCGCCGGGTGGCATTGCGGATGAGTGAAGAACTGGGACGCGAACCAACCGATGACGAGCTCAGTGCGGAGATCGGCTTGAGCGCGGAAAAGATCGCGGAATTACGAAGCATAGGAATTCGACCGGCTTCTCTCGACGCGCCCATCAGCGACGATGGCTTAACGCAGTTCGGCGAAAGCATCGCAGACGAAGAAGCGCAAACTCCATTTGAACTTCTGCGGGACAAAGATCTGCGCAGCAAGGTCGACGGTTTGCTCGGGGAACTCAACGGTCGCGAGAAGAAGATCATTGCCGAGCGTTTCGGCTTCGGAGGGAGCGAGCGGAAAACCCTCCAGCAGATTGGCGAAACCCTGGGCGTCTCGCGCGAACGGATCCGGCAACTGGAGAATTCCGCCCTCGAGAAATTGCGCCGGGCGCTCAGTTTGAAGGAGGAACCAATTGGGCATCTCGTTCCAGCCTAGGCTCGGGAACTGCCGCCCAGCGCATCTTCGCTGATTCCAGAGTTGCTTTGAAACCGAAAGTGACGCTTTCAAATCGACGATTTGGGAATCGTAAGTCTGGCGCGTCTGCCAATTTCGCGACGCCGGCTGCGCATACTGGCGTTCGCCGGCAAGACAAATTCAGTAACGATTCCGGGCGGCCAGGCCGTTTCCGTTTGTGCCTGCGCTCCCTCCAGTTATCGTCCGCGATGAAAGTTTTCGTGGTCCGGTTTTTGATCGCGCCTCTCGCGCTGGCCGCTTCCGCGTTCGGCGGTAACAGCGTCGTCAATTTGTCGCACTATGATTTGATGCGAGTCGATTTCGAAGGGATGAAGCGGGAAGGCATCGTCGGCGTGATTCACGAAGCGACCTATCCGCGCTTTGACCGCGACTCCTATTATGGAACCCGCCAAACGGCGGCGACGCGGGCCGGTCTGTTGTGGGGTGCGTATCATTTCGGCGACGCCACCGATCCGATAAAACAGGCCGAGCATTTTCTGAATGTCGTCGCGTCGAACTGGCGCGGCCCTTCCGTTCAGCCGAGCGGCGTCCTCCTCGTGCTCGATTTCGAAAAGAACGGCCACTATCCCGGCGGCACGATGCGCGCGGACCAGGCGGCGCGTTTTGTCGAGCGCATCAAACAGCGCACCGGAAAATATCCGGGCGTCTATGGAAGTGAAAATCGTCTTCGTGCTGTCCTCAACGCTCCCGGGGTCAGCCGCGCTGACAAAGCGAGCCTCGGCAACTGCTGGCTTTGGATCGCGAACTACCATTATCAGCCGACGGCCAGCTCGCCCTGGAGTAATTGGCGCCTGTGGCAATACACCGGCGACGGCAAATGCGACCTGCGTCCGCGTTCTTCCTACCCGATCCGGGTCGCCAACATCCCGCGGGCCGAGCGCAATATTTTCCGCGGCAGCAACGAAGCGCTCGCCGGATGGTGGGAAGAACACGCCTGGCTGCCGGTTGAATAGTTGTAGCCGCGATCGTTGATCGCGGTCTTATTGCATCGGAATGAACGACCGAACATCAGACCTCGTCGCCAAGGTCCCGCAGATCACGCTCGGCTTCTGGATCATCAAAATTCTCGCGACCACCCTGGGCGAGACTGGCGGCGACGCCGTGACCATGTCGTGGCTGGGCGAAACCACCGACGAAGCGAAGGGCACCGGCTATCTTATTGGAACCGCAATCTTCGGCGTCATTTTCATCGCCGCAGTCCTCGTTCAAATCCGGGCGAGGAAATTTCACCCGTTCCTCTACTGGCTCACGATCGTCGCGACGACGACGGTGGGCACGACGCTCGCGGATTATTGCACCCGATCGCTCGGCATCGGTTACACCGGCGGTTCGACGATCTTGCTGATCCTGGTAATCGCGTCGCTTCTGGTTTGGCGCTGGTCGACCGGAAGCATCTCCATCGAGACCGTGAACACGCCGAAGATCGAAATGTTTTATTGGGTCACGATCATGTTCTCCCAAACGCTCGGGACTGCCCTGGGCGATTGGGTCGCCGACACCAACGACATGGGATATCTCGGCGCCGCCGCAATTTTCGGCGGGTTACTTTTGGTCACCGCCCTTCTCTACTACTTCACGAGCCTTTCCCGCGCCGTTTTGTTTTGGACCGCATTTATTCTGACTCGCCCGCTCGGAGCGGTCGTCGGAGATTTTCTCGATAAGCCCCATGCGCAAGGCGGCCTCGCCCTGAGCCGTTACACCGCCTCACTCGCGCTCCTCGTCGTGATCGTCGCCCTGATCTTGATTTTCCCGCAGAAGCCAGCCTCGAGAGCGCACTGATCTCAGAAGAGGAGCTGGACTCCCGCGTAACCGATCAGCGCCCGAGCTTGCGATGAACGCAGCTCATGGCCTAACGACCCGATGAAGATGCAATGGTCGTTCAACTTTTGGCGAATGCCGAAGTTCACCGCCAGCTCGTCATCCGCAAAATTCGTTCGGCTTGTCCCGTGCAACTCCACCATCAGCGCGCCGGTCTTGCTAATATCCACACCCACGACCACGCCATAGAGCCATTGCGCGGGTCCCACCGTCCCGACCAGCGGCCCCCATTCGAGATCCAGATCGAATCCGCGAAACGCCTTCGAAAACTGGAACGGAATCTGGAAACGCGTCCCGTCTTCGGCCAGGCCCCGGCGCACCGACGACTGCGAGATGTTAAAAAGCACGCGCGGAAACATCGACATCGTGATGCCGGTTTGCTGGTCGTCGATGAAGCGCCACTTCACCGCCGCTTCCGTTCCGCCCAGTCCGCCAATCGCTCCGCGATCGCTTCGTTTCAGTAAAACGGGTCCGCCCTGGAGAGTCAGCTGGATGCGGTCGCCCACGCCGTAATTGATGTCGATGGCCGGCGCGTCGAACGCCGTCTCGCCGGGACGATGCTCGAACGCGATCGCAAGATTGATCTCGAACTTCCCGTTGCCCGGCGTCCCCGGATCGTCAGTGATCATGGGCGGACCGCCTTGTGCTTTTCCCTCGCGCGTGGCGAGCGCGCACAGGGCAAGCGCGACGAAAAACGATTTACATTTCACGGCGCCGCGCTTTTCCGATCTCGGAAAATTACTTGTTCCCTTTTTTGTCGGCCGCCTTTTCCCTGGCCTGATCTTTCGGCGTCTCTATCTCGACCGCCGCGATCTTCCCGGTCTTCGCGTCTACCTGCACTTCGGTGATGTTCTTCGACTGCGGCGTCGAGATATCGAATGACCAAACCAGTTTGCCGTGTTCCCTCTCCAACTCGCTCGACTTGATCGTACCGTTGGGAAGTTTGGTGAGCGCGGTTTTTTGGGCGGCGGACTCGGTTACCTTCGCTTCGGCCCGCAACTGCGCCTGCGTTTCTTTCGAAGCCGCGCGGATGGAAACTGCCGACGAGGTGGCGACAATTACTGCCGCGATGGAAATGAGGCTGATTGTTTTCATGGCCTCAACCTACACGCAAAAACAACCGATGGCGCATGGACGCGCCCGTTCACTCTGGCCCGTAAACCAAAAGCTTCATTGTGTTAGGAATCATCTTCGGCCGGGTGGGGGACGCTCCGGGTGACGGCGTCGCTGCCGGCTCGAATTGCGCCGAAGGCAAATAAATGCGGTGCGTTTTCGGATCGATCGCCATCGTCCGGGCGCTCCGCTCGGTCTTCAAAGTCTGGACGGTCGTCAGTTTGTCGGGGCCTTCTTCTTTCGCAATCGTGGTCGTTCCTTCGCCACACGACGCGAATGCGAGCTGCGTCGCATCGTCGAACGCGCAGCCATCCACGCCCGCGCCGATCGGCACGCTGGCCACGACCTTGCCGCTCGTCGTGTCGACCATCTCCATCATCTTGTTGTGGCAGGTCGCGAACAATCGATGATGCGCGGCGTCGAGCGCGATCCCGGTCGGTTCCGTGCCCGGCGCCAGCGGCCAGCGCGCCACGACTTCGTGCTTCGCCGCGTCGATCACCGCCACCTCGTTTTTGTCCTCGAGGTTCACGTAAACCCGCCCGGCTGCGTCGTCGCTCACCCCGAACTCCGGAGCGCCCCCTAGTTGGATAGTCGCGACCGCCTTTGCGTTCTTCGCGTCGATCACCGTCGCCGAGTTTCCACTGTGATTGAAAATGTAAACCTCACCGCGTTTGGCATCGTAAGCGAACGCGTCCGGGTTCGCGCCGGTGTCGATCTTCGAAATGGTCTTCAGCGTTTTTAGATCGACGACGCTGGCTTTGTTTTCCTTCCCGTTCGTCGAGAATCCACGCTCCACTTCAGGGACGGGGATCAATCCATGGACGCCGGGAGTATCGGTGATCTCACCGGCGATGCTCTTCTTCTCCAGGTCGACCACCACGATCTTCGTGGAGTGCGACAGGTACAGTCGTCCGGCTGCCGAATCCACGGTCAGGATATCCCAGCCGCCTTCGCCGCCGATCGGAATTTCGTTCAGGAATTTGTAAACATCGCCCGCCGCCGCGCCCCGCAGCGCGAGCGCGCTGAGAAGCCCCAATACCGCCAGTCGTAGTCGCATACCGAACTGCTACGACATTTTTCGCGCGATGCTACTGCCGCCGCAGGTGTTTCGCCGTTCGTCCGCGCAAGACCGACAGGATCTCCGCGACGCAACTCACCGCGATCTCCGCCGGCGAATCGGCGCCGATGTCGAGCCCGAGCGGCGCATAGACCCGCGCCAATTTCTCGTCGGAAACGCCGCGGGCCCGGAGACGATCGAAGACCTGCAGAACTTTTCGCCGGCTCCCGATCATCCCGATGTAACCGGCGCCGTTTTGTTCGACGGCCGCGGCCAACGCCTCGCCATCGATCTCGTGGTTGCGGCTCACCAGGACCAGCGCCTCGTCGCTCTGCCAGGAATGCGACGCGATGAAATCGCGCGGTGACAATTCCGAGATTCCGGCGACCGCGGGCGGTAGATCGACGAGCAGTTCGCCGCGATCGTCGATCATCGTCACGGAAAGCCCGCACTCGGCCGCGAGCCTGGCAATGGCGCGCGCGCAATGGCCCGCCCCGATGAGAAACAATGATTCGCCCGTGGTTTGCGGCTCGATGAAAACAGTCACTTCCCCGCCGCAAATTGCGCCGAACGAATCTGTTTCGCCTTCGCGGAGCGGATAGGTTTTCAGCAGCGGCTTTTTAGTTTCGATCGCCTCCCGCGCTTCCGCGATCACGAGCGCCTCCATCTTGCCGCCGCCGATGGTTCCGCTGCTGCGTCCGTCGGCGTAAACGAACATCTTCGAGCCGGCCGCGCGCGGCACGGAGCCGGTCGTGGCTGCGACTGTCACGACCGCGAAACGCTCACCCATCGCGCGTCACCGTCGCTCTGATGTCGCCGTGCGGTTCGTCCGTTGGAACAAACACCTCGTTCTTATTCTCGAGGCCAAACGGCGCCAGATTAATGAGGAGGCAATGCTTGTTCGGCATGGCGAGGTCGAGCTCGGAAATTTCTGCGCACGCAGCCAGCGCGGCTTCGCCCATCTGGAACAGGGTCGTCTGCGCGGAGGGACTGTAGTTGTTCGCGAACACTTTCAGCATCGCGGAGAGGATCGCGTCGTTCGCGCTGCCGAAATCCTCGGGTTGATCTTTAAAGGTCCACGTCGCGCTGAATGACGTCGCCAAAATGCGGTCGGCGGTCTCTGGCAGGGTCGTGAACTCGTCCTTCGGATAATTCTCGAAGCCCGAGCCCGTCGATTTCAGGATCACGAGATCGCGGATTCCGGAGCGGATCGTTTTCTTCGTTCGGTCGGACGTCACCCGGCTAAACATTCTGGCTTCGCTTCCCGCCTTGAACGAGTGCGGATGGGATCGACCATCGATCGCCAGCCGTTCCCAGGGCCGCTCCGAAATTTCGATCTCGGCCACGCGCACTTGCTCGTAACGCGTCAGGAAATGTTCGGCCAGGATCAGCCCGAAGCGTTCGATTTCCTCCGCCAAATGTTGGCGGGCGAAAATGTTGATCGTGTTCTTGATCGTGTCCGTCGGCACCACCTTCGTGTTGTGGCCGCTCGTGTAGGAGGATTCGAAATCGCCTTGCAGGCGCGCCGCGACCTCGAGGTCCTTCAGGGTGTGGACCGGGCCGTCCCGCAAGATCTTCAGGACCCGGACGCGTGCTTTGCCGTAACCATGAGCGGTCAGCTTCGCCATTGCGCCTTACGCCTAATTCATTTACTCCCACAAGGCGATGCCAAAGCTCGCAGAGTTAAACGCGATGGACCGCGTGGAATTCGTTCGCGCGGTCGGGCCGGTTTTCGAGCATTCCCCCTGGGTGGCCGCGCGCACCGAAGGCCAGCGGCCGTTTCAATCGCGCGAAGCTTTGCACGCCGCGCTCGTGGCGACCGTCGCGAAAGCGAGCGATCACGAGAAGCTCTCCCTTATCCGCGCCCATCCCGATTTGATCGGCGACGGGGACGTGACGGCAGCGTCCGGGGCGGAACAGGCAAGCGCCGGCCTCCAGGATGCCACCGCCGGGGAAGCGAAACAGTTTCGCGAATTCAACCGGCAATATCGGGAGCGCTTCGGATTTCCCTTCGTCATTTGCGCGCGATTGAATAAGAAGGAGGCGATCGCGCAGGCGTTTCCGGTCCGTCTGCGAAATGCGCGCGAACAGGAAATGGAAACCGCCCTGGAGGAAATCTCGAAGATCGCCGAACTGCGTTTGAAAGACCTCGTTGATGAGTGACCAGCCCCTCTTCAAGAATTGTCATCCTGATCCCGCGGCCGCGGGAGAAGGATCTCTGACTATTTCCGACCCTCAGCGCGCAGCAATAGTCAGCGATGTTTCTCCCGCGACTGCGGGATCAACATGACAATGAATAGCCCGTCGCTCACCACCCACGTCCTCGATACCATGCGAGGCCTTCCCGCTGCCGGAATGACGATCGAAGTCTGGTCCGTCGATCAATCGACGATGCTCAAGAGCGTGCAAACGAATTCGGACGGTCGCGTCGATGAACCGTTGCTGGCCGGTGACCAGATGCGGACTGGAACCTACGAGCTCATTTTTTTCGTCGGCGACTATTTCGGGGAACGCCGTTTCCTCGACCGGGTCCCGGTTCGTTTCGTGATCTCCGATGCGGCCGCGAAATATCACGTGCCGCTCCTCGTTTCGCCCTGGTCCTACAGTACCTATCGCGGAAGCTGAGACGCTCACGCGGAAATCCCAAATCCCAATGCCCAAATCCCAAGTAATCTCCAAACCTCAAATAACCAAAGAGCAAAAAGGGACACCGCACACTGCGCCCAGTTGGGAATTTAATAATTGGGATTTACCTGGCATTTGGAGCTTGGGATTTGGGATTTCCGCCGCCAACGCATGACTGCAAGTGATCCAACGGCGGCGCCACCGGCCGGCCTCGTCGACCTGGCGGCGGCCCGCCTCGGCGGCGCCGCTCTTCTCGCCAACGACGAATTTTTCGCCGAAAAAGAAAACCTCCTGAAATCCGGCCGCGGAATTTTCATTGCCGACAAGTACACCGACCGCGGGAAATGGATGGACGGCTGGGAGACGCGACGGCGCCGCACGCCCGGTCACGATTGGTGCGTCGTAAAGCTCGGCTTGCGCGGCATCATCAAACAGGTCGACATCGATACGAACTATTTCCTCGGCAACCACCCGCCGTTCGCCTCCCTCGACGCAGTCTGCCTGACGTCTGCTTTTCCAACCGACGCCAGCGCGATCGAAGCAATTTCCTGGTCGCCCATTCTGACGAAATCACCGCTCAATCCCGGGTCACAGAATCTTTTCGCGATCGCGAGCGATCAAAGCTGGACCCATGTGCGGCTGAATATCATCCCGGACGGCGGCGTGGCGCGCCTCCGCGTTTACGGTGTCGTCGTGTCCGATTGGAGCCGCGTGAAGCCCGGCGAGATCGTCGATCTTGCCGCGGTCGAAAATGGCGGCGTCCCACTCGCCTGCAGCGACATGTTTTTCAGCTCGATGAACAACCTGATCATGCCCGGCCGTTCCGAGAACATGGGCGACGGCTGGGAAACGAAACGCCGCCGCGGCCCCGGACACGACTGGATCATTTTGAAACTCGGATTGCCGGGCACGATCCGGAAAATCGAAGTCGACACGAACCATTTCAAGGGGAACTACCCCGACTCGTGCTCGATCGAAGGCTGCACCGAACCCGGCGCTGCAACCGAAGATCTCGCCGGCCCCGCGACGGAATGGAGAGAAATCCTCCCCATGACAAAGTTGCAGCCGCACACCCGCCATTTTTTCGAGAAGGAACTTTCGTCGATCGATGACTGCACGCACATCCGGCTCAACATCTATCCCGATGGCGGGGTGAGCCGGTTGCGGGTTTGGGGGAATCCTGCGGCCGTACCTCCAGAGTTGTCATCCTGAGCGAATGCGAAGGATCTCTGACTATTTGCCGTCCTTTGCGCGCGGAAATGATCAGAGATCCTTCGCTGCGCTCAGGATGACAGGCTGTTTTAAAGGAGCCTCAAACCGATGAGCGACTTCGATCTGCTCGTGCGACTTCGCGAGCAAGACATCGGAATCACTGACGAGAAGATCGTCGCTCTCGGCGCGAACTTGTCCGGGACAGCGAACACCGAGATCGACGCCACCGGCCTCGCGATCTTTCCCGGCGTAATCGACGCCCACGTTCATTTCAACGAGCCCGGCCGGACGGATTGGGAAGGATTCGCCAGCGGTTCGCGCGCGGCCGCGGCTGGAGGAACGACCACGGTTTTCGAGATGCCGCTCAACGCCCATCCTCCCACGACGACTCGAGAAGCGTTCGAAATGAAACGTGCCCCTGCCGAGGCCAACTCGTTTGTGGACTTTGGCCTTTGGGGCGGACTGGTTCCGGGAAATCTCGACCAGATCGAAGGGCTCCGCGATTGCGGCGTGGTCGGTCTCAAGGCGTTCATGTGCAACAGCGGTATTGGAGACTTTCAGCACGTCGACCTGGCGACGCTCCGCGCCGGAATGGAACGCGCCTCCCGGCTCGACATGCTCGTCGCGGTCCACGCCGAGTCCGAAGAAATGACCGCGGCTTTGGCGGGGGCGGCGCGCGCCGCCGGGAAGACGAACGTGCGCGATTATCTCGATTCACGGCCGGTCGCGGCGGAATTGGAAGCGATCCGGGCCGCCATCGACATCGCCGCGGAAACCGGATGCCGATTGCACATCGTTCATGTCAGCTGCGGAAGCGGCGTCGCTCTCGTGGCCGAAGCGAGGAGGCGGGGAGTAGACGTGACGTGCGAAACGTGTCCGCACTATTTGGTCCTGATGGACGAAGACATGGAACGGCTTGGCGCCGTCGCGAAATGCGCGCCGCCTTTGCGTTCCGGCGACGAGCAACGCCGGTTGCGCGAACAGCTGCCGGACATCACCACGATCGGCTCGGATCATTCCCCTTCGCCGCCGGAACTGAAGGAGTGCGAAAATTTCTTCGACGTTTGGGGCGGCATTTCCGGTTGCCAGCATCTCCTCCGGTTGCTGATCGATGCGGATATTCCGGCTGCGGAGATTCGGCGCCTGACGAACGCGCATGTAGCATCACGGTTTCGAATCAGAGCGAAGGGCGGGCTGGCCATTGGGAATGACGCTGATTTTTCGCTGGTCGGTCCGACACCGGAAGTCATCAGCACCGAATCGCTTTACTATCGTCATAAGCAGAGCGCTTACGTTGGCCGTACGCTGCGCGCTCGCGTCCGTCGCACGTTTTTGCGAGGACAGATGATCTTCAACGATGGGAAATTCTGCGCAGCACCGATCGGCCGACTTGTTAAACCCGATCCACCATGACCGTCAGATCTTCTTCTGTAGCAGCCGCCCTGTGGGCGGCTTTCGCTTGTTTCTTGTAGCGCGCCAATTCACGCTTCGCACAGCGAAGCGGCTACAGGTAGGATTATTTGTATGGCGGGAGAGACGACTTTTGAGCCGGACGAAATCGCCCGGATCAGCGCGGCATTAAGCGACGCCAATAAGGCGTTCATGCGTCGTTACCCTGGCGAGTCGAATCGCCGGCAGGCGGTCCACACGGTTTATGGCGGCGCGCATTTGTTTAAGGCCGACTCCGCCCAAAAACTCGGAGCCGTTGCCCTCCGTTCGCTGGAGGAATACGCGCCCCACGCGGAATCGCTCGGCGGCGCCATCGGTATCGACGCCAGCGAAAAAATGTACGCGCGCATCGTGGAGAAGTTGCAGCGCGAACCAGTGGAAGATTTCCGGCTCGATTTTGAAGACGGCTACGGCAATCGCCCCGATGAAGAAGAGGATGCCCACGCTGCTGCGGCCGCTCGTGAAGTCGCGCGCGGCTTCGCGGCCGGGACGCTCCCGCCGTTCATCGGGATCCGGATCAAACCGCTGAACGAAGATTTGCGCGCCCGCAGCATTCGCACGCTCGACATCTTTATGACCTCGCTGCTCCGCGAGACGGCGGGGAAACTGCCGGCCGGATTCGTCATCACCGTGCCGAAGATTCAATTGCCGGAACAAATGACGGCGGCGATCCGGTTCTTCGAAATTCTCGAAGCGAAGCACAACCTCGAGCCGGGGACGTTGAAGATCGAGCCGATGATCGAGACGCCGCAGGCGATTATCAACCGCGAGGGCCGCCTCGGTTTGCACTCGCTCGTCGACGCCGCGGAAGGGCGTTGCGGGAGCGTCCACTTCGGCGTTTACGACTACACGGCGTCATGCGGAATCACCGCCGCGTATCAGGCGATGCGACATCCGGCGTGCGATTTCGCGCGCCAGGTCATGCTCGTTTCCATGGCCGCCACCGGCATTCACCTTTCGGACGGCGCCACCAACATTCTTCCCGTCGGTCCGAATCGAGCGAGTGAAGGCCGGTCGCTAACAGACGATCAGCTCCGCCAGAATCGCGAGGCCGTCCATGGCGCCTGGCGGCTCGGGTTCGACGACAACATGCATTCGCTCCGCAACGGTTTCTTCCAGGGCTGGGATCTGCATCCGGCCCAATTCGTGACCCGTTACGCCGCCGTCTATCACTTCTTCCTCGGCGGACTCGAAAGCGCCTCGAACCGGCTCAAGACATTCGTCGAGAAAGCCGCGCTCGCGTCGCTCTTCGGCGACGTGTTCGACGACGCCGCCACCGGCCAGGGCCTGCTCAATTTTTTCCTGCGCGGAATGGCGTGCGGCGCAATCACGGAAGAAGAAGCGCTCGCCACGAGTCTCAGCCTGGAGGAAATCCGCTCCCGTTCCTTCCTGAAGATTCTCCTTGGCCGGCGGACGTCATGACGCGCCGTTCTATTAGCCCTGTCATCCTGAGCCGCGCAGACGGCGAAGGACCACTGACTATTTCCGCGCGCTGGAGATCCCGAAATGTTCAGAGATGTTTCTCCCGCGGTGGCGGGATCAACATGACAATCGGAAAAGGCGTTGTCCCAGGCGTTGTCCGTTGCTCATGAGCGCGATCGAGTTTCGACTGAATGGCAAATCGGTCCGGGTCGATTCCGTTTCGCCGAACACGACGCTGCTCGAGTGGTTGCGCAACAGCGGCCTGACCGGATCGAAGGAAGGTTGCGCGGAAGGCGATTGCGGCGCGTGCTCGGTCGCGATCGTCGACCGGGACGCGCGCGGCAAACGTTGCTATCGCGCGATCAACAGCTGCCTCGTCCCGCTGCCTTTGATGGCCGGTCGCGACATCATTTCCGTCGAAGGCGTCGCCTGCTCTCAGCACGATCCCAAGCGCTGTAGCGACGGCGCTCAGTCGCCGTCCTCAGCGACGCAATCAGCAAACGCGCTGCACCCCGTTCAACGCGCGATGGTCGAAAATTTCGGATCGCAATGCGGCTATTGCACGCCCGGGTTCATCATGTCGCTCTTCGAAGGCTATTACCGCAAAGATCTCAAGACCGCGGCGCAGCTCGACGAACAACTGTGCGGCAATCTCTGTCGCTGCACCGGCTACCGGCCGATCGTCGACGCCGCCGCGGAGGCGTTCGCGCAACGCAATGGGCCTGACGCTTTCGACGCGCAACTCAAGACCGCGAAAACGAAACTCAAAGCAACACGCTACAATTTCGGCGACGAGACATTCTTCCGGCCGGCTTCGCTCCAGAAATTGTTTTTCATCATGGCAGAAAATCCGGAGGCGCGCCTGATCGCGGGCGCGACCGATCTCGGGCTGGAAATCACCAAACGTTTTCAGCGGTTTCCCGCGCTCATTTCGATCGAGGCGATCGCGGAATTGAACGAGGTCAGTTCCACGGAAACCGAATGGCGGATCGGCGCCGCGACAACTCTCACCAAACTCGACGACCTGCTCGGCGCCGAGTTCCCCGAGATCCGCGAGATGCTTTCAGTCTTCGGCTCTCGCCAGATTCGCAACCGCGCCACCCTCGGCGGAAACCTGGTGACCGCGTCGCCAATCGGCGATTCCGCCCCGGTTCTTCTCGCGCTCGGAGCGAGCGTTGTCATTGCGTCGGCCGCGGGAGAAAGGGTTTTGTCGCTCGACGAATTCTTCGTCGCGTATCGCAAGACGGCGTTGCAGCCGGGCGAAATTCTGAAATCCATCGTCCTGCCGCGGCCTCAGGCCGGCACCGAAACGCGGCGCCATTTCTACAAAGTTTCGAAGCGCCGCGAAATGGATATCAGCACCGTCGCCGGCTGTTTTGCCGTTTCCCTGGATGAGAAGGGAATCATCAGCAAAGCGCGGCTGGCCTATGGCGGCGTCGCGGCCCTGCCCGTGCGCGCCAAGCAGACAGAAGCAGCTTTGATTGGCAAACGGTGGAGCGACCTGACATGCGAAGCAGTTCTTCCCATCCTCGAAAATGAGTTCACCCCGATCTCCGACGTTCGCGGAAGCGCCGCCTACCGGCAGGAATTGATCGTTAATCTCCTTCGCAAATTCTTCGCGGACGATGTGCCGGAGGCGTGGACGTGCCGAAGCACGTCCCTCCGGAGGGACATGCTTCCGCATGTCCAAATTTTTCCCCACGAAAGCGCGCACAAACACGTCACCGGCGAAGCGATCTACGTCGACGACGTCGCTCAACCGCAAGGCATGCTCGAAGTGTGGCCGGTTTGTTCGCCACACGCTCACGCGAAAATTCTCCGGCGCGATGCGGCCGCGGCGCGCCAGATGCCCGGCGTCACCGCGGTCCTGCTGGCGGAAGATATCCCCGGCCTGAACGACGTCGGCGCCGTCCGGCACGATGAAATTTTGCTGGCCGACAAGGAGGTCCTCTACCACGGACACATCGTCGCGCTCGTCGTTGGCGAGACCCAGGAGCTCTGCCGCGCGGCCGCCGCGCAAGTCATCGTCGAATACGAATCGCTTCCGCCGATCTTCACGATCGAAGACGCCGTCGCCGCGGAAAGTTTTCACAGCGAGCCGCATTCCATTCGGCGCGGCGACATCTCGTCGTCGCTGGCCAGCGCGCCGAAGATTTTGGAAGGTGAGATTTCCTTCGGTGGTCAGGACCATTTCTATCTCGAGACCAACGCCGCCTGGGCCGAGACCGGCGAGGACGGAACGGTTTTCATCAGCTCGTCGACCCAGCATCCATCGGAAGTGCAGCACATCGTCGCGCATTTGCTCGACCTGCCCATGCACAGCGTGGTCGTGGAATGTCCGAGAATGGGTGGCGGGTTCGGCGGCAAGGAAACACAGGCGGCGATGCTGGCTGCGCTCGCAGCCCTCGCCTCGACGAAGACGCGGCGCAAGGTCCGGGTCCGGTTCAATCGCGACCAGGACATGATGATTACCGGGAAACGCCACCCGTTCCTCGGCAAGTTCCGGGTCGGTTTTGATGAGACCGGCTTGCTCCTCGCGGCGAAGATCGATTTGTTTTCGAACGGCGGCTGGTCGCTCGATCTTTCCCGCGCCATCACCGACCGGGCGCTGTTTCATCTCGATAACGCTTACTACATTCCGAACGTCGAATTCAGCGGCCGGGTTGCGAAGACGAACCTCGCCTCCAACACCGCCTTCCGCGGATTCGGCGGTCCCCAGGGAATGCTGGTCGTCGAGGAGATCATCGATCGCGTCGCCCGGGCGACCGGTCTCGCCCCGGAACTCGTACGGACACGCAATCTCTATCGCGGCACCGGCGAAACGAACACCACCCATTACGGACAGGAGATCGAGGACAATCGGATCCAGCGGATCTGGACCGAGCTTACGGAGTCGAGCGATTTCGCGTCGCGCCGCGCCCAACTGCGGCAGTGGAACAACGACCACTCGCGGCGAAAACGCGGGATCGCGATCACGCCGGTGAAGTTCGGAATTTCATTCACCACCACGCATCTGAACCAGGCTGGCGCGCTCGTTCTCCTCTACCAGGACGGCACGATCCAGGTGAACCACGGCGGCACCGAGATGGGGCAGGGGGTTTACACCAACATCGCGCTCATTGCCGCCCGCGAACTCGGCCTAACGACCGATCGCGTCCGCGTCATGGCGACGCGGACCGACAAAGTGCCGAACACTTCGGCCACGGCGGCGTCGTGCGGCACCGATCTCAACGGCGCGGCGGTCAAGAATGCGTGCGACACCCTGCGGGCGCGTCTCCTGCCGTTCGCGGCTGAAATGCTTTCGGAGAAAATTAGAAACGCCGTCCCGCAGGAGCGGATTGTTTTCACCGATAATTTCGTGATCGATCCGGAGAATCCAGCGACCCAGATTCCTTTCGCCGAGCTGGTGCAGCGCGCCTACTTCGCGCGGACGAGTTTAAGCGCGACCGGGTTTTATCGGACCCCCGACATTTACTACGACCGCGAGGCCGGCCACGGAAAACCGTTCCATTATTTCGCTGTCGGCGCGGCTGTGAGCGAAGTGGAAGTGGATGGCCTCACCGGGATGAGTCAAGTCCGGCGCGTCGATATTCTGCACGACGTCGGCGACGCGATTAATCGGGCCGTCACGCTCGGCCAGATCGAGGGAGGTTTCGTCCAGGGCGCTGGGTGGCTGACGAACGAAGAGCTGGTCTGGGATTCGGAAGGCCGGTTGCTCACGCACTCGCCTGACACCTACAAGATCCCGGCAGTGGGCGATACGCCCGTGTTCAACATCGCGTTTCTTTCGGACGCGACCCAGTCGAACGTCGTGCACGGAAGCAAAGCCGTCGGCGAACCGCCGCTGATGCTCGCGCTTTCCGTGCGCGAAGCGATTCGCGATGCCGTTGCCGCGTTCGGAACTACCGGTGGCGAGGTGCCGCTCGCATCCCCTGCGACGTGCGAAGCGATCTTCAACGCGATCCACAGCCGCACGTCGTCCAAACCAGCCGACGCTGCACCGGAGCACGCGATGGCCGATCGAGTTTTGTCATGACCCGCCACGTCTCCTGTCATCCTGATCCCGCAGCCGCGGGAGAAGGATCTCTGACTGTTTCCGGTACTCAGCGCCCCGCGACACAGAAATGATCAGAGATCCTTCGCTGGCGCTCAGGATGACAGTTGTACAGGAGAGGGCCGAGCCGGGATAATTCGATGCGTCACATCCAGCATAAACTCAGGGTCGCCCGCGGTGAAGCGCCGGCAGACCTCCTCTTCAAGAACGCGCAGCTCGTCAATGTCCTCAGCGGCGAGATTCACGATGCCGACGTGGCCGTCGACGATGGGCGCGTCATTGGCTTCGGCAATTACGACGCGAAAGAAATCGTGGACCTCGCCGGCGCGTATCTCGCGCCGAGTATGATCGACGGACATTTCCATGTCGAAAGCACGATGGTCACGATCCCGGAATTTGCCCGCGCCGTCGTGCCGCACGGCACCGGCGCGATGGTGATCGATCCGCACGAGTACGCCAACGTCCTCGGCAT
>JBEEHG010000078.1:0-17786 GCA_041167265.1 Verrucomicrobiota bacterium | reverse complement strand
CGCAGACGGCGAGGGACCCCCCAGTCGAGCGGAAAGTTACACGCGCGTCGCTTCGCGAAGCACGAAGCTCACACGAACGAACCAGTCGGCTTTTTGGTTGTGTGATTGCAGAGCGGTTGTGGGGTCCCTCGCCGTCTGCGCGGCTCGGGATGACGGCAACGGGGGCCGGTCATAGCTCGCACCGAATGAGCACAGCGACGTTCAGAATTTGGCGAGGCGACGCGAACGGCGGCGAGCTTCGTGATTACACCACCGAGGTTTCCGAAGGCATGGTCGTGCTCGACGCCGTCCACGAAATCCAGGCGAAACAGGCGAACGATCTCGCCTGTCGCTGGAACTGCAAGGCGGGCAAGTGCGGCTCGTGTTCGGCGGAAGTGAATGGGATGCCGAAGCTCATGTGCATGTCGCGCCTGAGCGATCTGCCGCTCGACAAACCCGTCACGATCGAGCCGATGAAGGCGTTTCCGATCACGAAGGATTTGATCACTGATGTTTCCTGGAATTTTCGCGTGAAGAAAAAGATCAAGCCGTTCAAGCCGCGCCGGCCGGACGTGGCCGATGGCACCTGGCGAATGGCGCAGGAAGACATCGATCGCGTCCAGGAATTCCGGAAATGCATCGAGTGCTTCCTTTGCCAGGACGTCTGTCATGTCCTGCGCGATCACCGGAAGCACGATGAATTCATCGGCCCGCGATTTCTGATTTACACGGCGGCGCTGGAGATGCATCCGCTCGATACCGAGGACCGGCTGGAGGAGCTGCGAACGGCGCACGGGATCGGTTACTGCAACATCACGAAGTGTTGCACGAAGGTTTGCCCGGAGGACATTCACATCACCGACAACGGAATCATTCCGTTGAAGGAACGCGTCGTAGACGACCACTACGATCCGCTCGGGTGGATTTGGAAGAGACTCAAGAAGAACCGCTGAAAATGTCTGACTTAAAATTGCTTTCCCGCGAAGCGATTCCGGCGGCGCTGGAGAAGGCCGAGCGTTACCGGTTGCTCAACGAGCCGGGCGAAGCGGAAAGCATTTGTCTCGATGTCCTGCACGCCGATCCCGAAAACCAATCTGCGCTGATTACGTTGCTGCTCGCAGTGACCGATCGCTTCGGGAAAGGTTATGGCGTCAGCGATACGCAGACGAAGGAACTCCTTTCCCGGGTGAAAGGCGATTATGAGCGCGCCTATTACACTGGCATCCTGGCCGAGCGCCGCGCCAAGGCGAAGCTCGCCCAGGGAACGCCGGGCTCGCGGCATTATGCTTATGACGGCTTTCGTGAAGCGATGAGTTGGTTCGAAAAAGCGGAAATGCTTCGCCCGCCCGGGAATGACGATGCGCTCCTGCGCTGGAACACCTGCGCGCGCATCATCGAGAAAAACCGGCTGGTCCCGCGGGAAGAAGATAACGTCGAACCTCCCCTGGAGTGACCGACATCTCGCGCGACCCGGAAGCGGTGCGATCGATGTTCGGCGGCATCGCGCCACGCTACGATCTCGCGAATCATCTCCTGAGCGGCGGCGCGGATTTTCTTTGGCGGCGGCGCGCCGCGAAAATCGTTGCCGGTTGGAATCCGCGCGACGTTCTTGATCTCGCCGCGGGCAGCGGCGATCTCGCGCTGGCCCTTCAGCGCCGTGCGCCCGCCGCGAAAATCGTCGCGGCCGATTTCTCGACGGAGATGCTCGAGGTCGCCCGGCGGAAAGGCGTCGCGAACACGGTTGTGGCCGATGCGCTCCAGCTTCCGTTTGGCGATGATTCATTCGATGTCGTCACCGTCGGATTCGGTTTGCGCAATATGGCGGATTGGGACCGCGCGCTCGCCGAGATGGCGCGGGTGTCGCGCCCGAATGGCCATCTGCTCATCCTCGATTTTTCGTTGCCGGCCGGCGCGTTCCGGCCCGCATACCGGTTCTATCTGCATCGTTGTCTTCCCTGGCTCGCCTCGCTCGTGACCGGCCAGAAGGCCGCATACGATTATCTCGGCGGCTCGATCGAAAAATTCCCGAGCGGCAAGGCGATGCTGGCGTTGATCGAGAAAAATGGATTCAGGGGCGCGGCAGCGGAGCCGTTGACCGGTGGTATCGCGACGATTTATACCGCTCTTCTGTAGCCGCCGCCCTGTGGGCGGCGTGAGGGTGGCGGCGCCGTCGCTCTTTCGCTTCGCACAGCGAAGCGGCTACAGGCGCCTAGGGTTTCGGCGACGGGGGAGGGCTCGGCGATGCTGATGGACTCGCCGCCGGGCTTGGACTCGGCGTTGCCACGAGCGGCAGCTTGAACGCATTGAAGTCCGGATTGTTGAGCACAAAAGTCCCCTCGCGCTCGTCGGTCCGGGCGAACCACATGCCTTCGCCGGCCGACGCGCCGACGCTCAGTTTGTGCGCGCTCTTGTCGTCGGCCGAAGTCGTGAACGCGATCGTCACCTGCGGCTTGTCGAGGCCGTGCGCGGGCGTGGTCGCTCCGATCCAGCGAACGGCGCGCAACGCCGTCAACGTATTGAGCAGCGACTGCACATTCACGGTGTTGATCGGCTCGCTGCCTTTCACCCATGTCCATTCCTTCTTCTCGTTCCGAACCAGCCCTAGTTCCCGCTCGTTTGTCACCGTCAGCCGATGCACTTCGTCGGGCTTGAAACGGAAGATCGCCAGCTCCTGCCATTGCAGCGGATCGCCGAAAATATTGTCGAGCAAACTGCGGCGGACAGCGACGATAAACGGCTCTTCGCCGAGCCGCGCATAAACATTGTCGCCCTCTACCTTGCCAAAGGCGATGGTCGCGAAGGGATGTTCGCCCGCCGTGCTCTCCGGCGTGTTCTCGGACGAGAACGACGAAAACGTCACCTGCAGCTGCGGTTTATCGAGTCCGTATTTCGGCAGGTCCGACGCGACATCCTCGACGAACTTCGTCACCTGCTCGACCTTCAACAAATCCAGCATTCGGTTCACCTCCGCTGAATTCGCGGGCTGATTATTCCGGCTTGCGATCGTCCAACTTTCGTCCTTCCGGGCCAGAACGGTCTTGCCTTTTCCAGGCGCATCAATCGTTATCCGATCGAGAATGTTCGTGTCGATCCGGACGAGATGGCGGTCCCGCAAATCCGCCGGTTTGAGCGCGAGAAGTTCCTCGATTTTCTTGGGCAGCGTGTAAACAGAATTCCGCGCCGTGAACCGGACGTAGACCTGGTCCTTCTCCTTTTCTCCCGCGCCGGCCGGACCGCCGATCTGCAGGGTTTGCCCCGTCTTGTCGTCGACGGCGAAGAGCGTCACCGCGCCGCGCGGTTCGGCGAGACCGTACGGGCGCAGGTCTCCCCGGTCTTCTGCCACGAATTGCTGGATCTGCGCCGTGGTTATTTGCGCGAGCATGTCGCCGATCTTTTGATCGTCGCCCCGGGCGCGGAGCGGTTTCACAATCTCCCAATGGTCCGCTTTCTTTTCGAGCTCCATCTCGCCCGCTGTCGTCTTGACGAGAGCGCGCACGACCTGCGCCGTCGTCAGGTCGGTTAGTTTCTTGTCGCGGAAATCCTCGGGCTTTTTCGCGATGTCGTTCCGGACCGACTGCGGCGCGACGATGACATCGCCGGCGTCGCCGACGCGGACATACATTTTTCCCTGGAGCGCGGCGTCGTTCCCGAAGGTGATTTCGGGCGGCGCGTTTTTGCCAAGGAGCTTCAACTTCAGCTTGCCTTTGCTCAGCCCATACTCGTCCAAAAGGCTTTTGTTCTTCTCGATCTCCCTGGCTGGGATCGAATCGAACTTCTGCCAGGCATCGAGATCGTTGATCAGGTTCTCGACCGCGCCGCGGTCGGCCTGGTCCTTAAACGGGCCGTCGATCCTCCATTTTTGGTCCTGTTTCTTGAGCTCGATTCGGTCGTCGCCATTCTGGATCACGATTCCTTCGAGGGCGTCGCGCTCGAGATTCACCACGTTGCCCGCCTGGCGCTTCGCGTCCTCCGAATTGGGCCCTTTGCTCTCGTAAAATTTGATGTAGAGCCCGACGCCAACGGCCACGATTAACAGCAGGATCGTCGTTTTCGTCTTCATCGATTCGTCATGCGGCCGCGCGTCAGGCGCGGCGATACCACCAGACCCCGACTCCAAGGACGGCGGGAATGAGCGGCAGCAACACCAGGATCAACCACCGCAGGTTGCGCATCGCGTTGTCGTCCAGGCTGAACGTCACCGTCTGCGGCACCTTCGGCGCGATCCCGATCAATTGTTCGCGGCTCAACAGCCAGTTAATGGCGCCGGACATGAAGTCGAGCGCCTGCTGGTCCTGGGTGATGGAGCTGTCCTGGATGAAGCTCGCGTTGGTCACCACCACCAGGCGCGCCGAATTCGTCTGGACGCGTTCATCCGCGCTCCCGCCTTTCTCAATCGAAACGCCGATAACCAAAGGCGTATTGGGGTTGGCGGCGGCGTCGGCCTGGAGCTTCGCTTCGTCGGTCGAATTGTAATCTTTCTCGGCCCAATAACCTTTCTCGGCCTGGATCAACGGCTGCAGTTTCACGTTCGCGGCGCGGACCCGATCCTGTTCGAGCATGAGCGAGGACGTTCCGCCGACGAAAATCCCGCGCACGTCGCCGAGCTTCTTGGTGATCGGACTTTCCGGCAAGAATCGGCCGATCACGTCGCGCACTCGCGCCATTTCCTGAATGCCGGTCTTGACCACCGCCATCAGGCGATCGTCGTTCACTTTGACGCCGAGCTCGTTCAGGAAGGCGAGGAGCTTCGGGGTCCTGGCGGATGGATCGAGGAGGACGAGAAGGCGGCCCTGTTTCTCCCAGAAAGCGCGCAGCAGCTTCATCTCGCGGTCCGACAAATCGTATTGCGGGCCCACGATCGCGATCGTCTTGATGTCAGCCGGAATCTCGGGCACGTCGAAAAGATTCAGCTCCTGGAACTTGATGTTCTCGTTCTCGATCACGGTCTTTACGAGCGAGAGCGGGCTGCGCGCTCCCGGTTCGGGCGCCATGGAAGGCGAGATGCTCGGTGGCGCATCGGCGATGGGAGGCTCCTTGTGTCCGAGGACGTAGCCGACCAGATTTTTTTTTCCTTCCACCAGGTCGATCATCGCGCTGGTCATCGCCTGCTCGCCCTTGAAGGCCGCGATCTTCGGCTGCTCGCCGAACATCGGATTGCCCTGGTCGATCTCCGCCATCTCAGACGCCTTCACCGTCTTGTTGCGATTGTCGTAATCGAGGATGACCTGGCTCTCGTCGCTGACGATTTTGTATTTGTCGACCAGCGCCTTGGCCCGCGAATAATTGCGGTCGGGATCGACGTTCTCGATATCGATCTTTCCTTTCGCGGCGTATTGATACTCGGTCAGGAGAGATTGCACGTCCTGGCCGATCGGGTTGTTGGCCGCGAAGAAAACTGTCACCCGCATCTTGCCCTTGATGGTGTCGAGAAACCGCTTCGTTTTATCCGAAAGCGCATATTTCTGATCGCGAGTCAGGTCCCAGCGCCGGTAATGCTCGAACCCCAGATAGTTCGCGGCGATGGCCAGGAAAAGCAGGAGCGCGATCTGCACGATCAGGTTCACGCCGATCGTGAGGCGGTGAATTTTCTGCGGCTTCTGTGGCGCTGGTGCTTCTTCGGCCATCGTCACAACCTCCATTTGCGGGATTGAAACGCCTGGAGCGTCAGCGTCAGCATGACAATGGTCATGCTGAGGTAGAGCACCATCGGGCGGGTGTCGATCTCGCCGCGGGAAAGCGTTCCCATTTGTTCAATGGCGGAGAAGTAACCGAGCAGTTGCCGCGTGCTGGAACTGATCTCCTGCATGATGAACGAGATCAGCCCGGAGAAAAAATGGAGGGTGATGACGCAGAACGAAATGACCGCCGCGACGATCTGGTTTTTTGTCAGGGCCGAAGCCAGGCAGCCGATCGAGAGGTAAAACATCCCGAGCAACAGCAGCATCAGGTAAGCGCCGAAGTAAGCGCCACGCGAGGCCGCCGCCGGCTGGTGGGTGACCGACTGGAACACCCAGAAGTATAGGAGCGTCGGCAGCCAAAGGATGATGTAGAAAACGAGGGCGCCGAAAAATTTCGCGAGCACCACCTGCCAGTCGCGGACCGGCGCGGTCATGAGCGGCTCGATAGTGCCCAGCTTAAATTCCTCCGCGAACAGCCGCATGGTGATCAGCGGAAAAATCAGGACGAAGGCGAACCAGAAGAAGACCGAATTGAAGAACGCTTCCTGGACGGAGTAGGAGACCGGTTTCCCGTTCATGAACGAGAGCTGGAAATAAAAATCGGCGCCGGCGACGAAGAGGAAGAAGAGCAGGACGACGTAGGCGATCGGCGAGTAGAAGTAGCTGCGAACTTCGCGGGAGAGGAGAGTGTAGAATTTTCTCATGCCGTGGTGCCTGTCATCCCGAGGCTGGCGTAGCGCGCCGAGGGACCTCGCAGTTGGAAATTCGGTTTCCTCAAAAGATCGCGCGTCCTTTGCGAACAGCGCCCAGCGTTTCGCGGAAGCGGTTCCCGCGACTGAGAGGTCCCTCGCCGTCTGCGCGGCTCGGGATGACACGCTTTTTTGGACGCGAACAATTTCATGCTTCGTCCGGGTGCGTAATCTCCACGAACACGTCTTCGAGCGTTGCCCGGCGTTGCGATAACTCGCGCAACGTCCATCGCCGATCGCTGGCCAGCCGGTAAACTTCTTCGCGCACATCCGTGTTCGCTTCGACGCGCAAAGCGAAAACCTGCCAGTCGCCGTCAGTGGACGCCGAAACATCGCGCACGCCCGCGATCTTCCGCAATTCCTCTGCGCCATCGTCGTTACCGACCTTCGCCTCGACCGTCACGCCCCCGGCCGTCCGAATTCTGCCCAGCAAATTCTCCGGCGTATCGCATGCTTCGATCCGGCCGCGGTTGATGATGATCACGCGGCTGCAGGTCATCTCGACTTCGGGCAGAATGTGGGTCGACAACAGGATCGTGTGCTGTTTCCCGAGGTTCTTGATCAGGTCGCGGACCTGCCGAATCTGGTTCGGATCGAGGCCGCTGGTGGGTTCGTCCAGAATCAGGAGATCGGGCTCATGCACGAGCGCGTCCGCGAGCCCGACGCGTTGCCGGTAACCTTTCGAGAGCGCGCCGATGATTTTTTTCTCCACCTCTTTCAACCCGCACAATTCCTTGACGTCGCCGACGCGTTCCGCCATTCGCCGCGACGGCACGCCTTTCAAAGCCGCCCGGTAATTCAAATACTCGGTCACGCGCATGTCATTATAGAGCGGGATGTTTTCCGGCATGTAACCGAGATGCGATCGGGCCTGGAGCGATTGCTCGAAAATATCGAACCCGGCGATGGAGGCGCGGCCCGAGGTCGGCGGCATGAAGCTCGAGAGGATCCGCATGGTCGTGCTTTTGCCCGCGCCGTTTGGGCCAAGGAATCCCATGATCTCGCCTTTGCCGACCTCGAAGCTCAGGTCCTGGATGGCGGTGTGGCCCGCGTAACGTTTCGTTAGGTTTTCAACTTTGATCATGGAAGCGGTAATGCTCTCAGACAACTCAGTCCGGAAAGCGTTGCAGATTTATTCGGATTTCAACGCGCGGTCAAAGGAACAGTCTCCATTGCCTGGCCGCCGCCGTTCGCCCGAATAATGCCGACAGTGAAATCAACTTCGTTCCCGGACCCGACTTTCGCGAGCAAACTCTCGATTTGTTTCGCCGAGGTCACGTTGTATTTGCCGATGCGATAAATTACGAGCCCGCGCTGGATGCCGGCTCGATCGGCCGGACTGTCAGGCTCGACGGCGCTAATCAGCACGCCTTTTCCCGGCGCGTACCCGAGCGCGTCCGTCAGGTCCGGCGTAAGATTTTGCAACTGCATGCCGAAAAGCGCCTGCGCCTTCGAACCGCTCTCCTCCGGCTCGGGCGATTTTGATTTCGGCGGCGGCTGGTTCCTGGCGATTTCCTTGAATTGGTTCACGCTCGTCCGGACCGTTTCCGCCGGAATCGCGAACCCGAGGCCCTGGGTGGGAACTCCCTGCGGCGTGAACGCCATCTTCGCCGAGCTCACCCCGACAAGCCGGCCCGAGAGATCGATCAGCGGCCCGCCGCTGTTCCCCGGATTAATCGCGGCGTCGGTCTGGAGCAGGTCCTTGTATTCGACCTCCTCGACTTTGATGTCGCGCTTCGTTCCGCTGAGAACGCCGCGGCTGATCGAGCTGCCGTAGCCGAGCGCGTTCCCCACGACGAGGACGGTCTGGCCGAGCAGGTTCGGAGAGACGTTGTTCAAGTCGATGAACGGAAAATTCTCTTTCGCCTCGATCTTGATGAAGGCGAGGTCCTTCTTCTCGTCGCCCGTGATGTAATGCGCGTTGTAAACTTTCCCGTCGTTCATGGTCACCTCGATCTTCAGATCGGCGGCCCGCTGGACGACGTGTTCATTCGTCACGATGAAACCAGCCGGATCGACGATGAACCCGGAGCCGAGGCTTTGCAGCGTCTGCCGGATCTCGCGCGGCTGGCTGCGATAATTGCCGAAGTATTGCGCGGCGAAATCTTCAAACGGATCGCGGACCCGGCGCCGAACGACGCGTTCCGTGTTGATGTTCACAACCGCCGGCAAAACCTTCGCGACCGCGAGCACCGCAGGCTCGGAGGCGGGATCGGCCTGGCCGTGGACCGTCGCCAGCGTCGACAAGATGGCCACAAGCGGTGCGAGGCGTTTCATTTCGTGTCCCCCTCGAGCTGCGCGACGATCGCCCGCGGCATTTCAACCCGAAGCTCTGGATACGCTTCACCCAGCCGGATCAGATCGAGCTCGTCTTTCTTCCGCTTGCTCAATCTTCGCTGCGCATCCTCCCACGCCCACACTTTTCCCTGGACGATGTCGCGGACCGCCGCCACGGGAACTGTCTGTCCAAGAACCTGGCGCGAAGTGGCCCGGGTGACGAACGGCTGGTAGCGTTCGTCCTGCGTAAATTGAACGTTCAAATCTCCCTGCGGCTTTTTGGCGTTTATCGAGTGCGGAAACCGTTGCACCCGAAAGCCGGCGGCCGCGAGTTCATCCGCAATCGCGCCGGCGCGTTCCGTTATGACGACAATGTCCGCGTCGACTGTGTAGACCGGTTCGACGTAGCAATTCACGGCCAGGCCGCCAATGAGGCACCAGGGGCCGTGGCGCTGCAGGATCGCGATCACGGCGGCGAAATCGCTGGCGCCGCCATTCGTGACCGATTCATAGATTTCTGCTGCCGTCATCTTCGCCGGTCCAAGTAACGGGGCAGCTTTGGGACTGTCAACTTGCCGGGGCCGCGGTTGCCGCGCAGATTGAATTTGTCATGCACCCTTTGTTCGCCACTCGCGCCAACCTCGATTTGCTCGAGGAAAATTATCAGCGCTGGCAGGAAAATCCGGAATCGCTCGATGCGAGCTGGCTCGCGTTTTTCGAGGGGTTCGAACTCGGGGATTTGCAGTTTCGCAATGGCGCCGCGGCCCTGGCCGCAGCGCCCGCGGTCGAGACCGGGGACCAGCCGCTTCAAACAAGAGTCGACGGCCTCGTTTACGCCTATCGGACTCTCGGGCACACCATCGCGCGCATCGACCCGCTGGCGGAGAAGCGCCCGTCAAACCCGCTCCTCACTTTGCGCGAGCTCGGCTTCAGCGAAAAAGATCTCGATCTCGTCGTCGGCTCCAAATTCTTTCTCGACGGCCGCAAGATGACGCTGCGCGAAATGATCGCGCTCCTCGAAAGCATTTATGCGGAATCGGTCGGCTCCGAGTTCCAGCACATCCAGAATCCGCGGATCCGCAACTGGGTCCGGCACCGTCTTGAATCCCGCCCGGCGAAGCGGGACGCTTCCCGCACGACTGAGATCAAGATTCTCCGGACGCTGTTGGAAGCGGAGACGTTCGAGACGTTCCTCCACACCCGCTACGTCGGGCAAAAACGTTTTTCGCTCCAGGGCGCGGAATCGCTCATGGTCATTCTCGACGGCGTGCTCCAGCGCTGTTCGCGGCATGGGATCGAAGAAATTTGCATGGGCATGGCCCATCGCGGCCGGCTCAATGTCCTGGCGAATTTCCTGAAGAAATCGCTTCAGGTGATCTTCACGGAATTTTCCACGAACTACATTCCCGATCTGGTAGCCGGCGACGGCGACGTGAAATATCACCTCGGTTATCGCACCGTCCGGAAACTGGAGAACGGCGCCGAAGTCGAGATCCGCCTGGCCGCAAATCCGAGCCATCTCGAGGCCGTGAATCCAGTCGTCGAAGGGACCGCTCGCGCCCGGCAGCGGATGCGCGGCGATACAGAGAAGCGCCGCAAGGTTCTTCCGCTTCTGATCCATGGCGACGCCGCCTTTGCCGGGCAGGGCATCGTCGCGGAAACGTTGAACATGTCGCAGCTCCACGGCTACGGCACCGGCGGCACCGTCCACGTCGTGGTTAACAACCAAATCGGTTTCACTACGTTGCCGGAGGACGCGCGTTCCTCAATGTATGCGACCGACATCGCCAAAATGATCGAGGTCCCGATCTTCCACGTGAACGGCGATGATCCGCTCGCCGTCGACTTCGTCACCGAGCTGGCCCTCGATTTTCGCCAGGAGTTCGGGCGCGACGCCGTCATCGACATGTATTGCTATCGCCGCTACGGCCACAACGAAGGCGACGAACCGTCGTTCACCCAGCCCGATCTTTACGCGAAGATCCAAAAACGGCCGCCGGTCGCCCAGCTTTTCAAAAAGGAGCTGATCGATGCCGGGAAGTTGAGCGAGGACGAAATCGCAAGTCTCGCTGCGGAATTTGAGATGCGACTCGAGCTGGTCCTGCAGGAAGTTAAATCGATCGAGGAAGAAGAAGCGACCGACAAAGCGCGCTTCCAGGAATCGACCGCCGTCTTTCAACCGCAATACACGAGCGACTGCCAGTCGACGGCCATCAGCCCGGAGATGCTGAAGCAGATCGTCGATGGCCTCACGCGCGTGCCGGAAGATTTCGCCGTCATTCCGAAAATCAAAAAGAACGTGCTGGATCGGCGCCGCGAGATTTTCGAGGCGGGCGGTCCCTACGAATGGCATTACGCCGAGGCGCTGGCGTTCGGGTCGCTTCTGCTCGAGGGCACGCCGGTGCGCCTGTCTGGCCAGGACAGCCGGCGCGGCACTTTCAGCACCCGGCATTCGTTCATCTACGACGCGAAGACGGGCCGTCCCCACATGTCGTTGCTGCACCTGGCGCCGGACCAGGCGCGGATCTGCATTTACAACAGCCTCCTCTCCGAAGCCGCCGTGCTTGGATTCGACTACGGTTATTCGCTCGATTACCCGAACATGCTCTGCCTTTGGGAAGCGCAATTCGGGGATTTCGCGAACGGCGCCCAGGTCATCATCGACCAGTTCATCGTCCCGGCGGAATCAAAGTGGCAACGGCCGAGCGGCATCGTCCTGTTGTTGCCGCATGGTTACGAAGGCCAGGGGCCCGAGCATTCCAGCGCCCGGCTCGAACGGTTTCTCCAGGCGTGCGCCGAGGAAAATATTCAGGTCTGCAACGTCACCACTTCGGCGCAGTATTTCCACGTCCTGCGCCGCCAGATGAAACGCGATTTCATCAAGCCGCTCATCATCATGACGCCGAAAAGTCTGCTTCGCTCCGAACAGGCGTCCTCTTCCGCCGAAGATTTTACCGGCGGCGCGTTCTCGGAGATTCTCGGCTCCCCGGAAGTGGGGCCGCCCGAGAAGATGAAGCGGGTGATTCTTTGCTCGGGCAAAGTTTACTACGACCTGCTCAGTTACCGCCAGGCGGAGGCAATCACGAACGCGGCGATCGTCCGGGTCGAGCAATTGTATCCGCTTGCGGAAGCGAAATTGCGCGAAGCCCTGAAACCATTCCCGAAGGCGGCGAAGTTGATCTGGTGCCAGGAAGAATCGCAAAACATGGGGGCGTGGAGTTTCATGGAGCCGCGTTTGTGGGCGTTGTTCGGCCGGAAAATTCTGTACGCGGGCCGCAATGCCAGCGCGAGTGTTGCCGTCGGTTCGCTCGCGATTCACAAGCGCGAGCAGGCGCAGTTGATCGCGGATGCGTTTAGTTTATAACGCGCATACTGTAACGGCTTCATGAGCGTCGAAGTAAAAGTCCCGGCCGTCGGCGAATCGATTTCCAGCGGCGTCGTTTCCGTCTGGCACAAAAAATCTGGCGAGCAGGTCAGCGCCGGCGATCCGCTCTTTACTCTCGAGACCGACAAGGTTTCGACCGAGATCAACGCCGAAAAAGACGGGGTGCTGCAGACCCTCGTCGCGGAAGGGGCGGAGGTGAAGATCGGCGACGTCGTAGCCACGATCGAAGCAGGAACAGCGAGCGAAAAGAAAGCGGAACCGGCCGCCGAGAAAAAGGAAGCAACGAGCAGCGCGCCGCCGGAAAAATCTTCCACGGTTCTTTCCCCCGCGGCGCGTCGAGTGGTGACCGAGGAGAAACTGGATCCGCAGGAGATTCGTGGCAGCGGGAAAGGCGGGCGCGTGACGAAAAACGACGCGATGACCGCCGCCCAGAATCGCCCGGCGCCTCGCGCCAGCGAGCCGCCCGCCGTGAAAGCGCAGGACGATCACGCGGAAGAAAAACCGGCGGCATCGACCACCCAGCCGGAGAGCGGCCGGTTTACCCGCAAGAAAATGTCGCCGCTGCGGCGCAAGATTGCGGCGCAGCTGGTCATGGCTCAACACACCGCCGCGATTTTAACGACGTTCAACGAGTGCGACATGACCGCGGTGCAGGAGTTGCGCGCGAAATCACAGGACGCGTTTACCAAGAAGAACGGGCTCAAGCTCGGGTTCATGTCGTTCTTCATCAAGGCGGCCATCGAAGGATTGAAGGCCGTGCCGTCGATTAACAGCCGGATCGAAGGCGAAGATTTCATTCAAAATCATTACTACGACATCGGGGTTGCCGTTGGAACGGAGCGCGGCCTCGTGGTTCCGGTGGTGCGCGATGCTGAGAAGAAGAGTTTCGCCGACCTGGAACGCGACATCGCGGATTTCGCCACCAAAGCGCGCGAAGGAAAAATGAAGATCGAAGATCTGCAAGGCGGGACCTTCACGGTCTCGAACGGCGGCGTTTACGGTTCGTTGTTGAGCACGCCGATCCTGAATCCGCCCCAGAGCGGAATCCTCGGGATGCACACCATTCAGAAACGGCCGGTGGCGATGGGCGACGAGGTTAAGATTCGCCCGATGATGTATCTGGCGCTGAGTTACGATCACCGGGCGGTGGACGGGAAAGAAGCGGTTACGTTTCTCATTACCGTCAAGCAGTGCATCGAAGATCCGAAGAAGCTGCCGCTGGATTTTTAGCGCGCGCGACGAGCGGGGGGCACACACCGCTCTCCTTCGTTGTCATCCTGAGCGGAGCGAAGGATCTCTGAATGTTTCTGGTTCCTGGCGGGCGGAAAATGGTCAGAGATGTTTCGCTGCCCTCAACATGACAATTAAACAAGCGCGACGCGCCCATAAAGTTCTCGGGCACGGTGGACAGTTTATGGGTCCCATGGGACCTATACGACCTATTTAAGAGCCATGGAAAAGTTCGATATCGTCATCATCGGTTCCGGCCCGGGCGGCTATGTCGCGGCGATTCGCGCGGCCCAGCTGGGCCTCAAAACGGCCATCGTCGAAAAAGACAAGGAACTCGGCGGTACCTGCCTCAACATCGGATGTATCCCGAGCAAAGCGCTCCTCACTTCGAGCGACCATTATGTCTTCGCGAAAAAGGAAGCGAGCAAGCATGGCATCGTCCTGGAGAACGTAGGGCTTGACCTGGCGAAGATGCTGGCCCGCAAAGACAAGGTCGTGAAGACCATGAACAGCGGCGTCAAGATGCTGATGAAAGGCAACAAGATCACGACGTTCCAGGGTTTGGGAACCGTGACCGCGCCCGGCCGCATCTCGATCAAACCGGACCAGGGCGATCCCCAGGAAATCGAGACGAAGAATGTTGTTATCGCGACGGGCAGCGTGCCGGTCGAGCTGGCCAACATGAAATTCGACGGGGACGTGATCGTCAGCAGCACGGAAGCGTTGACCTTCGAGAAGGCGCCGGAAAAACTGCTCGTCATCGGCGGAGGCGCGATCGGGCTCGAATTGGGTTCGGTCTGGAGCCGGCTCGGCTCGGAAGTAATCGTCCTCGAATTTTTGCCGCGGATCGCGCTCGGGTTCGACCTCGAGCTGGCGAACATGCTCCAAAAATCGCTGACCGCCCAGGGGATGACGTTTCATCTCGAGACGAAAGTGGGTTCCGTGAAAGTCGAGAACGGACGCGCCATCGCCACTGCGACCAAAGGCCAGGAAGAGTTGAAATTCGAAGCGGACAAGGTGCTGGTCTCAGTCGGGCGTCGTGCTTTTGCCAAGGGCGTGTTCGGCGAGAAACTCGGGGTGGCGATGGATGAGCGTGGCCGGATCAAGGTCGACGAGCATTTCCGGACAAACGTCGAAGGCCTGTACGCGATCGGTGACGTCATTGCCGGACCGATGTTGGCGCACAAAGCCGAAGAAGAAGGGATCGCCTGTGTGGAAATGATCGCCGGCAAAGCGGGCCACGTGAATTACGAAATCATCCCTGGAATTATCTACACGAATCCGGAGCTGGCCGGTGTGGGCCTGACCGAAGATGGAGCGAAAGAGAAGGGGATGAATGTGCGAGTCGGCAAGTTCCCGTTCCGCGCGAACGGCCGGGCGGTGGCGAACGAAGATTACGAAGGCGTGGTGAAATTTGTCGCGGACGCTGAGACCGATCGGATTCTTGGTGCGCACATTCTTTCCCACGCCGCTTCGGAGTTAATCGCCGAAACCGTAGCCGTGATGGAATTCGGCGGCAGCTCGGAAGATCTTGGTCGCACCGTCCACGCGCATCCGACTTTGAGCGAAGCGGTGAAGGAAGCCGCGCTCCACGTCGAGCGGCGCGCGATCCATATCGGCAACCGGTAGCCGGCTAGTCGAGAGCGTAAGCCTCGACGACGGCGATGCCTTTGCTATTGTTCGCGCCGCGAACCACAGCGGTGTAATTTCCCGGCGCGAGATTGCGCACAATCGCCGATTCCAAATTGTGCGAGGGCGGTATGGTCGTCGCGCTGATTTCGGCCTCTTGGTCGGTGCGCCAATTATCGTTGGCGACGATCAAGCCCCCGTTGCCATCGTGTAATTCCAAGGTTGGATCTTCTAGCCGTCCGGCTATTGCCAGAGAAGGGCCGATTGCGCGCACGATGACCCGGCGCGGATTTTGCCCGAGCACAATCACTCCGCCGATTAGGATATTGTCGTCCGTCGCGACAAAACCGCGTGTCGAGACGTTGGCGAGCTGGGAATCAGCGGTTTGGTCCAGGTCGTACGCTTCAAACACCCCGATGCCGGCAGCCCCGTTCTTTTCCCGCAGGATAACCGTGTAGGATCCGGGATCGATTATTCCCCAAAGCGCCGACTCAAGCTCGCTGCTCGGGGCCAGGCCGCTATCGACCACGTGCTGCTGGTTTGGATCGTTTCTCCAATCGTCGTTGCTCGCCAGCAACTCGCCGGCGGAACCGTGAACTTCGATGATCGGATCGGCGAGTGCACCGGGCATTGACAGCGACGGCCCAATCCCGCGCACGACCACTGTCTTCCGCTGCGTTCCGGTAATGATGAATCCGCCAATCATGGCGTTGTCACCGGCTTCCACGGGACCGCGGGTCGAAATATTTCCGAAGGTCGGGATCAGAAAAACGTTCCGAACGGATTCGGTTATGCCTTCCGAACCGCTCGCGACGCCGCCGCGATAGAAACCGCGCGCGCGAATGTAAAAGTTTTGTCCGAGCGGCAGGTTCAAGCCGGTCAGCGTCCAGGTGTTGCTCGCGCCCTGCCGGCTGCCATTGCCGAGGAACGTGTAATTCACCGCATCGGTCGAACGCTCAAAGGTAGCGCGGGTCAGGAGCGGGCTGGAACCGCTCCGGGTCCAGGTAATCGTCCTTCGGATTGCGACGAGGTTTTGCAGCGCCGCCGTATCGTTCGTTAGACGAGCAAAGGCGCCGCGCGTTTCTCCCCCAACCGTAAACAAGCTGCCGCCGACCAAAACTTTGCCGTCCGCCTGCACGGTGATCGAGTTGACGTTACCTCCGGTATGCGAGTCGAATGAATCGGCCGCGCCGGTCGCGGGATCGACGCGGGCGATTCGGTTGCGCGGTTGCCCACCGATGGATGTGAAATCGCCGCCCGCGAAAACCTTGCCGTCCGCCTGCACCGCAATGGTAAAGACAACCGAGCCGCCGTCTGCTCTCGGATTAAATGAATCGGCCAAACCGGTCTGAGGATCGAGCCGGGCAATGCGCTCGCGCGGCTGTCCGCCGATACTGGTGAAGGCGCCGCCTACTAAAATCTTGCCGTCCGCTTGCACCGTGATTGGAAAGACGGCAAAGCTCGCGTTCGGATTAAAGGAATCCGCCATTCCAGTCGTGGGATCGAGCCGGCCAATGTAATTGCGCGGCTGCCCGCCGATGCTGGTGAAATAGCCGCCGACTAAGATTTTTCCATCCGTTTGGATCGCGATCGATTCGATTTCACTGTTTGCCGAAGGGTCAAATGAATCAACCAGGCCGGTTGCAGGGTCGAGCCGGGCGATATTATTGCGGGACTGGCCGCCGATTGTCGTGAAGCCGCCGCCAACCAATATCTTGCCGTCGGCCTGGATGACGATTGAGCGGATAGAAGCGTTCCCGCCGGTCGCGCTTGGGTCGAACGAATCCGCCTGGCCGGTTACGGGATCGAGCCGGGCGATATTGCTGCGGGGCTGCCCGCCGATGCTGGTAAAGAAACCGCCGACCAAAATCTTACCGTCCGCCTGGACGGCGATCGCACTCACGTTCGGGAAGTTATTCGTGCCGCCCGCGTTTGGGTTGAAGGCGGTGTCGAGGGAGCCGTCGGTGTTTAGTCGGGCAATGCGACTGCGGGGCGTGCCCGACACGGTGGTGAAAGACCCGCCGATGAGAATTTTTCCATCTGGCTGGACGGCGGTGGCGGCGACTTGAAGGCCCCCAGGGACAACGTCACCGATTGTCTGGTCGAGCCGGGCGGCCGTTTCCAGCCGGGCGATGTGATTGCGTGTCACCGGCGTTCCGCCACTCGGCGCGAAGGTGGTGAAAGCACCACCAACTAAGATTTTTCCGTCGAACTGGAATGCAATCGATCGGGGGTCCACCGACACGGAGGAAGAAACATTGGGATTGGGGTCGAACGCATCGGACAGGCCGGTCGCAGGATCGAGCCGGGCGAGATGGGTCCGCATTTGCCCGCCGATGCTGGTGAAATTGCCACCGGCCAAAATCTTTCCGTCCGCCTGCACCGCGATCGGCCCGACTGAGGAATTTGGATTGGGATCGAATGCGTCCGCCAGCCCGGTCGTTGCATCGAGCCGGGCGAGGTTGTTCCGGGTCTGTCCGCCGATGCTGTGGAACCCGCCTCCCGCCAAGATTTTTCCGTCCGCTTGCACTGCAATTGCACCAATAGAACTGTCCGCGCTCGGGTTAAATGAATCCGCCAAGCCTGTCGTCGCGTTGAGTCGGGCGATGTAATTGCGTGCCTGACCACCAATGCTCGTGAAAAAACCGCACACTAGAATTTTGCCGTCCGCCTGCAGCGCAATCGAAGAGACGACGTTGTTCGCGTTCGGGTTAAATGAGTCCGACAGCCCCGTCGTGGGATCGAGTCGGACGATGTAATTGCGATCCTGTCCGCCGATGCTCTTTGTGCCGAAGAAATAGCCGCCCACTAGAATTTTGCCATCGGTCTGCACCGCGATGGAATAGATACCAAGACCGA
>JBEEHG010000077.1:0-76641 GCA_041167265.1 Verrucomicrobiota bacterium | reverse complement strand
CGCGACGATGAAAGCGCCGAGCGGGAAATGGATGAAAGCATTCAGGAAGCTGCCCACTTCGCCCTTCTCGCGGAGCATGATGAAGAACTGGACCCAGACCCGCGGCTGGAAGATGTGCGAAAGCCCGGTGACGAGGAAGAAGATCGCGGTGAGTTTTTGGACGAGGATTTCCATACCGGTGGTCTAAGGCGGCAGGCCAGGTTGAACAAGCGTTAAGGCGTGTCATCCCGAGCCGCGCAGACGGCGAGGGACCTCACCGTCGTAGGAAGAGTTACACAAGAAATACTTTCGCAATGCGCGCGGCGAATACTTCGATCGAAACTATCTTTGGCTTGGGTAATCGAAACTGCGAGTGAGAGGTCCCTCGGCGCGCTTCGCCAGCCTCGGGATGACCCGCGTTTGGCGAAACGCGGGTCTGAACATCACGCGAAGAAGCGTTCGGGCGACAAGAGCGGTTGCGGCTGGCAGATGCGGGCCACGCAATGTTCCCAGCTTTCATGACCGCTCAGGATCTCGATCTCGACCCGGAGGAAGTAAATCGGCACCTCCGTCCTGGCCAAACGCGGAAACCGGACGGCATCTTTTTCAGTGGTCACGATCATCTCGAGATCGCGGCGGACGCAACGGGTGATGAAGCTGTTCAGCTCCGCTTCGGTGTAGCGGTGGTGATCGGTGTAGCGCTTGGAGAGCTCGAGGCGGGCCCCGAGTTTCTGGAGGCCTGCCTCGAAACTCTCCGGCGCCGCGATGCCGCAGATGGAGCCGATGTAGGTGTCGCGCAACCGCTCGAGCGGGACCTGCTCGCCGGTGAGCACGTTCTGCAAATGGAGCGGCTGGTGGGCGCACTCGATGATTTCAGCGGTGCGATTGAAGCGCCGGATCCGCCCGATCAACTCGTCGTTAGGCTCGCCGGTGCTCTTGGTGATGAAGATGTAACTCGCCCGGCGCAGGTTTCGCGGCGGCTCCCGAAGCGTTCCGCGCGGCAGCAGATATTCGTTTCCGAACGGCGCCTGGCGATCGATCAGGACAATATCGAGCCGGTGTTTGAGATGGAGATACTGGAGACCGTCGTCGAGCAGAAGGGTGTCGGCCTTCAGTTCCTTGATCGCGAAGAGGCCGCTCTTCACCCGGTCCTTGTCCACGAGAACGACCACGTCCTTGAGATTGTTCGCCAGCATGTAGGGCTCGTCGCCGGCCGTGAGCGAATCGAGCAGGAGCGATTTCCCATCCGAAACAATCCGGGGCGGCTCGGGAACTTTGCGGGCGAACGGGTTCCACGATTTTTTTTTCGTGCGGCGCGGGACGCTTTTGTATCCGCGGCTCAGGATCGCCACCCGCCTGCCGCCCGCACGCAGGGCGCGCGCGAACTTTTCCACGATCGGTGTCTTGCCGGTCCCGCCGACGGTCAGATTGCCGATGCTGATGACGAGGCAGCCGAGGGTGTGCTCCCGAAGAATTCGGTGCCTGTAAAGGAAGAGCCGCAGCTGGACGAGCCGCTCGTAAATGAAGGAGAGCGCGTAGAGCAACGCCCGGAGGAGCGCGGCCCGAACGCCGTGCCGCCGTTCCAGGATAACGTCGATGGCGAACTGCTCGAGATTCTCCGTGCGCTGGCTCATCGAGGGAATTTTCGATTTTCGATTTTCAATTTTCGATTTGTTGAATGCGAGCGCCGCGGTTGTCGGCGGTGGTGACGAGAACCTGTGCGTCTTTGGATTTAGCGGCGGCCAGCATGGCGGCGCCGATTTTTTCAGGGGACCGCAATGTAACGGCGCAAATGGTGGAACCGGAGCCGCTCAGAAAAGCGCCCAGGGCACCGGCGGATTCGGCGGCGCGAATCACGTCGTCGAGAAACGGGATCAGCTTTTTTCGGAACGGTTGATGGAGGTGATCGGCGAACGCGCCCCGGAGGGACTCGTATTTGCGCGAGGCGAAGGACGCGGTTATGGCGCAGGCGTTCCGCGAATTTTCGACGGCCTCGAGGCGACCGATCCGGGAAGGAAGCAAGGCCCTGGCTTTGTTTGTCGCGATCTCGAAATCGGGGATGAGGAGAACGAAATGTAATTGCGCGGCGACGGAAAACGTCTGGCGCTGAAGGCCGCGCACGACATTGAAGCCGCCGTAACAGGCGGGAGCGGCATTATCGGGATGCCCTTCCAGGCGCGCGGCCAGGTTGAAGAGTTCGCGGCGCTGAAGCGGACGGCCGGCCAGCTCGTTCAATCCTTCAAGGACGCCCAGGCGGACGGCGGCGCTGCTGCCGAGGCCGCGCGAGCGCGGAATTCCGCCCGTGATGGTGCACGAAAACGCGAAGGGCTTTCCAGCGTTATTGAAAAAGGCGGCGGCCGCGGAACCGATCATTCCGCCAGGGCGTTCCCCTTGCCCGCGCAAAATCGTGACCTGATTGTAAATCTGCAACGCCACCCCGAGACAATCGAACCCCGGCCCGAGATTGGAAGTGCTCGCCGGAACGCGGACGGTGACCTGGTGCATGATTGGTTGGGCGAGATTCTGTCGAGCCGCGGGCGCGACGCCATTCTAACCGGCACGGCCTAACGGGCAAGAGACGGACACGCGCCCGCCGAAAACCGAATGAGGTAGTGACCGCTGCTTCAGCTACCCGCGCCATGAGAATGTCCGAATGGATCGATCCCGATCTGCACCGAGATTTCATCGCGCAACAGACCGACGCGCTCCGGCTTTGCACGGCGCCGGATGGGTGGGTGGAACGCTACGGCGTCGACGTCCTGATCTCGCATAAAACCGACGCGGCCCTGGAACGGTTGAAAACGGAACTGTGTCTTTGGGCGCTCAACGTCGATTTCAAATTCCGCCGCGTTTTCGCCCGGTTTCTGCCCCGGCAAAACGCGGAACGCGAAGCGCCAACCCTGATCCTGGGAGACGCGGACACCAACCTCCAGAGCACCGCGCTGGAGCGGCAGTTGTGTTACGGAATTGATTTTAGCGCGGGATATTCCGTCGGGCTCTTCATCGATCAGCGCGAAAACCGGCGGCTGGTCCGCGACCTGGCCCCGGCGACTCTGCTGAACTGTTTCGCTTATACCTGCTCGTTCTCGGTGGCCGCCGCCACGGTCGGCGCGCAAACGGTGAGCGTCGATCTTTCCAAGAAATCGCTCGCGCGCGGCCGCGAAAATTTCGCGCTCAATTCCGTGGCGACGACCGACCATCGCTTCATCGCGGATGACGTCATGGCGGTCTTGCCGCGGCTGGCCCGGAAAGGGGAAAAATTCGACGTGATCATTCTCGACCCGCCGACGTTCTCGCGTTCGCACGAAGGAAGGACGTTCCAGGTCGAGAACGATTTCGAGACGCTCCTCCTGGCGGCGCTGGACGTGGCGGAGCGCGACGCGCGCATTTTGCTCTCCACGAATTGCTCGACCCTGGGCGACCGCGCGCTCGAAGTGATGGGCCGTTTTTGTTTGAAGGCGAGCCGGCGGGCGGGCACTTTTCATCGGGAACCGCCCCTGCCGGATTTTCCGCCGGGGGTCGGAGCGGCGACGCTCTGGCTGACGTTGCGGTAACGATGGGTGCTCTTCTGTAGCCGCGGCGCTCTGTCGCCGCGTTCCTGCCCGGTCGTCCTCGTTCCCTACAGAGTTTGGGAACGAGAATCAACATCAGGAGCAGGAGCACGAGCACGAGCACGAGCAGGAGCATGAGGAATGCATTTAAAACACGCGACAACAGGCCGGGATTCGATAGTTAGTTAGCATGGACGAAGAGATTTCTGGAACCTCGGGGGACGTGGCGGAGCGCGGACTGCGCTACACCAAAGACCAACTCGAGCAGTTGCTCGAACAGACGGAAGATTACGTGCGGGAAAATCCCGGGCGCTCGATCGCCTGCGCGCTGGCGGCGGGATTCATCCTGAACCGGCTGCCGATAGGCCGGATCCTGGGGGCGATCACGCGGCTGGTGTTTATCGCCTTCAAGCCGGCGATCCTGGCCTACGGCGCGACGAAGCTGTATCACGCGGCCCAGGGCGAAGAACAATAGTGACAAGTGACATGTGACGTGAGGAAGAACTCGTCACTGCAAAGTCACACGGCACTCGTCACTTTCTGCGATCCTATTTGTCGAGGGTAAACCCGACCTTCACCGTCACCTGCCAGTGATTGATCTTGCCATCTTCGATATGGCCGCGGGTTTCGATGAGTTCGAACCACCGCATGTTGCGAATGGTTTTCTGGGCGCGGCTTAACGCGTTCGCCACCGCGTCTTCAATGCTGGTAGTGGAGGAACCCACCAGCTCGATCTTTTTGTAAACGTGATCGCTCATGGGAAGCAGTCTTGGGCCAGCTCGAGGTCATGACAAATGAATTTACCGCGGAGGGCGCGGAGAACGCGGAGATAAGCAATTTGTTCCCCTCCGCGTGCCCGGCGCTCTCCGCGGTTGAATTCTTAACTTTGAATTGAGTGACGCCGGCACATCGCTAGCCTGTCTTTCGTCATGCCGGACAACATCGAGTCGCACCTGATCGAGAAGCGGGTCTTCAAGCCCGCGAAAGATTTTGCAAAACGCGCGCGGATAAAAAGCCTCGACCAATATCGGCGGATGTATCGCGAGTCGATGAGTCGCCCGGAGAAATTCTGGGCGCGCGAAGCGGATGAGCTGGTCTGGCAAAAGCGCTGGAAGAGCGTCCTGAAATGGAAAGCGCCCTTCGCCCAATGGTTCACCGGCGGAAAACTGAACGTGTCGGAGAATTGCCTCGATCGTCACCTCAACGGGCCGACGAAGAACAAGGTCGCGATTCTTTGGGAAGGCGAACCTGGAGACAAACGCGCCCTCACCTTTCAGCAACTGCATCGCGACGTCTGCCGTTTCGCGAATGTGCTGAAGCGAAACAAGATTCGTAAAGGCGACCGCGTCATCATCTATCTGCCGACGATCCCGGAGGCGGCGATCGCGATGCTCGCCTGCACCCGGATCGGCGCCGTTCATTCGGTCGTGTTCGGCGGGTTCAGCGCGGACAGTATTCGAGACCGGGTCGCGGACTGCGGCGCGGTCGCCGTGATCACGGCCGATGGCGGTTACCGGCGGGGAGCGATCGTGCCGTTAAAGAAAAACGTCGACGATGCGTTGCGCGGCGAGACGACCATAAAACGGGTCATCGTGTTCCGGCGCGCGGGCAACGACATTCATATCGAGGAAGGCCGCGACGTGTGGTGGCATCGCGAGCTGGAATACGTGGACGCGCATTGTCCCGCGGTGGGCGTCGACAGCGAGCACCCGCTCTACATTCTATATACGAGCGGTTCTACCGGAAAGCCGAAGGGCATTCTCCACACCACCGGCGGCTATCTCGTCGGTATTTATTCCACGATGAAGTACGTCTTCGACCTGCGCGATGACGATGTTTATTGGTGCACTGCCGACGTCGGCTGGGTAACAGGACACAGCTACGTCGTTTACGGACCGCTGGCCAACGGCACGACGACCCTCATGTACGAAGGCGCGCCGAACTTTCCGGAGCCGGACCGTTTTTGGCGGCTCATCGAGGAATACGCGGTCACGATTCTCTACACCGCGCCGACGGCGATCCGCGCGTTCATTCGCTGGGGCGATCGGTGGTTGAAGAAGCACGATCTGTCGTCGTTGCGCCTGCTCGGCTCGGTGGGCGAACCGATCAATCCGGAAGCCTGGATGTGGTACCGCGACAAGGTCGGTGGCGGGCGTTGTCCCATCGTGGACACCTGGTGGCAGACGGAAACCGGCGGCATCATGATCACACCGCTGCCGGGCGCGATTCCGACCAAGCCTGGGAGCGCGACACTGCCCTTCTTCGGGGTCGACGCGGCCATCGTGGACGACAAGGGAAACGAAGTGGGTCCGGACGTCGGCGGGAAATTGATTATTCGGAAGCCGTGGCCGTCGATGCTGCGAACGATCTACGGCGACAAGGAGCGCTACCGGAAACAGTACTGGAGCGAATTCAAAGGAAAGTATCTGACTGGCGACGGCGCGCGTCGGGACAAGGACGGATATTTCTGGATCGTCGGCCGAATCGACGACGTCCTGAATGTCGCGGGTCATCGGCTCGGAACGTCGGAAATCGAAAGCGCGCTGGTGAGCCACGCGAAGGTGGCGGAGGCGGCGGTCGTGGGCCGGCCCGACGAATTGAAAGGCCAGAGCGTGGTCGCGTTTGTGACCGTGAAAGGCGGGGTGAATGTCAGCAATTCGCTGAAAGCGGAATTGCGCGAGCACGTCGGCATTCACATCGGGGCCATCGCGAAACCGGACGAGATCCGGTTCGCCGAAGCGCTGCCGAAAACTCGCAGCGGCAAGATCATGCGGCGGCTGCTGAAAGAAGTGGCCAGCGGCAAGACAGTGACCGGCGACACGACGACCCTCGAAGATTTGAGTGTCCTCGCGAAGCTGAGCAGCGAGGAATAGCGCTCGCACTACTCGCCCTTCCTCGATGATTGTCATCCTGAGCGACAGCGAAGGATCTGTGATCATTTCCGGCTCTCAGCGCGCAGAAATGGTCAGAGATGTTTCGCTCCGCTCAACATGACAATGTGGAGGGACAGGAAGCGGAGTCTCGCCCGACCAACAAGTCCGTTCCTTTAAATTTCTTTGTCAAAACCCGACTTCGGTTAGCCTTATCCCGTGAGTTTCATTCGAACAGGGCTGCGCGAGATCGGGCTGAAGATCCGCCGCCAGAAAACGCGGATGGCGTTGCGCCACGAAAAACGCGTCCTGCAAAAGAGTGAGATCAACCTGGGCCGCGAAGGTTGCTCGCAGGCCGTGAACTTTCCCGAGGTGCGCAACGAAATCGTGGCGCTGAAGAAACTCGAACAGGAACAAAAGGAAGTCGCCCTGAGGATCGCGACGATCGAGGAAGGGATTCGCAAGATCGAGTTGCAGCGGGAACAGAACGCGAAAGAACAAAACGCCGCCCTGGCGAAGCTGGAGGAAGAGAAGAAACCGATTCTGCAGCGGCAAAACGAAGCGAAGGCCGCCGCCGATGTGTGCGATCGCGAGCTGGCCAGTGTCGAACGCCGGTTGCAGGAGAACGATACCGCGGACCACGACCTGTTAAAGAAACTTTCCGAACTGCAGGCCCTGGTCCCGCCCCCTGATGATTTGGACGCGCAGATGGCTGGAATCGGCGCCCGGCGCAGCCGGTTGCCAGAAGAAAAAGCGGAAGTGACCCGGGCCCGTCTCGGTGCGGCCGAAGCCTGCCGGGCCGCCCGCGAAAAATTGGCAACGGAGGACGGGGCCGTCGCCGCGATCGATAAACAGATCGCCAGGATCCGCGAAGAATGGGAAGCGCGCGATCGCGTCCTGAACGAACAAAGCCGCGCCCAGCAAGAGGCACTCAAGGCGCAGCGCGGCCTCCATCAGACGGTCGAGGAGAAAAAGAACCCGGCTTATCTGAACATCGGTCGCCACCTTGCGTCGCAGGGAATCGCGCCGCCGAACGCGCCCCATCTGCTGGCCGAAGTCCAGAAGCATCGCGCGGCGGTCGAACGCCATTCGCAGCACACGGCCGAGCTCGCCGTTCTTTCGAGTGAGATCGACAAACAGGAGCTGCGGAAATTTTATTTCGCGGTCTTCTCGGTGGTCGTCGTGGCGTTGATCATCGTTGCGCTGGTTTTTCAATCGCCCCAAAAACGCGAGTGGCTTCCCCAAACCACGGACACGATCCTTTCCCTGAACCTCGAACAATTGGAGCGCGAAGATTTGCCGAAACGATGGCGCAAAGATCAGGCCACCGAATGGCAGAACGTCTGGGCCGGCCTGATCGCCAGCGCGCAACGAACGCCGGTGTTGAACCTGCCGCGGGACGCAGTCCGGGTAACGCGCGCGTTGACAGGTAGCGATTCAGGCGCCGCGCACGAGTACGTGCTGGTCGAGGCGCGGACGGACGTTTCGAAGGTGGTGAATTCCATCGAACGGGACAAGGCGTTCGAACGCCGCACGATCACGGGACTGCCCATGTGGTTGCGGCCGGAGTTCGCGCTGGCCCGGGTGGGACCGAGAACCCTGGCCATCGGCGGCGAAGAGGAAGTCGCTTCGCTGGCGCGGGTGCGACTCGGCATCGATCCCGATCTCAAGATCACCGGCCAGCTCTTCGATGCCTTGCAGTCATTGAAAGAAAGCAATTCTCTGCGCCTCGTCTCGACCGAACCGGCCAAGCTCGCCCGAATGTTTCCGCCGCTGTTTAACAATGAGTTGTTCGAAAACTGCGAGCTGGCCGGCATTTCTCTCGCGCTCCAAAATCCGGTGAAAGCGCGCCTGATCTTGAAAGCAAAATCGGCCCAGGCGGCCGGCGACCTGGCAGCACGGATTCGCAATGAACCCCAGCGAATGCTCAAGCTCGCCGATTCCGAGCTGCTGCTTTTCGTGCAGCCTCCGGAAGTGGAAGTCCAGGGAACAACCGTGCAAATGCGTTTCGACGTTCCGGAAAATAGCGCGCGCCTCGTCCTGCAACGCCTGGCCAAAGTCACGCCGGCGCCGACTGTCGCGGCGGATTGAAGCAAATTCCTCGCGTGATTCTCCGGAGACACTTCGGCCGCCTGCTCGTGTTGGCTGCGATTTTTCTTTGCCATCGCGCGTCGGCGAAGACCGACGACGAAGCCGATTTCGTCGACCTCAAACGGATCGATCGCACCATCGTCGTCGATCTGCGTTATGCCGGCTCGAACAACGTCGCGCACCGGCCCCTTTATTCGCCGGACACGCCCGCGCTGGTTCGTGCCGGCGTGGCTCGCCGGCTCGTGGTAGCGCAGGATTACCTCCGGAAAAAAGGATTCGGCCTGAAGATCTGGGATGCGTATCGGCCGCAATCCAGCCAGGAAAAACTTTGGCAGGTAACGCATAACCGTTCCTTTGTGGCGGATCCAAAAGAGGGCCGCGGCTCCATGCACATCCGCGGCGCGGCGGTCGACGCCACCCTGGTCGACGCCGAGGGGCGCGACGTTCCGATGCCGACCGACTTCGACAGCTTTACCCCGGCGGCGTTTCTCGAATACAAAGGAAACGACGCGACCGTGCGGGCTAATTTGAAGCTGCTGCAAAAGGCGATGGCCCACGGCGGCTTCTACGGTTTGCGAACGGAATGGTGGCATTTTTGCGCGCCGGATTGGAAACGGTTCCCGCCCGAGCCGGAACTGAAGTTGGTTTCGCAGTGATGGAAAACATTCTGCGGGAACTTCAGCAGCCGGAATATCTCCACGTCCTGCTTAATCCTCTGCCGGTTTACGGACTCGCGATCGCCCTGTTCGGATTGATCGCCGCGACTTACCTGGGAAGCCGCCCAGGGCAGGTCACCGCGCTGGTCCTGGTGTTCGCGACTGCAATCTCGGCCTGGCCCGTCGTGTATCATGGCGACCGCGCCTACAATCAGGTCCTCACCCTGGCGGACGAGCCGGGCCAGGCCTGGCTCAAAGCGCACGTCCATCGCGCGGATCAATTTATCTTTCTCTACTACGCGCTCGCCGCGCTGGCCGCCGCGGCAATTTTTATCCCGAAGCGATGGCCGCGCACCGCCACCCCGCTGGTCGTCGCCACGATGTTGCTAGCGATCGTCTCGTTAGGCGCGGGAACCTACATCGCCCACGCGGGCGGGAAGATTCGCCACCGCGAATTTCGGAGTGGACCGCCCCCGGAGACGCGTGACTCTCAGTCTCTCTGACTGAACCCTTACCCCACCGCTGTGGCCCGGTCACCAACGGCGTTGAATAGTCCAGTTCCAGATGTCTGCACTCCCGTAAACCGCGGAGCCTCCCATCTCAACTCCTGAGTAAAAGCCGATAATCGTTGCGGTAGGCTGATTAAATGCGTCAAAGAGCGCCTCGTGAGGGAGCTTATACGCCGACCGGTAGCCGCACGGCACGAAACCATATCCAGCGGGATCATCATAAGGCAATGTTGTCTTCGGAGTGCCATCCTCATTGAGCATCTCGGGACACGCAGGAGGCGGGTATAAGAGGTTGACCGCGACCCACCATGGATCAAAGAAAATCGACTGAACTTGTCCTTCGACAAGGTTGTATCCCCAATTTCGCGCCCCTATGACGTACGTAATCGGGTGTGCCGGACTCCCATCGCCATTAAGATATTCAGCCCACAGATCGTCCCGCCAGGGGTTGCTTAGTGGAATCGCCGGTGCCCCGGAAGGAACATCGGCAGTACTGCGATGATCGTTCAGATTGACACGCATGTTCGAAAAATTCATTTCGACAATGTAATAAAGGCCATTCGCCCCGATAAATGTGAATCCTACGATAATCCGTCCCTGTCCCCGCGGCGCCTTTCCGTCTTGGACGTAGGTCCGATCGAGATAAGAAAGAACAGTTAGTGAGAGCAAAGCATTGTCGAGCCCACGATTATTGAGCGAAGCACTGCGGTACTTATCCTCGAGCAGCCCAGCCCAAATGTTTGGGGAGTTCCACCTATTCCAAGGATAATTGTTTATCCCCGTAGAATACGATTTCGCTCCAGTAGTCCCAAACCACCCGCCCCAATTCGCGTAGAGTGGGCAAGGAAGCCAGTCCCAGCCGGAGCCGACCCCTGTGACGGCATCGCCGCTATTGGGATGACAAGGGTTTAGCGAGCTCCAAATGCCGAAATCGGCATAGTACTGGTCCTGGTTTACGGTAATACTCGAGCACCCTGCGCTATCATCAGGACACGAACCCCAAAACTGGGTGTTATCCGAACCCCAGTGTATCGCTCGGGCATGAGTCATCCCCGGGTCCCAGCCAATATTACCTGCTGGCGTGACGGGATAACTTGGATTGGAGACATTAACGTCGGCCGCTTCGGCAGGCGCCGTGCCCACCAAAATCGTGGCAGAAAGTGCCAACGAAAGGATTACACGACGGAGTAATTTTCTGCCGGAGGCGGAGGCAACCGGCGTCGTTCCGAGGACAAGAGGGAATAATTTCTGGTTCATGCGCCGGTTATTTATTCGAGTTACGTAATACGGGCAAGCCTTTTCTTAAGCTCTCAAAAGTTATTATGCCGCCGAGAGTTGCGCAGCCGTTAAATCACACCGGTGGGCCGCTTCACATTTTACAGATTGAGAGACACCGCGAATTTCGATAGGACGCGACAGGTGACGGCGGAATCAAATCGCGGACAAGATGCCGTTGAGGCCCACAGCGTGGCGCTCAAGAAACCGCTCGGACTCTGGGACCTCGTTCTCACCCAGATCGTGTTCGTCGTCGGGTCCATGTGGGTCGGCACGGCGGCCAAACTCGGACAGGCCCATCTCTTTTTCTGGCTCCTGGCGATCGCGGCTTTCTACATTCCGCAGGGAGCCGTCGTCATTTATCTGAACAACCGTTTACCCCTCGAAGGCGGTCTTTATCAGTGGGCGAAATTTGGGTTCAACGAGTTCGTCGGGTTCATAGTGGCGTGGAACCAATGGCTCCTCTCCATCACCGTCCTGGCGATGAGCGGAATGTTAGTCACGACTAACACTTCCTACATGCTCGGCGAATCCGGCGCCTGGATGCGCCAGAGCAAATGGTGCATTGCGGCGGTGAGCTGTCTCCTCGTCGTCGGCTTATGCGCCACCGGCGTCCGCGGATTGTCCCTCGGGAAATGGGTCCACAATCTGGGGGGCATCGTGATGTTCGCCGCCTACGGTGCCCTCATCGCCGTGCCCTTTATCAGTCTCTGGCGAGGCGAGCTGAAAGAATATCATCCGCTGGCGATGGCCGCGCCCACGGTCTCACTTTTCTATTGCCTCAATATCACGAGCAAGCTTGCCGTGGGCGGCCTGAGTGGGTTCGAGTACGTCGCGATCCTGGCGGGCGAATGCCGGGCCCCGGCGCGCAACATCGGCCGCAGTGTGCTCATCGCCGCGCCGATCATCGCCCTCATGTTTATCCTCGGGACCAGCTCCGTGCTCGCGTTCATCGGCAATAACGAGATCGATCTCATCGGCCCGGTCCCGCAGACGCTCCGGCTCGGGCTGCATTCCTTTCAAATCGCCGGCGCCATCGCATCGGTCGCCATCCTGTTCATGACCGTGCGCTCCATTTCGTCGATGAGCATTCACTTCACCGGCACGTCGCGTCTGCCGATGGTCGCAGGCTGGGACAACCTGCTTCCGGGTTGGTTCTCGCATCTGCATCCCCGTTTCAAGACGCCGGTGAACTCGCTTCTCTTTGTCGGCGCGATCGTCCTGGTCATCGCGCTCGCCAGCCAAATCGGGACCGGAGTCCAGGAAGCGTTCCAACTGGTCGACCAGGCTGCGAATGTTTTCTATGGGACCGCCTACTTCGCCATGTTCGCAATTCCGCTTTTCGGCGCGGCCACTCTTCGGAAAGGCGCTCCGCTTTGGCTGCGAATCGCGGCGGTCGCCGGCATGATCACCTGTCTGCTCGCGATCTTCTTCACCGTGTTCCCGATCATCGATGTTCCGAGTCCTTTTCTCTTCGCGCTCAAGGTCATCGCGGTCGCGGTCGTGGCCAACGCGATCGGCGTTACGATTTTTCTTCTCGGCCGCAGTTCTCGCTGACCCAGCGCAAGTATTCCGGCAGCCCGCGATCGACGGCGCACGAGATGATTTCCGGCACTTCGTAGGGATGGAGTGAGCGCAGCTTGCTTTCGAATTCGGCGTAGCCGCTCGCGGGCAACTTGAAGATCGCCAGAACTTCATTGCCCGATTCGATTTTCCCCTGCCACCGGTAAACCGAATGGATCTCCGGCAAAATATTTCCGCAGGCGACAAGCCGCAGCTCGACCAGATCGTGTGCGATCCGTTGCGCGGTCTCGCTATCGGGAAAGGTGCAGAACGCGAGCAGGATTTCGTCCGCCATCGATCAGGCCGGCTGCAAGGCCGCGGCGCGGCAAATCCAGCCGCCGCCCAGGACCACATCGCCGTCGTAAATGACTGCGGCTTGTCCAGGCGTTACCGCCTTTTGCGGTTCGTGAAGTTGCACCCGGGCCCGACCGTTCTCGAGCGGCGTAACGGTGGCGGGCGTGCCGGGATGGCTGTAGCGAATCTTGACGGTTGCTTCGAAGGTCGCATCCCGATCGCGCTCCCGAATCCAATTCGCCCGATCGATCTCGAAATCGTCTGAGACCAGGTCCTCCGCCGAACCCACCAGGACGCGGTTGGTTTCGGGATCGAGATCGACGACATAACGCGGCTGGGCGGAACCGCCGGGCAACCCTTTCCGCTGACCGATCGTGAACATCTCGATGCCTTCGTGTTCGCCCAGAAAATTTCCCTCGAGGTCGTAGATGCCGCCGGGATGAAATTCGTTTTCGCCAAGATGGGAACGGAGAAAGGCCTTGTAGTCGTTGCCCGGAACGAAACAGATTTCCTGGCTGTCGGCTTTATCGGCGACTTTCAGGCCTAACGAGCGCGCGATCTCGCGGATGGCGGGCTTCGCCATGGCGCCGAGCGGGGTGAGAGCGCGGCGCAGCTGGGGTTGGCGCAGGCTAAACATGAAATACGATTGGTCCTTGCGCGGGTCGATCCCCTTCCGCAAAACCGCGCGGGTGCGAGCCGCACCGGCGATCTGATGATGCTCGATGATCGCGTAATGTCCGGTCGCGATAAAATCGCAGCCGAGCGCTTCCGCCTTGTTCCAGAGATTGCCGAACTTCAGTTTCTCGTTGCACATCACGCAAGGATTCGGCGTCCGGCCGGCCTGATATTCGCTGGAAAAATAATCGATCACGAGGCGCTCGAACTGATCGGCTTCATCGACGACGTAATGGGGAAAGCCTAACGAATGCGCCACGCCGCGGGCGTCGGCCACGGCCTGGGGGCCGCAGCATTTATCTTCCGCGCGCGAGATGCAATCCTGCGGCCACACCTTCATGGTCACGCCGACGACGTCGTAGCCTTGCTCGCGCAGAAGATAGCCGGCGACGCTGGAATCGACGCCGCCGCTCATGCCAAGGAGGACGCGCTTTTTCATGGGCGGTTAAGGTAACGCATGGGTCTGATCTGTCACATCGAAGCCATGCGGACCGGCCGGCTAACGAACTCGCTCCCCCGCAATGTATAACGCCACGGGAAATCCTTCGAGCGGCTGATGCCGATGCGCGGATCGGCGACCACTTCCGGGTTTCCTCCTGACGGCGGCAAAAGATAATGCCGCGCGCCCGAGCAGATGCTCATCTCGTGATGGCGGCTGGTGATGTCGAGCGCCTGCGTGAGTTTGCCGGGACCAGAGCAGAGCCGGCGAATATCGTCGAGCCCTCGTCGCTTCTTCATCAGGGCCAGGCCTCGCCGCGGTTCGAGCGCGCGAATCAGAATGAGCCCGGTGCGTTCTCCGCCTTTGACGAGGAGATTGACCATCCAGTGGACGCCATAATTGAAATAGATGTAAATGGCGCCGGGCCGATTGCGTTCGACGAAGGCCCGCGTGCTTGGGCGGGTGAAGGTGTGGCAGGCTTCATCGTTCAACGTCAGATACGCCTCGGTTTCGACAATGATGCCGGAACATTTTCCCCAGACCAGCTCCGTGCCGACGAGCTCACGCGCGCAGACCAGCGGGTCGCGCTCGAAAAACGAACAGGGCAGGAACGCGATTTTCGCCACCTACGGCTCGTAATAAACCGGCAGCGTGACGTTGCACTCGACGGGCTTCCCGTCCCGAAACGCGGGGATGAACGTCGCTACCCGAAAATCTTCGGACGCGGCCCGCCGGAATCCGACGAGCGGCGGGTATTCGGAAACCACCCTGAGATCCAGCAACTTTCCGGTCGCGTCGATTTTCATTCCGAGTTCCACGATACCGGTGAGCTCGGAAGTTACGGCGTCATTCGGGTAATGGAGCCCTTCGAATTTCGAGCCCCGGCCGACGAACGGCTGCGGCCCGATGAAGTCGCTTTCCTTTTTCAAGTCTTCCGGTTCCTGGTTGGCAAAAATTCGCAGGCGCGGTTTCCCGTCGACAATCTTGAAAGTGACGGTGCCGAAGAAGAAGACATTGACCGGTTCGTGATCGTAGACCGCCGGGATAAAGACGGCCTGGTCGAGACAGCGCACCACTTCGCGCTCCAGCAGGGTGGAGTCGGGCGACTGGCTGTAAGTCCAGGTGTCCATGATTTCGCCGGTCTTGCTGACGGAACAACGAAAATAAAGCTGCCCGTCCTTTTGGCCGTCGCGAATCAGCGCCGCGGTGTCGATGCGATTGATGACGGAGGTGGGACCAACCCCAAGAAGAGCAGGCCGATATTGGGGGAGCTGCGCCGGCGGCTGGGTAGCTGACGGCGAACCGGCCGGGCTCGCCGATGAGGTGGCGGCCGGTTTCGTAGCAGGCGAAGCGGCCGGCTTTGAAGAGGCGGGCGTGGCCGTGGGTTTCGTCTGTACTTCTGCGGCAAAAAGAGTCTCGACCGCGAGGACGATAGCGGTGAGGGCTAACCAAAATCTAAGCATAGAGTGCCTACGCAACGCAGTGCTCGGCCTTTCGCAAGACCAATGTTGGCCGGCCCGCGCCGCGGATCGGCGAGCGACCTATTTTTTGTGGGACTTGTTTGGGTGCGAGTTGCCGTGGACGGGAGCCTTGGAGAGCGACCGCGGCCGGTTCGATTGAACACGCCGAGTGACGTTTCGTTGTGGCCTCGGCGTTTGTTGCTGGAGCGCGGTTGCCGGGTTCGGGGTATCGCGAGGCGGCGGCGGCGGCGCGGCGGGCGTTCCACTCTCGACGGGCACTTCGTTGCTCTGGCCTTTGGCCTGCGAATGCAGCGTCGCCCCATAACTCGAAGACGGCGGCAAATGATAAATCACCTGCGGCCGGCTGCGCGGTTTCTTGTTCGCTCCCGTTTCCGGAGGCTGGGCCACGACGGTGGCGGAAAGCACCGCACACCCAGTGCAAACGAGGCGAACCAATTTGGATTTGAACCCGGGGTTTTTCATAGCCCGCGCCAGAGGGGCTGCGTTCCGGAGCGCGAGAGATCCTTAAAGGTTAATTCGAGGGAAACGGGATAAATGCGTGCCTCCTTCCGAAAAGTCTTGTCACCCGAGTAGTTCCGTCTCCAGAATTGCATCCCCGCGCGACGTTATCGCCGTCCGGGACAAGGAGGACCCGATGCACAAGAAAAACGCTCTGAACAAAATCGGCGGCAGTCTGCTCTTCACGCTGACTCTCATCGCTTTGACTTACCTTCTGTTGCCGAACGGAGATTCAGTGGGCGCCGCGCCCCTGACGCCGCGAATCGCGCCGACTACGCAGACGCTGGCCGCTTCGGTTCGCGCCGACCAGAAACGCGCCCGGATGGCGCTGGGACAATTGCCGCTCTCGTTCGAGATGAACCGCGGGCAGTTTCCGGCCGAGGTGCAATTCGCTTCGCGCGGCGCGGGCTCCAAGGCTTTCTTCACCCAAAGCGAAATGGTGTTCGTGCTGAGAAAGCCAGGCGCGGCGGCTGGCTCGAGCGCGCCGGCGACTTCGAAGCCCACCGACCCGCGCGATCCAACACAGCTCCAGCGCTACCGGGAACAGCGCGCCGCCGAGCGCGCCGCCTCGAAAGCGATCGTCCGGATGAGCCTGGTGGGCGCCAACCTCTCGCCGGCTGTGACCGGCGTGGATGCGTTACCGGGAAAAATCAATTACTTCCGCGGGAACGACGCGGGGAAATGGGTCACCGACGTGCCGACTTTCAAACGCGTGTCGTACTCGAAGGTGTATCCCGGAATCGATCTTGTTTACTACGGCAAAGGCGCGCAACTGGAGTACGACCTGGTGATCGCTCCGGGAGCGGACCCCAGCCAGATCGCGTTCAACTTCGACGGCGCGGAGCGGGTGGAATTGGATGCGACCACGGGATCGCTTGTCATAACGGCGGCTGGCGGCGCGAAAATGGAGCAGGGGAAACCGCTCATTTATCAGGAGATCGATGGAGTCAGGCGCGCGATCTCCGGCGGCTTCACGACCAACGGTACCCGGGCCGGATTCAGCGTCGGCGAGTACGATCATTCGCGTCCGCTGGTGATCGATCCCCCAGTCCGGACCTATGCAACTTTTCTCGCCGGCGAAGCGGAAGACCGCGTCCACGACATTGCCGCGGATGCCGACGGCGATGCCTACGCTGTCGGTTGGACCTTTTCGGACCTCTTCCCGACGAAGAATGCATATCAATCCGGAAACAACTCCGACACCGAGGAAGCTTTCATCACGAAGTTCAATCCGGATGGAACGGCGCTGATCTGGTCCACGTATCTCGGGGGCGGGCTCGACTTTCAGGAGTATGCCGGCGACGGAGCCTATGGCGTGGCGATTGACCCCGACCGCAATGTGTATGTGACGGGCTGGACGTTTTCCTTCGATTTCCCAACGCGCAACGCGATGCAAACCCACCTGTCGGATACGTTCGGCACTGGAGACAGCTTCATCACCAAGCTCAACGCGGCCGGCAACCAGCTCGTGTTTTCCACCTATTTCGGCGGCCCGGGCGGAAGCGATGTGGGACGCGGGATCGCGCTTGATAACAAGAACAACGTCTACGTAACCGGCTACACCAATTCGTACGCGTTTCCGACCACGAACCCGATCGACCCGCAGATCGATGCACGGACGACCCGCACTCGGACCGGTTCCGAACACTTCGATGCCTACCTGGCGAAGATCGATTCGTCGGGACAGTTCAGAATTTATTCTACGTACATCGGCGGCAACAACGACGACGTCGCGACGGGTGTAGCGGTCGATAAGGAAGGCAACGCTTACATCACAGGCTGGACGCATTCGACTTCCACTCCTCCGCCGAGTGGGAGCCCGACCCCTACCCCCACTGGCACTCCGGTCGCAACAGCCACAATCACCCCGAGTCCCACTGGCACTCCGGTCGCAACAGCCACTAGCACCCCGACTCCCACCGCGACCCCAACGGCCTCGGTCAGCCCTACGCCGACCGGCCTCTTCCCGACGACTACGGGCGCCTATCAGGAAACGCCGGGAGGCAACGGTGGTACTTGGGACGCGTTTGTCACCAAGGTGAATGCGACCGGGAGCCAATATCTGTACTCGACGTTCCTCGGCGGCGCAGGGACCGATCTGGCCTGGGGCATTGCTCTCGGCACCGACCGAAACGTCTACGTCACGGGTTACACGAATTCGGGGCAACCCAGTTCCCAACCCAATGGACCGGCCCTGGCAATTACGCACTTTAATTTTCCGACTACGGCAACCGGTTACAACCAGAACAACAGCGGCGGCTTTGATGCGTTTCTCAGCCGACTCTCGGCCGACGGGTCGACCCTGATTTATTCGACCTACATCGGCGGGAACAATAACGAGGGAGACAACAATTTCCCGCAAAGCAGTCCCTGCCCCGATTGCACCAGCACCTATGATGGCGCCGCCGTCGCCGTCGATATTTTCGGCAACGCTTATATTACCGGTTGGACCGAATCGACCTTCCAGCCAGTTCCGGGCGCTGGCCCGCAGGGGCTGGCGCCGATTCCCGGAAATTTCCCGACCACGCAGGACGCTATTCAGCCGACTCCCGGTAACAGTCCGGGAATATCAGGGAGCGATGCGCGCGACGCGTTCCTCTCGATATTCAACACGAACCCTCCCAGCCCGAGCGCTTCGCCGTCGCCGAGCCCGCAGGATTCGCTGATTTATTCAACGTTCCTTGGCGGCAGCCGTCAGGACGAAGGCCAGGCGATCACGCTGGATCCGAACGGCAGCCTCTTCGTCGCCGGCTGGACGCTAACGGACGGATGCGGCTGCTCCCAGAGGCCAGCGCCTTCGGGCTTTGGCGATGGTCCTTTAGTCACGAACCCGGCGAATGATTTCCCGTTCACCGAAGGCGCGTTCCAGGAAGAGCCGAGCGCGGCTGATGACGGGTGGGTCATGGGATTCGTGACCGGTGTGACGATCGGCCAAACCCAGGGCTACATGATCTTTGGACAGGTCACCGACCAGGACGGCAATCCCGTCCCCGGGGTCCTCATCACATTGACCACGCCTGACAACCAGACGTTCACGACCACGACGGACTCGCTTGGAAATTATTCCTTCACGAACCTGGCGCCATTCCCGGAAAGTCCTTACACCGTGACCCCGTCAGGCCTCGGCTTCGAGTACACGCCGCCGAGCCGCGAGGTAATCATCACGACGAAGAACGAACGCGCGGATTTTGTGGCGGCCTTCCCCGAGCCGACGCCTTCGCCTACACCGAGCCCGACTCCGACCGCCACAGCGACAGCGACAGCGACTGCGACTGCGACTGCCACAGCCACTGCTACGGCAACCGCCACCGCGACCGCGACTGCAACTGTCACTCCCACCGCGACCGCCACGGCCACGGTCACACCCACTGCTACAGCGACGGCTACGGCGACTGCCACAGCGACTGTCACTCCCACGGCCACGGCCACCGCCTCGGCGACCTCCACACCCACCGCGACTGCCACTCCCACTCCGACACCGAGTTCGCAGTCGGTTAATCTCTCCACCCGGCTGCACGTGCTCACTGGCGATCAGATTGGCTTCGGCGGTTTCATCATCACGGGGTCAACGCCGAAGCACGTGATCATTCGAGGGATCGGGCCGTCACTGACGCGTTTCGGCATTCCGAATCCCCTGCCCGATCCGATTCTGGAATTGCACGGCCCCGGCGCCTTCCAAACCATCACGAACAATAACTGGCGCGACACTCAGGAACCGCAGATCAAGGCGAGCGGCATCCCACCGACGGACGATCGCGAATCGGCCATCGACATCACGTTGCCGCCCGCTTCCTACACCGCGATCCTCCGCGGGAATGGCAGTCAGCCCACCGGGATTGGGTTGATTGAAGTTTACGATCTGGACGAAACCGTCGCTTCGAAATTGTCGAACATCAGCACACGCGGATTCGTGGGCAGCACGCCGGGCGATAGCATTATTGCGGGATTCATCCTCGGGAATGGAAATGGGTCGGACCGGATCGTTATCCGCGGGCTCGGGCCGAGTCTGGCGGCGGCGGGCGTTCCCAATACGCTGCAGAATCCGACGCTTGAGCTGCACGACGGCCAGGGAGCACTCCTCTTCACGAATAACGATTGGCAGGACAACCCGACCAACGCCGCCGACGTGGCCGCGGCCGGGCTGGCGCCAACCGATACAAGGGAATCCGCCATCGCGGTGACGTTGTCGCCTGGCGTTTACACCGCCATCCTGGCCGGCAACCTTAATAGCACCGGCAACGCGATCGTCGAAATCTACGACCGCGGGCCGTAGCTGCTCGGGTTTCCGGAGGGGCCGTTGCTAGACGATAAGCGAACTGCGCGATAAGTTCCGCGGCAGCAGGATCAATCGCATGCCACAATTTTCTTATCGCGCCCGGAACGCCCAGGGCGGCCTGGTTGAAGGGGTCCTCGAATGCGCGGATCGCGCGGTCGCCATTCGCCAGATCGAGCAGTTGCACTACATGCCGGTGCGAATCGAGCTCGTCGGCACAACGCCGCGCCCCGCTGCGAAAGCTGGAAAGAATGGAGCGCCCCCGCCCCCGGCCGCGGCGCCCACCCGCGCCGTCGCCCCGGTCGCGACCCAGAAACTGAGGATCCCGCATAACCAATTGCTGATCTTCACCGAGCAGCTCGGCCATTTGCTCAAAGCCGGGATGACGCTCGATGAAGGGCTCTCCGTTCTCGAGAAACGGCTCAAGCAGCCGCGCGTCCAGCAGATGACCCACGCCTTGCACCAGGCACTCGTCGATGGCCGCAGTTTTTCGCAGGCGCTCCGCGATTTTCCCCGCGTTTTCCCGCCGATTTACGTGAACCTCGTCGCCGCCGGTGAAGCCAGCGGCGCCTTGCCCGACATCCTCACGCGCCTTGTCGAACACCTGATGCAGGCGAAAAATTTGCGCGACCGTGTCCAGCAGGCGCTGATTTATCCCGCCTTTCTCGCCCTGGCCGGTCTTGGGCTGATTACCCTTTTCATCACGTTCATGGTCCCGCAACTGGTCGGTTTCATGTCGCAGAACGGCGGGGCCCTTCCGCTCCCGACGCGAATTCTTTTGGGCGTGAATACCGCGATCACGACTTACTGGTGGCTCGCGGCTGTCATCGCCATCGGCGCGGTCATCGCCTTTCGCGCCTTCGTTCGGAGCGACGAAGGCCGCATCGCCTGGGACCGTTTCCGCCTCATGGTCCCTGGCTACGGCCGCGTCATTCGCCATCGTTATTACGCCCAATTTTCGCGAACTCTCGGCACCCTGATGGAAAACGGCGTGCCCCTTCTGCGGGCGATCGATCTGGTCTCCGAAATTGCAGGCAACCGTTACCTGGAAGTGAAGATGGCGGAGGTGCGCCGGGCCGTGATCGATGGCGCGACGCTCTCGACCGCTCTCACGACCCAGCAACTTTTCCCCGATCTCCTGACCGACATGATGGCGGTGGGCGAGCAGACCGGACATTTCGCCCAAACAATGCAAACGATCGCCGACGTCTACGAACGCGAGCTGGATCGCACGGTGAAAACGATCTCGGCTCTGATCCCGCCGGTCATCATTGTGCTCATCGCGCTCGTTGTCGGTTTCGTGGTTTACAGCATCCTCTCGGCGGTATTCGAGATGACGCATAGTTTGCAGGTTCGACCGACTTGAGGTAATCTCGCGCGCAAATGCTTCCACGGCTTGCCGCGCTTTTCCTCCTCTTCGCCGCGGTCGCATCGACTCGCGGTCAGGAAGTTTTCACTAACACTCTCGGCCGGACTACACCGAAACCAGCCGCCCGCGGTCCCCGGATCGTCGAGAGCGCGTGGCTTGATCTTCGGCAAATTCCCGCGGCCAACTCCAAACCGCAGGTCACGCCGGAATGGGTCGAAGCGATCTCGATCGTGCCGGGACGGAAAGCGCCCGGACTTCCTGAGACCACCGTCTTCCGCGTTCGGCTCAGCCATCCCAGCGCCGATCCGCAGGTCCTTTTTTTCCGCCTCTTTTTCGACGATAACGCCGAACAGAAACCGCAGCTCACCGCGTGGGATGAATCCGGCACCGTCGTTGTCCAATCGGCTCCGCTCGGCGCCGGCATTGGTTTGCCGACTTCGGAAAGCGTGATGATTCCGATGCTGGGCGTCTCGACGATCGATATCGAAGTGCCGGGCGATGGCAAAACAATCCGGGGCGCGTACCTCGATTGGATGACGAACGCCGAGGTGCTCCACCCTTCCAGCGCGGAGCATCGCGATCTGATTCCGGAACCTTTTTCCGCGACGCCTCCCCTGCATTCCGCAACCCAGGACACCGAACGCTTCGGCACCGTGACCGCGTCGCTCGCGGACGAAACCATCCGGATCGGGGGGAGCGTTTCGCAGGGCGCCTCATTCCAATTTGGACTCGAATCGCAGCCGCTCATGGCCCTGATCACGTTCGAGGTCGCGAGTCCGAACGTCGCGGCGCCCCCCGAGATTTACCTGAACGGCGAGAGCCTGGGACCAGTTTCGATGACGTTGCCTGATCTCGCCGACCCGGCTTATCGCGGCCAGACCGCCTCACTCTTGCGCGGGATGCGTTTCCAATACACGGGCTGGGTCCGGGCCCAGAAACTGGTGCCGGCCAGCAACCTCAAAGTGGGGCCGAACGACCTGCTCATCATCAGCGGCGCGGGCACGGCGAGCTCCGCCATCCGCGCCACCCAGATTCAATTGAAGTATCTTTGGGATAAATCAGATTACCAATTGCAAACCGACCGCTAGACCAGAATGAAAAAACGACAAAGCGCCTTTACCCTCCTCGAGATCATGCTGGTGATCAGCATCATCGTTATTCTGCTCGGCGTCGCGGTCAGCAAGCTCGGGAACACGACCGGTGTGGCCAAGGGCGTGGCGGTGCGGGCGGACGTTCAGTCGATCGGGACGCAGCTAAAACTTTACGAGAGCATCAACGGTTTCCTTCCCACGACCGAGCAGGGACTTCAGGCCCTGGTCTCGCCGCCAGCGACCGATCCGCGGCCCAGCCATTGGTATCAGCTCTTCAAGGAGGTCCCGAAAGATCCCTGGGGAAATAACTACATTTACCTGGCGCCCGGACGAAAAAATCCGACCGGCTACGATCTCTACTCGGCCGGGCCGGATCGCAAAGCCGATACCGCCGACGACGACTGGGGCCAATAGTTCGCGGGGCGGAACGCAACCCGCCTAACGAGTCTTAGAGCTCGACTTCGGGCGTCGGCGTTGCCGACGGTGCTGCGTTCGGGTTTTTCGGAATGACGCCGCGGACGCGCGGAGGTGGCGTCGGCAGTTGTGGAATTGGCGCCGGCCGCTGCTGCTGCAAATTCGCCGGGGGCGCAAGATTGGCCGGCAGCGGAACGATGGGCTGCGCCTGGACCTGCTGCTGTGGCATCTGCGCCGGTTGCTGGCCCGCTACCGTCTGTTTCAACAAGGCCTCGTTGAAACTCAGCGTCGCTGTTTGTCCATCCTTCTCGATCGTGACCTTGGTCGCCCCGATTTTTTCGGACCATTCCACGTTCGTGATCGTGTAGCCGTCGTCGGGGTTATTCGTGGAGATATATTTCTTGAAACTCTTGTCGGCACTGGAGGCGATCGTCACGAAGTCGCCGTCCTTCGAGTGCGCAGCATTGGCGACGTAAAGGTCCTTGGCGAAATTCGGCGTCGGCGCCGGCGCCGCCACGGCGGTCGCGATGGCGAACGGCGATCGGTCCATCATCGATTGGTAACGGGCCAGAGCGAATGCTTTCGGAACGTCGTCGGCGAGAAGTATCCCAAGGGGAGAAATGATGAGGAGGGCGAGCCCGAGATTTTTCATCTTCATTTGTGGCAACCTGATTTCAGTTAAGACAATACCGGGACGGGCTTTGTTTGAACATCGTCATTTCCCCGCCGGTGCAAACCAGCGGGCAGCTTTCATCTTGCCCCGCATCATCGTCGGATCGGCGGGATCGATATTGAGAGTGATACTTTCAAAGACAACGAAGGATTCCGGTTGCTGGACCTCGTAAAGAAAACGAATCAGCGGTGGCCACGGGCTCTTCACTTCGAAGGACGCGAACACCGCCTGGCGGTCGGGTGTGGCATCGCTCGTGCCGATGGCCGGGTTCTCAACGAGGACATTGTATTTGCCAGCGAGCTGCTTGATTTGATCGAGAAGGGTCGAAGCTTCGCCCGGCCCTTTCAATGTCGGCTGATGTTCCTTCAGCCATTGGGCCCGCTTCTCCCAGAGGTCGCGCTCGCGGATGAAAACGTCCTGGACTTTGCGCGTGTTCTGGCGCGCGGCCAGATCGGCCCGGGCATGGTCGAGCGCCCCGAGGAGCTGGCTCCAGACCAGCCAATTCAAGAGCAGGAAAAGAATTCCCCCCACGATCGCGCTTAAGCGGCGTTCCCGTTGACTCAGGCGTTGATACCAGCCTGCAATCGTCATTTCGGTTTTCCCTCCAGACGAAACTGCGCGTGATCGTTCGGCAACAGGCGGGGCGCGCCCAGGTCGAACTGGAACGTCTGCAAGTCCGGATTCTTTTTGACCTTCTCCGCGAACTGATAGGCGAGCGCAGCGGAGTTCGCTTCGCCGTCCACCGAAATCTGCCGGGCCGATTGATTGAACTGGGTTATCCGAACATCGGCCGACGGCAGGCTATCGAATAAATGAAGAAGAATTTCGATCGGGTAATAGTGGGGATCGATCGCCGGGGCGAGGGCCTTCCAGCGCGTTTCCGTCGCCCGCACGAATTCGGTTTTGGGCGCATCGCGTGAAATGCGCTTGTCGAGCCTGCTGATGGAAAATTTGAGGCCGAACAAATAGAAGAGGCAGAGCAGGAACAGCCCCGCATAAGCCGCGGCGCCGATGAGCAATCGCTTTCGCCATTCCTTCTGCCGGGCGAGTTGGGAACGCCGTTGCCGCCAGCTTTCCGGAAGGAGGTTCAGGCGCGAATCGGCCGGCGGCACTTCGACCGCGATCAGTTCGGCGTTCGTGGCGAAGATTCCCTCGACCGTGTCGCGAAATTGATAAAGACTTTCCGCCAGCAGAATGCGCGGAGCCGAAGTGTTTATGCCGGCTAATTCCGCGCTCAAGGTCAGTTGGGGCAGCTCGCGCTGAAGCTGCAAGGCGTCCGCGCCGTCGAGGCTGTGGGTAAAACTCACTTTCCCTTCTTCCGCAATCGCGCAGACGATCGATTCGTTCTCGGGATAGATGAAGAGCGACGTGCCTTCCGGACTGTGGGTCGCTGCCCGGTGGCCGGCATAAATTGTTACCTGGCTCGGGATCAGTCCGCGACTAATGAGCGGCGCGGCCAGCTCGTTCAATTTCTCGTTATGGACCGCGACGGCGGAAATCACGCTGCCTTCCTCCGTTTGGGAAATGACCTCGGAATCGGTCGTCATTTCCTCCGGAGAATACGGCATCGCTTTCTCGATCTGGATGCGAACCATCTCGCCGAATTCGCTCGGATCGGTTGTCGGCAGGCGCATCCGCTGGGCGAGGACGAGCTCAATCGGGAGCGCGAGAACAAAATCGTCCTCGGGTTGCAACAATTCGGCCGCCTCCTCGACGCTGCTCACGGCACGCACTTCCCAGGCGCTGCTGTGCTCGGCAAAGCGCACCAGGTCCCAGCCACTGGCGGAGGGGACTACGTAAACGCGTTTGGTTGCCGGCTCGATATCAAAGCTCCTTCCACGAAAGTAATCGGATCGCGTTGTTCTGCTTGAAGACGACCATCCGGACCGTTCGCGTGGCGTTGCCGGATTTGCCGACACTCACCACCCGCACCACCTGGGAGGTGTCGGTCATCAACTGGGAAAGTTGATTCCACTGATCCTGCCTAAAGCCAAGCGCAATCTGCGCTTCGGCCAGGGTAAACTTCACGTCGTCCTCGGTCCCTTCGATGTGGTCGGGCCCGCGGCGCAAGTCGAGAAACCGGTCGGCCAGCCCTTCAGTCATCCCCGGCAGCGAGAGGAGAACTTCGCGCGACGCTGAGTTGATATCGATCTTCGCATCGACCGTATGCAGGGTGAAGTCCACATCCCAGTCGGGGCGCGCGGTAAATTCTTCCCAGCCACGCACCCGCTTCACTTCGTCCAGGGTCCTGAGCGGGCCATTGGTGGGTTTGTAGTCGGGGTCATCTTCCGCGCCGTTCAGTCGAACCAGGTTATCCGGGTCGACCCAATCGAGCAGGCAATCGATCATGCGGTCGCGTTCGTTCAGGTCGACCCCTTTGATCTCGAGATATTTTCGGAGCAACTCCAGGTTCATCGGGTTCTCGCCCGCCAGCAGCCGGTTCAAATTCAGCCTGCCGCCTTCCCCCGTGATGAGCGCCGAATAACTTTGGTTCGGCGGAAACTGGCCGCGCAGCACCGGCGATCCCGGCTTCACCGTGGTGGGCACAGCCAGCGCCACCTCTGCGCCGGAGCAGGCCATCGCTTCTGCTTCAAGGGCCCGGTTCGCCCCGCTCGAAAGAGAAAGGCGCGCGTCAATGTCGAGCGCCCACGAGATGACCATCGCGCTCAACAAAAACAGCGCCCAAAGGGCGAGCAAGATTGCCGCGGCCCGGGTCCGCTTTCTGTTCGTTAGGCCAGCGAGTTGCATCACAACGGCGTTCGCCCAAGCGCCACCACCGCCCGCCAGTCGGGGCGATTGGGGCGTTGAATGAGCAGCTCGATCAGGCGCGGCAGCGTTCCCGTGTCCGTCCAGCGTTCCACCCAGGCGTTGAGACGGACGTCGAAATAGCGGATCCGCAAGCTGGCGACGTCATCGATCAACGGCACCCAGGTCTCATTTTCATTCGCGCCTTCCGCGTCCGCGCGCGGTTTGCGATACCAGCCGAGCTGGAGCCGGTCGCTGCCTTGCTTCATCGGCCGCAAACGCATTCGGACCGTAAACTCGCCCCCGGCGTAGCGCGTCAGCAGCCCGGGCCCGGCCGCACACGCCCAGACGATTTCGTCGCGCGAACGGTCGTTGAATTTGTAGGTGTCGCCGGCCAGAGCGCCCACCCCGCTTGGCAGGTCCTGCCATTGCGCCGTCAGGAGTCCCAGCAACCCGTTGTAGCGCGCCTCTTCCATGTTTTCGATCGCCGAAATTCGGAGCGCGATAATGTTGCTTTGGACAAAACGAAAAATCGCCATCGCCATGAGGCCGAGAATCGCCGTCGCGAGGACGATCTCGATCAGCGTGAAACTGGAACGACGCTTGCGCTTATCCCTGGCGGAAAACATAGAATTGGATCCGGCGCGATTGAAGCGCGCCGCCGCGTTTCCATTGCGCCGTCAACGTCACCAGATTGAGTCCGTTTAGTTCCGTGTTCTGATCGATCTTCAGCGTGGCCGGCGCGGACCTCTGCGCGAGCAGGATCTCGCCGTAGCCGGTCGCAACCTTCGTTTCTTTTTTGGCGTCGGGCGTGCCAGGCGTCGCCTGCAGCTCCGCCATCCGGTCCGCCAGAATCTGGCGAATGCGGTCTTCCTCGGCGTTGAGACCGCTCGCGTTCATGCAATTCTGGACCGAGCGGCCGAGCGCGATCACCCCCACGGAAAAAATCGCGAGGCCGATCAGCACTTCGTAAAGCGCGAAAGCCCTTTGTTTATTTCGCGACATACGAAACCGTTTCCGACCGCGCCGTGAGCGCGGAATAATTCGCGGTCCAACTGCCATCCCTGCCCTGATATTTCACTGTGGCCGGCTCGCAGTTCCCCGACGGCCAGAAAATCCACTGCGGCGGCACGTCGTCGATCAGGGCCGCAGGGAATGAAATCTTGAACGACTCGTTAGGGCCCAGCTTCATCCGCATGGCGGGTTCGGCCGTCTCGCCCTTTGCCCGGCCTTCGGGCCGCAATCCGATTTTGCCCTCATACCAAACGATCAGGTACGGGCGCCGTTCCGCGACGCTGCGTTCCTGCGCTTCGCGCACGATCGCGTTGAAACCATCCAGCGACTTGCGCAACCGGCGGTCGGCCAGCATCCCACTCATGCTCGGCACCGCCAACATCATCAGGAGGACCAGGATAACGACGGCGATCGCCAGCTCGACCAGGGTAAACCCAGCCCGTCGATTGACGTGAAATCGCATTCCGAAAAGTTACGCCCCCGGCGGCAAATCACAAGGCACGCCGCTCCGCCTGCTCTTGCTCCTGCTCTTTCTCGTGCTCTGCGCCACGCGTTGTAGCGTCCGCTGTCACCAGCGGATCTGCCAAGCGCGCCGCAAGCGCCTCCGTGCATGCAGCAGCCGCGTTGTGCACAAACCACGACACTGTGTCGCGGGTTCAATTCCCGCCCGTGAAACGCCCTCGTTCCACCGACTGAGCTGCCTCTTGTCCGCCTGGGAGATCGAGGACCTCCGCGATGAAGGCCTGCTGTAACAGCGTTTCGGGCAAATGCTCATCGAACCGGTCGCGTTGAAGGTTAGGCACTAGCATCACCAACTGCTCTGATGTGAATGCCCCCGACGCGATGCGTTTGCAGTGCGCTTCGAACTCGCCCGCACCTGTTCGCTGATAACGGATCGATAGGTCGTCTCGCTCTGTCTTTAAGCCGTCGGCTTTCGCACAAAGTTCGAGGGTCCGGAGGACGCGGCTGCCACGCCATGGAAACCATTCGACCCCACTAAATCCAACGACGGTGTCCTGAACGTCTAAACGCGCATTAATGAAATTCTGCCTGGCGTCACTGAGAAGATGGGTTGCGCCCGCGTTCAGGAATGGATAGCCAGTCTCTTCGCTTAATACGCGCTTCATCCGCTTGGTAATCACTGGATTCAGACCGCCGATATCGCCGGAGAAGCGCGGCTGCTTCCGGCCTTTCGCGGGTGTAACTAGGACTCGTTTGCCGCGGTGATCAATTAGGTTCACTCGCCAGCGTCTACCGGCCAGCAAGAGAAACTCGCCCTCAGCGGGGATGCTGTCCTGCGGTAACACTCCGATCGCCTGTCCGTCATTCTCGACCCGATATTCAATCCGGCTTGCGAAAGCGGCGTAGAAGTCACGGCTCTCTACGATTCGTTCGCCACTGGGAGCAAGTATTAGCTCTCTCGTTGGCACCTGCTCGATCAACTGTTCCGCAGCCAGCTCGCGTAGCAATAACGCGAACTGAAGCTGGGCGATTCGATGAAAAGCACCGCGGGTGCAGAGAACATCGTACAAATGAATAGCAGTCGCGCCGCCAGTCTGGCGCAGCACGCTCAACACTTGGTGAACGCATGTACTGAAGTGGAAACGATCGTGCTCGGGCGGCTCGAGCCACCGCTCTCTATGCAGTTCCAAAAGAGCGATCGCGCGAATCAGCTCCGGAAAAAGTCGGTCCCTTAATGACGAGTGTTGCGTGACTGCATCATCGAGTGTGTAGACGCGCAGGATCTGCGCTTCGCCTTCACGCCGACCGGACCGGCCGAGACGTTGCACGAGCGAAGCGACGCTCCAGGTTGGTCCGACCTGGCCGATCGCACGAACAGCGCCAAGGTCAATGCCCATCTCGAGCGTGCTCGTGCAAATTGCTGTAACAGGTTCTCCAGCCTTCAACTCACGCTCAGTGTCTTCCCGCAACTCCCGACTGAGCGAACTATGATGTAAGAGAAATGGATTGCGCGTCCAATGCTCCCGCTCCGAAATGCCTCGCAGCTTGTCTGCGAGGAGTTCAGTTTGCCTGCGGCTATTGCAGAAGATTAGATTGGATTCGGTTCGAAAGCGCTGCGCAATGTCCGCGGCGATAGCGGCGAGCCCAATAGTTGTCGAAGATGAGTTATCCTCACGCTCGTAACTCTCTCCTGCTCGCGCAGCCTCGACATATCCTTTAATGCCGACGCGCAATTCCTTCTGCTGCGTGCGGTCTTCGATCACGCGCACCGCCGATGGCAAATCCATGCAGATGAAAGATTGAGCTGGAGCGAAGTCGCCGATCGTTGCCGACAGACCAATTCGACGCGGTGTCACCCCAGCAGCAATCGTTAGTCGTGCTAGCAAACTGCGCAGATGAATTCCGCGAACGTTGTTCAGAAAAGCGTGGAGCTCATCGATCACGACAAACCGAAGATGACTATAGATGCGTTGCAGGTCGCGGTCGTAATTGATGAATTGGCTTTCAAGGGATTCCGGGGTGATCAACAGGACGCCGCCAGGAGATTTTCTCAGGTGGCGTTTGTCCGTTGCACTGACATCTCCATGCCAGCGATGGACCGGAATGTCCGCGTACGCGCATAAGTCTTCGAGACGCCTGAACTGGTCATTTATGAGCGCCTTTAAGGGACTAACATAGAGAGCCTGCACTGAGTCAGCCGGCATTTCGGCGAGTTTGGAAAGTATGGGTAGAAATGCGGCCTCGGTTTTGCCGCTCGCAGTCGCGGCGGCGAGGATCACGTGATTCTCGGACTCTAGCACCGCGCGGATTGCGTCTACTTGCAACGGCCGCAGTTCGTCCCAATGCTGATTCCAGACAGCTTCCTGGATCTTCGGATGAAGCTCCGCGAAGGCCGAACTCATGTTGTGTCGGCTCTACACTTTGAAAGTAGTGAGATCGTCATCCGGCTCTTCGTTGGCTGGTTCGGCGCCGTTCGCGAACTCCTCCTCGACCGACATCGCGACCTGCGGATTTTGGAAAACATCCGCACCGAGCAAATCCTGCCATGTCTTTCCTGGATTTTGATCCAACAGATTCAGAAGGCCAATAAACGAACGCACGATGTCGCGAGGTGTCCGGAAATACTCGGCGCCGAGCTTCTCATTTGCTGCGCGCAGCGTTGCGACAACGCCTTCGTCCGAAACTATGATCTTCGTCGGATCGCCACCAGCGTGCACAAAGGCGATGTTCTTAAGCAGGACAAATAGGTCTTCCGGTGTTAGCGGTTGGAGACGGATGACCGGACCTGAGAGATCGACCAATCCTTGCTGCCGCGCGATTGTGTTCTCAGCCAACCGGCTCCGCAACGCTTCGTAACTAAAAAGACCACGGCGTTTGTCCTCCAGGCATTCATCCGTTCCAGCCATGATGAAACCGAGGCCACGCGAGTTGCCTTGGAAGGAGTCATTCAACAATGTGAGCAGCGCCTCGTAATTGGCCTGACGCGCGCGTGAGTTCGGCAGTCGGTGTGAGAGGACGACCATCTCATCGAGGTTCACAAGCAGACCCCCGAATCCCGCTTTCCTAACGAACGCGGCCATTAACTTGAGGCTGTCGTAGAAAGAGTCGTCATCGACGATGCGACGAACGCCGAGATCAGCCCGCGCCTCAGTTTTGGTGGTATATTCTCCGCGCAGCCATTTAAGCGCGGCGCCTTGCAGCGCGTCATTCTTGTCGACGTAAGCTCGATAAAAGGCGCGCATCACTTCTGCAAACTCGAAACCGCCGACGTGATTCTGTAAGTCTCGTAAATCTGCTCCTATCCGATTCTCCACGTCCGTGGTCGAGCCTCCGTTGCTCATCACCTCATGCTGGAGTTGCGACACCCACGCTGAGAGCACGCTCGGAAGTGCGCCTCCGTCAGGTTGCGCTTTCGTCGCCATGTTGCGCATGAGCTCGCTATACAACGCCCGCGCTTGCCCTCCGCTCGCGTAGAGGCGTCGCTCCATGCTGAAATCAGCCTGCGCGACGACAAGTTTCTTTTGGAACGCAAGATTCCGGACGAGATTGAGGAAGAAACTCTTTCCGCTACCGAATCGGCCGACAACGATGCGGAAGGACGCCCCTTCATCGCAGACGCGATCAAGGTCCTGGAGCAATGCAGAGACTTCGGCTTTGCGGCCAACCTGGATTAGGTGAAGTCCTTGCTTCGGCACGAGCCCTGCCTGCAACGATTGGAGGACTGCGTCGCGTTCGCGGCGTTTGATGGTGACCGGCGGATTCATGCAGCAATTCGAAGTGCCGTGAGATCCGGCACGAGGTTACGAAAGATACGAACATTTTCGCCGCGCTCTAACAGGAAGTCACCGAGCGTTTCGTCCGCCCAAGTGTTGACGGCATTAAACAGATCGTCCGGCATCAGGTGATGATCCGCAGCGAGGCACTCGAAGTCGTTCGAGGTGATCTCGTCGTGGCGCAGCAAAGCCAGAACTGCAGCGTGATAGCGCGGCTCCAGTTCTTTCAACCACTCAACTTGATCGGACTCGGGTGGAGGCGGGGGCGGAGAAGATGGAGGACATGGCGCTTCTTCCGGCTCCGCCATGACTACCGACAGCATCGAGATCACGTCCGCCGTTTCTTGCGTCAACGCGCTGATGCGTTCCTGATTAAGAGCAAAAGCTGTTGCTTGGGGCGCGCGAGATGGAATCGCTTCACCTCGGGTGGAACCTCGTCCAGCCGCCGCGATCGTCACTTCGCCGAACGCTTCATCCTCGCGCAGTAACTTCTCCGCCGAATCAGGGTCGAGCCCGAATGCTCGGGCGATGCGGCGAAGCACTTTCAACTCGTCGAGGCTGACTTCCCCGTCCGCCGCCGCGATAAGCGCCATCAGGCGTAAGACAAACTCTCGCACTTCGGCTGGAATGAGCTTGGACATCTGCGGTAATGATCGCAGCGCGACGTTCGCGTCCCGGCGTAATGACGCCTCAGTAGCGCGAACGGAACGCCAGCCGTTTTCGTCGGTGATTTGCGGCGCGATCAGGCGATAAAATGTGTCTAGTTCCTCCGTCTCGATCACGCCATCAGCAGCCGCCAATGTGATCGCGAGGTATTGCAGCCGCACGGCACCAGCGATTGTTTCGGCACCTTCGCCAGCGGCGATCAGCGGGAGTATGGCAAGTTCCTGATTCCATGCGAGAGGCAGGCTCGTAATACGAGGATCCGGCGCCACCTGCCAGCCAAGCGTCTCCGCGATTTCCGCAACTTCCCGACTCTGGACGGTGCTGAGCTTAGCTCGCTCCGCAATTCCGACCAATGTCGCCAGCATCGCAGTTGGCACGAAGATATAATCCCCTTCATGAGGTGCATTCGAGACGATCTCATTAAATGCAGATTTAAGGGGGTGGTCTTCCAGCTTGCGAAGCTCTCTCGGCAAAGCCTGCCACGCTGCAAGCCCGGCGGCTTGTCCCGGCTTCGAAGATTTTAATGCGCGGCTATATCCCGATAGGTCGTCTACACATGAGTTCCAAATCGCCGGCAAAGCTTTGAACTGTCGATTAAGCCCAGCAACATTTGGAATCCGGAGTTCAAGAGCGTTTTTGCGCCTGCTTTCGTAGCTCATCTGCGCCAGCGCGCTACTCGCGGGACGATATTGAACGAGGATCTCTTGTTTTGCCGCTTCAAGCACGAGACCACCAGCGAACTGCTCGTTGAATCGTTGTTCGAAAAGAGCAAAGAACTTTTCCTGTGCGCGCGCGATGACCGTGCTCCTTCGGCTTTCCTGGTCCGCGAGTGCTATCCGGCAGGCGACCATCCAATCGAGGGGCTCCCCACGCTGATGAAGATTGGCGAGGACGAACCTCAGCCCCTCCGAATCGGGTCGATCCTCATCGAACGCGAGCAGGCGCGGCCACAGCGCTCGGTATGCATCGGACCCGAGTTGCCAGCCTGCGAAGTGCATAAGCTGCAAAAAATAGCTTCGGAGCGAACGCGATTTGTGCGCTGGGCCATAGTGCTGGAGAAGCCGAATAATCTCCTCGATCAAGGCAGGGTCGCGATCTTGGTCCAGCAGTATGCGACGCTCTAGTCCGTAGAAAAAGATAAACAAATACCCGAGTGATCGCTGCGATGGGTCCGCATCTTTGCGACCCGCCGTAAGCCATTGCAAATAGCAGCGCCGTTGCTCGGGTAGTATCCGGTCATAACTAGGGTAGTAGCCGAATTGCTGCAGGGGGTGCGCCGCGACATCTCCGATTTGAAGCGACAAGATGATCGCCGACGGCTCACCCGGCCATTGGAGTCCCCGTTCGCTCGTATACACCATGCCGTCTGAGATGAGCATGTCTGCATGAATCACCGGCTCGTTAGGACCGTACCAAGTAAGCTTCGGCTTGGCGCGAGTGCTCCGACCTGCCGAGGGTTGGGCTTCGCCGAACGAGATCGAAACACCGATGCCGCGTGCGGGCACAGATCGTACTTCTCGCTCACGCGCGGAACGGGAAGCCTCGATTTGCCTTATCAACTCGTGCAAGCGTTCGGGACCGCTCGACGCGGTTGGAAGCGGCGGAGGGTTACTCGTGTGTTGGACCGAAGGAGCCTTCGAGACCGCCATTTTCGGGATCGGCGATGCTGCGATATCTCGCTTTTTTCGGAAGAGCAGAGCGGCGATGATGCAGCCCAACGCAAACCCGATTACCGCACCTTTTGGCCCAGCGATTGTCGCGCCACCCGCAGCAATGACCAATGCAATCACCCAACGCATCGGTGCTCTTTACTTGAATCCCCCTTCGCAGTCACGCGCGGCGGAGCGCTCCATAGCCTGCTTACGCGTTTGCGTCGCTAGTTCAATAGACATTGCGCTAGAGCTTTCTTTGCTGCACTCAGAGCCTTCTTGATGCGCTCAGCTTCATTCTCGAGGTCTTCGATGGTTCGAAGCGCTGTCTGCACATCCGAGCCGGCGAGCCAACCGGCAACTCTGGTAACATCGGCTGAGTTGGGGCTCACGACCCCCTCGACGAGGCCGCGGAGAATACGAACGCGATGCTTGCATGACATGCCGCTCTGGCCCGCAGGACACGTGCAATAAGCCGAGATGTTGTTGGCACCGCGGCGGCGAAACGAAATAACGTATGGCTCAGCGGCGGAACCTTGGACGAGAAACTCGAAACTGTCGGATTCGCTCATACCCCCTACCGACTAGGCGAAAGTTCGCAATCAAAGGCGAACATTGTTTCTTCGTCCATCAGCGCTCCGCCAGCCACGCGATTGGGTAATTTTCCAGACTTTGGCGCAGGGTTGGGAGGAAACTTTTCATGGCTGGGAAGGTAATGGGAAGCTACGACGGCGACACAGCTGGCGGAACCTAACCGAGCAGCCAATCGCATGTTGCTCCCGGGAACAAATGTGTTTGTAACCGGCCCGCAAAGCGGAGGCGAGAAGAAAAATCGCGGCTGGTTGGGAACCTCACACGAAGGTCGCAAAGTTCATAAAGCACCAAAAATTCTAATCCGTCGGTAAATGGCGAAGGCAAAGCCATGTTGGAGAAAGTCGGATCCAAAAAGAAGGCGACGGCGCCACGACCACCACCGAGACCGCAGCGCGATCGATTCTAGCGGGGTGCGTCGCTCGGAAGAGACGGCGACGGAGCGCCGTAGCTACAGGGCAGCGCCTTTTTACGGGCGCAAAACTCCGCTAAAAAAAGGCAAGTCACCGGCAGCGGCCTCCATCGTGATGTGGTAATTTTGCCGGGTGAAGGGAATCAGCGCGACGGCGAAGCTCACGGCGGAAGCGACTCCCGATCCTTGCTCGACGCATTGCCGTACCGCCCGGGCCAGCGCCCATCGCCGGTCGGGAATTATCGCTGCCGTTTTATCTGTCGCGGCCGCGGCCGTGGTCGGTGTTTTGATCTGGCAAGGCGTGACCGAGCAAGGGGCCCCGGATCCGCTGCGCCCTAACACCAGCCCGACGGTCGCTTTCCTCGACATCGGTGTCCTCGTTTTCCGGGAAGGTCTTGAGTGCATTCTCGTCCTGGCCGCGGTGACCGCCAGCATGACGGGAACGAAACAGGCTCATCGCCGGCCGGTGGCGCTGGGCGCGGGCATCGGCTTTGGCGCGACCCTGGTCACCTGGTTTATCGCGGTCGGCATTGTCGGTTCGCTCATGGACAACGTGCCCGCGCTCGATCTCCAAGCAGCGACGGGATTGCTCGCCGTCATCGTGTTGCTGGTGATCATGAACTGGTTCTTTCACAAGATTTACTGGGGCGGCTGGATTCGCGCCCATAACCGCCGCCGCAAAACCCTGCTCGCGGCGAATCCAGCCAGAAAGAACGGGCAGTCGCGGCTCTGGTGGGGATTGATCCTGCTCGGCTTCACTTCCCTTTATCGAGAGGGATTTGAAGTGGTGCTCTTTCTCCAAAGCTACAACCTGCGGCTCGGCGGCGGCGTGGTGTTGAAAGGCGCGCTCCTGGGTCTGCTCCTCTCCGGAATGGTGGCGGTGCTGACCTTCGTCCTCCAGCAGCGGCTTCCCTACCGGAAAATGTTGATCACGACCGGTATTCTGCTCGGCATCGTTCTCCTGGTCATGGTGGGAGAACAAGCTCAGGAAATGCAACTCGCGCATTGGATTTCGCGCAGGGAAATTCCATGGCTCGTCGATGCCCTGCCGGCGTGGATGGGAATGTGGTTCGCCGTCTTCCCCACTTACGAAACGCTGATCGCACAAGGACTGGCCGCCGTTCTGGTGGTCGGATCGTATTACGCGGCCCGGCACTTCGGCGCCGCCGGCGATCCCGAGATCGCGCCCGCGCCCGATGCCGCGATCGTCCGCGAGCTCGAGACGGTTCCGTAACCCGGAAACACGCCGGTTGATGAAGACAATCGCGCTGATTCTGTCGTTTTTCCTGGCGTTGCCGGCATTCGCCGGGTCGCGCCGCTTCACTTATGTCTACGAAGTGACAACCTCGCCCCCGGGCGACGTGGAGGTGGAAAATTGGGTGACCTGGCGGACCCACAAGCCGGACGATCGCGGATTCGACCAGGTGGATTTCCGGCACGAACTCGAGTTCGGAATCACTGAAAATTTCCAGGCCGCGGTCTATCTGGCCGATTGGAATTATCACGACGGCGTCTCGGCGGGCGAGCGCGGGTTCACCCTCAGCGGTTCGGCGCTCGAGTTGATCTACAATTTCACCAACCCCGTCGCCGACGCGATCGGCCTCGCCGCCTACCAGGAATTTCAGACTGGTTACCGCCGCTTTGAATCCGAGTCGAAACTGCTCGCCCAAAAAAACTTCGGAAAATTCGTCGTCGCCTACAACGCCACGCTCGAAGCGGAATGGGAAGGCGAAGGGCTCGAGGAACGGGCGGGAGAGTTTCAGCAGTCGTTAGGCCTGAGCTACGAAGTCAGTCCGCGCCTGCTCTTCGGCGCGGAGTTTGTCCACGAAATCGCGTTTCCCGATTGGTCGGAAGCCGAGCCGGGGAAATTTTTCGCCGGGCCAAACATCTCCATCCGCCACCGGACCTGTTGGGCCACTGTGACCGCCCTGGCGCAAATCACGCGAGCCGGAGACGAGCCGGACTTGCAGGTGCGGACGATCTTCGGGTTCTCGTTCTAAGATGAAGGTTTTCGCGGGCTCCGTTGCTTTGGCTTTTCTGGCGGCGCTTTTCAGCGGGTGCCAATCGAACCTGAAGTCCGCGCCTCCCGTCACGGAGTCCTTGATCCGCGCCGGTCTTCGCGAGCAGCATGCCAATGGCCGGACCCTGGCGGAAGGCCGCAAAGTCTTCCTGACCCGCTGTATCCCGTGTCACGCGCTGCCCGAGATCGACCGCTACGATCCCGCGCGAATTCCGAGCATTATCGGGTGGATGTCGGGCCGGGCTCATCTCAGCGCCGGCCAGAAAGAGGCGCTCATCAAATATCTTCTGACGGTCCGATCGCAGTAGGCCGCTCCCGGGTCGGGATTTTCCTGACCGTGCTGCGCAAACCTAACGAGGGCACGATCCTAGCTATTTTGCGCCCCGCATGGACCGCAAGACCGTTGATGCCTTGTTGACGGGCATGCTCGAAAGCGCTGACGGAGTTTCAGACCTTCTTTTCATCGTAGGAAAACCGCCGCTGGTCGAGGTCCACGGCCGTTTGAGCGATTTCCCGATCGATACCCCCGAAACCGTCCTGACTCCCGCTCTGATCGAGCAGATCGCCGGTCACGTCATGAATGGGAGCGAACGGCTCCGGCTCGAATTCGCCAACAGCGGTTCCTGCGATTGCAGCTACGCCATCGAAAATCTGGCCCGCTTTCGGGTAAACATTTTCAAGCAGAACGGCCGGCACGCGATCGTGATGCGCAAACTCCAGACGCATGTCCCGACGCTGGACGAGCTCGGGCTGCCTCCGATTTTCGGCGAGATCGTCAAGGAAAAGGACGGCATCATTCTTCTCACCGGTGGCACCGGCACGGGCAAGACCACGACCCTGGCCGCGATGATCAACGAGCTGAACGAGACCCAGGAAATTCACATCGTGACGCTGGAAGATCCGATCGAATTTTTCCACACCCACCGCAAAGCCGCGCTCAGCCAGCGTGAGCTCGGCAAAGATTTTCCGAATTTCGCCGACGGTCTGCGGGCGGCGTTGCGCCAGGCGCCGAAAGCCATCCTGGTAGGTGAGATTCGCGACCGGGAGACGCTGGAAATCGCGATGACCGCGTCGGAAACGGGCCACATTGTTTTCAGCACCCTGCATACGACGAACGCGGGCCAGACGATCAATCGCATTCTCGGCATGTTTTCTCGCGAGGAAGAACAGCAGGTCCGCCAGCGCCTGGCCGCGACCTTGCGTTACGTCGTGAGCCAGCGGCTTCTGGGCAAAACCGGCGGCGGCCGTTTGCTCGTCACCGAAATCATGGGCAGCAGTCTGCGGACGCGGGAGACAATTGTTTACGGGGAATCGGAGAACAAAACGTTCGCCGAAATCATCGAGGCCGGCTCGAGCCTGGGCTGGCACACGTTCGATCAATCGATCGTGGCAGCGTTCAAGGCCGGGATCATTTCGGAGGAGACCGCTCTCGTTTCGTGCACCAACAAAGGCAAGATGCGCCGCGACCTCGAGCTGCTCCAGAAGCAACGCGGCGCAAACACCGAACAAGCGCCGTCCGGCCTGAAACTTCACATCCCCGAACCGATCCGGATCGTCCAGGAGCCGGCCGCAGGCCCTGCCTAACATTCCGATTGAGCGCGGGCTGCGCCTCGCCCAATCTACGGAATGTCGTTTCGCGTTCTTCGTTTCCGTTTCCTTTTTCTCCTCCTCTGCGCCTTGTCGGCGCGCGCCGCCGATCCTTCGGCAACTCCAACCGCCCCGGGCGCGATCGACGAAAAGCTTTTCCGCGGCATGCAATGGCGCCAGGTCGGCCCGTTCCGCGGCGGGCGCGCCCTGGCCATCGAAGGGATTCCGAACGAACCCGGCGTTTACTATTTCGGCGCGGTCGCGGGTGGCGTTTGGAAGACCACCGACGGCGGCGCAAACTGGGCGCCGCTCTTCGACAAGGAATCGATTTCCTCCGTCGGCGCGATCGCGGTAGCGCCCTCGGACCACAACATCGTCTACGTCGGGACCGGTGAAGCCGCGGTCCGCGGCAACATCTCTTACGGCACCGGCGTTTACCGATCGGTCGACGCCGGGAAGACGTGGAAAAACGTTGGGCTCAAAGACACGCGGCACATCGGCGCGTTGATCGTCGATCCGAAAAATCCCGACATCGTGCTCGTCGCCGCGCTCGGTCACATCTTCGGTCCGAACTTGGAACGCGGAATTTTTCGGACGACTGACGGCGGCAAGACCTGGACAAAAGTGCTCAGCAAGGACCAGGACACGGGCGGCATCGACGTGGTGTTCGATCCGCAAAACTCGAACGTCGTTTACGCCGCTCTTTGGCAGGCCCGCCGGCAGCCATGGTATTTCTCGAGCGGCGGACCTGGAAGCGGGCTCTATCGTTCCCAAGATGGAGGCGCGACCTGGAAGCGGCTGGAAGGAAATGGACTCCCGGAGGGAATCCTCGGCCGTATCGGCGTAACGGTTTCGGGCGCGGATTCGAATCGCGTCTACGCCATCATCGAGGCGAAAGAAGGAGGACTGTTCCGCTCCGACGACGGCGGCGAAAAATGGACGCGAGTGAACGAGGACGGCCGGTTCCGCCAGCGGGCCTGGTATTTCAGCAAAGTCTACGCGGACCCGAAAGCGGCGGACACGGTTTACATTTTGAACACGGGCCTGTTCCGCTCCGTCGATGGCGGCAAGTCGTTTAACCTGCTGCCCGCGCGCCACGGCGATCATCACGGTCTTTGGATCGATCCGCTGAATCCGCAGCGCCTGGCAAACGCGAACGACGGCGGCGCCGCCGTTTCCACCGATGGCGGGAAGACCTGGACCACGCAACAGAACCAGCCGACCGCGCAGTTTTATCACGTCGCCGTCGACAACGCGTTTCCGTATCACATTTATGGCGCGCAGCAGGACAACTCAAACGTCGGCATCGCCAGCCGGACCGATTCCGGCGTGATCACCGCGCAGGATTGGTTTCAGGCCGGCGGCGGCGAGTGCGGCTTCGTCATCCCCGATCCGCGGGACTGGCACATCATCTATTCCAACAACGAAGGTTACCTGACCTACTACGACAAGAACAAGGAACACGCCCACGATGCCAGCGTGGTGCCGCTGGATAATTCCGGGCATGGCGCGGTCGATCTCGCCCATCGTTTCCAATGGATTTCGCCACTCGTGGTTTCACCTCACAACCCGGATGTCATTTACACTGGCGCGGAAAGCGTTTTCAAAACCAGCGACCAGGGAAAAACCTGGACGCAGATCAGCGGCGACCTGACCCGAAACGACAAGAGCAAGCAACAGCCGAGCGGCGGTCCCCTCACCCTCGACATCACTTCGGTCGAATATTACGACACCGTTTTCGCGCTGGCCGAATCGCCAAAAAAGCAGGGAACCATCTGGGCCGGGACGGACGATGGCCTTGTTCACCTAACGACTGATGAAGGCGCGCATTGGGCGAACGTGTCGCCGAAGGGCGTTCCGGAATGGAGCACGGTGAGCCTGATCGATCCGTCGCCGCACGATCCGGCCGTCGCCTACGTCGTCTTCGACCGGCACAAGCTCGATGATTTCAAGCCCTACATTTTCAAGACCGCCGATTCGGGAAAGAGCTGGACGGCCATCACGACCGGAATTCCGGAGGGGGCTTACGTTCACGCGGTTCGCGAAGATCCGAAGAAGCGCGGGCTGCTCTATGCCGGGACCGAGACGGGAATGTACGTCTCCTTCGATGACGGCGCGCGTTGGCAGCCGCTCCAGTTAAATCTTCCGGTCACGCCGATCCACGACCTGGTGGTGAAAGATGACGACATTGTCGCGGCGACGCATGGCCGCTCTTTCTGGGTGCTCGACGACGTCACGCCGTTGCGCCAGGCGACCGCGCAATCCGCGCAAACGGACTCACTTCTTTACCAGCCGCAGACCGCGCTGCGTTTGCATTACCCGACCGAGGTCGACAAACGCCAACCGGTCGGTGACAACCCGCCCTCCGGCGCGATCATCGATTATTATTTGAAAGCCGCCGCGAAAGATGAAGTGACGCTCGAGATCATCGACGCGCAGGGGAAAGTCGTGCGGCATCTTTCCAGCAAGGAGAAAAAGAAAAACGATCAGCCGCCGGAATGGCCGGACCAGGTCGAAACGCCGCGGATCATTCCCGCCGGCGAAGGGATGAATCGTTTCGCGTGGGACCTTCACTACGACGATCCGATCGAAACGCCGGGTGCGTTTTATTACGGCGAAGGCCCGCGCGGCCCGCTGGCCTTGCCCGGCGAATATCAGGTCAAGCTGACAGCGGGAGGCAAGACGCAGACGGTGCCGCTCCACCTGGTGATCGATCCGCGCATCAACGACGCGGAGCCGGTGATTTCAAAACAGTTCGAATTGTCGTCCAAAGTCGCGGAGCGAATCGGCGATCTCCATCAGGCGATCAATGAAATTCGGAACGTGAAAACGCAGATCCAGGGATTGCACAAGCGTTTCGGCGATGACGAGCGTTTGAAAGCGGCGCTCGCGGCCGCGGACGATCTCCAAAAGAAAATGGTGGCCGTCGAAGAGCAGCTCATCCAGGTGAACATGAAAGGTTCGGAGGGCAACCTCGCGTTCCCGAACATGCTCAACGAAGCCTTCTACTCTTTCAGCCGCACCATCGAATACGCCGACTACGGACCGACCCAGCCGCAATCGGAGGTGTTCAAGCAGCTCGATACGCGACTCGACGAGCAGTTGAAAAAATGGACCCAGCTCAAGACCGAGGAAGTGCCAAAGATCGCCGCCCTCATCCGCCAGGTCGAATTGCCGGCGATCTCCGTCGGCGAGAAACCGTAACGCCGGCTATGTCTTATCGACGCTGTATTTTCCGGGACCGACAAACAGAATCCCGGCGAGGACAAAGCACATTTCGATCGACGGCAGCGCAGTGCGGAAGCCGCTGCCATGTTTGACCCCGATGGCATGACCGATCGCCAGAATGAACAGAAGTAAAATGCCCGGCCGAAAGAACAATCCAAAGATCACGAGCACCGCGCCGACGCAACCGAGGAGAGCCGCGACAAATCCAAAGAATTGCGCGTGCGAATGAATGCCGAGGTTGCGCGCACCGGCGCCGAAATGCGCCCAGGCGGAAGGGCCGCCCATTAAGATTGGAGCCGTGTAGAGAATGAAGAGCACGCCAATGCTGACCCGCACTAACAGCAGGCCGAAATCAGCGTACTTCGCCAGGAAAGCCATTCGCATCGGCCGACGATGAAACGTTCCGCGCCGCCAGGCAAATTAAACCTCAAGGAACGGCGATTTGAAATCGCCGACGAAGAAGACGGCGATTGCAAATCGCCGCTCCTTGAAGCTTCCGGCGCATTCGAAGCCCAGTCATGAACAAAGCGGTGCTACTCGCAGCCGGACGGGGTACGCGAATGCGGGACCTGACTCAGGACCTGCCCAAACCGATGCTCGAAGTGCGCGGCAAACCGGTGCTCCAGCACATCGTCGAGGGGCTGCGCGACAATGGTATAGCGGATCTTCTCATCGTGGTCGGCTGGCGCGCTGACGCGGTTAAAAATTTCTTCGGTGACGGCTCGAAGTTTGGCGTGCAGATCAAATACGAAACCCAGACGGTCCAGGACGGCACCGGGCGAGTCGTGGCGCTCGCGCAGAAGTTCGTGGGCGACGATCCGTTTCTCTTGAGTTACGGCGACATCCTGATCCGACCGCAGAACTACAGCCGCATTAGCGAGACGCTCCGGGACGCGGACGCTGTCATCAGCGTAAAGCGCAGTAACGACGTCAGCCAGGGGGGCGCGGTTTTCCTGAACGACAACTTTGAATTGACCGACCTCCGCGAGAAACCGAAACGCGGCGAGCCGACCAGTCCGTGGTACAACGCCGGGGTCTACGCGTTTCGGCCGAGCATCTTCGATTACATCGCCAAACTGACGCCGTCGCCGCGCGGCGAATACGAGCTCACCGACGCGATTCGGAATCTCGCTCTCGCCGGGAAGAAAGTTCAGGCGATCGAGATCGCTGGCGACTGGACCGATGTCCGCGACCCGGAGATCCTCGCGGAATTGAATCGCAAGTTGTAGCGAAAAACCTCTACGACGATTCTTCGACCGGCGTTTCTTCGCCAATCTCTTCGTCGAGTTCGCGCTGACGCTTCGGCGGCAAAAACGGCCGGACCACTCCGTAAAGGAGGTAGGCCAGAAAAATAATGGCCGCCATCCATTGATAAAACAGCACGGTCACCGCGATCAGGGCGATGATCACGATGAATCGCGTCGCGCTCTGAGTCGTTCGCCAGTTCACCGCCTTGAAACTGGGATACTTCAACTTGCTGAACATCATGATGGACAGGAACAGCATCAGAAACGGCAGCACGTATTTCCACCGGCCGATCGAGCGCTGGCCTTCGTCGAGCCAGAGTAGAAACAGGGTAATGGAAGCGATCACGCCAGCCGCGGCGGTGATGGGAAAGCCGGTGAAGTTTTTGTCCGGCGCCGAGTTGCCGTTGGCCGCGGCCGCGACGCAATTGAAACGGGCGAGGCGAAGCGTGCCGCACGCCAGGTACACGAACGCGATCATCCACCCAAGGTTTTGGAATTCGCCCAGCACAATCTGGTAAACCAGGAGCGCTGGCGCCATCCCGAACGAGACGACGTCGGCGAGCGAATCGAATTCGCGGCCGAACGGGCTGTCGTGGCCCCCAAGCCGGGCGAGCCGGCCATCCAGCAAATCGAAAATACAGGCGGCGAGAATGAACCAGATCGCGTCGTGGAATTTTACCGCGGCCAGTTTGAAGTCGCTGTCCTGCGCGCCGTCGTAGATGCAAAGCACGGCCGCGAACCCGCAGAAAAGGTTGCCGGCCGTCATCAGGTTCGGCAGCAGGTAAATCCTGGGATTCGGCGTGCTCATGTTCTAGCGAAGCCGGGCGATCACGCTGGTGCCACCGGTGACGCGCTCGCCTACTTTCACCAATACCTCGGCATCGAGGGGCAAGTATACTTCCGTTCGCGACCCAAAGCGAATCATCCCGAAGTGCTCGCCTTTCTTCAGCTCGTCCCCGACCTCCGACCAGCCGACGATCCGGCGCGCGATCATGCCGGTTAATTGCCGCACGACGAAGGTGCCGCGAGAATTTTGAAACGCCCATGTCATCGCGCGATTCTTCGTGGTGCAATCGACGTGGCGGGCATCGAGGCAAAGACCGGCGTGCGCCTTTTTGTAGATGATCCTGCCCTCGACCGGGGCGCGGTTGGTGTGGACATCGAAGACGGAGAGGAAAATTCCGACGCGCCGCTGCGGAGCATGGACGACTTCCGGTTCGTCGATCTCGACGATATCGGCCACGACTCCATCGGCAGCGGCGAGAACGGCATCCGGATCAGTGGGAGCAATGCGCGCCGGGTCGCGAAAGAACCAGAAAACGTAAACCGTCAGAAGAAAGACGAGCACCAGCAGCCAGGGCAAAAAGATGGCGCTCACGATCGCCACCAAGGCGAGAGCGGCAAAGATCCAGCGCGCTTCGTAGAGGGTTTGAGATCGCATGCGTGACGGGCATTTTCGGGGTCGGCCGCCGCATGGTCAAGCGCGTGGAATCGGCGTGCCTAAAACAGGCATAACGGCTCGGCGGCCCGTCCACAAAATAGTGTGCTCAGACCGGGGCCCGACCCCCATTTGTAGCACAAAATAAGGGCCGAAATCTGGAAACTATCGGTTGTTTGGACCCCGTTTTTCGCCTATGTTTTCAGCCGTATATGCCAGCCACTGCCTTGCGCGTTATGGACGATGAAAACTCGGAGAATCAGAAACGACAAACCGACGCGACAGGCATCAGCCAAAGCCAGAAATACGACGCGGCTCAGATCGATAAATTAGAGGGGCTGGAGGCGGTCCGAAAGCGGCCCGGTATGTACATCGGCGACCCGGATGAGCGCGGGTTGCACCACATGGTTTTCGAGGTGCTCGACAACTCGATCGATGAGCATCTCGCCGGTTATTGCACCAGAATCGACGTCACAATCCACGTCGACGGCTCGGTTTCGGTGAAGGACAACGGCCGCGGCATCCCGGTCGACATGCATCCGAAATGGAAAATGCCGGCCGTCGAATTGGTCCTGACAAATTTGCACGCGGGCGGAAAATTCGGGCAGGGCGCCTACAAATATTCGGGTGGTCTGCACGGAGTCGGCGCGAAATGCGTCAACGCGCTTTCCGATTGGTTCAAAGTCGAGGTCTCGCGCGAAGGCAAGGTCCATCACATGGGGTTCGAGCGCGGGAAGACCACCCAGAAGCTTGAAGTCATCGGTGAGCTCAAAAACAAAAAGCACACCGGCACGCTCATCACGTTTTTCCCCGACCCGACGATTTTCACCATCACGACCGAGTTCAAGTTCGAGCGCTTGGCAAGCCGGCTGCGCGAGCTGGCCTTCCTGAATCCCGGCCTCGAAATTACGCTCGTCGATGAGCGAACCGAATCCTCGAAGAAGGAATTGTTCCTCTACAAAAAAGGCATCGAGGAGTTCGTTCGCGAGCTGGGCGAGAACAAGCAGGTCATTCATCCGAAGCCGGTCGTGCTTTCGCGGCAGCGCGACGAAGTGTTTGTCGACGTCGTCCTTCAATACAACGACAGCTACAACGACCAGATCCTTTGCTTTGCCAATTCGATTCCGAATCCGGACGGCGGCACGCATCTGACCGGTTTTCGCAGCGCGCTAACGAAAGCCGTAAATCAATATGCGAAGACCAACGGCCTGACGAAAGACAAGGACCCGGCGATTTCCGGCGATGACGTCCGAGAAGGTTTGACCTGCGTGCTAAGCATCAAGCTGCCGAATCCGCGCTTCGAATCGCAGACGAAGGTAAAGCTCGTCAACACGGAGATCGACGGCATCGTCAACTCGGTCGTTTACGAAGGGCTGATGACGTTTTTCGACCAGAATCCGCCGATCGCAAAACGCATCTTCGACAAGGTTCTGACCGCGGCGCGAGCCCGCGAAGCGGCGCGAAAAGCGCGCGAGACCATCCGCAAAGGGGCGCTGACCGGTGGCGGGCTCCCCGGCAAACTCGCCGATTGTTCAGAACGCGATCCGGACCTAACCGAGCTTTACATCGTCGAGGGCGATTCAGCCGGCGGTTCCGCGAAACAGGGCCGTGACCGGCGTTACCAGGCGATCCTGCCCATTCGCGGCAAGCTGATCAACGTCGAGAAAGCGCGCATCGATCAGTTTCTCAAGAACACCGAGATCCAGTCGATGATCACCGCCATCGGCACCGGGATTGGAAAACCGAAGGAGGAAGTCGAGGGAGCTCCGAAGAGCAAAGACGAAACGAGCTTCGACATCTCGAAGCTGCGTTACGGGCGGATCATTATCATGACTGACGCCGACGTGGACGGGTCCCATATTCGGACCCTCCTGCTCACCTTTTTCTACCGGCAGATGACCGAGCTGGTGCGCGCCGGGAAAATTTATATCGCGCAGCCGCCGCTCTACCAGATCAAGCGAAAGAAGCGCGAGGAGTACGTGGACGACGACGTGCAGCTGAACAAGATCCTCATCACGCTCGGTGCGGAGGACGTCCGGTTGAAGAACCTGGCTGACGACAAAGAGCTTTCGGCCGCGCAGTTGAAAGACATTCTCGAATCGCTCGAGCGGTTGGCGAAACTGAGCGAATCAATCCGCCGGCATGGCGGTGATTTCGAAACGTTTCTCGGCGAGCGAGCGAAGAAGACCGGTAAGCTTCCGAGCTACCTCGTGAAGGTGCGCGACGGCAACGAGGAAAACGTCTTTTACTTCCACGACGAAAAGGAAGTCCGGAACTTTCACCAGGAAAACCCGGACCTGAATTTGTTCGAGGACGAGACCCAGCAGGAGCTCCTGCCCTTGGGCGCGGCGCCGGCCACGACAAAGACAAACGGCGCCAACCGGCGTCGCGGCAAGCTCGTCGAGCTGCACGAATCGACCACGATCCAGAAGATCATGGGCGAGCTGGCGCGGAAGGGTTTGCAAGTCGACCACTACGCCGCCGCCGATCGCCCGATCTTCGAGCTCATCGAAGGCGAAGGCGATAAGGCGACGGTTCATCCGCTCTTCTCGATTCCCGAGATTCACCAGAAGATCGTCGAGATCGGCCGGCGCGGTGTTCAGATCAAACGTTTCAAAGGCCTCGGCGAAATGAACGCCAAGGAATTGTTCAACACCACGATGGACCCGGAGAAACGGAAGCTCCTGAAGGTCGACCTGAATGACGACAACGCCGTCGACGCCGACAAAATGTTCACCATTCTCATGGGCGATGTCGTCGAGCCACGCCGCCAGTTCATCGAGGATAATGCGCTGAACGTTCGAAACCTCGATGTTTAATTCACCTTGAAGTCGAAGAAGCGTAAGAGTGCCAAAGCAAACGGCAAAAACCCGCCGGCCAATCAGGCGAAAAAGCCATCGATCGCCGACGACTTAAGCCTGTTTGTTCAGCACATCGAGGCCTTGGCGGGTTCTTTTCCATTCATCACGACGTTGGTCAATGCAGCACGAGCTGCGACGGAGTCAGAACTTGGAAAATATTTGGCTAAACATGGGAAGGTCATTCGCCGCAAGGGAACCAGCGTCACTTACACCGTTACGGCCGAACATGCGTCGAAAGTTAAGCGTTTGCGCAATCGACGCGACCAAGGGCGACACGCCGGGACGATAATCCCGCGAAGTTTTATCGTCGCGTTGATTAGCCAGTACGACTCATTCTTAGGACGACTAGTCCGCGCTCTTTTCCTACTCAAGCCCGAGGTACTTAATGCGGCCGATCGTACGCTTACCTTTGCGCAGCTCACACAATTCAAAAGCGTGGCGGACGCGCGAGATTTTATCGTCGAGAAAGAAGTCGAGACCGTCCTTCGGAAGAGCCATGCGGAGCAGTTTGATTGGCTAGAGAACAAGTTTGACATACAGCTTCGCGCGGGACTTACAGCATGGCCTCGGTTTATCGAGGTCACGGAGCGACGAAATCTGTTTGTCCACAGTGATGGAGTCGTCTCATCACAGTATTTGCAGGTCTGCCAAAAACAAGGTTGCGACCTGCATGGCGGATTAACAGTTGGACAGACGCTTGATGTTGATCCGGATTATTTTATCGACGCTTATAGGTGTATTCTCGAGATCGGAGTTAAGCTCGCGCACGTCCTTTGGCGAAAACTCGCACCAGAGGAGCGCGAAGCCGCTGATCAGAATCTTAATGAAATCTCCTTCGAACTTATCAACAACGAGAATTTCGAAATGGCGCGACGGCTCCTCGATTTTGCGACGTGCGTGTTGAAGCAATATTCCAGCGAACAGTACCGCAGAATCTATCTGATTAACCGCGCCCAGACTTATAAATGGCTCGGTCGAGACGACGAGGCTTTAGCAGTCTTGGAAGCCGAAGATTGGTCCGCGTCGAGCGATAAGTTTGGGCTGACTGTTGCTGTTCTTCGGGATGAATTCGCTGCCGCAGCCGCGCTAATGCGAAAAGTTGGACGGGACGGGGAAATGAAAAGAGAATATTACGAGGAGTGGCCGGTATTTCGGGAGTTCCGTAAATCTGAGCCATTTGCGCAGGCCTACGAGGCGGTGTTTGGCGTAAAATTTTCCGTTCAGGAATCTGCTGCTAACACATCGGAGCCAATAACCGCCAATGTATAATCCGAACGAAAAAATAGAGCTGATCAATGTCGCGGACGAAGTGTCGAGGTCGTTCCTCGACTACTCGATGTCGGTCATCATTTCGCGGGCGTTGCCAGACGCCCGGGACGGACTGAAGCCATCGCAGCGGCGCATCCTCTATGCGATGCATGATCTGTCGCTCTTCCCGAACCGACAGCACCGGAAATGCGCCAAGATTTGCGGTGACACGAGCGGTAACTATCACCCGCACGGCGAAGCCGTGATCTACCCGACCCTGGTCCACATGGCGCAGGCCTGGGCAATGCGCGAGACGCTCGTCGACGGCCAGGGTAACTTCGGTTCGGTCGAAGGCGACCCGCCGGCGGCCATGCGTTACACCGAGGCCCGCATGACCCATCTCGGCGCGGCGCTCATGGTCGACATGGACAAGGACACGGTCGACTTCGTTCCGAACTACGACGAGACCCGGACCGAGCCGACGGTTTTCCCGGCGGCGTTCCCGAATCTTCTCGTCAATGGCGGGACCGGTATCGCGGTCGGGATGGCGACCAACATGCCGCCGCACAATCTCGGCGAAGTGATCGACGGCATTTGCGCCCAGATCGATGACCCCGAGATCTCGATCGAGGATTTGCGGAAACACGTGAAGGGCCCGGATTTCCCGACCGGCTGCGCGATCCTCGGCCTGGCCGGCATCAAGCAATATCTGGAGACGGGCCGCGGCAGCATGAAGGTCCGCGGCAAAGCCGGCGTCGAGGAACTGAAGGGGAACCGCGAACAGATCGTCATCACCGAGATTCCTTACAACGTGAATCGCGCCACCCTGGTCGAGCGCATCGCCGCGCTGGTGAACGACAAGATCCTGACCGACATCACCGCGATCCGCGACGAATCGGACGAAAACACGCGCGTCGTCATCGAACTGAAGCGCGACGCCAATCCGAAGATCGTCATCAACAATCTTTACAAGCATACCGCGATGGAAAGTTCCTTCGCGGTCAACATGCTCGCGATCGACCATGGCCGGCCGAAGCTCCTTTCGCTCAAGGCCGCGAACCAGGCTTACATCGATCATCGGCGCGACGTCGTCCTCCGCCGGACGCGGTTCGAATTGCGCAACGCGGAGGAGCGCGCCGAGACCCTCGAGGGTTACCTGATCGCGCTGGCGAACCTGGACGAATTCATCCGCATCATTCGCGGATCGGCGAACCGGGACGAAGCGCGGGTGAAATTGCTGGCGTTCGAGTTCACCCGGAAACAGGTGGAGAAGATCGGCATTCTCATCCGGAACGAAGCGCGACTGGTCGACGGTCGCTATGCCTTCAGCGAACACCAGGCGAACCAGATCCTCGACCTGCGACTCTATCAGCTGACCGGACTCGAGCGCGAAAAGATCACGAAGGAATACGGCGAGTTGATCGAGACGATCCAGGATTTGCGCGACATCCTCGCCAAAGAATCGCGCGTCTTCCAGATCATCAAGAAAGAGCTGCGCGAGATCCGCGACAAGCATGCCTCGCCGCGATTGACCCAGCTCGTCCCCGACGAGGGCGAGATCAACATGGAGGACCTGATCGCGAACGAGGGTTGCATCATTAGCATCACGCACGGCGGGTTCATCAAGCGGACGGCGATCAGCGCCTTCCGGGCGCAACGGCGCGGCGGCAAGGGCGTGATCGGGATGACAACCCGGGAAGGCGCCACCGAGGAAGAGGAGGGCGACTTCATCGAACACCTTTTCACGGCGACGACCCACGATTACCTGATGTTCTTTACCGAATCGGGACGCGCCTACGTCGAGAAAGTTTATGAGATCCCGGAGATGGGCCGGGCCGCGAAAGGCCGTTCGATCGCCAACCTTCTCGAGCTCCGCGCCGACGAAAAAATCGCGGCCACGATCCGAATCCAATCAAAAAGCTCGGGGACCGGTGCCGCCCAGGTCGACGAGACCTGGGACGAGAAGCTGCACATCGTTTTCGGGACCCGTTCGGGCATCGTCAAGAAATCCAATCTTTCGGATTACAGCAACGTCCGGAAGGGCGGGATCATCGCGATCCAGATCGAAGAAGGCGACCGGTTGATCGACGCGAAATTGACCAGCGGCGATAACGAGATCGTGCTCATCACCAGGGAAGGAATGAGCCTGCGTTTTCACGAAGAACAGTTGCGCGACCAGGGAAGGAACACGGTGGGCGTATGGGGAATTCGGCCGGAGAAAGGCGATCTGGTGGTTGCGATCGCGATTGTGAATCCGAACGCGATGCTGCTCGTCGCCGGTGAAAATGGAATCGGCAAACGCACCACGTTCGAAGACTACCGGAAACAGAAACGCGGCGGCAAAGGCATCATCACCATGAAGACCGGGGAAAAGACCGGGAACGTAGTCGGCGCGCTCAGCGTCATGGAGAGCGACGAACTCATGCTCATCACAACGAAGGGCCAGATGGTCCGGACGCGGGTGAAGGAAATCCGCGCGGTAGGCCGAAACACGATGGGCGTGAAACTGATGGACCTTCGCGGAGCGGAGAAGCTGCAGGCGATCGCGCCGGTTGTGAGCCAGGAAAGCGCCGAAGTCGAAGTGGAATCGGAAGCGGCGCCGGCTTCGTAAAAGAAAAGGGACTCGCGCTGGCGAGTCCCCTTCCCAATTTCAGATATCGACGCGCTAGTAGCGGGTCGTCGTTTGCTCCACCGTCGTGCTCGGCACGGTGCTCTTTTTCACTGTTGTTTGCGACGTCGTGGTCGTGGTCGGCACCGGCTTTTCGACAACGGTCGTGCACGAGTTCAAGAGCATGGCTACCGCGAGAAGCGGCATAAGAATGATCAGTTTTTTCATAGTTGAAGTTGTTTCCTTCCACTGACTCTTCGGCGCAGATGCCTCAACCAGACGTATTTCGGCTGCAGATTTTCGAAAATTAATCCGCGGACTAGTCGTCGATCCGCGACCGCAGTTTCTTCGTCCGCGACCGCTGTCGTTTCGATTCCAGGATCCGCTCTTTCAAAGCGCGCGGCCTCGGTCTTCGCTGGCGCCGCTTCTTTTCCCGACGCGCAATTTCAGCAGCTCGCGCCGCATTCCGGCGTTGCTCCAGCGCTGCGGCCAGGCGTTCCCGGGCCAGCTTGCGATTGAGCGCCTGGGATCGCGAGTCCTGCACAGTCACAGTCACGCCGGTCGGCAAATGCCGGAGCGTGACGGCTGTCGAAACTTTGTTCACGTTCTGCCCGCCGGGACCGCCCGAGCGAGCGAACGTTTCCTCCAGGTCGGATTCGCAAAGCACGAAATCTAAAGTGGCGGAATGTTCTCGCGGCCGTGGCGAAAAACGCGCGCCATCCAGACCAGTTCGTTCAGGAACTTCGCCACGCGGCCGACGTATTTCTCGTCCTTCAACGCTCCGTGTTCATCGAAGGCGTCGCGGACCCGGCTGAAATTGACGTCCGTAAATGTGACGGCCAATCCAAGCTCTCGAACCACCGGCACCAGTTGCTCGATCACGCGAGATCCACCGAACGGTCCCGCGGATACCCCGACCAAACCGACCACTTTGTGAATGTATTCATCGAGACACATGTCGAGCGCGTGTTTCAGCAAGCCGGGATAACCGTGATTGTATTCCGGCGTCACGATCGCCAGGCCGTCCGCGCGCGTCATCTTCTTCGCAAACTCCGGGTCCTTCATTTCTTCGCCGGCATCGTCGAGCCGCATCTTGAGCTGGCGGACATCGATCAGCTCAGTCTCGATCTCCGGCCGTTTCTTCATTTCGCTCAGCAGAAAATTAGCGACGTGCTCGCTTTGCCGCCCCTGGCGCGCGGTCCCGAGGATAATCGGAAGGGAAAGCGGACGGTCGGCGAAAGAACTCATCGCTTCACTTTTCCTTCGTGCAGATCATGAAGGTCGCTCGATGGTCCTGACCATAATTGACCATGATGGTGGGGACCCCGTCTTTTCCCACAGAATACTGGCTGCTCCCGCTGAGCTGCGCGTAGCTGTTCAGAAAATTAAAATGGGTTCGAAAACTGATGTTCCCCTTTTCATCCGTGGTGAAGGGAGCGAAGGACTTCTTTTCCTTTGAGATGTCCTGCTCTGAATAGGTCGCGTAAGTCTTGCCTTTGATCTCGATCTTTCCGAGCTCGACGTATTTGCCTTTCTCTTCCTTCCCACAGCTGTAAACGCCATCGGCTTCTGGCCCGGGCTCTGCCGCGAGGAGACCGGAGGCAAAGAGGAACAAAGAAAAAACGATCACGCAAAACGAAGCGATCGCTCTGACCCAACAACTGAAGCCCTGATTTCTGCGCGCGATTAATTTCATACCCATTTTGCTAGCCAGAATTAGAGAATCTTTCAAGTTGCCGATGGCCGGACTCGAACCGGCACGGGCGGTTAAGCCCAACGGATTTTAAGTCCGTTGCGTCTGCCATTTCGCCACATCGGCGGCTGGGCAGCATCTTAACGCAGGGTTCCGACAGACCAAGCGCTTTTGGCCCGCCGGCCTACATCCGCCAGGCGGGCGCCGGTCGTAATATTTTTATGGCAGGCAAACTGGCGGGAAAAAAAGTGGCCATCCTGGCGGCGGACGGCTTCGAGGAAGTCGAGTTAACGAAACCGCGGAAGGCTCTCGATGATGCGGGAGCGCGTACCAGCGTCGTATCGATCAGGTCTGGCAAAATCCAGGGAATGAACCACGCCGACAAAGGCGAGACGGTCGCGGTGGATTTGACGTTGTCCGACACGAGGCCGCAGGAGTTCGACGCGCTGATGATCCCGGGTGGATTGATGAACCCGGATACCTTGCGTTCGACCGAGGAAGCGCTGGAGTTCGTTCGGCATTTTTTCCAGGAAGGAAAACCGGTCGCGGCGATCTGCCATGCGCCCTGGGTCCTGATCGACGCGGGCGTGGTGCGCGGGCGAACGCTAACCTCGTGGCCGGCAATCAAGAGCGACGTGCGTAACGCGGGCGGCAATTGGGTCGACCAGGAAGTGGTCGTCGATAACGGACTGGTGACGAGCCGAAAACCGGACGACATCCCGGCGTTTAACGAAAAGATGATCGAGGAATTTTGCGAAGGACGCCATCAGCCGGCATCGCAGGCGGCAACGGCGCGGCTCGAGACGTAGCCGGGCAAATTGCCTTGCATGTCGGGCGGCGCGTCCTCCAAGTTTTCAGGAACGCGAGGCCCGCTCATGACAACTGCCAACAAGATCACCGTCGTCCGGATCCTGATGATCCCGGTGTTCGTGACCCTGGCGATTTATTACGGCGAGAGCATCCAGGAAGGAAGCCCCCAGGATTGGATGCGCTTCATGGCGATCACCGTATTTTTGCTCGCGGCCCTGAGCGACGGCCTCGATGGCTACGTCGCCCGCCGTTACAATCAGCGCAGCTCCCTCGGCGTGATCCTCGATCCGATCGCCGACAAGGGCCTGCTCCTAAGCGGAATCATCACGCTCAGCATCAGCAATTGGAGCCAGGTCGATCCTCACTACGGAAAATTTCCGGCATGGTTTCCAGTGCTCGTGATCACGCGGGATGTGGTGATCCTCATCGGCAGCGCCGTTCTCCACATTCTAAACGGCACTGTCCGGGTCCGTCCCAGCTGGACCGGAAAAGTCGCGACAGTGTTGCAGATGGCGGCGATAGCATGGGTCATGTTACAAATGCGAATTCCGCCGCTGATCTACGTCGTCTTTGCGGCGGGTCTCTTCACTCTCATTTCCGGAATGATTTACGTGCGCGACGGCGTGCGGCAGCTTTCGGCCCAAGGCCACGCTAACGCCAAGCTGGGTTAGCGCAGCGTCATCATGTCTGCCAAAAATGACGAAGAGAGCGTCGGCTCGGTCTCGATCGTCGGCCGGCCGAACGTCGGCAAGTCCGCGCTCTTCAATCGGCTCGTCGGCCGGAACATCGCGATCGTGCACGATCAACCCGGCATTACGCGTGACCGGCTCATCTCCACCGCGACGCGCGGCCGGCGGCCGTTCGACGTCTGGGACACTGGTGGAATCGGGGGCGCGGGCGAGACGGAATTAACCGCGCAGGTCCGCAGCGCCGCGGATGCCGCCATGCACGAGAGCGACGTCATTCTCTTCGTCGTGGATGCCCAGGCGGGCCTGAACCCGATCGACCAGGAACTCGCGAAGCTCCTCCGAAAATCGAAGCGACCGGTTGTCCTCGTCGTGAACAAGATCGATCACGACAAGCACGAAGATCTCGAATCCGATTTCGCGCAGCTCGGGTTCGACCACTCCATCCCCATCAGTGCCGCGCACGGCCGCGGCATTCCGACGTTGCTTGAAGTGATCGACTCGTTGCTTCCTCAATCGCCGATCGCAAATCGAGAATCGAAAATCGAAAATCCGCCCCTCTCGCTTGCGATTGTCGGCAGGCCGAATGCCGGAAAATCGTCGTTGATCAACGCGATCCTGCGCGACACCCGCACGATTGTCAGCGAATTGCCCGGAACGACCCGGGACGCCGTCGACATTCTTTACGAGCGCGCCGGACAGAAATTTCTGCTCATCGACACCGCGGGGATGCGGGCCCGGAGCAAACACTCCACCTCGGTCGAAGTCTTTAGCGTGATGCGGGCAGAACGCACCATCCGGCGCGCGGACCTTTGCGTGCTCGTGATCGACCTGACGAGCGGCGTGACTTCGCAGGACAAGCGGATCGCGGGGCTGATCCAGGAAGCCGAGAAACCGTGCGTAATCGTCCTGAACAAATGGGACATGGTGAAGCCAGCGCGCGGCGCAAAGCCGGCCATGGCCCAGGCCGTCGTTGACGTTCGCGAACGTTTGTTCTTTCTCGACTACGCGCCGGTGCTCGTCGGCTCCGCGCGCACGGGTGAGAACGTGGATCAGCTTTTCGGGCTCATCGAGACGGTGCGCAAAGCGGCGCTGGTTCGCATCGGAACCGGGGTGCTGAACCGGTTGCTTCGGGCCGCGTTCGAGGAAACCCCACCGCCGATGGTCGGCACTCGCCGCCTGAAATTATTTTACGCGGCACAAGCGCCCGATGACGACCACCCGCTCGCGGCGGTGAGGTTTGTCCTCTTCGTAAACCAGCCAAAACTGCTCAGCGACACTTACAAGCGTTACCTCGAACGGCGTGTCCGAGCGGCCGCCGCGTTCCCGGGATTGCCGGTGCTCTTCAGCTTCCGCGCGCGCAGCGAGAAACCGTAGCGGCCGGTTGATCGAACGATCTTCCCGCCGTACCTGTCTCACCTTTCTTATTTATGAAATCGACCCAGGAAATCACGCAACAGGTCCAGGAAATGGGGCAATGGATCCCCCCGTTGCGCGAACAAGTCGGGCGCGTCGTTATCGGGCAAAAATATCTGGTCGATCGCCTCTTGCTGGGCCTCCTTGCCAACGGCCACATTCTCCTCGAAGGCGTTCCTGGCCTGGCGAAAACGCTCACCGTGAAAACGATGGCGGCCTGCATCCAGACCGGCTTCCAGCGTTTGCAGTTTACGCCCGATCTCCTGCCGGCGGATTTGATCGGCACGCTCATCTACAATCCGCGCACCGGCGAGTTCACCACTAAACTCGGGCCGCTTTTTTCGAACCTGATCCTGGCGGATGAAATCAACCGTGCGCCGGCGAAAGTGCAGAGCGCGCTGTTGGAAGCGATGCAGGAACGGCAGGTCACGATCGGTGACACCACCTATCCGCTTTCCGATCCGTTCCTTGTCCTGGCGACCCAGAATCCTCTCGAGCAGGAAGGCACTTACCAGCTTCCCGAAGCGCAGCTCGACCGTTTCATGTTGAAGCTGCACATCGGCTATCCGGCGAAAGCGGAGGAGCGTCAGATCCTTGATTTGATGGCGACTTCCGCGCCCAACCTCAATGTCATGCCAGTCGTCGATCCGCAACAGATTGTCGCCGCGCGCTCGATCGTAAACGAAATTTACATCGACGACCGGGTAAAGGATTACATCGTGGACGTGGTCTGGGCGACGCGCGACCCGGCTGCCTACAATTTGAAACTGGAAGGCCTGGTCCGTTACGGCGCCTCGCCCCGCGCCACGATCTATCTTGCACTCGCCGCGCGCGCCCATGCCTTTCTCAACGGCCGCGGTTACGTCACGCCGCAGGATGTGAAGAGCATCGGCATCGACGTTCTACGTCACCGCGTCATCGTCAGCTACGAAGCCGAGGCCGAGTCGATCACGAGCGAGACGATCGTCGATCGTATCTTCGCCGGATTGCCAGTCCCGTGATGGCCCAGGATCGGCAGACCCCGGCGGAAATTCTCAAGAAAATCCGCGCGCTCGAAATCAAGACGAAGGGCCTGGTGCAGACAATGTTCGCCGGCGATTACCACAGCGTCTTCAAGGGGCGCGGGATGAACTTCGAAGATGTCCGGGAATACCAGCCGGGAGATGAAATCCGGGCGATCGACTGGAACGTGACGGCGCGACTCGGGACCGCGTTCGTGAAGAAGTTCACGGAGGAACGGGAGCTGACTGTCGTCCTGGTCGTGGACGTAAGCGCGTCGGGAAATTTCGGGAGCGTCGAACAATCGAAACGCGAGCTGGCCGCGGAGGTCGCGTGCGTGCTCGCGTTCAGCGCGATTCGGAACAACGACAAGGTGGGGCTGCTCCTGTTCAGCGATCGGGTCGAGCTTTTTATCCCGCCGAAGAAAGGGCGATCCCACACGCTCCGGATCATTCGCGAGATCCTGTTTTTCGAACCGGTCGGCCGCGGCACCGCGCCCGCGCTGGCGCTCGATTACCTGAACAACGTCGTGACCCGCCGGGCCGTGGTGTTCTTCATCTCGGATTTCCAGGCGGGCGATTTTTCGCGCGAACTCTCCGTGAGCGGGCGGCGGCACGATTTTATCGCCCTTCATATCCAGGACGAGCGGGAAGAGAACCTGCCGAACGTCGGCATTATCACGCTGGAAGACGCGGAGACGGGCGAGCAGATCGAGATCAACACCGGGGACCGTACGACGCGGACGCGGTTCAGCGCGCTGGCGGAAACGCAGTGCGCCGAGCTCAATCGCACCCTGCGGCGCAACCACATCGACGCAATCTCGCTCCGGACAGGAGAAAATTATCTGCCGGCCCTGCGCTCCTTTTTCAAGCAGCGCGAGCGGCGGCTGGCGATACGATGAAATGCTTCGTCGCTGTCGCCGACATTCACGAAATCGCGCCGCCGGTCGATTATTCGCTGGTGCCGCCCTGGGTGATTTATTCGGGGATCGGGCTCGGCGTCGCGCTCCTTGCTTTGCTCGGGTGGTGGCTGCGAAATCGCGCGCGGCGGCCGAAACCGGTTCGCGCGCCGCGCGAGCGGGCGCTCGAGGCGCTCGCCCTGATCGAGCGCGAGATGGAAACTATGACGCCGTACCAGTTCAGCATTGCCGTGTCCGACGTCCTGCGCGGTTATGTGACCGAGCAATATGAGCTGCCGGTGACCCGGCAAACATCGGTCGAGTTCCTCGGCACGCTGGCGCGGAGTTCGCCGTTTTCTGCGGATGAAACTTCTTTGCTCGAAGATTTTTTGGGCCGCTGCGACCTGATCAAGTTCGCCCGTTACGACGCCACTATCCAGGACAGCCAACTGCTGTTGGAGGAAGCAACCCGGTTTATGAAAGGAGCTAGGCTTGAACCTGCGTGACTGGTTCCTGGCCGATGGCGCGCTGACTTTCGCCCAGCCATGGTTTCTTCTGCTTCTGCTGGCGATTCCTCTGCTGGCCTGGTTTCGCGGGAAGCGCGGCCCCGCGGCGGCCTTGACGTTTTCGTCGACGACGACGTTGCAATCGCTCGGCAAAACGAGCGCGTCGAGGGTGGGACGATTTTTGCGGGCGGTCCTGCTGCTGAGTCTGGCGCTGTTCGCCATCGCGATGGCGCGGCCGCAACTCGGCAAGACGCTGACCCAGGTGGAAGCGAGCGGGATCGACATCATGCTCGCGCTCGACGTCTCGGCGTCCATGTTGACGAAGGACTTCAAGATCGGCGGCGAATCTGCCACCCGCATCGATGCGATCCGCGAGGTGACCCGGAAATTCATCGAGGGCCGGCCTAACGACCGGATCGGGATCATCGCCTTCGCCGGTCGCCCCTACGTCGTCAGCCCGATGACTCTCGATCACGACTGGCTCCTGAAGAATCTCGAGCGGGTCAAGATCGGGCTGGTCGAAGACGGCACGGCCATCGGTTCCGGAATGGCGGCGGCGGCGAACCGCCTCAACGACAAACGTTCCAAGAGCCATGTCCTGGTCCTGCTGACGGACGGCGAAAACAACACTGGGAAAATCCCTCCGCGGACGGCGGCGGAAGCGATCAAAGCGCTGAAGGTGCATTTCTATGCGATCGGCGCCGGCATTAACGGCATCGCGCCGACCCCAGTCTTCAACGCCCAGACAGGCAAGCCGATCACGGACATGTTCGGCAACATCCTTTACCAAAATCAGCAGGTGCATTTCAACGAAGCTGGCTTGAAGGAAGTCGCCAAGATCGCGGACGGCCAGTTCTATCGCGCCACCGACACCAAATCGCTCGAACAGATTTTCAGCGACATCGACAAGTTCGAAAAGACGACGGTGTCGGTAAAAAAATATCAACAGTATCGCGATCTGTTTCCGGTCTGCATCGCGGCCGGGTTGAGCCTGCTCGTCGCGCAACTCTTGTTGTCCCAAACCATCTGGAAAAAATTGCCATGATCGAATTTGGCGCGCCCAATTGGTTCTGGGGATTGGTTCTGATCCCGCTGCTTGGCTTCCTTTTCGTCCGGGCCGAGAAACGGGCGGCGAGCCGCTTGCGCGCGTTCGTCTCGGAGAGATTGCTGCCAAATCTGGCGCGGACGGTGGACCGACGCCGGCGCGCTTTTCGTTTCGCGCTCACCCTCCTCGGCGTTGGCCTCGCGATCGTCACGCTAGCCAAACCGCGTTGGGGCTACACCTACCAGGATGTAAAACGGAAAGGACTAGACCTCATTTTCGCCGTCGACACTTCCCGGAGCATGCTTTCCAACGACGTCGCGCCAAGCCGCCTCCAGCGAGTCAAACTCGCGGCGCAGGATTTACTGAGCGAACTCCAGGGCGATCGCGTCGGATTGGTGGCCTTCGCCGGCCGCGCTTTTCTCCAAGCTCCGCTGACGATCGATTACGATGCCGCGGTCGAAGCGATCAACGACCTCGACACGAATACGATTCCGGAAGGCGGCACCAACATTTCCGCAGCCATCGATCTGGCGGTCCAGACCTACGGGAAGAGCGCGATCGGGAATCGCGCGTTGATTATTTTCACCGATGGCGAGGAGCTTAACGGCGACGCGATGAAAACGGCGAAGGCCGCGGCCGATACCGGCGTGCGGATTTTCACGGTCGGCGTCGGGACTCCGGAAGGCTCGTTGATACCGATTTCCGGCGAGGGCGGCGGAACAGGTTTTGTGAAGGACAGCAACGGGCAGGTCGTGAAATCCAAGCTGGACGAAAAGCGGCTCAAGGAAATCGCGGAGTCGACCGGGGGGTTCTATATTCACCTGGAAGACGGACCGCGGACGATGAAACAACTTTCCGAGGAGGGGCTCACGAAGATGCAGGCGGGAGAAATCGATGAGCGCCTCTCGCGCCGGCCGATTGAACGGTATCAGTGGCCGCTCGGCGCAGCGCTGCTGGTTTTGAGCGCTGGGTTTTTGCTTCGCGAACGGCGGCGCGAGCCCGCGCGAGCCGCCCGCTCCTTGCCCGAAACCAGACAGGCGCTGGCCGCCGCGACTATCCTCGTGGCGCTGGCGACGAGTTGCTTCGGGGCGGCGCCGGGGCTCGATGCTTATCGGAACGACAACTATACGGAAGCGTACCAGCAATTCGAAAAGACCCTGCAGGAACACCCCAACACTCACGCCAGGGACCGGATCGAGTTCGACGCCGGCACGGCTGCTTACAAGCTGGGAGATTATGACAAGGCGCTCGAATGGTTCAGCCAATCGCTCCTTTCCAAGGACAAATCGCTCCAGGAAAAAAGTCATTACAACATCGGGCGCACGCTCGAGGAGCGCGCCGACAAGGCGGAGACGAATGAAAAGGCCTTGGGCGAACTACAGAACGCTCAATCGCATTATGAAGAAGCGCTCCGGCTTGATCCGAACGACGAGCGGGCAAAGGCGAACCTCGAGGAAGTGAAGAAGAAGATCGAGCGCCTCAAGCAGCACCCGAAAAAGCAGCCGACGCCGCCACCGCAATCGCAGAAGGACAAGAAGGATCAACAGCAGAAAAACGATCAGCAACAAAAGAACGATCAGGATCAACAGCAGGAGCAACAGAAATCCGGCGAGAACGACCAGAAGCAGCAACAACAAGAGAAGAACGACAAAAAACAGTCGCCGCCGAATGCTGACGAATCGCCGTCCCCTTCTCCGGGCGACGACAAGGAGCAGAAGCAAAACGAGCGCGGTTCGTCTCCTTCGCCTTCGCCGGACAAGGGCAACGGCGCGGACAAGAAAGAAAACAAACAGCAATCCGAAAACGGAGAGCCGGATGCTTCGCCCTCCGCGTCGCCGTCGCCCTCGAAGGACGCAAGCCCGTCGCCTTCACCCGGGAGCGGCGACCAGCCTCAGCCCGAGGGTTCGCCAAGCGCGAGCCCGGGAGCGTCACCGGGCAAGGAAAAATCGGGCAAAGTAGAAGCAGCTGGCGACGAGAAGCCGAAAGAGCCGCCGAAAAATGCGCAAGCGGTCGAGGCCGAGCAGGAGAAGGAAGGACAGATGAGTGAGAAGCAGGCGCAGATGCTTTTGCAATCGATGAAAGACGAAGAGCAGCGGGTCCAGCTTGATGAACGCAAGGCGGCGCGGCATGTCTATAAAGACTGGTAGGAACTCCCGCCCAAAATGTTGCCAAAACGTTCGACACTTTTATGGCGCGTCATGATCACGGCGCTCTGCGCTTCGGTGCTCGCCGGCCGGGTTTCGGCCGCGAGCCCGACGGTCACGGCGGTCCTGAGTAATTCGAGCATCGCGGTCGGCCAGCCGGTTCAGCTTCAAATCAAAGTGACCGGATCATCGAGCGCCAAGCCGCCCGGCCAGATTTTCGTGGAGGGGCTGGACATACGTTATTCGGGCCAGTCGCAGTTGCTGGAAGGACACAATTTCCAGTTCACTTACAGCTTCATTTACAACTACACGATCATGCCGATGAAGGCCGGCAGCTTCAAGATTCCGCCGCAAATGGTGGAAGCGGGCGGCAGCGCGTTGCACACGCCCGAGCTGACTTTGCAGGTGGCGGATTCCGGCAGCACCCAATCACCGCGCTCATCCAACCGATCGAGCAGCCAGATCGACCCGAGCAAGATCGCGTTCGCGGACCTGATGCTCAGCAAGACGACCGCATACGTGGGCGAGATGATTCCGGCAGTGCTGCGAGTCGGCATCAATATCCGAACGCCGGTGGAATCTCTCAATGGCGCGGAAATTACCGGCCAGGGATTTACCGCCCAGAAAATGCGCGATCAAAAGCCGACCGTTGAAACGATCGACGGCAAGACCTATCAGGTTTTCACCTTCAAGACCGCCCTTTCGCCAGCCCGGGCCGGAAAGATTGAGATCGGGCCGGTCCAGACAACCGCTATTGTCCGGATGCCGCGAAATCCGTCGCGCAATCAGGCCATGCCGCGCGATCTGTTCGACTTGAACGATCCATTCATGGATAATTTTTTCAGCGATCCGTTCTTCGCGCCGAGCGTCCCGCAGGAAATCAGGTTCAAGAGCCAGGCGGTGACGCTCGACGTCAAAGCCTTGCCGCCGGGCGCGCCCGCGGATTTTGGCGGCGCTGTCGGCAACTTCACCCTGGCGACGGAAGCAAAACCGAAGAGCGCGCAGGTGGGCGATCCGTTCACGGTCACGGCGACGATCACGGGGCGTGGAAATTTCGATCGGGTGACGGCGCCGACGCTGGAAGACGAGAGTGGGTGGCATAAGTATCCGCCGTCGTCGGAATTCAAGCAGGATGACGACGTTGGGATCAGCGGGACGAAGAAGTTTGAGACGGTCCTGAGCGCGAACGAACGGAAGGACAAAATTCCCGCGCAGCTTTTCAGTTATTTCGATCCGGCGAAGGAACAATACGTAACCTTGCGCGCGGAAGCGATTCCGGTCCGAGTGGAAGGCGGCGCCGCTCCCCGTCCCACCGCGGCGCCCGTCCAGAAACCGACCGCCAACGCGGCACCGGCGGCACCGCGGACGGCGACGCAACAGGAAATTCTGCATCAGCTGACCGAACTGCCCACGGAGTCGCAGTCGTTTACGCCGCTGTTCGCGCGCCGCACTTTCTGGCTGGCCCAACTGATTCCGTTGCTGGCGATTCTTGGATTCATCGTCTGGAAAATTCGCGCGGCTCATCTGAACAATCGCGAGGCGTTGCGCCGCGAAGAGCTCCAACACGAGGCGACGGCCCTGCAACGAAGCCTGCGCCGTGAGGATGTTTCGCCGGAGGAATATTTTTCGCGGGCGTCGCGCGCGGTTCAGCTGAAGACCGCGTTGCTCCAGAACGTCGATCCTAATTCCGTCGATGCGGATTCGGCGGCATCGGCGTTTCGAATGGACGAAGCGACCCGTGCGCGCCTGCGTCGCCTGTTCGAGAAAAGCGACGAAGTTCGTTACAGCGGCAGCGGAAATGGAATTCGTTTGTTGCCGGCGGAAACGCGCAACGAGGTGCTGGAGCTGATCGACAACCTTCGACCATGAAACTTGCGCTCAGCTTTGTGCTTCTCCTGGTTTTAGTCGTCGGCGTCTTCGCGGCGGATGAAGGTATCTTTGCGAGAGCGAACCAGGCTTACGCGGAAGGTCGCTATGAAGAAGCCGCAAACGGTTATGAAAGCCTGGTAAGTTCGGGGAGCCGGCATCCGAATCTTTTTTATGATTTGGGTAACGCCAAATATCGGTTGGGCGATTTTGGGCAGGCGATCCTGAATTACGAACGAGCGCTGGCGCTCGATCCGCGCCATCCGGAAGCCGAGGCGAATTTGCGCCTGGCCCGGGACGAGGGTCGCGCGCTGGAAATGCGGCGCGACTGGATCGAACGTTACGCCAGCATCGGCACGGTGAAGCAATACACGATCGGCGCGGCGGTCGCCTTCTGGTTCGCGTTATTCCTGGCCGCCCATTTATGGTTCTCGACGCGCCGTTCGGCAGGACGCGTGACCCTCCTCTGCGTGGCCATCCTGATAATCGGCGTCTCCGTTTTCGCCATCTACACCCTGGAAAATGGCGCGCGCGGAGCTGCGCTCGCCGTCGTTACCGGCAAGGAAGTGGAAGCGCGCCTCGCCACCGCGGACACAGCGAAGAGCGTTTTGGTTTTGCCGGCCGGCAGCGAAATCAATATCTTGAGCGAGCGGGGCGACTGGATCTATGCGGCGTTGCCGAACGACCAACGTGGTTGGATCTCGGCGTCACGTGCGCAACGCGTGCGGATGTGATATCCGCCGAGTTGTGAACCCCGCCAAAGTCCCGCATCTTGCCGGACCATGAACGCGGAGATGGATCTCGGAACGGACAAAAAGGCGTTCCAAATAAATCTCGACGCGAAGAAGTACGGGACGTTCGCCGAGATCGGCGCGGGTCAGGAAGTGGCGCGCCGATTTTTCCATGTCGGCGGCGCAGCCGGAACGGTCGCCAAGACGATGTCGGCCTACGACATGACATTTAGCGATGCGATCTATGGAACGGCCCAGCGTTATGTCAGCCGCAACCGGCTCCAGACCATGCTCGATCATGAATACAGCCTGCTCATCGAGCGGCTCGACAAAAAGCTCGGAGGCGTCCGGACATTCTTCGTCTTTGCCGACACCGTAGCGGCGCGCAGTTTCAAGCAGCACAACGAATCGCACGGCTGGCTCGGCGTCCGTTTCCAGAGCGAACCGCGGGGCGAGCCGAGCCAGATCGTGATCCACGTGCGGATGCTGGACGAGGGAAACGTGGATCAACAGGAAGCGCTCGGGATCATCGGGGTCAACCTCCTCTTCGGCGTTTTCTATCACGAGCAGCCGGAAAAGTTAATCGCGTCGCTCCACGAAAATCTGGCGCCGAACCGCATGCAGGTGGACCTGATCAAATTCTCGGGACCGGCGTACGCGACCGTCGACAATCGGCTGATGAGCCTGCAGCTGGTCAGTCAGGGCCTGACCGACGCGGTGATTTTCACCGCGGACGGCGAGATGGTGCAGGCCGCCGACATTCTTTACAAGAAATCGATCCTGGTGGAACGCGGCAGTTTTCGGCCGGTAACGTACGCGACCAACGACATGTTGAACGGGGCGCGGACAGCGTTCCTCAAACAATCCGGCAGCGCCGACGCGGACATGGTGGTCCTGATGGAAATGACGCTGGAGAACCTGCTGACGGAAGGGCAATTGAACCACGCGGATTTTCTGGCGCGGGTCGACATTCTGGGCGCGCTCGGGCGGACGGTGATCATCTCCAAGTTTGGCGAATATTTCCGGCTAGCCTCGTACCTCTCGCGTTACACGAGCCGAATGATCGGCCTGGTGATGGGCGTGCCGAGTCTGCTGGAGATTTTTGACGAAAAATATTACCTCAACCTCGAAGGCGGGATTCTTGAAGCGCTGGGAAGAATGTTTAAGAGCGGGCTGAAGTTGTACGTGTATCCGATGATCGGCGAGGAAACGGGCGAGTTGATCACGGCGCGGACTCTCGAAGTCGCGCCGAATCTGCGGTCACTCTACCGTTACTTGATTGAGAACGAGTTCATCCAGGAGATCACCGATTATAACGCTGCCTATCTGCGGATTCACCCGCCGGAAACGCTGGCCAGGCTGCAGTCCGGCGATCCCGCCTGGGAGGCGACGGTGCCGCCGGAAGTGACGCGAATAATCAAGGAACGACAGTTCTTCGGATATCGCGCGGCAGCTGCGAATTAGACCAGTTCTGGCGGCGCTCAGCGAGCCAAACGCGGGCCCGGCCCCGGGGAGAAAAGCGGATATGTCGGCACGCTTCCGGCTATGAAGCAGATCACCACCATGGCCCGGCGCGGAAACTCTGTATTTGGCATCGATCTCGGCAAGCACGTTTTCAAAGGCGTCCTCCTGCAACGAAAGGGCGACGACCGCTTCGTCCTGACGAGCTACGCGTCGCGCGAAGTGCCGGAGGAATTAAAAACGCCGGAAGAACTCGCGCAACACCTGAAGCTTTTGTTCAAGGACCTCGGCGGCAGCGCGAAGGGCTGCGCCATCGCGATTTCTGATCCCGGCTCCCTTCTTCGCATCATCGAGCAGCCGCATACGCCGATCGATCTCCTGCGCAACGCGCTTCGGCTCAACGGCCTCGCCGTCCTGAACCAGGAGTGCAAAGACTTTGTGCTCGATTGCGCGCCGGTCCTCGCGGAGGAGACGAATGGGCATGCCGTTAACGGAACCAACGGCAATGGCAATGGCGCTTCCGAAGAAATGAACGGCCGCAACGGCGTCGCCAAAACCAAGTATCTCGTCGGCGGAATGCTGCGGCCAACCGTGAAACAAATTTCGGAAGCGTGCAACAAGACGAAGATGCCGGCGGATATTCTGCAGCTGGCGCCGGTCTGCTCCTTCAACGCCTTCGAATTCGCTTACCCGCAGATTTTTGCGAACGACGCGTTCCTCCTCCTCGACATGGGCCACCTCCAAAGCACGGTCCTCATCGGCAGCAAGAAGGAGCTCGTGCTCGTCCGGAGCATCGACTACGGCGGCAAAGCGCTGACCCAGGCCCTCACGGCTGACGGCGCGCTGGATGCGAACGCCGCCCGGGTCATGATCGAAGAAGGCGACGCCGGGATGGCGGAAATTTGCCGCAGTTCATTGACGCGGCTCGCCACCGAGGTCCGCAATTCGATCGGCTTTTACGAAGGCCAGCACGAACAGAGCATTCACCGTATTTTTGTTTCCGGCGGTCTCGCCAAAACCGAAACGATCCTGCAGACCCTGAGCGATGAGCTTGGGTTACCCTGCGAGATCTGGGACCCGCTCGAGACCTGCGAAGTCGCGTTGCCGCCGGCGAAGCGGCAGGCATTGCCGAACGAATTTGTGTCGCTGAACGTCGCCTGCGGCGTTGCCTTCGAATACCTGCGGAACTGAGACGCGACCATGGCTCTCCACCTCAACCTCCTTCACGAGGAAATCTTCCAGCAACGGCAGCGGCAGCGCGATCCGCTCAAGATCGGTATGATGGTCCTGGCCGCCCTGGGCGCGTTGATGTTGGTCTATTATCTCTGGAACGCCTACAAGGTCCTCGAAATCCGCAACCGTCTTGGCCAGGTCCAGCACGACTGGGCGAAGGTCGAACCAAAGGTCACCTCGGCCCAGAAACGCTCGACGGAACTGAACGGGATCATCAGCACGACGAAGGTCCTCGACGGCATGATCGACAACCGGTTCTTCTGGGGGCCGTTGTTGGAAAAGCTTTCTCGCTGCGTCGCGTTGAATGCGCAACTGACCAGCATCGATGGAAACTTTACCGAAGACGGAAAGATCACCATCGGTATTGAAGGTCTCGCCGCCGGCCGCGAACCGCGCGCTGCCGCGGAAGAACTGCGCCAGCTCTTGCTGGAGCAGCTCGGCCAGACCTACAAGGACGTTAAGGCGGAATTCAAATCGCTGGAGGATCTCGACACGATCGTGAAGATCGGCGGGTCGAACCAGGCGATGGCGCGCTTCTCGATTAGCGCCACTTTCAACACCCAGGCGAGCAAGGCCTCACCCACCCCCGGCCCGCGCAGCAAGACTCGCTAAGCAAGGTCATGAAGCAGATCCAGATAAAACTTTCCAAAGACCAGATTAAGAAAATCCTTCTTTGCGGGGTGGGTTTCGTCGTGCTGGTCTACGTCTATTTCAGTTTCTTTCTCGGACCGCTCAATAGCAGTCGTGACACGGCGTTGGCCCAGATCAACGAACTCCAGGACAAGATAGCCAATTCCAAGAACGAAATGTCGAAAACGGCTAAACTTGAAAAACAGGCCGAGACAGCGACGACCCGCTTCGCGGCGTTGAAAGCGCTGAGCCCGGAAGGCGCGCCGATCGCCTGGTTCCCGCCCCGGATAAAGGCGTTTTTCGCCAGCCAGCAAATCGACAAAGCAACGGCCCGCCTCGAGAACAGCTCCGCTTACAAGGAAGCCGATCTCGCCAACTGGATGCGTTACAATTGGGTCATCGACCTCCCGCAGGCGGATTACTCCAGCCTCGGCCAAGCCGTGGCATCACTCGAAAACAGCGAGCCGCTTCTCTCCATTACGCGTGTCAATATCAAGGCGCTACCGGAAGATCCGCAGTTCCAGCAAGTCACCATCCTCGCCAGCACGGCCATGGTTAAACGATGAAAAAAATTCTCGCCACCCTCACCCTGACTGCACTTTCGCTGGCGTCTCTTCGCGCTGAAGACGCGCCCGTGGCCATAGAGCTGAAAAGCAAGTCCACCTTCACCATGGACGGCAGCGGCCGGAATCCGTTTTGGCCGATCGGCTGGAAACCCGTCGCTCGCGCTCAAACGACAACCACCGAGCACACCGGTCCCGATATTTTGCCGACGGCTTTCGTCGTCACCTCCATCACGCTGGATAACGGCGCTCGCTTCGCCATCATCAACGGCAAGGCTATGCAGGAAGGCCAGCAGTTCGGATTGCAGCTGGGCAATCAGACTTACCAGCTCACCGTTAAATCGATCGAAGACGGTCGCGTCATTCTCGCCCGGCGCGATCAGGAAATCATCGTTCCGCTGCGCCGAAGGTAAGCGTTCGTTAGGCGGACGTCCCCCACCCGTGGGTCAGGCCGCCAATGATTATCCCCCCGATCGCACCCGAAAGCAGAATGGGTGCGTAAGCTTTCGTCACGATCGCGTCAGGCAGGCTGAGGAGGAGGCCGAAAGCGAGGCCGATCAACCAGCCAGGCCAGGAAGGAAGTTGCACCAGCGGAATCACGAGCCCGATCCCGAACCGGCTGAAGAACGCGGCAAGCAGGGCGGTCCGTTTATCGGGGAACGACATCGGTAACATCAACGCGACGTCCACAACGGCGAAAATCAGCCCGCAAATCATCCCAAGAGCGAGACGCGACATCCCGGGATTGGATGACGTTGGTAATGGTTCGTCAAGCCGAACCCGCGGCGAACCCACGCCCATCAATCCCAATTGAACGCCGCCACCGGCTAGGGCATCGTTCCGTGTTCTGTCGCTACGGGCGAGTGTTCCGTGGCCGAGCACCATAAGTGTACCGATCATTTCGCTACCTCCTGCTTTTTCTCGCAGCTTCGGCCTTCAGTTCTGCCCAGGCGTGCGATCTCTGCGGTTGTTACACACCACAAATGGAAGCGGCCTCCCAGGTCGATCCCAGCGTGGCCCTCGATCCGGCGACAACCAAACACCGATCATGGCCGGACGGCTTTTACGTGGCGCTGGCCGAGCAGTTCACCCACTTCGGCACGCTTCAGCTCGATGGCCGTGAAACTCCGAACCCGACCGGCCAATACCTCGACAGCTCCACCACCCAACTCGTCGCCGGATACTCGATCACGTCGCGGCTCGGTCTCCAGATCAACGCGCCTTTTATCCATCGATCCTTTGAGCGACCCGCGGGGTTTACGATCGACCGGGGAACCGAGACCGGGCTGGGCGACATCTCATTGCTGGCCAAATACGTTCTCTTTCACAGTGAAAAGGGCGGGACCGCTCACGTCGATTTTAGCGATTCGAAATCGCCGAACATGGTCAGCACCGAACCGGACTTCACCACGTCCATTGTCGCCATGGCCGGCGTGAAGTTTCCCACCGGGGACACCGACAGGATCAAGGAAGAATTCGACGAAAACGAAATCGCCGGCGCACCCGCCAGCGGAATCCACGGACACGACCTTGCGCTCGGCACTGGTTCCTATGATGGGATCTTCGCGGGTCAGACTTCGATCCGTTATCGGAACTTCTTCTTCCAGGCCGACGCCCAATTCGCGTTACGCGGGCAAGGCAGGCACGAGTACGATTATGCCAACGATATTTCCTGGAGCGGCGGCCCGGGCTACTACTTCACTCGAAACCGGCACACGATTGTCGGCCTTCAGTTTGTCGTCTCCGGCGAGCACAAGGACACGGATCGTTTCCGCGGCGCACCGGCGGAAGACACAGGCATCACCTCTGTCTTTCTCGGCCCGCGCCTCGTCGCATCGCTTGGCAAAGTCAGTGGCGAGATCGGTGTCGATGTTCCCGTGTTCATCGATAACACGGCCCTCCAGATCGTTCCCGACTACCGGGTTCGTGCTGGTTTCGCGCTTCGCTTCTAACAAGGTCCTGGCCCGTTACGTGGTTTCTTCGAATCGAGAATAGACGAAAGCACGTCGCGCACGCGAACCTTTTCCGGCGCCCTGATGAGCGCACGCGGCGGTTGATTCCCGAAAATTTTGCGGCAAGATAGCGCTCTCCCGAGGCACAAAACGCACCGCTAGCTCAATTGGCAGAGCAAGTGACTCTTAATCACTGGGTTGTTGGTTCGATTCCAACGCGGTGCAATTTTTCTTTGCCTCAATCGATGTAACGCTGCGCGATCGGCATCCGCCGCCCGACACCGAAGGCGCGGCTCGTGACCTTCAGCCCGGGCGCCGCCTGCTCGCGTTTGTATTCGTTGACGTCGACGCGGCGCTGCACCCAGCGCACCGTCTTTTCGTCGAACCCGTGCGCGACGATGTCCCGCGCGCTCAGGTTCTCTTCAACATAGAGCCGCAGGATCTCATCGAGAATTTCGTAAGCCGGCAACGTGTCCTGATCTTTCTGTCCCGGCTTCAATTCCGCGCTGGGCGGCTTCTCGATGGTCGAGGCTGGAATCACCTCACGCGATCGATTCATCCATCGAGCCAGTCCGTAGACCATCGTCTTGGGCACGTCGCTGATGACGGCCAGGCCGCCGGCCATGTCGCCGTAGATCGTGCAATAACCGACCGCCAGCTCGCTCTTGTTTCCTGTGCTGAGCACGATGTGGCCGAACTTGTTCGAGAGTGACATCAGGATCATTCCACGGAGTCGCGCCTGCATATTTTCTTCCGTGGTATCTTCGGCGCGACCGGCGAAAACTTCGGTGAACTGCGCCTTAAACGCGGCGAACGCGTCGCCGATCGGGATCTCGAGACATTTGATTTCGAGATTCCTCGCGAGGGCCAGCGCGTCGTCAGTACTGCCGCGGGACGAATACGGGCTCGGCATCGACACCCCGACAACGTTTTTCGCGCCGAGCGCCTCCACGGCGATCGCCGCCACTACCGCCGAATCGATCCCACCACTCAATCCGAGCACGGCCGATTCGAATCCGCACTTGGCCAAATAATCGCGCACCCCCAGGGAGAGCGCGGCGAAAAGTTCGGCGCTCCGTTCGCCCTGATTGAACTCGACCGTCTCTGTGCCATCGGTATCCACGATCTCCTCCGCGGTTTGAAAGCCGCGCAACTGGGCGATCAATTCACCCCTGGCGTTCACCGCGATGGAATGGCCGTCGAAGATCAGCTGGTCGTTTCCGCCGACCGCGTTGCAATAAAAGATCGGGCGCTGATGAGCCTGGGCGAGGGCTGACACCATTTCGTGGCGGACCGCGGTTTTGTTGAGGCTGAATGGTGACGCGCTCAGGTTTAAAATTATCTCCGCCCCCTGCTCCACCAGCGCGCGCACCGGCTCGACATCGTAGAACGGCCTCGGCAGATAATGTTCCGTCCAAATATCTTCGCAGATCGTCACGCCAATTTTCTTCGAGCCCAACATCACCGGCGCGGAATTGCAGCCCGGCTCGAAGTAGCGGTCCTCGTCGAAAACATCGTAGGTCGGCAGCAGCGACTTGAAGGTTTTCTGAATGGGCGCGCCGGGTTGGAGCAGCGCGGCAGCGTTATGAAACGGTTTGCCCTTGCCCTGGTTGCGCTCGACGTACCCGACCAGGAGCGCCGCTTTGCCGAGCCGTCCCTCGAGCCTCTCGAGCACCTCCAGATTCTGCGGGACGAAGCGCGACTTGAAGACGAGGTCCTGTGACGGATAACCGGCGATGGCCAATTCCGGCGTCAGCACCAGGTCCGCGCCCGCCTTTGCCAGCCGGTCATACGCGGCCGCGATTTTCTCGAAGTTGCCGTTCAGGTCGCCGACGGTCGGATTGATCTGGGCGAAGCCGATTTTCATGCGCCGCAAACTATGTGCGGGCGAGGTGTCGGCAACCCTGGGCGGCGTTGGTTGCCCGGGCTACGGCTTCGACTTCAGGCTCACTCCCGGCGCGGTGTGCTTATAACCTTTGTTCAACGCGTCGTCGGCGCCGGTCACGAACATCCTGCCCCACTCCAAAAGCGCCGCGGCCAGAAATCCGGCGATGGCGCAGATGATGACTTTCTGGAAAAAAGTGGCGTGCATGAGCCCCTCCTCGGAAGCAGGTGCGGTGCCTCGAATATCACCAAAATCCCCATTGCCGGGTCTGCATGATCCAAAGGCCCAGGAGCAGATTGGTCAGCCCGTGGGCGATCACACACGAAGCGAGGCTCCCGGTCCTGTAGGCGACGGCATTATAGAGAGCGCCGCAGATAAACGCCGCGATCCAATCGGGCCGGCTATGGGTGAACCCGAATGCGAGGGTTACGGCCACGAATGACAGCCAGGAGAACGCCCCGACCGGGATGGCGGTGAACCTTTCGTTGACCAGGTAGCGGAGGAGGAACCCGCGCCAGAAAATCTCTTCCACCAGGGGCACGACCACGACGAGCCGAAGAAAACGCAGCAGCACCGTGGCCCAGTAGAGGGTCGAACCTCGCCCGAACACTTCCGGGTCGAACCCGATAATTCGCGGACTGAATCGAAAGAATTGTTGCGGCGCTATCCAAATCACAAAAACGAAGACGCCGATCGCCGCCGCGAACCAAACCTGACCCGGTGCCCGAAATTCGTAGTCCCGCCAGAACCAGAGAACCAGGGCGGCGCAGATCGCCGTCTGGACCGGAAAAATCCAGTAGGCCGGATACGCGAACCACGATACGGTTTCCGGCCGGCTGCCCGCGCTCGTCATTCCTAGGAGCGTCAGAAAGACCGCCATCGGCAAAGTGAACGCGATCAGTTTTCTTATGTCTGACCTCGGTTGCGCAGAATCCATTTGTCTTTAACTCCAATGGTTAAGATTCTTTGTCGATGAATCCCCACAGCGACGGCAAGCCCGAACCGAGCGACCCGGACCAGGTCCTCCGCCTGCTCGAGCTTGAGCTGGCCCAGAAACGCATTGCCCGCCGGCAGGCAAAGTCGCCTTATCGCGCTTTTCGCACGGCCAGTTTCATCTTTCTTTTCGCCGTGATCCTTGGCGTCGCCCTTGCTTTTTATTACGTCTTTTTCTCGGGCGGCCTCGATGACCTGCGTTCGCGCACCGGGGCACAGCCGACCACCACGCCATCCACCCACGCGCCCTGATGAAAAAAGAAGCGACCCCGGCGCCCCGGATGGACAACGAGCGTTACCGCCGTTTCGTTGCGGACGATTTTACCGGGATTCTCGTCATGCGCACCGACGGCCAGATCGTCTCGTGCAATCCGGCGGTCGTCAGTATCTTCGGGTTCGATTCCGTCGAGGAAGCGCAGTCCGCGAATTTCTTTTCGTTCCTGCGCGGCCGGCAGGACGGCGTCGAGTTGCTGGAAACGGTGCGCCAGCATGGGTTGGTCGACCGGCATGAGCTCGAAATGACGCAGCGCAACGGCGACGCAGTCTATGTCGTCGCGCGGTTGATTGGAAATTTCAAAGCGGGCGAGCTAATCGATCTCCACGTTTACCTTTTCAACGACACCAAAAGAAAACGCCTCGAACAGCAACTCGTGCAGGCCCAGAAAATGGAAGGGCTCGGCACCCTGGCGGGAGGGATCGCGCACGATTTCAACAACATCCTGGCGATCATTCTTGGCTACACCAACAAACTGGAAAGCTCGCACGCGAAGCCCCACGAATTTCCCGGCGCCATCAAGGTCATCAAGGACGCCGTCGAGCGCGGGGCAGCGCTCGTTCAGCAACTGCTCACTTCCGCGCGCCAGACCGAAGCGCGTTTCTCCTCGGTCGATTTGAACGCGCTCGTCCGCGAGCTGGAGCGCATGTTGCAGGCGACCTTTCCTAAGACCATCAGCTTCCATCTCGAACTCGAGTCCGACCTTCCGGTCGTCACCGCCGACAAAAGCCAGATCCATCAGGTCTTGTTGAACCTTTGCGTGAACGCGCGTGACGCCATGCCCAACGGCGGCACCCTCAGCCTCCTCACCTCGATCACGCCCGGCGCCGATCTTACCGAGATGTTCACCGGCGTGACTGCGGAAAACTACGCCTGCATTCGCGTGCGCGACACCGGCACCGGCATGAGTCGCCAGGTCAAGTCGCACATTTTCGAACCGTTTTTCACGACGAAGGAGCGCGGCAAAGGCACCGGCCTGGGGCTCTCGGTCGTTTACGGAGTCGTCAATAACCATCGTGGATTTGTCCAAGTCGAGAGCGAGCCCGGCGCCGGCACGAGCTTCATCATTTACCTGCCGGTCAAACACATCGCCGCCGAACAACTCGGCCCCGATCGGACCGGCGCGCCCCGGCAGAATATTCCGCAGACGATTCTCCTCGTCGAAGACGAAGACATGCTTCGCGACCTCGGCGTCTCGATTTTGGAGAGCGAAGGGTTTCGCGTTCTTCCCGCGAAGGACGGCGTCGAAGCGGTCGCCCTGTTCGAGACCCACAACGACGAAATCGGCCTCGTCGTCTGCGACCTTGGCCTGCCGCGGTTAGGCGGTCGCGAAGCTTTCCTGAAAATGAAAGAGAGCCGTCCCGGCGTCCGCGCGATTGTGGCCAGCGGCTACCTCGAGCCCGCGATCCGATCTGAGATGTTGAAAGCCGGCGTCATCGACACCATCCAAAAGCCCTACGACTTCAACGATCTCCTCGCCAAGATCCGCTCTATCATCGGCTCAGAGCCCCCCGCCGACGACCACCCGGAATTGTTCTAAACTAATCCTGACTCCCCGAAGGCAGGTTAGAGAGACTGCCGCGGCTGCTAATGTCGCGCTGAGGAATAAGTGAGAGGGAACTCACGCATCGCATCGTTAGACCGATTGTGTTAAGGCTAGTGCAGATAGAATCCTGCGGCCTTGCCGTCCTTGACGCTCAATGTCGCGAGAACGTCGTCTTTGCCGTCCTTGAAGCGTAACCGCCACAAGTGGACTTTGTATCCGTGCTGATTCATCTCGCCGAAATACTGTGAATCATAGCCTTGCCTGGCGCGCGGCTCGATCTGCTTGCTCACCCCCTCAAACACAGGCTTCGTCACAGCGGCTTTCATGGCGGCATCACACTCGGCAATAAAGCTGTCGTAGTTGTTGGAGACCGTTGCTGCCATCAAGTTCTTGAAGATGGTCTGCGTCGTTTGATCGGGTTCGGCATATGCGGCAACAGTCGTAAGCACGGCCGCCGCTGCGATGATCATCGATTTGATGAGTTTGTTCATACTGGTTGGTTTTTGTGTGGATTTATGTGGTCGCCGCATCGAGGCCTAACGAGGGCAAGATGAGCGACAGCGGACCTGTCCGCAACCGCTTCGCGGTAGCGATGCGGGCGTGGCGAGAGCGCATGTCGATCGGGGTGGACGTGTGGAAGTCATCTGAAATGTGAACGCGGGGTCCGCCGTTCGTTCCATCACATGGTTAGATGAAGTTGCGTCGCTCATAGATTTAGCGTCGCATGCGCAGTCTGGAAACGACTGCGAAGGTGATGATAACCAGTCCGATCACAAATAGCAACGAGGCGCCAGCTAAAGCAATGTGTGGATCAACGGCGTAGCCCCGACGCGTCAGCGGTGGCTGACCTAGCTCTGTGAAGAACCAGCCGCGAACGAGGAAGAACAAGGCTACTCCGATGAGTATAGCGCCGGTGAACAACCAACTGACGAGAGATTCTATGCGACTCGGCTTCATCTAACGAGAATAAGATGAGCGACGGCGGACGAGAGCGCGCGTTGCTCGGGGTGGAGGTGTGGAAGTCATTCGAAATGTGAACGCACAGCGGTCCGCCGTTCGGTCCATCGCATGGTTAGATCTTTCGGCTTCGCTCCACAGTCTGCGCAATGAGAGAATTTACCATTTCAATGTCTCGTACGGAGTCGCCTCTATGATATTCCGCAATATCGTCACTGACAAAGAGTGGGCCGACGACATCAGCGCCGTCCACCGAAAGGGATCGAGGCAAGCTGTAAATCGCGTTTCCACTCCAACTGCGATGTATGCCAAGTGCTGTGTCGCTGAGGAACACAACCCAGCGATCATCCATGTCCTTCGGCCACAAACCGGCCCGCAATGCTGCAGTCTCATCCGCGGTAAGCTGTCGCCGGTACGGGATCTCAGCACGCGCACCCAATGGTTTGAGACGTGGCAACCAGTGTTCACGACTTGACATGGGGCAGTGAGATCTAACGAGACCCAAGATCAGCCACGACTCTGGCAGGCGCGCATGGAAACATGCCGAGTATACTAGCTAAGATTACCATTGGAACGCAACGCCATAGAGTCGTTGGCTGCATCGCCTGGTTAGAAGTATCGGGTGGCAGTTCACTTCGTGTCATAGGACCAGCCTCCTTCAGACTGTGTCTGCAATAGTGGCTCGGAAGAACGCTGAATCGCCACCTCAAGATTGTATGCCTGCCCGCTCTCATACGACGCGTACTCCCAACGCTTTTTGCCGGTCGTGGGCTGCGGAATCTGGCTGAGAAACTCCGGTTGGAGTTCCGAAAGCGAACTCGGAACCTTCCCGTGACGTCCACGGTAGCTTTCGATGGCGCGACAAATGACGTCGCCCCGACGCTTCGTCTCGGCAACGGCGCCCTCGGACCAATCGCTGCACGCGGTGAGCAGCACAAACAGAAGGGCTGTCCCCGCAAGACGCCTGATCATACATCTAACGAGAATAAGATGAGCGACGGCTGGCGGGAGAGCGCGTGGCTACGGGTTGAGGGTGGAATTTTATGGTCGGCGAGGAGCCAAAACTGCCAGACGTTCGCTCCATCGCCTGGTTAGACCTGTTG
>JBEEHG010000076.1:0-49497 GCA_041167265.1 Verrucomicrobiota bacterium | reverse complement strand
AGCGGCGGTTTACAAACCGCCGTCACCGCTGATTCGGCGGCGACCGACGACGGCGGTTTGTAAACCGCCGCTCCTTGATGGCTTGACGCGATTCCTCGCCGGTGGCCTGCTGGACGGCGTGAAGTCGCCTCCGGAGAACGAACTCGCTTTCGATCCCGAGATCGTCACTCATTTTCCTGCCTCGCGCCGATATCTCGTGGGGGTGTCGGGCGGCCGGGATTCCGTCGCGCTTTTACACCGGCTGACCGAGCTGGGATACGGGCGGCTGATTGTCTGCCATCTCGATCATCAGTTGCGGGGACGAGCGAGCACGGCGGACGGGCAATTCGTGAAACGACTGGCTGCGAGCCTGAAGACCGAGTTCGAATTGGAACGGACGAATGTGGCGGAACTCGCTCGCCGGACCCGGCATTCCATCGAAACCGCCGGCCGCATGGCCCGCCATCAATTCTTCGCCCGGGTCGCGCGTCGACGCCGATGCCGCACGATTTTCCTCGGCCATCACGCCAATGATTTGGTGGAGACTTTTCTCATCAACCTGTTTCGCGGGAGCGGGCCCAGCGGCTTTGGCGGGATCCGGCCGATCGCGCGGCAGACGGTTGACGGTCTTGAGCTGGAAGTGATCCGTCCTCTGCTCAGCGTCTGGCGCAGTGAGATCGACGGCTACATCAAAGCGCGTGGCCTCGATTTTCGCGACGATGAGACCAACGAAACTTTTGCTGCGCTCCGGAACCGGGTCCGGCGGCGGATCATTCCCTACATCGAAAAACAATTTGGCCGCAAAGTGCGCGCGTCGATTTGGCGGGCGGCGGTTATTGCCGCCGACGAAGCGGATTGGTTGACTGGATTCGTCGATCCGGAAAAAACGACGGCGCGCGAGCTCTCGGTGAAAGAGCTTCGCGAACAACCCCGTGCGTTGCAGCGGCGCGCGATCCACCGCTGGCTTCAATCCCGCAATGTTGCCGACCTGAATTTCGAGACGATCGAGCGCGTCCGCGCGCTGCTCGATCCGGACGCGCGGGCAGCCAAGACGAATTTGCCCCAAGGCCGGCACGCCCGTCGCCGAGCGGGGAAGCTGTTTGTGGAATGACGGGGTCCTCCCTCGCTGTCATGTTGAGCGAAGCGAAACATCTCTGATTATTTCGGCGCGCGAGGTGGCCGGAAATGTTCAGAGATCCTTCGCTCCGCTCAGGATGACAGGATTAGAAGAGCTCGCAGTGAGCGATGCGCTACCCGGCCTTTTTCGCCCAGGTGTCCTTCAACGTGATCGTCCGATTAAAAACCAGATGGCCGGGCTTGGAATCGGGATCGAGAGCGAAATAACCGAGGCGCTCAAACTGATAACGGACCTCCGGATCGGCCTCCGCCAGCGAGGGCTCGCACTTCGCCTGGACCACTTCGAGCGAGTTCGGGTTCACGAACGATTTGAAATCGCCGTCCGCGTCCGGCTGTGGGACGGTGAAAAGACGGTCGTAGAGCCGCACCTCGGCATCGATCGCTTTCGCCGCGCTGACCCAGTGGATCGTTCCTTTGATTTTGCGATTCGAAGTCGCGCCGCCTGATTTGCTTTCGAGATCGGCGGTGCACCGCAGCTCAGTCACGTTTCCGGCCGCATCCTTGATCACCTCATCGCACTTGATGATGTAGGCGTACTTCAATCGCACCTCGCCGCCGGGCTTGAGCCGAAAATATTTCGGCGGCGGAACCTCGGTGAAATCGGCCGAGTCGATGAACAACTCCCGGGTGAATGGAATCCGGCGCGTTCCGGCACCCGGATCTCCGGGATTGTTGACGGCCTCCAGTTCTTCGACGCGGTCGTCCGGAAAATTCGTGATCACCACTTTGACGGGACGCAGAACGGCCAGCCGCCGCGGCGCCGTCCGGTTGAATTCTTCGCGCACGGCATGTTCGAGCAACGCCATTTCGTTCAAGCTCGGATACTTCGTGATCCCGATGTGGTAAGCGAAGGCGCGGAGTGCGCTGGCGGTGACGCCGCGCCGGCGAAGTCCGGAGATGGTGAGCATTCGTGGATCGTCCCAGCCATTGACCAGACCTTCGTTGACGAGCTGGATGAGCTTGCGCTTGCTCATGACGGTGTAGGTGAGATTAAGCCGCGCGAACTCGATCTGGCGCGGCCGGGGCGGGGCGAGCTCGAGCGATTCCAAGATCCATTCGTAAAGCGGCCGGTGCACCTCGAACTCGAGTGTGCAGAGCGAATGGGTGATGCCTTCGATGTAATCGCTCAGGGTGTGCGCCCAATCGTACATCGGATAAATGCACCATTTGCCGCCGGTGTGATGATGTTCCGCGTGGCGGATCCGGTAGAGCACGGGATCGCGCAGCCAGACGTTGGGCGCCTCCATGTCGATCTTTGCCCGCAACGTCTTCGCGCCATCGGCGAACTCGCCCGCTTTCATGCGCGTAAACAAGTCCAGGTTCTCTGCCGGCGGCCGATCTCGAAACGGACTTTCTTTCCCGAGGCGGCGATATTCATCCGTCTGGTCGGCCGGCATCTCGTCGACGTACGCTTTTCCTTTCCGGACAAGTTCGACCGCGTAGTCGTAATGTTTATCGAAGTAATCCGAGGTGTAGAGCGGCGCGCCGCCGAGGTTCCCGTCCGCCCAGCCATCGATCAGCCAGCGGACATCGGCCATGATTGAGTCCACGTATTCGGTTTCCTCCTTGGCCGGGTTCGTATCGTCCATCCGGATGTTGCAGATGCCACCGAACTCGTGGGCGATTCCGAAATTGAGGCAGATCGATTTCGCGTGGCCGATATGCAAATAGCCATTCGGCTCGGGCGGAAAACGCAGCCGGATCTGGGCGTGCTTCCCCGCTTTCACGTCCTCGACTACGATGTCGCGGATGAAATCGGACGGCGCAGGGGCCGGTTCGCTCGGTGCAGAAGTGCTCATCTTCGCGGCGACGGTAGCAGAGGATTGCGACGAGCGGCAAACCTGGATCAATATGGCGGCGCCGTGAAAGACGTTTACACGCTGGCTGATCTTCAGGATTGGAAGAAATCGCGTCCGCCGATTTCGCTCGGTGTTTTCGGGCAGCCGGTCGCGCATTCGTTTTCGCCGCAAATGCAAAACGCGGCCCTGGCAGAAACGAAACTGGAAATGGGTTACGCCCGCTTCGAGATCGCGCCGAACGAATTACAGGCGGCGCTCGCCTCATTGCCCGGTTTGGATTTTGTCGGTGTGAACCTGACGGTGCCCCACAAGATCGCGGCGCTTGGTCTCGTGGACGAAGCCGACGAAAGCGCGCGCCAGATCGGAGCCGTGAACACCATCAAGGTCGAACGCGAAAAACTGCGCGGCTTCAATACCGACGGCAAAGGATTCTCCCACGCGATCCGCGAGGAATTCTCGGTCGACCTGCGCGATTTGCGCGTCCTCCTTCTCGGAGCCGGGGGCGCGGCCCGGGCGATCGCGTTCCAATGCGCGAAAGAAAACTGCGAGCGGCTGGCCATCGCCAATCGCGATCTCGAGAAAGCAAAGCGGCTCGCGGATGAACTCCGCGCGTTCTTTGGCGGTCCGCGAGTCCTGGGCCCGGTGGCCCGGCTCCAAGCCGTCGAGTTGGACGAGGCCGCGCTGCGATTTCAAATTGCGAATGCGGATCTGGTGGTGAATGCGACCCCGCTCGGATTGCGTCGCGGCGATCCCCCGCCGATCCCGGCGCGGTTGCTCGCGCCGCACCTCATGGTTTACGACACAATTTACGGGAGCGGCCCGACCGCTTTCGTTTCCAGTGCGATCGATGCGGGCGCTCGCGCCGCGAACGGCCTTTCCATGCTGCTGCACCAGGGCGCGCTCGCGTTCGAGATTTGGTTCGACCGCGCCGCCCCGCTCGAGGCAATGCGCAAAGCTCTACTGTAGATTGGTAGGGCGAGACCCTGTCGAGCCGCGGCGTTTGTCTCAGCGCGCTCGCGGCTCGACAGCGTTGCCCTACTAAAAGCCGCCGCATCACGATCTCTCGTCCTGTCATGTTGAGCGCAGCGAAACATCTCTGACCATTTCCAGTTTCCCGAGCGCGGAAATAGTCAGAGATCCTTCGCCGTCTGCGCGGCTCAGGATGACAATAGAGGACTGAATGTCCTGTTGAGCGCAGCGAAACATCTCTGACCATTTCGGCGCGCTGGGAGACCGGAAATGTTCAGAGATCCGTTCGCTTCGCTCAGGATGACAAATTCCTGCCTGGCAGGCAGAGCGACGGCTACAGCTACTGGTTCTCGCGCGCGATTTCAGCCCCGCGCTTCGCCGCGGCTTCCACGGCGGCGATCAAGCTTTCGGAAGTTTTCAGTTGTTCCATCGCCGCGAGCCCAGCGGCGGTCGTCCCGCCGGGCGTGACGACCATCTTGCGCAGTTCTTCCGGCGACAACCTCGTCTCCGCGGCGAGCTGCGCTGCGCCTAAAACAGTTTGCGTCGCCAGAACCAGCGCCGCGTCCGGGGCCAATCCCGTTTTCTCGCCGCCGCGCGCGAGCGCTTCAATGACGGTGTAAACGAAGGCCGGCCCGCTTCCGGCGAGAGCCGTGACCGCATCGATCTGGTCTTCCGAGATTTCAACGACCACGCCGATCGCCTCAAAGATTTCGCGGACCGCCGAAAGCTCGGCGTTCGTCGTCCGACTTCCTCGGGCGACAGCCGTGGCGGCGCGGCAAATGGCCGACGGCGTATTTGTCATCGCCCGCATGAAATGAGCGGCGGCGACCTTCTCCATGCTCGCGGTCCGGACCCCGGCCGCGAGGGAAACCACGAGTTTGCGTTCGAGCTTCGAGGCCAGATCGTTCAAGACCGGGATGACGACCGCCGGCTTTACGCCGATGAAAATAATGTCGCTTTTCCCGGCGACCTCGGCGTTCTCTGCGGTAACGAAAACGCCAGCTTCATCCTCCAACGTCCGCCGCGCCGTTTCATTTGGTTCGCTGACCAGAATCGCTCGCGGCGCGCAGAACTTCGCCCGGACGAGACCACGAATGACGGAGCCGGCCAGCTTTCCGCCGCCAATAAAACCGAGACGAAACGAAGGGGCGGAAGTTTGAGAATCCATGGTGTTGCCGCATATTAACCAATGGTAGCTGCCGGTGTAAATTTCGGTCTCGATCTGGCGGAAGAGATCGGGGAGCTCAAGCGCGAGCGAAACGCCGTCATCCTGGCCCATAACTATCAGGTGCCGGAAATTCAGGACGTTGCTGATTACGTGGGCGACTCGTTAGGCCTGAGTTACCGGGCGGCCCAAACCGATGCGGACGTGATCCTGTTCTGCGGCGTCCATTTCATGGCCGAGACAGCGAAGATCCTGAACCCGGCGAAGAAAGTTCTGCTGCCCGACCTCGCGGCCGGCTGCTCGCTCTCGGAATCGTGTCCGCCGGAAAAATTAAAGGCGTTTCTGGAGGAGCACGCGGACCGGAACTACTACGTCATTGCCTACATCAATTGCAGCGCCGGGGTGAAGGCGCTGTCCGACGTGATCTGCACCAGCGGGAACGCCGATAAAATTGTCCGGAGCGCTCCGGCCGATCGAAATATCCTGTTTGTCCCCGACCAAAACCTTGGCGCCTGGGTCATGGAACGGACCGGGCGGAAGATGGATTTGTGGCAGGGGAATTGTTATATCCACGTCGAGTTCACCGCCCGCAGCATTGGCAGGATCCGCGAGCAGTATCCGAACGCTCCGGTCGTCGCGCATCCCGAATGCACCTACGCCGTCCGGATGCTGGCGGACGAAGTTTGCTCGACGGAAAAGATGGTCGACTTCAGCCGGGAATCGCCCGCGCAAGAGATCATCGTCGTGACCGAAGCGGGGATGCTCCATCGGTTGCGGAAGGAAGTGCCCGGCAAGGTTTTCATTCCCGGGCCGACCGAGAATTGTTTCTGCGGCGAATGCCGGTTCATGAAAATGAACACGCTCGAGAAAGCGCACGCGGCCCTGCTGAACATGCAGCCCGAGATCATTTTGCCGGAGGCAATTCGGAAACGCGCCGAAGCGCCGATCCTACGGATGCTGGAGCTGAGCAGGTAGTGATCAGTGATCGGTGATCGGTGATCAGGTTTAGTTTCCGGAACTGATCACTTGTCACTTGTCACTGATCACTTTTCCTCTTTCACTTCTGCGCGATGCAGCGATCGACTCTCTGGCTAATGCTCGTGGTCCTGCTGCTCGGCATTCTTTTCCTGCGTGAGTCGCGTCTGGAGCGGTCCGAGGAATTTTTCCTGCGCTGGCTCCTGCGAAATTCCGATCCGCACGGGCCCGCCGCGTCGCTTACCGTCGTCGATATCGGGCACGACAATCTGATGGAGCGCGAGCCGGCGAAAGAAGGCGACGAAAATTCGCCGCACTCCGGAGCCAACGTTGTTTCGCCGATGGAATTCGCGCTGTTCCTCCAATCGGCCCTGGAATTTTCGCCGACCGTCATCGCGTTCGAAAATATTTTGAAATGGCGGGAGACCGAGAAAGACCAGGAACAGGTTTTCATCGACCAGGCGATGCGGGTCCCGCGGTTGCTCCTCGCGGCCGAGCTCACCGCCACGCCGGATCCGGACGCGCCTGGGCCGGAAATTCCAGGCTTCACCCAGGTCACGGGAAGGCGCGGCGATCTCGTCGAATTTTCGGGGATCGGGCGTCAGCCCGCGGAAGAGATGCGGCTCATCGCCACGGCTGGGTTCGTCAATCTGCCGGATGAAATTTACGACGGCATCCATGTCCCGTTGCTGTTCCGGTATCGGGGCGAAGTCATTCCGTCGTTTGCGCTCGAAGCGATTCTCCTTTGGCTGCGGGTCACACCCGGCGAAGTCTCGATCGATCTGAATTCGCAAATCTCCCTGCCAAACGGCCGCAAAATTCCGATCCGCTCCGACGGCACGTTGCTGGTCTCGCCCAACGCCAGCCGCAAGGCGCACCACGTCGCGTTAGGCGATCTGCTCGTTGCCTCCCAGCAGCGCGATACTGGCAAAACTCCCGAGATGGGTTCGCTCCGCGATCAGGTTGTTCTCGCCCGGACACCGGCGAATCCACTTTCGCCTCCCGATGTTTTCGCGGCCACGATCGCGACGATTCAATCCAGCGCTTACGTTCACCGGGTCAGTTGGATTTTCGATTGCGCGGTGCTCTTGCTGGCCGCCGCCATTGTCGGGAAACTGCGTGATATTCCGCGAGTGGATTTGGTGTTGGGCGCGATCGCGTTTACCGCCGCCTACTGCCTGGCGGCCCTGGCGATTGTGTCGCGGTGGCTGATCTGGCTGCCGGGCGTGCTGCCACTCGGCGCCGTCTGGTTGCTCGTTGTCGCTTCCGTCCTGATGCCGCATCGTCACCGCGTGAGCCGCGAATTGATCGCAATGTCGCCGCCTGTTCCGTGAGCGAGACCATCGAGGAACACGTCGCCCGGCTGCATCGCCACGGGGTGATCGACATGCATTTCGATCTGCCCATGGATCTGTACGACAAGCGCGCCCGGAAAAATGTGCTCGCGACGGATTTCCTCGAGGACATGGAGGCGGGCGACATTGGGGTGGCCGGCGCCGCGATCTATCTCGAAGATCGGTATCTGCCCGAGATGGGATTGCGCGCTGCCCTCGACCAGGTTGCGCGGCTTTATATTGAAGTGGGCGAATCCGGCCGGTTCGCGATCTGCCGGAGCTATCGCGAAATTTTGCAGGCGCGAGAGCAGGACAAGATCGCGCTGCTTCTCACCATGGAAGGCGTCGAGCCGCTCGGCTCCGATCTCGATCTGCTTCGGATCTTTTACGAGCTTGGGCTTCGCTCGCTCTGCCTGACCCATGTGCGCCGGAATGCAGCCGGCGACGGCGCGCTCTTTGCCGCCAGCGGTTCGCCTCGCGGCGGCCTCACGCCGTTCGGCCGCGACGTGATTCGCGAATGCGAAAAGCTCGGCATCATCATCGACCTCGCTCATTTGAGTCCAGCGGGGTTCGACGACGTCCTGGAGATGACGACGAAACCGATCATTATCTCGCACACCAACGCGCGAAAGTTTTACGACATCGAGCGGAACGCCACCGACGAGCAGATCAAGGCGGTCGGCGCGCGCGGCGGCGTCATCGGCATCAACGCTGTCCTCGTCAGTCCGCACAAGGCGGAGGCGACCCTCGATCGTTACATCGATCACATCGAGCACGTCCGGGATCTCATCGGAATCGAGGGCGTCGCGATCGGCTTCGATTTCTTCGAGTTCATCTACCGGCAATGGTCGGAGGCGGAACAGATCGCGTTTCAAAACAAATTCACCAACGCCCATTTCGTTCCCGATCTGCAAAAGCATTCCCAAAGCCGGGGCCTGACGCGGCGCTTGATCGAGCGCGGTTTTGCCGACGACGAGATCGAGCGGATCCTTTTCCGAAACTGGATGCGGGTCCTGGAGCAGTGGCTCCAGGAATGACGAAGCACGAATGTCGAATGACGAAACAATGACGAAGCTCGAAGGACGAATGAATTATTTCGACTGCTTTCCCCTCATTCGTCATTACAGAATTCATTCGTCATTCGTCATTCGTGCTTCGTCATTTTCATGAAGTTCATCAATCTCACCCGGCGGACTGAGATCGGCGCGAACTGCTACTTCCTCGAGGCGGCTGGGCAGCGGCTTGTCCTGGATTCGGGGATGCATCCGAAGGAGGAAGGGGACGAGGCCCTGCCGGACTTCCGGGCGCTGGGCGATCGGGCGCTGGACGCGATCATCCTTTCGCACGCTCATCTCGATCATGCCGGGACTTTGCCGCTGTTAATGCAGCGCCAGCCACAGGCGCGTATTTTCATGACCGAGGCGACGGCCGAGATCGCGAGCGCCCTCCTCCACAATTCGGTCAACGTCATGACGCGGCAGCGCGAAGAGCTCGGACTGGTCATGTATCCGCTCTTCACCCATCGCCAGACCGACCGGGCGACCGACCAATGGCGCTCCTGTCCTTTGCGCCAGCCGTTCACCCTCGGCGGCGAGCGCGCCCGGCGCGAAAACGAAGAGGGGATTACGGTTGAATTCGTGGACGCCGGGCATGTCCTCGGCGCGGCCGGAGTGATATTGCGCGCTGAAGGCCGCACGATCTTTTACACGGGCGACGTCAACTTCGACGACCAGACCGTGACGGCGGGCGCGGTCTTTCCGCAAACGGGCGTCGACGTTCTCATCATCGAGACGACGCGCGGCGACAGTCCCACGCCGGAGGGTTTCAGCCGGGCCGCGGAAGAGCGGCGCCTGGCGGAAGCGATCGACCGCGCGTTCCGCGCCGGCGGCTGCGTTTTGATTCCCGTCTTCGCGCTTGGCAAAACCCAGGAGCTGCTCGGGATGATTTACAATTTCCGGCGGGAAAAATTGCTGGGGGAATTTCCGGTCTACATCGGAGGGCTGAGCGTGAAGATGAGCGAGATCTACGATCGGCGCGCGATGACGACCCGTCGTTTGTTGCCGCGGCTGCAATTGCTCGAAGAGGTGGCGCCGTTCGTTCTAAACGGGCAGAACATCCACGATTCGCCGGCGCGCCCGGGACGACTCTACGCGCTCTCGAGTGGAATGATGACGCCCAAAACTCTCTCGAACGTTTTCGCGCGGCGCGTCGTTGAAGATCCAAAGCATTACATTTTTTTCGTCGGGTACGCCGATCCGGAATCGCCCGCCGGTTTGCTGCGGACCGCGAAGCCGGGCGATCTGGTCACGCTCGATCCCGACGAACCGCCCCAGAAGCTGGCCTGTCACATCGAGCAATTCCAGTTCAGCGCTCATGCCTCGCGCGAATCCATCGTTCGCTACGCCACCGCGCTGGCGCCAAAAAAAATCGTGCTGGTGCACGGCGACGTTCCCGCGGTGGAGTGGACGCGCGCGCAACTGGCGGCAGCGTTGCCCGAAAGCGAAGTGATCGTGCCCACGCCCGGCGTGGAGCTGGAATTGTGAAGATCGTCTCGTGGAATATTAATTCGCTTCGAAGACGACAGGAACGTTTCCTCGGCTGGCTCGCGTCGACCAAACCGGACATCGTCTGTCTCCAGGAAACCAAATGCACGGACGAACAATTCCCGGTGCTCGATTTCAGGGCGGCCGGGTATTACGCGGCGTTTCACGGGCAGAAATCGTATAACGGCGTCGCCATCATTTCGAAGCTCGAGCCGGCGGACGTGCGCGCGGCCCTGTGCGACGAAGAAGAAGATCCGCAGGCGCGGGTGCTGGCGGCGACGATTGGATCGGTCCGGGTCTACTCGATTTATGCGCCAAACGGCCAGGCCGTCGGGTCGCCAGCCTACGAGTACAAGATGAAGTGGTACGGGCGGCTCCGGCGTTGCCTGGAAAAGGAAAGGGGCGATGCGGCGCTCCTGGTCTGCGGCGATTTCAATGTCGCGCCGAAAGACGAGGATGTTTACGACCCCGATCTGTGGCGCGGCGCGATCATGTGCTCGGACGGCGAACGGCGCGCGTTCGAGGAACTCTGCGGAATTGGTTTAGTCGATACGCTGCGTCTCCATCATCCGGAGCCCGGACTTTTCAGCTGGTGGGATTACCGGATGCTCTCGTTTCCCAAAAATCGCGGTCTGCGGATCGACGCGATCCTCGCGAGCCAGACGCTGGCGGATAAATGCATCGCCACCGGAATCGATCGGGAGATGCGGAAGGGAAAGGAACCGTCCGATCACGCGCCGGTCTGGGCGGAGTTTGAGGTCTAGCCAAGGAGGGGCGTTTTCCAAACCGCCCGGCGGATTCGTTCGGCGGTTTGTAAACCGCCGCTCCTTGGTGAGCGATCCGCGCGCCATTGTTGTAGCGACGGTCCCGCGGCCGCGGGATCGCCGTAAGACATTCCGCAACATGCGACGCGTGTTTACGCCGACAGAGCGGCGTCGTTACAACCAGAGTGGACGTTCGACGCTCGAGACCGCAACATCACAACATGGCGCGAGTCTTCGTGGCGAGTCCGCCCGCAAAACCGCTGGTCATCTTCGACGGCGATTGCCACTTTTGCCGGCGCTGGATCGAACGGTGGCGGGAGATGACCCGCGGGACTGTCGACTACGCGCCGTTCCAGGAAGTGGCGGAACGGTTTCCTGAAATCCCGCCCGAAGCTTTCGCCGAGGCGCTCCACTTCATCGACAAGGATGGGTGCGTCCATCGCGGCGCGGCGGCTGTTTTCCATTCGTTAGGCACGGTTTGGGCAGGGCGGCGATTGATTTGGTGTTACGCGCACGTCCCGGGGTTCGCGGGCGCAACGGAAATGTTTTACCGATTGATTGCCCGCAATCGCCAGCTCGCTTCGTTCTTCACCCGCCTGCTTTGGGGGCCCGATGTTCGGCGGCCGACTTATTTCAGGACGCGGGATCTGTTTTTGCGTTCGCTCGGCGCGATCTACCTGATCGCGTTCGTCTCGCTCTGGCTCCAGATCGACGGCTTGGTCGGCGAGCACGGGATCCTGCCGATCGCCCAGCATCTTCAACTCGCGCGCGAACAACTGGGCAGCAACGCCTTCTTTCTTCTCCCGACGCTCTGCTGGTTCAATTCGAGCAACGTCTTTCTCCATCTTTTGTGCGGCGCCGGCGCCGTGATTTCGATCGTCCTGATGGGGCGGCTGGCGCCGGTCCTCTCGCTCGCCCTGCTGTTTGTGCTTTATCTGTCACTCACCATCGCCGGCCAGACGTTCCTCAGTTTCCAGTGGGACATCCTCCTGCTCGAAACCGGTTTTCTCGCGATCTTCTTCGCGCCGTGGCAATGGCGGATGCGCGCGGATTGCGCGGCGCCGTTGTCGCGGGTGGGATTGCTTTTGCTGAAGCTGCTCCTGTTCAAACTGATGCTGATGTCCGGCGTGGTGAAGCTGACCAGCGGCGATAACTCGTGGTGGGACCTGACCGCGCTCGATTATCATTATTGGACGCAACCGCTGCCGACGGGGCTCGGCTGGTGGGCCGACCAGCATCCGGAATGGTTCAAGAAATTTTCGGTCGCGTTTTGTCTCGTGGTCGAGATCGTCGCGCCGTTTTTCATTTGGGCGCCAAGGCGATTGCGGCATGGGGCGGCGGTGTCGCTGATCGGACTTCAAATCGCGATTGCAGCGACGGGTAATTATTGCTTCTTCAATCTGCTCACGATCGCGCTCTGCCTGTTGCTGTTTGACGACGGGTTCTGGTCGCGAATGGTCGGGCGAGACTCTGTCGAGCCGAAACGCAACATCAGCAGCGGCTCGACAGAGTCTCGCCCTACCAAATTTGCCGCCATCGCGGTCCTCGTCATCACGCTCCCGATTAACGCTATGCTGATTTTCTCCGCCTTTACGCCGGACGCGGAATGGCCGCGGCCGATCGCGGCGATGGCCGGTTCCCTCGAGTCGTTTCGAATCGTAAACGGCTACGGTCTCTTTCGGGTGATGACCAAATCGCGACCGGAGATTGTGATCGAAGGAAGCGCGGATGGGATTGAATGGCGGCCGTACGAATTCCGCTGGAAACCTGGCGCGATCGACAGGGCGCCGGGCTGGGTCGCGCCGCACCAGCCGCGGCTCGATTGGCAGATGTGGTTCGCCGCGCTTGGCACTTACCGGCACAATCCCTGGTTCGTCAGCTTGCTCGAACGTTTGCTTCATAACACGCCGGAGGTGACGCGCCTCCTCGCGCGCAACCCGTTCCCGGACGCACCGCCCAATTACGTTCGCGCGAAATTATTCGACTATCGTTTCACGAGCGCGGAGGAACGCCGGGCGACGCGGGCGTGGTGGAAGCGGGAAGAGCGCGGCGATTATATTCCGGCCGTCTCGCTCGAGAATTTCGAGGGCCGGTGATTCACCAGGCCCAGCCGCCGCGGGGGCCACTTTGGGGCGGCGGGGTTGCTTCGCCCGCGACTGGCGTGTGATCGTCTTGGCGCAGAATCGGTTCCTCGGCACAGCCGCACACGAGGCTGAGCACGATCAGTAGCAGAACCACGCGGACCATCGATGCAAAGTTTGTCGCACCTTCAACGAATCGCAACCCAGCTCCGTTCCCTCGGAGCGTTGACGCTCCTGGCATCGGCCCTGAGCAGCTGCGGAACGTACCACACCGTCACCGATCTCGTTACCTCCCACGTTCCCGAACGGCACACGGGCAAAGCTTCCATCGTCGTCGATCTCGGCGAGCAGCAGGCCTACCTATACCGGGGAAAACACCAGACCGCATCGTCCCGCATTTCCAGTGGTCGCGAAGGCCACCGGACGCCGATCGGCCGTTTTAGCGTGATCCGCAAAGACATCGACCACCGTTCCAGTCTGTACGGCAACTACGTCGACGACTCTGGACGGATCGTGAAAGCGAACGTCGACAGCCGAAAGGACACAAAACCGCCGCACTCCCATTTCGTCGGGGCCGCGATGCCGTTCTTCGTCGAGTTCTCGCCGGGTTACGGATTGCACCAGGGTTATCTGCCGGGCGTGCCGGCGTCGCACGGCTGCATCCGGATGCCGTACTGGAAAGCCCGGCAGTTCTACGAAGCGTCGCACATCGGCACGACCGTCACGGTTCGACCCTGAGACGCCCCGCGTTTAGGGACAAACCGGCTGGCCGTCTGCGCACCGCGACAGAAATGTGTTGTCCGGACCGAGCGCGTTGTTGGCGACCTGCTTGAAGATTTTCCAGCGCATCTCGCACGGATCCAGAGTTCCGCCGTCCGCATCGTGACATGCGACCCTGAACCGAAACGGAGCGTCAATCGGCCGCTTGGGATCTCCGCGCATCTGGAGCAGGCTTTGGGCGACGTACTCGATGCGAACAAAGTATTCGCCTGCTCGTTCGCGTACTTCGAAGACAAGCGCGCCGGCGGGCAGGGCGTCATCCGCGGGCAGGTGCAGGGTGTCCGCAGGCAAATGTTCGCCGGGGGGCACGCGAGCATCGGTGAACGTCCAGGAAAGTCCGAGCATCTTCCCAACCTCGGCGATGTTCGTGTCATGGCCGACGAGCCCGATAAACTGACTCGCGTTATCCACCCGCAGGCACCCGAGTTCGATTGGTTGCAAAGGCTCGGCCGTCCGCGAGATCAGGTCGCGGATTTCTCTGGTCAGGTTCGAGCCCTGCATGATGGCGAGGTAAGGATCGCGCTCGGTTAAACGGAAATACGCCTCGTGAAGTTCCAGTAGGGGCCCCACGTTGTTGGCGTCGACCTGTCCCCAACCCACCTTGTCCACCGTCATGCTGTTCGCGTATTCCAGCAGGAAAGCCTCAGACGCGCTCGAGGCGTAGGGAAATTGCCCCGCGCAAGTTTTGGTATTGAAGGTTCCAAACCAGCAGATCGGCGACTCGCATTTTTCCGGCGGAATGCAGGTGTCCTTGCAGGCGCTGACCCTGTCGACGACCGACTTGAGATCGATGCAATTAGATCCGGTGCAGTTCAGGACTTTCCAGAGTTCCTTGAAGCTCAATGCATATTTTTGGGCCAACAGCCGCCGCTCCTTGTCAATCTTAGCGATCGTTTTCGCCATGGGCGTCGGGCTGGGAACGCCGCATCCGGCTTTAAACGGATGGAACAGCGGATCGACCTTGGCATTCGGCGAGTAGCTTGCCGGGGTGACAGTTGGTTTGGGGATGCCGCCCTGCTGGAAACCAACCGCCAGCGCTGCCGCCGTGTCGATGGTTCGCGCGTCGGTATCGGCCAGGAGATAGACCTTGAAGCCCTGCGGCCACGCGTTCTGCCTGTACCACTGGGCGTAGTAATTTCCGAGCCCGGTTGCCAGAACCTGGCCGCGCGTCGTCAGGTCGCCCCAGCCCTTTCCTGATGGAACATTCCAATCGTTAATGCTCGGCCAGAGTTGCCCTGAATAATCGTTCGCTGTTTTCGAGAAGGTCAGCAGCGGGGCGCGCACCCCATGGCGGAACAGGGCCACCACCAGCTTCACCTCATTGTCAGAGGCAGCAGGAGTTTGCGCCACGGGCGAAGGCGATTGACCAATCGTCTGGAGAGACCAGCCGAGGAGAAGGAGAAGCGTGGTAAGAACCGGAGCGCGCATGGGTGAACGTCCGAGGTTATCGCTACTCAAACCGCGGATCCGTGTCGAGTTTCGTTTTGCGCGCTGGCGGTTGAGAAATGGCCCGGTTTTGCCTAGAGTTGGGCGTGCCGAAAGAAGAGCAGATCGTGACCGAAGGGACGGTGACGCAGGTGTTGCCGGGGACGATGTTTCGGGTCGATCTCCCGGGAAAACGCAACGTGCTCGCCCATATCTCGGGCAAAATGCGGAAGCATTTCATCCGGATCGTGCCCGGCGATAAGGTCGAGGTGGAACTTTCGCCCTACGATCTGACCAAGGCGCGAATTATCTTTCGGGAAAAATGAACCGCGATTCGCAAGCGCACTTAAAACGCGAGTTTCGTTTTAGTTGGAAGAGGACTATCATTGGCGCATGCGTGCGGTAAAGAAAACGCAGCGAACGACCAGAAGACCGAAAAAGAATCTACAGGAAAATATCATGGCTGAAGAAAACAAGACTACGACCCAGGGCGATGGCGGGACGATTCCGGCCGCGGCCCAGAACAAATTCGAAAGCAGCAAGACCCACGTCCGCAAGGCCGCGGACGATCTTCGTTCGGCCGCCGGCGTGATGGCGGGCGATTTGAAATCGGCCGCGGGCGCGATGGCTGACGAATATCGCGTCAAAGCCGAGCAGGCCTGGGACGATGCGCGCGAGCGTGCCCGGACTCTGCAGGACGACGGCGAACAGTACGTCCGCGAGAACCCGACCAAGGCCGTGTTCACGGCGCTCGGCGTCGGGTTTGTGCTCGGCTTAATTTTCCGCCGCTAGAAAACGCCACATGGCTGGCGAAACGATGCGGTTCCGCAATCCCGCGGGACACGCCGGCTTGCTCCATAACCTCGTCTCGCTGCTCAGCAGCCTGGTCGGGTTCCTGGAGAGCCGCGCTGCGCTTTTCGCCAGGGAATCGAAGACCGCCCTGGTCCACATTCTCGTCCTGGTGGGATGCCTGCTGGGGGCGGGGCTTCTTGCGGTCTTCGGCTACATCTTTTTAGTCACCAGCGCGATCTTCGGGCTTTCGCACGCGTTTCACCTTTCGTGGGTGAAAATCGCGCTGATCGCGGCCGGGCTGCATTTTCTGCTCGCGTTCGTCTGTGTGATGATCGCGCGCAGCCGGATGAACAAATCGATGTTTGAAATGACGGGCGTAGAATTGAAGAAAGATCGCGAATGGCTGAAAAGTCTGAACAAGGAAAATCGCTCCACGAACTGAGGCAGGAAGCCGCCCACTCGAGGGACCGCCTCGGGCGCGACCTAGGAGGCCTGCGTTACGAGCTCGATTTCCCCCTCAAGTTCCGAAAGTCGTTTCAACGGCAGACCGTGCTGTGGATCGGCGCGGCCATTGTCGTAGGCATCGTCATCATGACGCTGCCGCCGCGGACAAAAAAGGTGAAGGTCAGCGCGAAAGGGAAGAACAGGGGCGAACAGCAGAAGGAAGGAATCCTGGGCGCGGGACTGGCCATCGGCGCATTGAAACTGGTGGCGACACTCTTGAAGCCGACCGTCACCCAATTTGTCGCGAAAAAGATGAGCGGCTACGCGGCCGGCACCGGCCCGAGACGGCGCTAGGGGATTGCAGCCGAGCGTTGTACGGCGACAGAGCGCCGTCGCTACAACGAAGAACGGAAGGCTACTTCGTCGTGGCGGGGACGGGGATCACGTATTTGCCGTCTTTCTCGGCCACGAAACTCTCGGTGCTACTGTTGGAATTGCCGCTGGCGTCCTTCGTCTCGATGCTGATCTTCAACTTCTTCGTCGGCGTGAGTGGAAGTTTGGCTTTGCTCCCATCCGGTCCCGCCTGCACTTCACCGGCTTTCTTGACGTCGTCCGGCGTGAGCGCCACCAGTTCGATCTTGGCGATTTTGGTCGTGCCCGCGCCTTCGGTCATCATCATTTTGTAAAACTCCAGGGCCATGGGATTGGCATCCTTGGTGTAGAGAAACGATTCGAGCGTAGCTTTGTCGCCTTTTTCAAAGGCGGCTTTGTACTTATCGAGGAAAGCCTTCTCCTGTTCAGGTGTTCTAGCAAGCAACGAGGAACAGAGCGACCCGACCACGAAGGCAAAACCAATTAGTTGGGATTTCATAAGACGGGCCAGTTAGAAGCGGGGACAGATTCGCGGCAAGCTAATTGTCAGGCCATGTTACAGCTTCTTTTTCGAGGCGCTCACGGGCCTGACGATCAATCGGCGCGATTGTCACGCTGGCCCTTTTGATGGCGGCGACGGCGCGGGTGAATTGGGCCGAGAAATTCGGAGCGAAGACTCCGTTGCGCGGAATGCCGCCACCGGTGCCGGCCGGGTAACGCGCGGCGATTCGACAACGGCGCGCCTTTGTTTGACACTCGCTTAAATGGCTCGCGGCGCGTTCATCACATTCGAGGGTTCGGAAGGCTGCGGGAAATCCACCCAGGTGCAGCGGCTGGCCGCGCGGCTCGACCACGCCGGCATCCGCACCCTCGTCACCCGCGAGCCTGGCGGCACTGCCATCGGCGAAAAAATTCGGCACCTGCTCCAGTTCGCGCCCGAAAGTTTCGCGATGACGCCGGAGGCCGAAGTGTTGCTTTTCGAGGCGAGCCGCGCCCAGCTCGTGCGCGAGACGATTCAACCGGCCCTCGAAAAAGGCACGGTGGTCATCTGCGACCGCTTCTTCGATTCCACCACCGTTTACCAGGGCGTCGCGCGCAAGCTTTCGCCAGAGATGGTCGAGAGCCTGAACGCATTCGCGGTCGGCAACGCGCGGCCCGACGTTACCTTCATTCTCGAGATCGACGTCGAGACCGCGCGCAGCCGGATGCTGCGCCGCGTTCGTCCGGTCGCAGTGAAAGACCGGATGGAAGAAGAGCCCGTCGAATTTTACGAGCGCGTTTGCGAAGGCTATCGCGCCCTGGCGAAGCGCGAGCCCGATCGCTTTGTCGTGATCGACGCCGCGCAACCCCGCGATGCGATCGAAGAGCAAATCTGGCAAACACTCACGACTCGCATTCCCTCTCTCCTCCAATCGAAATTCCCTGCCCGCAACGCTTCGCATAGCGATGCAGGCGGGGAAATTCGAAAATCGAAAATCTAACGATGGCTTTCACTCGCACCGGAGCCTTCGAATACCTGAGCCGTGCTCACGAACGTGGCCGGCTTGGCCATGCTTATCTCATTTCCGGGCCGCCCGGGAGCGGGAAGCGCGCGCTCGCCTCCGATCTTTCGAACCTGGTGGCGGCGGGAAAGTCGGAGGACGTTTTCGCTTCGCCGCCCACCGGCGTTTTTTTGGCGGAACCCGAATCAAAGTCGCGCCGCATCGTCATCGACCAGGTGCGCACTCTGGAGCACGCCCTCCAAATGCGGAGCGCAACCGGCCATCGGAAAGTCGCCATCCTTTCCGACGCCGATCGCCTTCAACCCCAGGCCGCGAACGCGTTTCTCAAGACGCTGGAAGAGCCGCCTAACGACTCGTTGCTTATTCTTCTCAGCGCCATGCCGGAAGTCTTGCCCGACACGATCCTTTCGCGTTGCGTGTCCGTGGCGCTGGCGAATGGGGAAAAACGGACGCTGTCGGATGAGGAAGAGGAACTGGTCCGGCTGCTGGCGGACGTGGTCGCTGCGAAAGGGCAGGGGATCCGGCCGGCGTATCAGCTGGCGCGCGGGTTTCATCGTTTGCTCGGCCAGGTCCGCGAAGCGATCCAGGACGAAAACGCGGCGGCGCTGAAGCGCGATGAAGCGCGCTATCGCAACACCACCGACGGCGCCTGGCTCGACGAGCGGGAAGATTATTACAAGGCGCTCACCGAGAGTCAGTATGTGCGCCGGCGCGCGGGCCTGGTGGAGATTCTGTTTCTCTGGTGGTCGGACGTGTTGCGCGCAAATACCGGCATCGCCCGCCGCGAGCTGCCCGGCGCCGGGAAACATACCCGAGATCTGGCGGGCCGATTGAAAACGCCCGATATCCTGCGCCGGATCCGACGCCTCGAGGAAATGCGCGACCATCTCGGGCGCAACATTCAGGAAGCGCTGGCAGTCGAGGTCGCGTTCCTGAGCGTGTTTACTTTTTGAGGTTCAAGGAACGGCGATTTTCAATCGCCGACGAATTAAGACGGCGGTTTCAAACCGCCGCTCCTTGGTGATTGTTCTCTGGGCGGGGCTGCTTAAGATTCCGTCCGTTATGAGATTTGAAAACCAGGTCGCCGTCGTTACCGGTTCGGGCCGCGGCATTGGCCACGCGATTGCCCTCCGTCTCGCGCAGGAGGGCGCGCGGGTTGCGTCAGTGAGCCGGACCGCAAGCAACGCGCAGAGAACTGCGGACGAAATTAATTCGCTGCGGGCCGATGCGGCAAAAGCCTACGCGGTCGACGTCGCCGACCAGGCCGCGGTTCAAAAAGCGGCCGCTCAAATTTTCGAGGATTTCGGCCGGGTGGATATTCTCGTGAACAACGCCGGCGTGACCCGCGACGGGTTGAGCATGCGGATGTCGATGGAGGATTGGGACACGGTCCTGAACACAAACCTGAAAGGCGCCTTCACTTTTATCCAGGCGGTGATGCGCCCGATGATCAAGCAGCGCAGCGGACGAATCATCAACATCAGCTCGATCGCTGGATTGACCGGGAACGCCGGCCAGGCCAATTATTCCGCGAGCAAAGCGGGGCTGATCGGCTTGACGAAGACGCTGGCGCGCGAGCTGGCGAGCCGCGGCATTACGGTGAACGCGGTGGCGCCGGGATTGATCGAGACGGACATGACGACGGTGCTTTCGGAGGATATCCGGCAGGCGATTTTGCAAAAAGTGCCACTCGGAAAACTGGGCGAGCCGGAGGATATCGCCGGCGCTGTCGCTTATCTTGCCTCGCCCGAAGCGAAGTACATCACCGGCCAGGTGCTGACCGTCGACGGCGGCATGGTGATGTGAAGGCGCTTTAAAAAAGCGCGGTCATCCCGAGGCTGGCGAAGCACGCCGAGGGACCTCACAGTTGCAATCTGTGTTATCGCGAAACCATCACGCGTACATTGACGAAGAACGCGCTGTGTAGCGCGGAAGCGGTTGAGCGCTTGAGGGGTCCCACGGCGCGCTAACGCCAGCCTCGGGATGACCATGCGGTTGCGGAGCGAGGCCGGCGAAGCACGCCGAGGGACCTCACCGTTGCAATCTGTGTTATCGCGAAACCATCACGCGAACACTGACGAAGAACGCGCTGTGTAGCGCGGAAGCGGTTGAGCGCTTGAGGGGTCCCTCGGCGCGCTAACGCCAGCCTCGGGATGACATGCAGTTGCGGAGCGTGACTGCCGGCTTGATCGTGTTCCCATGATGACGGAAAAAGCGACCTTCGGGGCCGGCTGCTTCTGGGGAGTCGAAGCGACCTTCCGCTCGGTCGCGGGAGTAAAGGATGCGGCGGTCGGATACGCCGGAGGCAAAACCGAGAACCCGACCTATGAAGACGTCTGTAGCCACGACACCGGACACGCCGAAGTGGTGCAGGTGGAATTCGATCCGGCCGCGGTCAGTTACGATCGGCTGCTCGAAGTGTTTTGGGCGAACCACAACCCGACCACACTGAACCGGCAGGGACCCGACGTGGGCGATCAATATCGCTCGGTGATTTTTTACCATTCACCCGAGCAACAGGCGGCCGCGGAAGCCTCGAAGGCGCGGCTCGACCAAAGCGGCCGCTTTAAGAACCCGATAGTGACCGTCATTGAGCCGGCGCCCAACTTTTATCGCGCGGAAGATTATCACCAGCGATACCTGGAGAAGCGCGGTTTATCGCACTGCGCGATTTAGCGCCCCCGCATGAAGCGCGAGGTCGTTCGCTCCCGGAATTTCGTAGTCGAAGCGGCCGAGTTTATTTTGCAGCACGCGCGCGTCGCCCTGGCCGCGCGCGACCAGTTTCGGATCGCCCTTTCCGGCGGAAACACGCCCCGCCCGATTTACACGGAGTTCGCCCGGATCGGGCGCGCGCTTCCGTGGGACCGCGTCCATTTCACCTTCGGCGACGAACGCTGCGTGCCGCCGGACCATCCGGAAAGCAATTACCGGATGGCGCGCGAAGCTCTCTTCGTCCTGGCCAATGTTCCGGCAAAATCGATCGCCCGGATGCGCGGCGAGATCGATCCCCAGATTGCGGCGCAGGAATATCAGGACGGGCTCGACGTTCTCGCGGCCCAGCGCGGCGAAACCGTTTACCGGCACGATCTCATCCTCCTCGGGGTCGGCGACGATGGTCACACCGCTTCCTTGTTTCCGGAGACCGCGGCGCTCGACGAGAAGGCGCGCCGGGTCGTGGCGAACTTCGTCCCGAAACTTGATGCATGGCGGCTCACCTTCACCTATCCGCTGATCGATCAGGCCCGGCATATTTGTTTCCTCGCAAATGCGAATAAGAATACCGCGCTGCTCGAGAAAGTGCTGGAAGGCGACCAGGAGTTTCCGGCAGCGCGAGTGGCCCCGGCGAATGGCGATCTAACCTGGATCCTGGGCGAGTCGTAATTCCCGGCACGACTTCCGCTTTCTTCTCGCGATGCGAAAAATAATCGTCACCGGTTCGGCCGGGCTCATCGGTTCCGAGAGCGTCCGGCATTTTGCGGCCGACGGTTATCGCGTCATTGGAATCGACAACGATATGCGAAGCCAGTTCTTCGGCGCGGAGGCTTCCACGAAAAAAACGCGCGACGAACTTCTCCGAACCGTCTCCGGCTACGAGCACCACGACGTGGACATCCGCGATCCGGAGAAGGTTCTGAGTTTGTTCAAGGAACAAGGCAGCGACATCGCGGCTGTGATCCACACCGCCGCGCAACCGTCCCACGATTGGGCGGCGCGCGATCCGCAGACTGATTTTACGGTGAACGCCAACGGCACGTTGAATCTGCTGGAAGCGGCGCGGGCCTGTTGTCCCGAAGCCCCGTTCGTTTTCACATCCACGAACAAGGTTTACGGCGACACGCCCAACCGCCTCCCGCTTCGCGAACTGCCCCTCCGCTGGGAGATCGCGCCCGGCCACGAATACGAACCGGGCATTTCCGAAACGATGAGCATCGATTACACGAAGCACTCGCTCTTCGGCGCCTCGAAAGCGGCCGCGGATCTTTTGGTCCAGGAGTACGGCCGCTATTTCAACATGCCCACCGTCTGTTTCCGCGGCGGCTGTCTCACCGGCCCGGCGCACGCCGGCGCCGAGCTGCACGGATTTCTCTCCTATCTGATGATCTGCACCGTCACCGGCCGGCCGTATCGCGTCTTTGGTTACAATGGCAAACAGGTCCGCGATAACATTCACAGCGCTGATCTCGTGGACGCCTTCGATGCGTTCATCCGCGCGCCCCGCGTCGCCGAGGTTTACAACATGGGCGGCAGCCGCCACAGCAATTGCTCCATGCTGGAAGCAATCAACCTTTGCGAGGAAATCAGCGGCCGGCGTTTAACCTGGAAATACGAAGAGGCGAATCGGATCGGCGACCACATCTGGTGGATCAGCGATGTCCGGAAGTTCCAGGCCGATTATCCGGAATGGAAATTCCGGTACGGATTGCGCGAGATCATGGTGGAAATCCATGAAGCGTTGAAGGGTTGAAGCGTTGAAGCGGAGCCGCTGCAACCCTTCAACGCTTTATCGCTTCAACGTCTCAATACTCCTCGCCCTCGTCCTCTTTCGCCGTCGGGGCAACGCGGTCGTGGGTTCCGTAGACGTGAAACATGACCGCGAACCAGTAGAGCGGAATTAGCCCGAGACCGAATCCAGCGGTCGCCGTGGCGGCCAGCGCGCCGGCGAGAAGCGCGCCCAGCGCGCCGATGAAGAAGAGAAGGCCGAGCAATTTGTATCCCTTGTAAACGTGCCCCAGCCCGGGGATCACGCTCAGCATGACGGCGACGGCATCGCTCGCTTTGCCTTCCGCGGTCTCGGTGTCGGTGCGGACCCAATCGCACTGGTCGCACGACTCGGCATCCTTCGGTAAAACATGGCCGCAGAGCGGACAGGCCATCGTGTCCGCGGAAACCGGCGGTTCTAAAGTCGGCGCATCAGTGTATTCCACAGTTCCTCCTGGTTGAAAATCGCAGGGACGCCTAACCGTCCGACGCGGAAAGATTTCGTCAAGCCCTTCGCGGTCCGTCGTCTTTTCTGCGCGTGCAATCCTTTGCGCTCCAATTCAGAATGCCCCGCGTGGCGGCCCTGTCCCAAATCGTTTCCTACGCGGACGAACATCTGCGCATTCGGGAAATCGACGACTGGCCGAACGCGCTGAACGGCCTGCAAGTCGAGAACTCTGGCGCGGTGACGAAGATCGGGGCCGCGGTGGATGCGTCGGCGCGAAGTATCAACGCGGCGATCGAGCGCGGCGTGAATTTCCTGGTGGTCCACCACGGCCTCTTTTGGCCGGGCTTGCAGGCGATCAGCGGCGGGCGTCGCCGCCTGTTCGAACAAATTTTCCGCAGTGACCTCGCGCTCTACAGCGCGCATCTGCCGCTCGATGTCCATTCTGTCCTGGGGAACAATGCCCAGCTCGCGGCCTCGTTAGGTTTCGAACAAACCGAGCCTTTCTTTGAAGCGAAAGGCCAGCGCATCGGACTCCGTTTGGAGACTCAACTGTCGCGAGATGAACTCGCGACCCGACTCGAGCAGTCGTTAGGCGGGCCCGTCCGAATTTTCGCCACGGGGCCGGAGCGGACGAAATCGATCGGACTCATTACGGGCGGCGCCGGTTCCGAAATTTACGCGGTTGCGCGGGAAGGGATCGACACCTTCGTCACCGGGGAGGCGCCGCACTGGGCGGCCGTGGCAGCCGAGGAACTGGAGATCAATCTTTTGCTCGGCGGCCATTACGCGACCGAAACTTTTGGAGTGAAGGCGCTCGCCGCGCATCTCTCGGAACGATTCAGCCTGCCCTGGGAATTTGTCGACTCTCCTACCGGACTATGAGCGACAAGGAATTCTTCGGTTGTGCGGTGGGAGCGGTGTTCATTCTGGCGCCGCTGATCCTGTTGATCATCTGCCTGGTCCAGCTTCGCAAACTCAAGTCAGCGGTCCGCAATCTCGTCCAGCGCGTCGCGCAATTGGAAGTCCGCGGGGTGGCACCCGCTCCTGTGCCGCCCGTGACCGAAGCGAAAAAAGCCGAACCGGTAATCCCGCCTTCGGCACCAGTCGTTAGGCCGGTCGTGCCGTCGGCCGGGCCGATGCCACCACCACCGCCTATTCCGCATGTCACCGCCGCCCGGCTCGATGTTCCACCTCCGCCACCGCCCGTGCCGCCGCCGCCGCCAGCGAAGCCGTTCGATTGGGAAGCGTTCTTCGGCGTAAAACTTTTCGCCTGGATCGGCGGGTTCGTCCTCTTCCTGGGAATCGTTTTCCTGGTGAAGTATTCGTTTGAGAACAATCTCATTACGCCCGCGATGCGGGTGGCTATCGGGACTGTCCTTGGCATCGGTCTGGTCGCGACCGGCTGGTTCACGGCGACGCGCAATTATCGGGTTTCGGGCCAAAGCCTGTGCGCGACCGGCGTCCTCGTTCTTTACGGCAACATTTTCGCCGCCCACGTTTTTTATCACCTGATCGCGCTCGGGCCGGCCTTCGCCGCGATGGCGCTCGTGACCGCGGCCGCGTTCTTCCTCGCGGTTCGAATGAACGCGCAGGTCATCGTGATTCTCGGTCTGCTCGGCGGATTTCTCACCCCGGTCCTGCTCTCGACCGGCGTCGATAATCCGACGGCGCTCTTTGGTTACATCGCGGTGCTCAACTTCGGCGTCGCTGCCGTCGCGGTGCGGAAACGGTGGGACTATCTCGTTCTCCTCGCCGCCGCCGGGACCATTCTCATGGAATTCGCCTGGGCCGATAAATTCTTTGTGGTCTCCAAAGGGAACATCGCTTTCGCCATCTTCATCGGGTTCGAAGTGCAATTTCTCGCCATTTTTGCGTGGGCTCGCAGTCTCCACCCTCCGGCCCATTGGACAGCACGCTCCGCCATCGCGCTCTCGCTGGCAGCTTTGGCGTGGGGATTCGTTCTGCTCAGCTTTGGATCATTCGGCGCGCGGCCCGCTTTTCTTTTTACCTACATCTTTCTCGCCGAAGCCGGGTTGCTCGGCCTCGCGCTCCTTTACGCGCGACGCGATCTCGTCGTCCCGCTCGCCGGCGGAATCGTTTTCGTTTTTCTCTCAATCTGGACGGCGAACTACCTCAGCGCGGGTTTGCTCTGGTGGGGCCTTGGCGGCTACGTCGTGTTTTCGATTCTTCACGCCGGCTTCGCGGTCTGGCCGCCAAAACCGGGAACGGACGTCGCGCGATCGCCGTTGCCGAATTACCTGCCGCTTCTCGGTATTATCCTGATTTGGATCTGCGTTGCGAAAAATGAAACGTCGTCCGCGGTTTGGTTCTGCCTGCTCCTGCTCGATTGCGTCGTCATCGGCGTCGCTGTCGTTCGGCGGTCCCTGCTCGCGATCGCCCTCGCTGTCGTCCTGACCTTCATCTCCGCATCTCTCTGGATCTCGATTGGACCGGCCGATATTGACCTCCGCAGCTTCCTGATGGTGGCTGCCGGTTCGGGCGTTTTCTTTTTCTCGATCTCGCTCTTCGTCGCCCGGCGCTTCTTCCCCGATTCGCCGAATGCGCGCCGCAACATTCCAGCGCTCGCCGCTTCGCTTCCATTTGTCCTGATCATGATGGCGATGACGAAATTGCCGGCGGCGAACCCGACGCCTTACTTTTTGACGACGTTTGGTCTCTGCGTCCTTTTGCTTGGCCTTGCCGTCGTCGCCCGGACCAGTTGGATCGCGTTGATCGCGCTTGTGTTCGGCTGGCTCGTCCAATGCGAATGGCAGGGCTCCCCGCCTTTCACCGCCACCTATGCCACCCTCGCGCTCGGCTGGCAGACGGCTTTCTTCCTGATCTTCTTCGCGTTTCCGTTTTTTACCGCTGAAGAACGAAGGCCGTTGCCCTGGTCGATCGGCGCGCTCGCCGGGCCGCTCCAGTTCGCACTGATCTACGACACGATCACAAAGGCGTTTCCTGGGTTGCGGAACGGCTTCGCTCCCGCTGTTTTCGTCGTTCCGTACGCAATCGCCGTTTGGTTTCTTGTTCGGAAACGCCAGGCCGATCCGGCCACCGGCGATGCCCGGCTCGCGTGGCAGGGCGCCGCCGCTCTGTTTTTCGTCACGCTTATTTTCCCGATCCAATTCGATCGCGAATGGATCACGCTCGGCTGGGCGCTCGAAGGCCTCGCCTTGATCGCGCTCTTCCGGGTCGTGCCCAACCGCGGTCTGCGCTATGTCGGCGTCGGCCTGCTCGGTCTTGCTTTCATCCGGCTCGCGTTGAACCCAGCCGTGTTCGAATACCATCGGCGCTCCGCCACGCCGATCTGGAACTGGTATCTCTACACTTATGGGATCACGATTGTCTGCCTTTTTGCCGGCGGCTGGTTGTTCCGTCCCCCGCGCACCAGGCCATTCGAGCGCAGCTCGCCCACGCTTCTCTACTCGTTAGGTGCCATCCTCACCTTCCTTCTCCTCAATATCGAGATCGCCGACTATTTCTCCGTCGGCCCGACGTTGACCTTCTCGTTTACCGGCAATTTCGCGCGCGACATGACCTACTCCATCGCCTGGGCGCTCTACGCTTTCGCCCTCCTGCTCATCGGGATGAAGAAGCATGCCGGCTGGGTCCGCTATTCCGGGGTCGCGCTCCTCGTCATTACTTTGGCGAAGCTATTCCTCCACGATCTGAGCAGCTTGAGCCAGCTCTATCGCATCGGCGCGTTCATCGGCGTCGCGATCATCCTGATCGTCGCCTCCTTCGTTTATCAACGGTTCCTTCGCCCGAAAGTAGAGAAGCCGACGCCAGTTGCCTGAACCTGACGTGCGGTAATTGGCGATTGAAAAACGGCCTAAAGCGACCCACAGTGTCGTAGCGGTTGTTACTCGATGAACGAAAATGCCCTCGCGCTCGGTGAAGCTGATGTCTACGACCAGAAGGTCGATCGGTTCCTTGATCCCGGGACGGTAAAGTCGCTCTCCGTTGTCAGACCGTGGCGCGGAGTGATTCAGATCGCGCTCGAATGGCTCGGAATTGCGGCCGCAATAATTCTGTGTGAGGCCTACTGGAACCCGTTCCTTTATCTTGCGGCCGCTATCTGGATTGGCGCTCGCCAGGGCGCCCTTGGGGTGATGATGCACGAGGCGGTGCACTATCGATTGCTGCCAAATCGCAAATGGAACGACTGGGTCGGCGACGTCTTTACTGCCTGGCCAATTCTTGTGACCGTCTGCGCCTATCGGCAAAATCATTGGGCCCATCATCGTCACGTAAACAAACCGGGCGATCCGGATTGGGAACGGAAGCAGAACAAGGAGGAATTTGAATTTCCCAAGTCCGGCCGCCACATGGCCCTAATCACTCTCAAGTACTGGCTCGGGTTCTACGCCATCAAAGTATTCACCGACATCAACCAGGCGGCGAAAATTCCCGATCTCGTGAAATACCTTCGGCTCGCTTTCTACGCCGCGATCGTGGTGGCGAGCATTGTGTTCCACTTCTGGCTCGGCCTTTTGATCTACTGGATCGTGCCGCTCTTTACCTATTTCATGTGGCTGCTCTACGTCCGGGGCGTTTCGGAACACTTCGGCGGAATCGAAGATCACGAAGATCTCTTGAAAAAAACCCGCCACATTGAAGCCAATCTTTTTGAGCGACTTTTTATCACGCCGAACTACATCCATGTTCACATCGGGCATCATCTTTACCCGTCGGTGCCTTTCTATAATCTCGGGGAATTGCAGGGGCGCCTGATGCTGAATCGGGATTACGCCGCACGCGCGCACGTGACCAAGGGATACGTTGCTCTGGTAAACGAAGTCATTGGTGAGTCCAAACAAGCGGCGGCGGCTGATTGTCCCGAAGGCCTGCATAGCCGTAACTAACACGGCGGCCAGGGCCGGCTCCCGGTCCGTTTTCGCTTTCGTAAAACGCGACTCCGCTGTTCTGTTGCGTCCGTGAACGAGGCGGCGATCCCGGCAACGAAACGCGTCAGCACGCGCGCGACCGGTATCGTCGGCGTCGCGATTCTCTCCAGCCGCGTTCTGGGCCTGATGCGCGAGGTGCTCTTTGCGGCGCTTTTCGGCGCGGGAAAAAACCTGGACGCGTTCCTGATGGCGTTCCGCGTCCCCAACATGTTGCGCGATCTTTTTGCCGAAGGCGCTCTCTCCACCGCGTTCATCACCACGTTCTCGAAAAAGATCGCCACCGAGGGCGACGACTCCGCCTGGCGGCTCGCGAACAAGGTCGCGACCCTCACTATCGTTTTCATGAGCGCGGTCACGCTGCTCGGGATCGTGTTCGCGCCTCAGCTCATCGACGTGATGACCTGGTGGAGCTGGTCGCCGGAGAAGACGGCCCTCACCGTCCTCCTCACCCGCATCATGTGGCCGTTCATTCTGCTCGTCTCGCTCGCGGCGCTCGCCATGGGAATGCTCAACGCCAGAAACGTTTTCGGAATGCCGGCGATGGCGTCGAGTTTTTTTAATCTCGGCTCGATTATTGGCGGCGTCGCGCTCGGCTGGTGGTTCGATCCGCAGTTTGGCGCTCGCTCGCTCATCGGCCTTTCCATCGGCACGCTGATCGGGGGACTCTGGCAATTGACCGCGCAATTCCCTTCGCTCCGCCGCGTCGGTTACGGGTTCAGAGTCGATTTTGCCTGGCGGGACGAAGGGGTGCGCACGGTCCTGGCGCTGATGGGTCCCGCTGTGATCGCCGCCAGTGCCGTCCAGGTAAACGTTCTTATCAACAGCGGGTTTGCGGCGCGCCTCGGCGACGGTCCCGTCAGCTGGCTCAACATCGCCTTTCGCCTGATGCAATTGCCCCTCGGGATTTTTGGGGTGGCGGTCGCGACCGTTGCGCTTCCGCTGATTTCCCGCAGCGCCGCGGTCGGCGACACCGCGGAATTCCGCGGCGCTCTGGCCCACGCGATGCGCCTCGTCATGTTGCTGACAATTCCATCGGCCATCGGGCTCATGATTCTGGCGGAGCCAATCATCGCCCTGATTTATCAGCATGGCCGTTTCACGAGCGCGGCTACTATTCAAACCGCCGGTGCATTGCGCTTTTATGCGATTGGGCTCGTCGGCTATTCCGCGGTCAAAGTTTTGGCGCCGGCCTTTTACGCATTGGATAAACGGAATCTGCCGATGGTGGTGAGCCTTTTTTCCATCGGGCTCAATGCCGCGCTGAACTGGTTTTTCACCTTTCGTCTCGGCCTCGGCCATCGGGGTCTGGCTCTTTCCACAAGTCTGGTGGCGCTTACGAATTTCGCGGTGCTTTACGTCATGATGCGCCGCTACATCGGACGGCTTGAAACCGGGGTGATGCTTCGCACGCTGGGGAAGTTATTCCTGGCGGGCGCGTTGCTGGCAGGCATTTGTCTTCTCGCGCAATATCTCCATTTCGTTTCTGCCGATTTGAATTTGTGGAGAAAAGCCGGTGCCCTGACGGTGACCATCGGTGCCGGTGCCGCGGTATTTTTTGGAGCCGCGTATCTGCTGCACGTCGAGGAAGTGCGCGATGTAGTCGAGCTCGTGCGCGGGAAGTTGAGCAAGGTGCGTTCGTAAACGCGGTGTCATCCCGAGCCGCGCAGACGGCGAGGGACCTCGCAGGTGCTCAACCGCTACCGCGAAACAAAGGCATTCTCCGTCAGCGTGAGCGCAGCCTTTCGCGAAAGCCGCAATCTGCAGTTGAGAGGTCCCTCGGCGCGCTGCGCCAGCCTCGGGATGACACGCGTTCTTGCGCGTTATTCCAGCGCCTGCGCCAGGTCCTCGATTAAATCGTCCGGGTGCTCGAGACCGACCGAAAGCCGGAGCAACCCCTGCGGCGTCCGCGGATCTTCGCCTTTAATGGACGCACGATGCTCGATCAGGCTCTCGACGCCGCCGAGGCTGGTGGCCTGCGTGAAAATTTTTGTCTTCGCCGCGGCGGTCCTCGCCGCCTCGCGCCCGCCGCGCACTTCGAACGATACCATCCCGCCGAACGCGCTCATTTGCCGCGCCGCCATGTCGTGCCCGGGATGCGAAGCGAGCCCGGGATAATGAACCGCGTCGACCTGGGCATGGTCGGCAAGCCAGGTCGCAACCTTCAGCGCGTTCTCGCAATGCCCGCGTATTCGCCACGGCAAGGAGCGCATCCCGCGCAGGAGGAGCCAGCAGTCGAAAGGCGAGGGGACCGCGCCGCAGGTCGTCTGGATTTCGCGGACCCGCGCAAAAAAATCGCTGGCCGTCTTCGCAATGATGGCGCCGCCGGTCACGTCGGAATGGCCGCCAAGATATTTCGTGGTCGAATGCATGACCAGGTCGCATCCCAGGTCGAGTGGCCGCTGCACGATCGACGCCAGGGTATTGTCGCAGACCGAAATGGCGCCGGCCGCGCGCGCCATTTCGCAGACCGCGGCGACGTCGGTAATTTTCAGAAGCGGATTGGACGGCGTCTCGATCCAAATCAATTTTGTCGCCGGGCCAATGGCCTCCTTCACACTGTCCAGATTCGTCATGTCGACAAAGCTGGTCTCGAGGCCCCACCGCGCGTAGACCTCGCGCAACAGTTTGGTTATCCCATGATAAACGTCCTTTGGCGCCACGACCTGATCGCCCGGGGCGAGCGCCTGCAAGACCGCGCTCGAGGCCGCCAGGCCCGACCCAAACGCCGCCGCCTCGGCCCCGCCTTCGAGCGCAGCTAACGCCTTTTCCAGCGCGTTCCGGTTCGGGTTCGCGCTCCGGCCATAAATGTAACCGTGGGGATAATTCCCTTCCGCATCGCGTTCGAAGGTCGTCGAGAGATGGATCGGCGGCGCGACGGCGCAGGTCGCGGAGTCCACCTCGTGCCCGGCGTGCACGGCGAGCGTTTCAACGCGCATCAAGCCGTATCTTGCATCTCGGTTCGCGCATCGCGAATTAAATTTGACGACCTCCCGCGCCCAGCGCAAATAGCACCTGAATTTCTGGCCGGGGCATTCTACCTTCCGGCTCCGCGTTTATGAGCATATACAACGACGAAGTTTTCCATATGGCGTGCGACCAGTTCCAGGTCATCGCCGATTACCTTCAGATCGATAAGAACGATCGCGATCGGCTCATGCTCCCGAAGCGCGCCATGGCCGTCACCCTGCCGGTCCACATGGATGACGGCAGCACCCAGACTTTCCAGGGCTACCGCGTCCAGCATCACCTCACGCTCGGCCCGACCAAAGGCGGCACCCGGTTTTCACCCGATCTTTCCATGGGCGAAACCGCCGCGCTCGCCATGTGGATGAGCTGGAAATGCGCGCTGGCGAATTTGCCTTACGGCGGCGCGAAAGGCGGCGTGGCCTGCGATCCGACCAAACTTTCCCGGCAGGAACTCGAAGCCGTCTCCCGGCGCTACATGCAGGAGATGATTCCATTCGTGGGCCCGCACACCGACATCATGGGCCCGGACATGGGCACGAACGAGCAGGTCATGGCGTGGTTCATGGACACCTATTCCGTTTACCAGGGCTATTGCGTGAACGAGATCGTGACCGGCAAACCGGTTTCGATCGGCGGGACGGAAGGCCGGCGCGAAGCCACCGGGCGCGGCGTTGTTTACCTGATCGAGCGCGCGATGGACATGCTGAAGCTGGACCCCGAGAAATCGACGGCGATCGTCCAGGGGTTTGGTAACGTCGGTTCCGTCGCGGCTTTGTCGCTCGCGTTAAAGACGGGCGTCAAAGTGGTCGGGATCAGCGACGCGACCGTGGCGCTCTATAATCCGAACGGGATCGACGTCGCCAAGGCCGAGCAGCACGTCATCAAGAAGGGAAATCTCCGGGCATTCGACGAAGCCGACCGCGTCGACCCCAACGAAATGCTCACGATGCCGTGCGACGTCCTCGTGCCCTCAGCCGTCGATCGCGTCATTCACGCGGGCAACGCGGCCAAACTAAAATGCCGGATCCTCGCCGAAGGCGCGAACGGGCCGACTACTCCTGAAGCGGACCTGATTTTGAACGAGCGTTGGGACGAGCTTTTCGTTATTCCTGATATCCTCTGCAACGCCGGCGGCGTCATCGTTTCTTACTTCGAATGGGTCCAGGGACTCCAGGCGTTCATGTGGTCGGAGACGGAAGTCACCGACAAACTTTTCCGCATCCTCGAGCATTCTTTCACCCAGGTCATCAGGCGCGCGAAGGCCCATAAGGTTTCGCATCGCACCGCCGCCATGGCCATCGGCGTTGAGCGCGTGATGAAAGCCAAGCACGCCCGCGGTTTGTTCCCGTGACGGAACATAGGCTTCCAGCCTGTGCGCCCAGCGGACATTCTGTCCGCTGTCATTTGTGAATTCAGCGGAGTCCAACTCCGCTGGACGCACAAGCCAAAGGCTTATGTTCCAAAACGAAGAACACCGCGGCGATCGGCTCCTCGACATTCTCACGGACGAAACGAACGCGCTCCGTCTCATCGTCTCCCGGCTCGGCGCCGAACTCGTCAGCGTTGCGCGGCGAAATTCCGCCGGCGATTGGATCGGGTTTCTGAATCGCGACAACGAGATCGGGCCATCCGAAAAAGGCTGGTCCAACCACGCGACAGTGATGGGATATTTCCTGCACCGGATCAAGAACGAGCGGTCGCTCTATCGCGGCCGGGAGATCCGCGGTGGGACGCATAGTTTTCTTCGCAGCAAAGTCTGGCATCGCGTCGGCTCGCAGCGCGACGACGAGCTGACCTACCGGATCACGCCGGCCGATTTTTCAGCGACCGAATATCCCCTGAAGGTTTCGCTCGATCTGACTTATCGAATCGAACAGGGGCGCATCGCCGTCACATTCCATTTCACGAACGATGAGCCCGAGCTGACCGCGCATGTCGGCTTCGGTTTGCATCCGGGTTTCGCCGCGACTTCGTTCGACTCGTTCCGCTTCGAGATGCCAGCGGGAATTTATCGGCGCCATTTTTCGCCCGGGAATTATCTGAGCGGCGAGACGGAAGACATTCAATTTGCCGGCGGCGAAATGCCGTTCGAGCGGGCGAAATTGCCGGGCTCGTACATCCTGCAATTGGTCGACGTGCCGGAGCGCACGTTCACTTTTTCCGATCCGTCTTCAGGGCGAACGGTGGCGCTCGACCTAAGGACCGTCCCGTATCTCACTTTGTGGTCCGACGGCGGTCCGTTCCTTTGCGTCGAACCATGCTGGGGGCTGACCGACCATCACGATCAACGCGCCTTCGAGGACAAGGAAGGCATCCAGAAAATTCCGGCCGGCGGCGAATTGATTGCGAGTTTCACTTTCGAACCGCGCCTAACATAACGAGCGGTCATCCCGAGGCTGGCGTTAGCGCGCCGAGGGACCTCGCCAGCGCTCAAGCGCTACCGCGAAACAAAAGGCATTCTCCGCCAGCGTGAGCGCAGCCTTTCGCGAAGCGCAATTTGCAGTTGAGAGGTCCCTCGGCGCGCTACGCCAGCCTCGGGATGACGGCGTTGGACGTCACATTCCCGCGAAGGCCTGATCCAACACCTCGAGCAGAAAATCGGCGTCGGCTTTCGTGATGTTCATCGGCGGCGAAAAACGGATCGTTTGTCCCTGCAAACCGCCTTTGCCGAGCAACAGGCCCATCTCCTTGCAGCGCTCCAGCACTTCCGCGCACTCCGCCTTGGCCGGTTCTTTCGTCCCGCGATCCTTCACCAGCTCGATCCCAAGCAGCAAACCTTTCCCGCGGACGTCGCCAATCAGGTTGTGTTTTTCCTTGAGCCGATTCAATCCGCCTGACAAATGGTTGCCGATCGTGAGCGAATTCGCCTGAAGCTTCTCGCGATCGATCACGTCCAGGACCGCCATCCCCTGCGCGCAGACGACCGGGTTGCCGCCGAAGGTGTTGAAATGGATCCGTTGGGAAAGCGCCTGCGCGATCTTCGGCGTAGTCACCACGGCGCCCAGCGGCGCGCCGTTCCCGATTCCTTTCGCCATGCAGACAATGTCGGGAAGCACTCCCTGCGTCTCGAAACCCCAGTAGTGCGAGCCGCACCGGCCGAACCCCGCCTGCACTTCGTCCGCGATACAGACGCCGCCCGCCGCCCGCACATGTTCGTAAGCGGCCTTCAGATATCCGTCCGGGAAAACTACGCAGCCGCCCACGCCCTGGATCGATTCGGCGATGAAACCGGCGACCTGGCCGGGCGTGGCGTAATCGATCAGGCTCTTAATGTCCGCCGCATATTTGCGCCCGGCATCGGCGTCGTCGCGACCCCAGTAGCCGCGGAACGGATCGGGCGTCATGGCATGATGAACACCGAAGCTGTGGGGCGTGTTGAACTTCCAGGTGGAATGCGCGGTCAGCCCCATGCCGCTCGCGTTCCCGCCGTGATAGGCATTGCGCAACGCGATCATGTCGTAGTTGCCCGTGTACGCGCGGGCCAGGAGCAGCGCGAGGTCGTTCGCTTCCGAACCGGAATTGACGAAGTAACAGACCTTGAGATCGCCCGGCATTTTCGCCGCCAGCTTCTCCGCATACTGCGCAATGTTCGGGTGGAGATAAATCGTCGTGGAATGCTGGAGCAGTTCGTTTTGCTTGCGCGCCGCCTCGACGACGTCGGGATGACAATGCCCGACGCTGACTGTGACGATCCCGCCGAGCGCGTCGAGGTAGCGGCGGCCCGCGTCGTCCCAGACGTATTGCATTTTCCCTTCCACGATCATGATCGGCTTTTTGTAGTAGAGAAAAATTCCCGGGTTCAGGAATTCGCGGCGCACCCGCAGGACTTCGTCGGCGGAGGGGCCGGTGTAGGGGGCGGGTTTGTGATTGAAAGGCGGCAGCTCGGGTGAGTTCATGTTTTATGTCATGTTGAGCGAAGCGAAACATCTCTGACTATTTCCGCGCCGGGGCAAACCCGAAATGGTCAGAGATCGTTCGCTTTGCTCAGGATGACATTCTTTTAAGAGGACGTTCCTCAGCACCCAGCATCCGCAGTATAAGGTAAAGCCCGAACGCGATCGCGAACCCGACAAACCAGGCGTAGCTGTAGAGCGTGACGAAAAATGCCGGGACGCTTCCGGCATCGATCAGTTTCACGGTTACCAGGAAACCCGGGAGGTTGGGCAGGATCGCGACGAGAAGCGAGACGAGCGCGACGATGCTGAATCCGTAGGTGTATCCGTGTTCGCCATCGTGCCGGTAAAGGGCGTTTACGTTCAAATGCCGGCGGCGCAGGACGAAATAATCCGCGATCATGATGCCGCCGACGGGACCGAGCAACGCACTGTAGCCGACGAGCCAGGTAAAGATGTAGCCCGAAGGATCGGCCACCAGTTTCCACGGCATCATCAGCACGCCGATGATCCCGGTGATGAGCCCGCCGGTGCGAAAGGAAATGCGATTCGGCGCGAGATGAGAGAAATCGTTCGCGGGACTGACAACGTTGGCGGCGATGTTCGTGGCGAGCGTCGCCAGACAGAGCGCGAACATGGCGACGACGAGCACGACCGGGTTCGTGAATTTCGTCAGGACATCGACCGGGTCCCAGATCGTTTGCCCGTAAATGATGGTGGTCGCTGAAGTGACCGCGACGCCGATGAACGAATAAAGCGCCATCGTCAGCGGCAAGCCGAGGGCCTGGCCTACGATCTGGTCGCGTTGGCTGCGGGCGTAACGGGAGAAGTCAGGAATGTTGAGCGAGAGCGTCGCCCAGAACCCGATCATGCCGGTCAGGCCGGGGACGAAGAACGACCAGAACTGCCCGGCCTTCGGGTGGCCGGGATCGAAGGCGGACGGCTGGGCGAGGATCGGCCCGAAGCCGCCGGCGTTCCGGTAGGCCCAGGCGAGAAGAGCGAGACCGAGGGCAATGAGCAAGGGCGCCTTGATGTTCAGAAGGAATCGAATCGATTCGATGCCCCGGTAGACGACAACCATGTTGATCGCCCAGAAGAAGAGGAAGCAAACGAACTCCGCCAGGGTGATCCCAAGAAACGCCGGGGCGCCGGAAGTCGTTAGGCTCGGAAAAAATACGCCAAGGATTTTGTAGATGGCGGCGCCGCCGATCCACGTCTGGATCCCGAACCAGCCGCAGGCCACGAACGCGCGCATGAGCGCCGGGACATTCGCGCCCCGAGTGCCGAAGGAGGCCCGGCAAAAAACCGGGAACGGAATTCCGTAACGCGTGCCCGCGTGGGCGTTGAGGATCATCGGCACGACCACGATGAGGTTGCCGAGGAAAATGGTGAGGATGGCCTGCGACCAGTTCATCCCGCCGCCGATGAGCGACGACGCGAGCATGTAAGTCGGGATGCAGGCCGACATCGAAATCCAGAGCGCAGCGAAGCTGCCAACTCGCCAGGTGCGTTTCGCGCGAGGGACGGGCGCCAGATCTTTGTTGTAGAGAGTCGAGTGTTCGATCTCGATCGAAACGTGAACGTCGGGGGCGTCTGGAATTGAACTCGTGCTCATGCTCGTGCTCGTGATCGTAATCGATTGGTCCGTTCGAAATCGAGCACGAGCAGGAGCACGAGCACGATTACGAATCAGAAATGCCCGGCTCGCGCTGCAGCATCTTCCCGCGGCCGATCGTGCCGGCAAACTTCCCATCCCGCACCGCGACTTCGCCGCGCACGGTCACCAGGTCCGGCCGGCCTTCGATGTCCCAGCCTTCAAACGCGCTGTAGTCCACGTTCATGAGTTGAGTCGCGGCCGAAATTTTTCCCCGATACTCCGGATCGTAAACCACCAGGTCGGCGTCCGCGCCAATCTGGATCGCGCCTTTGCGCGGGAACAGCCCGAAAATCTTCGCGGCATTTGTGCTCGCGACGTTAACGAAGGTATGCAGGTCCAACTTTCCGGCTTTGACGCCGTCGGTGTAAAGCAGGTTCACCCGGTCTTCGAGCGACGGAATCCCATTCGGGATCTTCGTGAAATCGTCGCGGCCCATCGGCTTCTGCGTTTTGAAATCGAACGGCGCGTGATCCGTCGCCACCGTCTGGATTTCGCCGCTGCCCAGTCCATTCCACAAAACCGGCTGGTTGCTCTTGTCGCGCAGAGGCGGGGACATGATGAACTTCGCACCCTCGAAATCCGGCCGGGCCGCGTCCTCCTTATCGAGCACCAAATATTGAATCAGGGTTTCGATTGAAACGTTCACGCCCCGGTGACGCGCCCGGAGCGCCTCGCGCAACGCCTCGTCACAACTCAGATGGACGATGTAAACGTGCGCGCCCGTCAGCTCCGCGAACGTCATCAGATGGTGAACGCCTTCCGCTTCCACGACCGGCGGCCGGCTTTCGTGATGCTGTTCCGGGCCAGTGAGTCCGGCTGCGAGCAATTCTCTTTGCCGCTCGGCCACCAGCGTTTCGTTCTCGCAGTGCGCCGTGACGATGACTCCGAGTTCCTTCGCGAGTTTCAGGGTCTGATACAGCTCCGTGTCGTCGATCGCGAACGCGCCTTTGTAGGCGAGAAAAATTTTAAAGGAGCTGATCCCGGCCCCCACGATCTCACGCAGCTGCCCCGCGTTCTCGTCGTCGAACCGGGTGACGCCCATATGAAAGGTGTAATCACAGGCGGACTTGCCCGCCGCCTGTTCCTGCCAGAGTCGGAACCCTTCGGCCGCGCTCATGTCGCGCGACGGACAAACCATCTCGATCATCGTCGTCGTTCCACCGACTAGCGCGGCCTTGCTGGCCGTCTCGTAGGTGTCCTTCGAGAACGTCCCCATGAACGGCAGATAGATGTGAACGTGCGGGTCGATGAATCCCGGAAAAACATATTTCCCGCTGGCGTCGATCACGACATCAGCGGCCGCATCGATGTTCCGATCGATATGGGTGATCCGCTCGTGCTCGCAAAAAATATCGCCAATGAAGTGCTCGGTGCCGGTGACGATTTCGCCGCCTTTAATGAGAAGAGACATAGAGTGATCAGTGACCAGTGATCAGTGACCAGTTTATTTGCGACGCGAAATGGCGCGCCGCAATGCATTTAACATTCGGCGGATTTCATCGATCGATTCATAGATGGCCAATGCGGCGGGTTTTTTGCAGAAACCTAACTCGACGCCCAGTATCAACTGCGTATCGAGTTCCGCCGCCGATCCTTCGGCGTGTGAGATGAATTGGACGAACTCACCTGATGTGTGACGGGCCTGGCCTTCAGCAAGGTTCGACGGGATTGACACGGCCGCGCGCCGCATTTGAGCCACGAGGCCGAATTTCTCCTCAGCCGGGAAGTTTTGAGTCAAACGATAAATACCTTTGGCGAGAGCAATCCCTTTCTGCCAAACCAACAAGTCTTTGTAATTCTGGGTACCATGATTCATAACGGCGTTGTACCCGCTCTTCCCTAACTTGTCACTGGTCACTGGTCACTGGTCACTGGTCACTTTCCCTCATTTCTTCCACACGTCTCCAACGCCGTCCCCAAACCACCTTGTCGTGACGACCTTTTGCTGGGTGTAGAATTGAACGCCCTCTTTTCCCTGGATGTGCAGGTCGCCGTAGAACGAATCGTCCCATCCGGTGAACGGGAACATCGCCATGGTCGCGGGGACGCCGACGTTTATGCCGACCATGCCGGCTTTGACGCGATGCTTGAATTCGCGCGCGGCTTTGCCGGAGCTGGTGAAAATGGCCGCGCCGTTTCCGTAGGCGGATTTGTTCGCGGTCTCGATGGCGTGATCGAGGTCTTCCATCCGCATGACATTGAGGACTGGGCCGAACACTTCTTCGCGGGCCAGGGTCATCTCATCGCGAACCTGGTCGACGATGGTCGCGCCCATGAAGAAACCGTTCGGCGCGCTCTCGACCCGGGCGCCGCGACCGTCGCAGATCACTTTCGCGCCTTCCTTTTCGCCGGTCGCCACCAGGCTCGCTACCCGGTCGCGATGCTGGCCGGTAATGACGGGCCCCATGTCCGGCTGCATCTCCACGTCCGTGGGACCAACCCGAATCGCGCGCGCGGCCTGGACTAACGACGGGAGTAATCGATCCGCGGCCGCACCGACCGCGATCGCGGTCGAGCCTGCCATGCAGCGTTCTCCAGCACAACCAAACGCGGCGGTCGAAAGCGCGTCGACCGTTTGGGAGACGTCGGCGTCCGGCATGATGACGATGTAATTCTTTGCCCCGCCATTGGCCTGGACGCGTTTGCCGTGGCGGGTGCCGGTTTCAAAAATGTATTTCGCGACAGGGGACGAACCCACAAACGAAATCGCTTTCACTTTCGGATGGGTGAGGAGCGCATCCACACATTCGCGTCCGCCGTGGACGAGATTCAGCACGCCTTTCGGCAGCCCTGCTTTCTCGAGCAGCTCGACAATCATCACCACGGTGAGCGGCACTTTTTCGCTCGGCTTGAGCACGAAAGTATTTCCGCAGGCGATGGCGAGCGGAAACATCCACATCGGCACCATTGCCGGGAAATTGAACGGCGTGATCCCGACGCAGACGCCGAGCGGTTGCAGGAGCGTCTCGCAATCGACGCTCCGCGCCAGATTTTCGAGCGTGTCGCCCATGAGCAACGTCGGCACGCCGCACGCGTACTCGATGTTCTCGATCCCGCGAAAAACGCTCCCCCGCGCTTCCGCTAAAGTTTTCCCGTGCTCGCGCGTTACGCTCTGGCAAATCCGATCGAAGTTTTCTTCGACCAGTTGCCGATAACGAAAAAAGACGCGCGCCCGTTCCACCGGCGGTGTCTCGCGCCACGCCGGGAATGCAGCCGCCGCAGATTCCACCGCTTCGTTCACCATCTCCGCGCCGCCCATCGGGACTTCCGCGATCGTCTCACCGCGCGAAGGGTTGAAGACCGGAGAAGTAGTGAGGCCGGAAAGATTGCGCCATTCGCCGTCGATGAAAACCGGGCAAGAAATCATGGAAGAATAATAACCGCGGATTACGCGGATGGCACGGATATCGGAAGAAATTTCATCCGCGCTATCCGCGACATCCGCGGTTCATTTAATCATCGTGCTAACGCGTCCGACTGTTTCACAAAATCATCGCCGCTCCATTCCCCGTCCGCTTTTACCATCTTCTTCGCGGCCGCTTCTTCGGCGGCGGCTTTGTCTTTTGCTTTCCGCTCCTGTTGCATCCGGACCAGTTCCCGATGGGTCGTGAAATAGTCCAGGCTCTTGCCTTTGAAATCATCCAGCGTCTCGAACTGGTGCTTCTCCATGAACCCCAGCAGCTCGTCGCACATCCGCTTCACCATGTCGTAGCCGTGTTTCATCACCCCGGTGCAAACCTGGACGGTATCGCCGCCTAACAGGATGAATTGGGCCGCGTCGCCCCCCGTCTCGACCCCGCCGATGGCGGACAACGTCTTCCCCGGAAACTCGCTCCGGATCATGGTCGCAATTTCCATGACCATCCGGAGCGCGATCGGGCGCACCGCTTTGCACGAATAACCGCCCGGGGTGGTGAATCCTTCGACGGATGGCTCTGGCCGTAACGTGTCGAGGTTCACGCTCATGACGCTGCGGATCGTGTTAATCGCGCTGACCCCTTCACAGCCACCGCGAAACGCGGCCCGGCTCGGGTCCGTGATCCGGGTCACGTTCGGCGTCATCTTCGCCCAGACCGGTTTCTTCGCCGACGCCATCACCCAGCCGACGACTTCTTCGACGATCTCCGAGTTCTCGCCCATGGCGGCGCCCATTTTCCGTTCGGGCAATCCATGCGGGCAGGAGAAGTTCAGCTCGAACGAATCGACCCCGACGTCCTGGCAGCGCTCGACGATCTCGCTCCACGCGTCCTTGTTGTATTCCTCCATGATCGAGGCGATCAGGACGCCGTCCGGGAACTGGTCTTTGCATTTCTTGAATTCGTCGAGCCAGATCTTGAAGGGCCGGTCGCTGATCAGCTCGATGTTCTCCCAACCCACGACGTCTTTGCCGTCGGCGGCGAGGAGCTTCGCGTAACGCGGGGTGACGTTGACCACCTTCGACGAATCGAGGCTGATGGTTTTTGCGATGACCGCGCCCCAGCCTTCGCGGAAGGCGCGGGTGATGACGTTCAAGTTCGTTCCGGGCGGGCCCGAGCCGATCACGAAAGGGTTGGGTAATTTCAGGCCGTCGACGGTGGTAGCGAGTGTGGGCATGGCGCCTCCTGTTTTTTGAAGAACTGTCCTTTTACCGAGTCCCACCCAAAAACTCGACAGAATTTTTGTAGCGCGCGTCCACGGCAGCGCCTACATCGCAACCAGAGTGACGGCGCAATACCTTCGCATTTTCCGCTGGCACGTTTTGCGATACCTGCGGCGGCACCCGCTTCTCGGGCTGCTGAATATTCTGAGCGTCGCTCTCGGCGTGTCGGTTTATCTGGCAACGCAGATTGCCAATCAAAGCGCGAACCGCGCTTTCGCCGCCAGCGTCGACCTGGTGGCCGGGAAAGCGGAGCTGGAAATAACGGCGCCGAGCGGGCAGCTGCCGGACACGGTTCTGCCGAAGGTTGCAGCCGTGCCGGGTATTGCCGCGGCCACGCCGATCGTCGAGGGGCTCGTTTCGCTCCCAGAGTTTCGCGGAGATTACCTCCAGGTTTTGGGAATTGACGTCTTCACGAACCAGCCGTTTCAGACCTTCGATCCTTCGAATTTCAATCCCGGGGGCTTCGACGTTCAACGCTGGCTCGGCCATCCGAATTCCATCGCCGTCTCCGAGGAATTTGTGCGCGAGCACGGCTTGAAAGAGGGCGACAAACTCCGGGTCCGGGCCGGCGGAGCAGACCGTGAGCTGGAGATTGGATTCCTCCTTCGCAAAGACGACACGGTCGATCCGCATTTCGCGGCCATGGACATCGGGTGGGCCCAGGAATTGTTCGGCCGGCGCGGCGAGCTCAGCCTGATCCAACTGAAATTGAGCGAGCCCGCGAAACGCGAAGCAACCATCGCGCAGCTGCGCGCCATTCTTCCGAAGGACGCGCGGGTGGCGGCGCCGGCTCGGCGAACGGAAGAAGTCGACAAAATGCTGGGCGGGTTCCAGCTCAACCTCACCATGATGAGCCTGGTCTCGATGTTCGTGGGGATGTTCCTGATCTACAACACCGTCTCCGCGTCGGTGGTGCGGCGGCAGCACGAGATCGGGATCCTTCGTTCGTTAGGCGTGACTCGCAACGAAATCCGGGGCCTGTTCCTGGCCGAGGCCGCGGTCCTCGGCGCGATTGGTTCTCTTCTTGGTTTGGTTGGCGGCCTCGTCCTGGCGCGAACGTTGGTCCGCGCGGTTTCGGCGACGATCTCGTCGCTCTATGTTTTGGTCAGCGTGCGCGATCTCACGCTGCGTCCTGAAGTGTTCGCGCTCGCCGCGCTAATCGGCGTCGGGTCGGTGGTGGCGTCGGCGTTTTTCCCGGCGCACGCCGCCGCCAGACAACAGCCGGTCGACGCGCTTCACGGTGGCATTCGCCTGGAGCGATCGATCAATCCATCGATTGGCTGGCTGATCGGTGGACTGGCCTGCGTCGTTGCGGCCGCGATCTTTTCGCGGCTGGCGCTTTCGGTCGGTCCGCGCTGGCTGAGTTTTAGCGCGGCTTTTTTCGTCATTGCGGGTTTCTCGTTGCTCGTCCCGCGCGTGATCTTTCGGTTCAGCAACGCAGCCGGAAAACTCCTTCGACGTTTTCGTCCGCGTGGGCGCCCCGCAAAAATCGAGACGCAGCTGGCCGCGGCGAATCTGTCGCGGGCGCTACTTCGCAATTCCGTGACGGTCGCCGCCCTCGCCGTCGCTGTCGCCATGGTCGTCGGCGTCAGCGTGATGGTATTTTCCTTCCGGAAAACAGTGGAAGCCTGGATCGACGACACCTTGATCGCCGATCTTTTCATCGCTCCGGCGGGGAACGAGTCTGGCGGCAGCGCCTTCTTTCCCGCCGACGCGATCGAGTTCCTGTCGAAAGAGCCGGCGGTCGCAACCGTCGACACGTTTCGGGAGATCGAAGTGCCGATGGGGGACATCGACGTGACGCTCGCGGTGATGCGCGGCGAGCGGCGCCAATTCCAATTCCTTCGCGGCGATCGAACCGAGCTCATGCGCCGTTTTCGCGGGGAGCCTTGCGTGTTTGTTTCGGAAAGCTTTGCCCGGCGCCAGCGGGTCCGCGAAGGAGACACCATCGCGCTTACCACGCCGGACGGGCCGCAGCCGTTTTCGATCGCCGCGGTTTTTTTCGATTACACCCGCGACCAGGGAATCGTTTACATGAGCACGGAGAATTTCGCGCGCTTCTGGCGCGACGATCGCGTCCAGAGCGTCGCCGTTTACCTTAAGCCCGGTCAGGCGGCGGATGAAGTGAGGAAGAATCTCTGGGCGCGTTTCGGTCCCAATCGCCATTTCACGATCTTCTCCAACGAATCATTGCGGCGGCGCGTTTTCGAGATCTTCGACCAGACGTTCGCCGTCACCTACGTGCTGCTCGCCATCTCGCTCTTCGTCGCGATCACCGGGATTTTTCTGGCGCTCACCATTTTGATTACGGAACGCCGGCGCGAGCTGGCGATTCTCCGCGCCCTCGGCGCGAGCGCGGGCCAGATCAGAAAACTGGTGTTATCCGAGACCGCCATGCTCGGATTGCTGGCGGTAATCGTCGGTCTCGCCTCCGGCATCTGTCTGGCCGTGGTGCTGACTGGTGTCATCAATCGCGCCTTCTTTGGTTGGACGATCCGCCTCGCGTTCCCGTGGCGGACGCTTTTGCTGACCCCGATCTGGATTCTCGCCGCGGCGATCGTTGCCGGGATCATCCCCGCCTGGCGTGCGGGCCGGATGGCGCTGGCTGAAAATTTGCGCGATGAATAATTCTTCTGTAGCCGCTTCCCTGCGGGAAGCGCGAGAGCGCGTGCTACTGCTGTATCGATCTCGCGCGGCCCACAGGGCCGCGGCTACAGGGGTCGCCCTCCTCGCGACTTCTCTCCTCGCCGCCGACTGGAGAATGGCGGCACCCGGCTGGCGCTACGAATTTCCGCGGGATCATCACGCCCATCGCGAGTTCAAGACCGAGTGGTGGTATTTCACCGGAAATCTGTTCGACGCGGATGGCCGTCGCTTTGGCTATGAGGTGACGTTCTTCCGTCATGGCATCCGGCCCGCGGCGGAGCGAGATCCGAACGCGTCCCGGTTCATCGTCGACGATCTGAAGTTCGCGCACTTCGCGCTCACGGATGTCGCCGGCCGCCAATTCCACTTCGACCAAAAGACGAGCCGCGGCGCATTTGGCGAAGCCGGATTCGATGACGCCAGCCGGCTGGCCTGGATCGAGAATTGGAGTTTGAGCGCGACGGGGAGCGATACTTTTGACCTCGTCGCAGCGGCCGGCTTCCGCGCGGTCCATCTCCATCTGCGCGCGATCCAACCGCCCGTCATCCATGGCGAAAACGGGGTAAGCGTGAAAGCGGCCGGCGGCTCGAGCGCCTCGCATTATTATTCGGCGCCGCGGTTGGAGACGACGGGCGAAGTCGTGCTGAACGGCAGCGCGCACGCGGTCCGCGGCGACAGCTGGTTCGATCATGAATGGTCGAGCAGCCAGCTAGGGACGGGCGAAGTCGGGTGGGATTGGCTCGGCCTGGAGTGGGACGACGGCAGCGCGCTGATGCTTTACCGGATCCGGCTGGCAAACGGTGAAGTCGAGTCCAGTTCGAGCGGAACATGGATTGCGCCCGATGGCGCAACGACCCACCTGGGCGTGGGCGATTTCCAAATGACGCCGATCGCCTTCTGGAAAAGCGGGAACGGCGCGCGCTACCCGACCGGCTGGCGCATCGTCCTTCCGGGGCGACACGCCGAATTCACGATCAGCGCGGCCTTGGAAGACCAGGAATTAAAACTCGGGTCGATCACTTATTGGGAAGGCGCGGTTGACGCGAATGGGACGCGAGACGGAAAACCGATTAACGGCCGCGGCTATCTGGAGCTCACGGGCTACGCCGGGGCCGTGGAAGCGTTGCAGCGTTGAAGGGATGAAGCGATACAGCGTTTAGCCGCTTCAACGGTTCAACGCTTTAACCTTTCAACGTTCCCCTACGCCTGCGTGTGGCGCGCGTAATGGACCTCGGCGCCTTTTGGCAGCAGCCGCTTGCGGCCGCGCTGGCGACGCCGCGCGAGGGTCGCGCGTCCGGCTTTCGTGCTCATGCGCGCGCGAAAACCGTGCTGGTTTTTCCGGGTGCGTTTTGAGCGCTGAAGTGTGCGTTTCATGACTTTGTCTCGCTGAAGAGGCGCTACCTTACGAAGAGGGTCGCTTCTGTCAATTATCTGTCGTAATCTGCTCGTGCTCGTTCGAGTTCGATTATGAGCACGAGCACGAGCACGAGTAAGAGTAAGAGTAAGAGAGGAGAACATCGCGCATTGCCAGACGGGACCCTTTGTGGAATAACGAGGCGCCCATGAGCGAAGTCGTTATCGAGCCGGCGGTTTTCGAAGATTTGGACGAGTTGTCGAATCTTCTGGGCGAACTTTTTAGCCAGGAAAAGGATTTCCGGCCGGACAAAAACAAGCAACTCCAGGGACTTCGCCTCATCTTCGAAGAGCCGAATCGCGGCCGCGTCTTTGTCCTCCGCCGCGACCGGACCATCGTGGGCATGATCAACCTGCTTTTCACCATCAGCACGGCGGAAGGCGGCTTCGTCCTTCTCCTGGAAGACCTGGTCGTGCACGACTCCTTCCGCGGGCACGGCTACGGTTCGCAGCTCCTCGAATACGCGATCAATTTCGCGAAGCAGAAAAAGTTTTTGCGCATCACCCTTCTGACCGATCGGCCGGAGCTGCGCTCCCAGAATTTCTTCAAACGTCACGGTTTTTTCGAGTCTCACATGCTCCCGATGCGGCTCCTGATTTCGCAGGGCGCATCAGCGCCGACAACCCTGTAATCACGGCCGGGCCTCGGCGAAAGTTAGCGCGCGCGGCATTATCGGCTGTAAGTTTGCCGCGACATGGGCGGCACGATTCGGCTCTTCAAATTCAGCGGCATTCAGGTTTATCTCCACTTCTCGTGGTTCCTGGTCGCGGCTTACGAATTTTCGCGTCGGGCGAATATTTACGAGTCGAAGGTGTGGGCCGCGGGCGAATACGTGGCGCTCTTCGGCATTGTCCTTCTCCACGAGTTCGGCCACGCGCTCGCCTGCCGGCAAACGGGCGGCACCGCCGATCAGATCGTGTTGTGGCCGCTGGGCGGCATCGCGTTCGTCAATCCACCGCGGCGTCCTGGCGCTATGCTTTGGAGTATCGCCGCTGGACCGCTGGTCAACGTGCTGCTCGTCCCTGTCCTTCTTATCGCTTGGTCGCTTGTGGTGAAGGATGTGGATCTTATTTTGGCGAGCGATTCCTCCAAGTTTGTTCAGGTCGTCTGGTCGATTAATCTCTGGCTTCTGATTTTCAATTTGCTGCCGGTTTATCCACTCGATGGGGGGCAGATCCTTCGGTCGCTGCTCTGGTTTCCGCTCGGCGAGATTCGCAGCTTGCAAATCTCCAGCGTCATTGGGTTGATCGGCGCGGTCATACTCGCTGCGGTTGCCTGGCTTCTCCATCTTGCAGAACCGTTCTGGATAGTGATCCTCGCTTTCTTCCTGATCAGCCGCGCCATCGCCGGATGGCAATACGCGAAGGCCCTGGTGCAGGAGGAAGAAGCGAACCGGCAGGCCGCGCTGATCTCGACCGTGCCCCCGTCGGAGCGGCCGACGGGATAGAGTTGCCGGCTAATGCTCCTTGACGGCGGTGAACCAGGTGCCGATCTGGGTGGACAAAGTGGATTTGAATTCGGCCCGGAAACCGATTTCATCCCTGGCCTTCGCCACGTCTTTCGCCGCGGTGGGCGGCAACTCTGATTTCGCGTAGCGCTCCAACTCCGCGATCCGCCCGGCATCGGAGAAGAATTTAAACAGCCCCGGCGCATAACTGTTCGCGCCGAGCGCATCGGTCTTGGCGAGCAACGCTTTCATATGGGTCTTCGCAAACGCCCACGCGACGTCGGGATGCTCGCTTTCCCGGGCGACTTTCGTCACCAGGTAGGTCGCGCGACTGGTCGGTAATTCGTCGCCGAGCGAAATTTCAAGGGTTCGTAACGCCAGCTTGGGGTCGCGCACACAGGCGAGCGCGTTGTAGTAATTCTGCTTCTCTTCGATGCTGGTCGTTTTCAACCCGAGCTCGTGCAGCTTTTTCCACGTCGCCTCGTCCGCATTGCTTCCGACGACGGCCAGCAACGCCGGCCGTAAATCAGGCGCGATCGATTTCGGGTCGGTAAGATATTTCTGAAAGCGGTCGCGACAGCCCGCCACGATTTCCTGGTCGCCCAGGTCAGCGAGCGCATCGATGAGGCTCGCGCGGAGCAACGCGATCTTGACCGACTCGCCCGCTTTCGGGTCCCAGCCGACTTGATCGAAGCTCGGCCGCAAAATCGAGCGCGCATATTTTTGGAACTGCTCCCGCTGCGGGTCGCCGACCAGCAACCGATCGACGACATCGAACGCGTGCATGATCTGCTCGCGCTCGGCCAGCTCGGTCTTGTCCGGCAATTTTTCGACCAGACCCAGATAGAGCGACATCGGGGCGCGGTTCGCTTGCACCAGAGCCCACGCGTCGTTCAGCAAGTTCACCCGATCGGCGGTGCTTAACTTCGGAAGATCGGCGAGCAGCAGTTTCCACGACGCCTCGTCATACTGGACCCGGTAGTTCCCCGAACCTTCTGCGTTCAGCTTGATCGCGCGGTCACCGGAAACGTTCGGCAACTCCATCGACTTCGCGTCCATGAGCAGACTTGCCTTGGCCGGTTCGCCCGGCACCAGATAGGTGAGCGGGATTTTCCATTCCAACGCGGGCGCGTTGTTGAAATGCACGGTAAAGCGTTCCTGGGTCAGGGTGATCTTGCCGGCGGCGTCGCGGTTTACTTTCACGAGAGGAAATCCGGGTTGCTCGGTCCAGGCGGCGGCGATGTCCACCACCGGTTTTCCCGACGCCTCTCCAAGCGCGCTCCAGAGGTCGGCGGTAGTCGCATTCGAGAGCTTGTGCGCGGCCATGTATTTCCGGATTCCGTCGCGGAAAACGTCTTCGCCGAGGAAACTTTCCAGCATCCGGATGAAGGACATTCCCTTGCGGTAAGTGATCTCGTCGAAGGCGCTGTTCGCTTCGGCTTCGGTCGCGATCGGTTGCTGGATCGGATGAGTGGTCGATCGAGCGTCGCTTTCCATGGCGGGCTCCTTGCCGATGCCGTATCGACGGGACGGATCGCGCGGCGCCTGCTTGCTCGACCAGACTTCCCAGTCGGGATTGAACTTCGCTGTGACTTTGGTCCCCATCCAGGACGCGAACCCTTCGTTCAGCCAGAGATTGTCCCACCACGCCATGGTCACGAGATCGCCGAACCACATGTGAGCGGTCTCGTGCGCCACCACCTCGTAAATCGTTTGCCTCGTGTTCGCCGACGACTTCTCCGGGTCGAACAGAAGGGCCGATTCGTAATAGGTGATTCCGCCCCAGTTTTCCATCGCCCCGCCGAAGCCGCCCGGCACCGCAATGTGATCGAGTTTCGGCAACGGGAACGGCTGGCCAAAATATTCGTTGTAGTAGTCGAGGATCTGCTGCGAGCTCTCCAGCGCATAACGACCCATCTCCGCCTTGCCTTTGGTGGCCACGACCCCGTGAGTAACGTCGCCCTTCTTCGTTTGAATGGCGTCCACCTCGCCGGCGCAGAAAACGTTGAGGTAGCTCGCCATCGGTGGGGTCGTCGCGAAACGGATCTCCTTTCCGCCCGCGACCTTCGATTCTTTCTCGACCGGCATGTTCGAAAGCGCCGTGAAATTTTCCGGCACGACGGCGGTCAATTGGAAGCGCGCCCGAAAGCTGGGCTCATCCCAGCACGGAAACATTCGGCGCGCATCGGTCGCCTCGAACTGCGTCCCGAGCATGACCTTCTTCGCACCCGTCCCCTGTTCCTGGTAGGGCGCATAATAAAGTCCCTGGCCCTGCTGGTTGATCTTCCCGGCGAACTCGAGTTCGAGCTGGTGATTTCCGGCCGCAACTTCACCGGCGATGGTGAGCGTCTGCTCTTTTTCGTCCAGCTTGATCGCGGATGCCGGGACCGCATTCCCATCGATGGAAGCTTTGTTGATTTTTATTTCGAGAGCATTGAGGACGAGTTGCTTCACTCCTTCGCGCGCGGTGAGCTTGATCGTTTCCGAGCCGGTGAACGTCCGCTTCTCAATATCCGGCGTGATGCGAATCGCGTACTCTTCCGGGACGACGTTCTTCGGCAGCTTTCCGGGCGTGCTGGCGAAATCGAACGGTTTCTCGGCGCTGACGAGATTGGAGGTCATGAGCAAGAGTGCGAAAAAAAGATTGCGCATCCGCTATTAAACAACGCGTCGCTCGTGAAACAAGTTGTAGCGACGGCGCTCTGTCGCCGTTCACGGCGTAGCAGCAGCGGGGCGAAGTAACGCCGGCTGAGCGGCGTCGCTCAGTTACTGCACGACCAGCAACAGCAGTAACTGCCCGTCGCCGACTTGGGGGCCTTTGACGATGATCGGGCGCTCTTTGCTCAACTTCGCTTCCCACTCCAGGAGAAGGTTGCTCTCCTGAAATAGCTTCAGGTTCACGCGGTAACCGGTCTTGTCATTCCCTTCTTTGGAAT
>JBEEHG010000075.1:0-19180 GCA_041167265.1 Verrucomicrobiota bacterium | reverse complement strand
AACGAGCCCGAGCCCGTGGCCTGCGCGTGGGACGACCTCGAGAAACGCACGGGCTGCACAACCATGGCGGTGGGCCGCACCCGTCGGCACGCGACGTTTCCGGTCGAAATTTCTTTGAGCAAGATGGTGGTCGATAAGCAGATGCTTTTTGTCGCCATGGTGCGCGACGTGACCGAGCGCCGGCGTTTCGAGCAGGAAATCGCGGCGGATAAGGAAAGCCTCGCCGTAACCCTGCGTTCCATCGAGGACGGCGTCATCACCACCGACGTCCAGGGCAAGATCATCATGATCAACAACGCCGGGGAAAACCTGACCGGCTGGACGTCGAAGGAAGCCATCGGCCGCTCGCTGAAATCTGTTTATAACATCGCGATCGACCTGCAGGCGCAGGCCCGCGCCCAGAAGACCGGTTCCCGAAACGAAGCGCAATCCATTCTTCTCAGCATGCCGGAGAACGCGACCCTGCGTTCGCGCCAGGGCGGCGAACACGTCATCGAGCAGGTCGCCTCCCCCATTCGCGACAGCAAAAACGAAGTCGCCGGCGTGGTTCTTGTTTTCCGCGACATCACCGAACGTCAGCGCAATGAAGCCGAGCGACGCAAAGCCGAGACCCTGGAACAACTCGGCTTGCTCGCCGGCGGAATTGCGCATGACTTCAACAACCTTCTCACCGCGATCATCGGGAATATTTCGCTCGCCTCCCTCCTCCTGCCGCCTAACGACGAGATGGGCACGCGGCTCAACGACGCGAAAAATGCCTCGATGCGCGCCCGCGATCTCGCGCAGCAACTTCTCACCTTCGCCCGGGGTGGCGCGCCGATTAAGAAGACCGCTTCGATCGGCAAACTGATTCAGGACACGGTCAGCTTCTCGCTTCGTGGTTCGCACAGCCGAAGCGAATTCCTCTTCGGCGCGGATCTCTGGCCGGCGGAGATCGATCCCGGCCAGATCAGCCAGGTTATCGCGAATCTCGTGGTGAACGCGGACCAGGCGATGCCGAACGGCGGAACGTTGCGGGTCAATTGCGACAACTTCTCTTACAATTCCACTTCGACACCAGCCGTGCCCGACCTGCTGCCGGGCGATTACATCCGCATCGCGATCCGCGACGAAGGGACCGGCATCTCGGAAGATTGCATCAAACGAATCTTCGATCCCTATTTCACTACGAAACCGAAGGGAAACGGCCTCGGACTCGCGACCACTTATTCGATCGTCAAGAACCACAACGGCCTCATTACCGTCGAATCCAAGGTCCACTTTGGTTCCACCTTCACGATTTACCTCCCGGCGCTTCGCCATCAGCAGGTGCCGGTCGAGCCGCCGCGTCAGTTGAACGAAGTCGTTTCCGGCACGGGCCGCATCCTGATTGTCGACGATGAAGAAGCTATCCGCGCGCTGGTTGAATTCACCCTCGAACGCCTCGGCTACAAGGTGAGCCAGGCTGAGAGCGCGCTCGAAGGCGTGGAACTCTACCGGCAGAAACTCGAGGCCGGCGAACGTTTCGATGCCGTCATTCTGGACCTCACGCTGCCTGGCGGAATGGGCGGCAAGGAAGCGCTCAAGAAGTTGATCGAGATCGATCCGACCGTGAACGCCATCGTTTCGAGCGGTTACGCGATGGACGCGACCATGAGCCGCTATCAGGATTTCGGGTTCCGCGGTGTGATCGCGAAACCATACGAAGCCGCCGAGCTGGGCAAGATCGTCCACGAAGTCATCGAGTCGAGCCACGTCAACATCGTGGCCGATTACCCGATGCAGGCCGCGGGGTAACTCCGCGATCGCATCCGGGATTCCGCTTGCGGGGTCAGACCGCGACTCTACTGTTTCGCCATGCGCGAAACCCATGCCGCGGCTTACGATTCGAAGATCGAAGGCAACGTCATTTTTACCCGACTGGACGCGGCGATGAACTGGATGCGGAAAAATTCGCTCTGGCCGATGCCGATGGGCCTGGCGTGTTGCGCGATCGAATTAATGGCCACCGCCGCCTCCCGTTTCGACATCTCGCGCTTTGGCGCGGAGGTGATGCGTTTTTCGCCGCGCCAATGCGACGTGATGATTGTCGCCGGCACGGTGACTTACAAAATGGCGCTCGCCGTAAAACGAATCTACGAACAGATGCCCGAGCCGAAGTGGGTCATCGCGATGGGGGCGTGCGCTTCGACCGGCGGCATGTACCGGTCCTACGCGGTGCTGCAGGGGATCGATCAGCTGCTGCCGGTCGACGTTTATGTGTCCGGCTGTCCGCCGCGGCCCGAAGCGCTGCTCGAAGGTCTCATGAAGCTGCAGGAAAAGATCACCACGGAAAGTTCGTTCCGCGACCAAAAGCGGAAACAGGCGGATCGGCTGGAACCAGTAACTGCATGACTGCCACCGATGTTCTGCCGTCGCTTGGGACAATGCTGGGCGACAGATTGCAGCGCCGAATCGAATTTCGCGGCGAAACGACCTTCGTCATTCTGGCGGCGGACTTGCGGCAGGTCGCCACGTTTTGCCGCGACGAGCTGCAGTTCGATTACCTGCTCGACATTTGCAGCGTCGACAATTTCGGCGAGGAACCGCGGTTCGAAATCGTTTACGAACTGTATTCGATGGCGCTGGGGATCCATCTGCGTTTGAAGCTGAGCGTTTCTGAAGACGAGGGTGAAGTGCCGACGGTTTCCGACATCTGGCCGACCGCCAACTGGCACGAGCGCGAGATTTACGACATGATGGGAATCCGGTTCGGCGGGCATCCGGATCTGCGCCGGATCCTGATGTGGGAAGGCTATCCTTACTTTCCGCTCCGGAAGGAATTCCCGCTGGAAGGATTGCCGAGCAACATGCCGGACGTGGCTTTCTCGGAAAGCGCGCCGCTGGAAGGCGGACCATTCGTTACGATGCCGAGCACTGCGACGACAAAGGACCGCGAGCCCCGCGCCCGAAGGCCGATCGAACCGCAATAGCTTCGCGGTTGAAAATCCTGTTGATCGTCCTTCTCGTCGTCTGCCTCGTTGGCGTGGCGGTGATAGCGGCGGCGCAATTCAACTTCGATCCCCTGCCCCGCGACGCGATTGCCGATCGGATCCTTGTCGAGAAATCGGCGAGGCGGCTGACCCTGTTTCAAAAAGGGCGCGCGTTAAAAATTTATTCTGTGGCGCTGGGCCCTGCACCGGAAGGAGCAAAGGAATACGAAGGCGACCAGCGGACGCCGGAAGGAATTTACTCGATCGATTTCCACAAGCCGGACAGCGATTACCATCTGGCGCTGCACGTTTCGTATCCGGAACAGCGCGACATCGACCGGGCGGCCGTCGAGGGATTGTCGGCCGGGAGCGACATTATGATTCATGGATTGCCCAATGGGCGCGGATGGCTGGGCCGATTTCACCGCCGGAATGATTGGACGGCCGGCTGCATTGCCGTCACGGATTTCGAGATCGAAGAAATTTATCGCGCGGTGCCGGATGGGACGCCGATCGAATTGCGTCCCTAAAGCACCGCGTTAAGCAATCGCGCGAACTCAGCCGCGGCGTTTTTCCCCGTCTCAAGGACTTCGGTGTGACTCAAGGGCGCGCCGCTAATTCCGGCAGCCCAATTCGTCAGGCAGGAAAATCCGGCGACTTCCAGTCCGAGGGCACGCGCCTGGATTGCCTCGAGCACGGTGGACATGCCGACAGCGTCGGCCCCGAGCCGGCGAAGCATTCGCACTTCCGCCGGAGTTTCGTACTGCGGGCCGAGCAGGCCTGCGTAGACCCCTTCATGGAGTGAAATGCTTTGGTCCTTGGCCGCGTCGCGGAATTCCGTCCGCCATTTTTGGGAATAGACTTCGGTCAAATCGAGGAATTGCGCACTGCCCAGCAACGGCGTTGTCCCCGTCAGATTGAGGTGGTCGGCGATCATCATCCATGAGCCGGGCCCAAAATTCTCGTTCACGGTTCCCGCCGCATTCGTCAGGATCAACCGTTTGATTCCAGCGGCTGCCAGAATTTGGATCCCGGCTGTGATCTGCTTCGCGGTGTGCCCTTCGTAAAGGTGGACCCGCCCTTGCGCGAAGATCGTCCGGGAGCCGCCCAAATTTCCGAGAACGAAGCGGCCGGTGTGACCGGGAACGGACGGCTTGGGCAGCTCAGCGAAATCAGAATAGGCGACGCTCTCCTGAGATTCCGACGGCGCTACGAGGATGTTTAATCCCGAGCCAAGAACGATGGCGGTTTCCGCGTTCCAACCGCGCAGGCGATCAAGAGCCGCGTCGCTCACAACTACGCAGCCGAGATCGGGGGCGCCGAGTCCGGCTTTCTCGTCCCCGCCATCACGTCCGGCTGCATTTCTTCGCGGATCGGTGTGATCTTTGTGTCCTGCTTCGGGTAAGCGATCCGGGTGTGAAGCATGGTCATGAGCGTGAACCGAAATCGTTCGGCGATCAGGTTCAGGTCGGCCAGCGTCAAATCGCATTCCGTGAGCTGCTGGTCCGCGATGCGCTGGCTGATCAAATCGTTCACGAGCGCCTCGATTTTCTGCGGCGTCGGTTTTTCCAGGCTGCGTGATGCGCTCTCGATCATGTCGGCCAGGCTAATGATGGCGCTCTCCTTCGTCTGCGGTTTCGGGCCGCTGTAGCGAAAGGTTTCCTCGCGCACTTCGGGCACATCTTCCTCGCGCAAATTCATGATCTTGCCGCCGGTGCGCGCGTCCTCCTGCTGTTGAAGGGCGCGTTTGTAAAAATAGTAAACGAGCGACGTGCCGTGATGCTGCTGGATGATGTCGATGATCTGCCGGTTCAAGCGATGTTTGAGCGCGAGATCGATTCCCTCTTTGACGTGGGCGATGATGATGAGGGCGCTCATGGTGGGCGCGAGATCGTCGTGCGGGTTGCGCTCGAAGTTCATATTCTCGGTGAAGTATTCCGGCTTCACCAATTTGCCGACGTCGTGGAAATACGAGCAGACACGGCAAAGGGTGGCGTTCGCGCCAATGGCTTCCGCCGCAGCCTCGGCCAGGTTCGCCACCACCAGGCTGTGATGATACGTCCCCGGCGCCTCGATCGTCATCCGCCGTAACAAGGGATGGTTCAGATCGGACGCTTCCAGCCAGGAAATATCCGTCGTGACCTGGAACAGGTGCTCGAACATCGGGACCACGCCGCCCACGATCGTCGCCGTCACGATCCCGTTGGCGACGGCGAGCGCGCTTTGGATGCCGATCATTTTCCAATCGATCGTGTTCGGCGAAAGAAAATCGATTGGCCCGATGATGCCGAATGTCAGCGATAACAGCCAGATGGCGATGCCAACGCCGAAGCCGGCGCGGATCAAGCGGCTGCGTTTCCGCACCTGCAACGTCAGGTAGACCGCGGTGAACCCGCTGATCATTCCGCACACGAGCAACGGCGCGTCGACTTTGCCGAAGAGAATGCTGCTCCAAAGGCTGACGAACACGGAGGCGTAGAGTCCGTGATTGCGGCCCAGAAGGACGCTGAGCAAGAGCGGCGCGAACGCGTAGGGCGCGATCAGGCCGACGGTCTCGGGCCGGAGAAAACTGAACGATCCGCTATTGCAAAGAACGAGGAGAAACTTTGTCGTGGCGAGCTGAACGAAGATGACGCCGAAAACCAGGAGCAACCGCGAACTCCGGAGAAATGTCGTCGGCTGATTGATCCAGAGCTGGGTGAGCGCCGTGGCAAAAAAGAGCAGCGAGATGACGAAATTCTTCGTGGGCTCCGGCTGTTGGCCGCTAAAGATCAAGGCCGCGATGCCGGCGATGAACGCCGCGAAGATGAAATACTTCATCCCGGCCGCGAACTCGAGACTGTGAAGCAGCTCGTTTTTCGTCCGCCGGCGCCGGAGTTTGCGGGAAGCGAGGCCGCGTTTTACGAGCTGGCTGCGTTTTAGGAAATCCAGCATGGGTTATTTGCGCACACCGGGGGCAGGCGACCGGTGTTGTTGATAAGCGCTGATCACCGCTCGCACCAGCTCATGACGCACGACATCGCGTTCGTTGAAGTAGACGAACGAAATTCCAGGGACGCTTTTGAGCGCCTGAAGCGCTTCGACCAGTCCCGACCGCTTATTCGACGGGAGATCGATCTGGGTCACGTCTCCGGTCACCACGCATTTCGAGTGAGGCCCCATTCGCGTGAGGAGCATGAACATTTGTTCCGTCGTCGTATTCTGGGCTTCGTCTAAAATCACGAACGCGTTGCTCAGGGTGCGCCCGCGCATATACGCCAGCGGCGCCACTTCGATGGTCTGCCGGGCAACCGAGCGCTCGATCTCTTCCGGCTCCATCATGTCGCGCAACGAGTCATAAAGGGGGCGCAGATAAGGCGTGATTTTTTCCTGCAGATCGCCGGGAAGAAATCCGAGCGCTTCCCCGGCTTCCACCGCCGGCCTGGTGAGGATAATGCGATTTACCTGCTCCTTCTTTAGCGCCGCCACCGCCATCGCCACGGCGAGATAAGTTTTCCCGGTCCCGGCCGGACCTACCCCAAACACGATGTCGTTCTTCTGGATCGCCTCCACGTAATTGCGCTGGCCCAGGGTCCGCGCCACGATCGGCGCCTTCCGCGATGAAGTCAGGATCTTGAAATCGACGACGTCGCTCAGGTTATCCGCGCGCGCTTCGGTCACGGAATTAAGCGCGTAGCTGAACTCGTGTTTGTGAATGTCGACGCCCTTTTGTCTGGCCTGTTCGAGCTGCTCGAAAACCCGCTGGGCCTGGTCGAGCTGCCCCGGTTCCCCTTCGAGCTTTACCCAGCCTTCGCGCGTGGTCACTTTCACGCCGAGGGAATCCTCCAGCGTCTTCAACAGCTTCAGGTCGTTCGCGTAGAGCGATTGAACAGCGCGTGGGCTATCGAACTGCAGGGTGCGCGTTTCTGTCATTGCGGGGCCGAGGCAAGGGGCGCTGATGATATCGCCCGCGCCGGCAGTGTCAAACCAGCGTTCCGTTTCCCGGAACCGGCGGCAAATGGATTAGCGGAATCCGTAAACAAGCGCCCAATGCGTGCGTTCCTCCGGCGACTGCTCGATCTCAACGATGATGAAATAACTGCCGGTGTTCTTCGGCGTGATATGCGCGGCGGCGAAATGTCCCTTCTGCCAGCTGTCCGGCATCTCGGCCAGTTTGCCTTCCGCGTCATAGACATGGACGGAAATCTTGGCCGTTTCCACCTCGCTGCCGAGCCAGAACCAATATTCGTTCCCCTTGAACAACTGCTGGCGGACCGCTTTCTTTTCGCCCACCCCGAGATCGCCGCCCCAGTAATCTTCGCGGACCTGGAACCCTTCCTTGACGTAAGGCTCCGCCGCCTGGAGCGCGAACGATTGCGCGTCGTCCACGGAACCGCGCCCGGCCGGGACCGCGAGGAACATCAGCGCGATCGCACAACTCGCACGCAATGCTGTCTTGAGGATCGCGCTCATAAAACGTTCAGGGGGTTTTCTTGGTGATGGCATCGCCGAGCCGCGTCGTGATGTCGTTGATCTTCTTGACCGAAGCCGGCGGAATATGGGCGTTGCCCACGTCGATCAGCGGGCGCACTTCGACCAGGGCTGTGTGAATATCCTGGAGCAATTTCAGATTAAACTCCGGCATCGCCTGGAGCCGCGTCTCGAAATAATTGAGAAGGTCGGGCTGATGAAGTAACTCGGACCCTTCCTCCGAATAGCGTTTCGTCACCACCGCAGTCAAAACCTCGGTGCCGCGAAGCCAGCCGCCGAGGCTGACCAGTTGGGAGAGCTTCTCATCGTGCACTTCGTTCATGGCCTGCTGGACGCTGTTCTGGGTCTTGTCGAGTTCCTGGCGAACGCTGGCCCAATTACGTTTGTCGGCGGCGTCGGTAATCGCCTTGGCGTGCGCTGTAATCGAACTGCTCACACCAATTGCCTTCGATAAACCGAGCACGCGCTGGCCGATGTCCTTCACCGTAGGCGCGTCCTCCGCCTGGACCGCGATGAAGCCGTCGGCGATCACGGCGCCCAGGAGAAGCGCGATCCGTGGGCGTTCCGTGAAGTTCGCCCCCTTGTCGTTCCGGACATACTCGCGCCAGTTCACGCCGCCGAGTTTGTTGAGAGCGCCGAAGACTTCGTTCGGCAACGGCACGACGACGTCCTCGACCTTTTTAGAAAGCTGTTTCACGTCCACGTGTTTCGGGACTTCAGCGGCGCGCGCGGAAAGCGATAGCGCCGCAAGCAGCGCAGCAGTTGTCTTGAAAGATTTAACGAATGGTATCATCGGGCTCTTCGACTGTTGATTTCGCCTTCGTATTCAGGATTAATGGCCTAACAGTAAACAGAACTCTCTGCCGCACAAATTTACCCGCCTAAGATTTTGAGTCTGAATCGCAACAACCTTGTCGGCTGGCGGCATTCCGCCGGATTTCTTTTGTCGGCATGAAGTCCCGCAGGCTCAAGGAAATTCTCGCCCGGGCCCGGATGAAACGACTTCTGGTGGTCGGCGATCTGATGCTGGACGAGTTCGTCTGGGGAAAAGTCGGGCGGATCTCGCCGGAAGCGCCCGTCCCGGTGGTCGAGGTCACCGGCGAAAGCTTTTATCCCGGCGGCGCGGCGAACGTCGCGCGAAATCTGCGCGAGTTTACCGGCAAGGTCGCGGTCGTTGGCCTCTTCGGCTCGGACCGCGGCGGCCGGCAATTGCGCGACTTGCTCGCCGAACAAAAAATCGACACAGCGAACGCCATCGAAGATCCGGGCTTCCCGACGATCGTGAAGACCCGAATTATCGCTCGGAACCAGCAGATCGTGCGCGTCGATCGCGAGCAGCTCCGATCCCCTTCCCCGGCGCAGGTCGCGCGGGTTGTGGGCAAACTCCGCAGCCTGATTGCAAAAACCGACGCGGTCATTTTCGAAGATTACGGCAAGGGATTCTTGAGCGCCGACCTGGTTCGGGAAATTTCGGAGCGGGCTTTCGCGGCCGGCAAAATTGTAACAGCGGATCCGAATCCGCATCATCCGGTCGAATGGAAAAACCTGACGGCGGTGAAGCCCAACCGGAATGAAGCCTTTCTCGCAGCCGGCCTGCCATGGAGCGATCCGGGTGAGACCCCGGGGAACGACAAGCCGCTTCTCCGAGCCGGCGAAATCCTGCTGGAGAAATGGCAAACGGAGCTGGTTCTCATCACCCTTGGCGAGCAAGGGATGATGCTTTTCGAGCGAGGCCGGAAGCCGCATCACATCCCGACGAAAGCGCAGCAGGTGTTTGATGTATCGGGCGCCGGCGACACCGCGATCGCGCTCTTTACCCTGGCGCTTTGCGCACAGGCCACCCCCGGCGAAGCCGCCGAAATCGCAAACCACGGCAGCGCCGTTGTAGTCGGCAAAGTTGGAACGGCCACGGTGACGCCGGAAGAGCTCAGCGCCAGTTTCGAAAATGACCGGCTCGCCTAACGAGAGCTGGCCGGCTATTTTTCTCGACCGCGACGGCACCCTGATGCGCGACGTCGATTATTGCGGCGACCCGAAGAAGGTTGAGGTCTATCCGGAAGCGGCCGGAGCGCTCCGGCGGTTAAAGGAAAACGGTTACAAACTGGTGGTCATCACAAACCAGAGCGGGATCGGGCGGGGCTATTTTGACGAAGCGCAATATCGAGCCGTCGAAGCAGAGTTTCTGCGGCAACTCGGAGAGGGTTTGATCGACGCGAGTTATTATTGTTCTGATTTGCCGACCTCGAACTCTATTCGCCGAAAGCCCGGGCCGGGGATGGTTTTCGAAGCCCAACGCGACCATCGAATCGATTTGCGCCGCTCCTTTTTTATCGGCGACAAGGCCAGCGATATCGGCTGCGGAGAGAACGCCGGCGTTCGCACCATTCTGGTCGAGACCGGCTATGGCGCGGGCGAGAAGAATTGCCGTCCCGATTGGGTCGCCCGGGACATCGCTCACGCAGTCGAGATTATCCTTCAGCATTCGAAATGAAGAAGAGCGTTGTCATCCCGAGGCTGGCGAAGCGCGCCGAGGGACCTCTCAGTTGGAAATTGCGCTACCGCGAATCCTGGACTCATCCATTGACGGCAGGCCCGCCCGAGTGTCGCGAAAGCGGGAGACCGCCTGAGAGGTCCCTCGCCGTCTTCGCGGCTCGGGATGACAGCGCTTTGCCTGATCGCGAGGTCAACCATGACTAAAACCGTCGGAATAATTCCCGCGCGATGGGGCTCGACGCGGTTTCCGGGCAAGGCGCTTCATGAGATCGCGGGCAAACCATTGCTCCGGCATGTCTGGGAACGCAGCGGTCGCGCGAAGAAACTCGATCGCGTTATCATTGCGACCGACGATTTCCGGATTGCGGAGGCGGCATTCAATTGGGGCGCTGAAGTCGCGATGACGTCCGCCAGGCACGAGAGCGGAACCGATCGCATTGCGGAAGTGGCGGCGAAACTGAAGAGGTTCGGTCATGTGATTAACATCCAGGGCGACGAGCCGCTCATCGATCCGAAGTTGATCGATCGCCTCGTGCGCGAATTGCAGCGCGACAAAAAACTGGAAATGATTACCGCCGCCCATCCATTTGATGATCCACTGGATGCCGAGTCACCGCATCAGGTCAAAGTTGTCCTGAACGCAAGCGGCGACGCGCTTTATTTTTCCCGGGCCGCGATTCCGTTCGTTCGCGATGCTGCGACACGCCCGCAACATTTCCGCCACCAGGGCATATATGGCTACCGGCGCGATCTTCTCCTTCGTTTCGTCCGCTGGAAAACATCGCCGTTGGAGCGCGCCGAATCCCTCGAGCAATTGCGTGCGCTGGAGAATGGAGTAAGAATTCGAGTGGTCATGACTGGCAGCGGATCGCCGGGCGTCGACACGCCGGAGGACGCAAAAGCTGTAGCCGCTTCGCTGTGCGAAGCGCGGGATCGACCCCGCAACGTTGGTCGCGCTCACGTCGCCCACAGGGCGACGGCTACAGGTCGGAGAGCGAGATGAAGTATATTTTTATTACCGGCGGAGTGGTGAGTTCGTTAGGCAAGGGCCTGGCGGCGGCTTCGCTCGGCACGCTCCTCGAATTGCGCGGGCTCCGGGTCGTTTTCCAGAAGTTCGATCCCTACCTGAATGTCGATCCCGGGACCATGAACCCGTTTCAGCACGGCGAAGTTTATGTTCTGAACGACGGCGCCGAGACCGACCTCGATCTTGGGCATTACGAGCGCTTCACGAATTGCGTTCTCTCCCGCCACAACAATCTCACGAGCGGCCAGGTCTACGAAAACGTGATCCTCAAGGAACGGCGCGGCGATTATCTTGGTAAAACCGTGCAGGTCATTCCGCACGTGACCGATGAAATCAAGAACCGGATTCGGGAGGTGGCCGATGAAAGCAAAGCCGACGTCGTCATCACCGAAATCGGTGGAACGACCGGCGACATTGAAGGGTTGCCGTTCCTGGAAGCGATCCGGCAATTCATTCTCGAAGTCGGCCCGCAGAACGTGGTGAACGTGCACGTGACCCTGGTGCCGTACATTCGCGCGGCGCGGGAGCTGAAAACCAAGCCGACCCAGCAAAGCATCGCGAAGTTGCGCGAGATCGGTATTCAACCCCAGGTGTTGCTCTGTCGCACGGAACATCCGCTCGATGCCGAGCTGCGGCAGAAGCTCTCCATGTTTTGCAACGTCTCGCCGCGCGGCGTCATCGAAGCGCGCGACGTGGCGCACACCATTTACGAGATGCCGTTGATGCTGAACGCCGAGGGCCTCGACGATCTCATCTGCGAACTCTTAAACATCGAGGCGCCGCCGCCGAACCTCGGGAACTGGCGAAAATTCGTTGAACGCGTCGTCAGTCCGAAGAAGCAGGTCAAGATCGCCGTCGTCGGCAAATACATCGATTTGCAGGACGCCTACAAAAGCATCTACGAATCGCTCACCCACGCCGCGGCCAGCCAGGATTGCGGGATCCAGTTGGAGTTGATCGACGCGGAAAAGCTGGAGGGCGGCGTCGACGGTCATTTGAAGGACGTGGCCGGCGTCCTCATCCCGGGCGGCTTTGGCGAGCGCGGGGTCGAGGGAAAAATCAGCGCGGCGAAGTTCGCCCGCGAAAACAATATTCCGTATCTCGGCCTTTGCCTCGGCATGCAGGTGGCCACCATCGAGTTCGCCCGGAATGTTTGCGGTTTGGAAAAGGCGAACAGCACGGAGTTCGACGAGAACGCGCCCGACCCGGTGATCTGTCTCCTGGACGAACAGCGCGACGTAAAGACGAAAGGCGCCAGCATGCGGCTCGGCACCTGGCCGACGAAAATTGCCAAGGGCACTGTCGCCGAAAAGATTTACGGCAACGACGAAGTCTTGGAGAGGCATCGGCACCGCTACGAATTCAATATGAAGTATCGCGAAAAGATGGGCGAAAAGGGCTTCACGATCTCGGGCACTTCGCCCGACGGATCCCTCGCTGAGCTGATCGAGCTCCGCGATCATCCCTACTTCCTCGCCTGCCAGTATCACCCGGAATTCCAGAGCAAGCCGAACAAGCCCCACCCGCTTTTCAAAGGCTTCATCGAAGCCGCGATCGCTCACAAAGGCTGACGCCTTACGTGGCCGCGCGCCGCAGCCGGTCGTTGATGGCGGCGCCGAGACCTTCGTCCGGTAACGTTTCAGCGACGATCAAATCGAGCTGGCAGCCGTCCAGTTCACGGAGAAACCGAAACAGGTTGGTGGCGGCTTCGGCCAGTTCCTGGGTTCTGCTCAGCCCGCGAACCTCGGCGAAACGGGCGTCGGCACCCGTTTTCCAGCTCAGCAATCCGCACCTCTGCCCTGTCGGCGGCTGAAATGAGGCTGCGTCCTCAACGAGAACAAGCGGCGTCCGAGGCGCGTAATGGCTTGGCAACTGGCCAGGCGCTTCAGGATTTCCGGTCGCGCCGGTGACCGCGACTTCTCCGAAAACGCGGAGCTGCTCCTCCGTGACCGGCCCGCGACGCAATACTTCGATTCGGCCATTTCTAAGAGCGACGATTGTGGATTCCAAACCATGGAGAGTGGGTCCACCGTCCACGATGAGCGGAATGACGCCGTTGAGTTCGTCGAGGACGTGACCGGCAGCCGTTGGACTGATCCGGCCGAACCGGTTGGCGCTCGGAGCAGCCAGTGGCCGTCCGAATCCGGCCATGATGTTACGGAAAACCGGATGCGAGCTGAGCCGGACAGCGACGGTTTCAAGGCCTGCGGTAACGACATCCGGTATCACCGGCTGGCGCGGAAAAATAAAAGTTAACGGGCCCGGCCAGAATTGATTGCGTAATCGCTCGACTAATGGCCTGGTCGATCTATCCACGATCGCAACGCGATCCATCCAGTCGGCGTCCGGCAGGTGCACGATGAGCGGATCGAAGCGAGGCCGGGACTTCGCCTCGAAGATTTTCAGGACCGCGTCTTCACGCAAGGCGTCGGCAGCGAGGCCGTAAACGGTTTCGGTCGGAAGCGCCACTGTTTCGCCTTCCCGCAGCAGGCCGACGGCGCGGCTCACCGCGTCGGCTGCGGAAGCCGAAACGATTTCTGTTTTCACAAAGCCGGCTGTCCCAAGGCGGCGCGCGCTTTCGAAACCGCCTCGATAGCGGCTTCGGCAGTTTCGGCGAGCGCGGTCAGGTGGCCCATCTTTCGGCGCGGACGCGGGTCGCGTTTTCCGTAGAGATGGAGGTGAGTTCCCGCGACGGCCAGAGCCGCGGCCCAGTTCGGTTCGCCCGGTTGCCACAGGTCCCCCAGCAAATTTGCCATCGCAGATGGTCGAAGGACATCGGTCGCCCCAAGTGTCAGGCCGCAGACCGCGCGGACATGCTGTTCGAACTGGCTGGTCGCGCAGCCTTCGATCGTCCAATGACCCGAGTTATGCGGACGGGGTGCGAGCTCGTTCACCAGCAGCTTGCCATCACGGTCGAGAAACATTTCCACGGCTAATATGCCGACCAGATCCATTTTCTCGGCGATGTGGCGGGCAAGGTCGGCCGCGGATTTCTCCACGCCGGCGGAAATTCGGGCTGGGACGACGGTTATATCAAGGATGTGGTCGCGGTGGATATTCTCGCAGACGGGAAATGTTTGTATCGACCCGTCGATCCCACGCGCCACGATTACGGAGACTTCTTTTTCGAAGTCGATCGCGCGCTCGAGGATCAGTTCGTCTCCCGGCCTCTCAGCCCAGATCGCGTCCAGGTCCGCTGCGTTATCGATGAACCGCTGGCCTTTCCCGTCGTAACCAAAAGCGGCGCTTTTTAGAATGCACGGCGTTTCGATTTCATGGCATGCCTTGGAAAGTTCTGCTGCGGTTCGAACCGGGGAATAGTGCGCGACTGGGATCCCGGCGCCGGAAAGAAAATCCTTCTCGCGCAGCCGATTTTGCGCGGTGTGGAGGATGGAGCCATCCGGGCGCACCTCGCATTCCGCGGCACACCATTCAATGGTTGCCCGCGGAATGTTTTCGAATTCAAAAGTGAGGAGATCCAGACCCTGGGCGAAGGCGCGCACAGCCGATTCATCGTCGTAGGCGCCGGTCACTTCGCGATCGGCGAACTGCCCCGCGGGGGTGTCCTTTTCCGGGCTGAAAACGTGGATGCGGTAACCCATCCGCCGGGCCGCGAGAGCAAACATCCGGCCGAGTTGGCCGCTGCCCATCAGACCAATGGTCGCCCCGGGCAAATAACGCCGCGTCATGGCACGCGCTGCGTTAGCACCGCGTCTGTCTGGCGTTTGCGAAACGCTTCGAGTTTCTTTCGGATCGCTGGGTCCGATGTAGCCAGGATGCTCGCCGCCAGAAGAGCGGCGTTGGTCGCGCCCGCGGTTCCAATGGCCAGCGTGCCGACTGGAATCCCCGCCGGCATCTGGACAATCGAAAGCAGGGAATCCATTCCATGGAGGGCGTGGGATTGGACAGGAACACCGAGAACCGGGAGCCAGGTATGCGCGGCCAGCATTCCAGGCAAATGCGCGGCACCGCCGGCGCCGGCAATGATGACGCGCAAGCCGCGTTCGTCCGCGGTCCGGGCAAACTCCGCCATCAGGTCCGGGGTCCGATGCGCGGAAACGATTTTGTGTTCGTTAGGCACGCCGAGATCGTCGAGCAATTCCACGGCGTGCCGCATCGTTTCCCAATCGGAAGCGCTTCCCATCACGACGGCGACGAGCGCGCCGGAATTTTTCTGCTCAGCCATGATAGACTTTCATCACTTCCCTAGAACTGCTCTGCTTGCAAAGAGCTTTTTCCAATGAAGGAACGCGGCAACGCCATCGTGTTAATCGGATTCATGGGCGCGGGAAAATCGTCCGTGGGGCGGACCCTCGCGCGGATGACGGGACTGGCCCGCTTCGATACCGACGAAATGGTCGTGGCGCGATTCGGCCTGACGATTCCCGAAATCTTCGAGCAGTGCGGCGAAGAGAAATTTCGCGAAGCGGAGACAGAAGCGCTCCGCGAGTTGTCGGGCAAAGCCCAGGCGATCGTGGTGACCGGCGGCGGGATTGTGCTGCGCGAAGAGAACGTCGCGCTGCTCCGCCAACTCGGGCCGATCGTTTATCTGGGGGCCGATGAAGAAACCTTGTTTGCGCGGATTTCGCGGCGATCGACCCGGCCTCTTTTGCAGACGGAAAACCCGCGTGCGACCCTGAGGGAATTAGTCGCCCGACGCCTGCCGCTTTACCGTTCCGCGGCGGACGTGGAGGTGGACACGTCGCGCCTGACCCACGATGAAGTAGCGAGGAGAATCCTGGAACGAATCGAAGCGCATGATTGCGGTGTCATCGAACCCCAGGGATAAGCTCGTCGCCCAGGCGACTGAGCTAGGCTTCGACTCCTGCCGGATCGCCAAGGCAACTGCGCCCCGGCACGCGCCGGAATTCCGAGCGTGGTTGGAAGAGGGAGCCGCCGGTGAAATGCAATGGATGGAGCGCGCCGCGGAAAAACGCTGCGATCTCCAGCGAGTCCTTCCGGGCGCGCGATCGGTTGTCATCGTCGCGCTCAATTACTGGCAGGGCCCGGAACAACCGCGGCGAGGAGCTGGCAGAATCGCGCGCTACGCCTGGGGCGACGATTACCACGATCTGATGCTGGGGAAGCTCGAGAAGCTCAGTGCGTTTCTGGCCGACCTTGGTGGAACTCAGAGATGCTACGTCGATACCGGGCCTGTCCTCGAGCGGGATCATGCAGCCGAAGCCGGTCTCGGCTGGCACGGCAAGAGCACCATGCTGATCGATGCGAAACTCGGGACCTGGTTCTTTATCGGCGAGATCCTGACCACTCTGGACCTGGCCCCGGACCCACCCCAACCGGCGCGTTGTGGCACGTGTCAGCGATGCCTGACCGCCTGCCCGACCGGCGCGATCACGGAACCTCACCGGCTGGATGCGCGTCGCTGTATTTCCTATCTCACTATCGAACTGAAAGGCTCCATTCCGCTGGAGCTGCGGCCGCTCATTGGCGATCGTATCTACGGCTGTGACGATTGCCTCGAGGCGTGCCCATGGAACCGATTCGCCGCTGTTTCCCGTGAGGCCGCTTTCAACGCGCCCCCCGCGCGCGCAAGGTTGCTTCGCGATTTCCTCTCCCTGGATGAAGAAAAATTTCGGGAGCTGTTCCGGCGGTCACCGATCAAGCGGATCAAGCGGCGCGGATTTCTCCGTAACGTCTGTGTGGCCCTGGGCAACGTCGGCGGTGAGGAGGACCTGCCGGCGTTGAGACGAGCGGCGGCCGACCCCGAAACCCTTATAGCGGAGCACGCCGCGTGGGCGATCGGCCAGATCGAGGACCGGCTTGGCCGCGGCCGGGAAGAGTTGAATCCAACTAATCTGGTAGTTGCATCTAATTGGAGATGAGCGTCAATATCGGCCGAACGCCGCCTCGTTGACGGAATTGTATTTTTGGAGTGACCGAGATTTGCTATCTAAAGCTCTAAAGACCGCGATCCCGATCGACCCAACCGGTCCCCCTACTGAAATGCACCAAGTTGCCACCCCTACCGTTACGCCGCGCAAACGCCGCTCGCGCCGTCGGCGCTACATTATTTTCGGAGCCATCGGCCTGCTCGTGCTTTGGGTCATCGTTAGCTCGATCATGGGCAAGCGAGAAAAGCCGATCCCCGTCACCACGGAGAAAGCGCTCCGCAAAACCATTGTCCAAACCGTTTCCGCGACGGGGAAAATCCAGCCGGAAGTAGAGGTGAAGATTTCACCGGAAGTCGCAGGAGAAATCACCGATCTGCCCGTGGAAGATGGAAAGGCGGTGAACAAGGGCGACCTTCTCATGAAGATCAAACCCGACTCTTACAAGGCTCTGGTAGAACAGCAGCAAGCCGCGATCAGCGCCGCGAAGGCGATGAACTTGCAGGCTAAAGCGACGCTCCTCAAGACCGAACAGGATCTAAAGCGCGCTCAGGACCTGTTCACCAAAAAGATGATCTCCGAGTCGGAATACAGCAGTGCCCAGGCGGCGCGCGACGTGGCGAGCTCGACTTACGAGAGCACCCAGCATGAAATCGAGCGGGCCGAGGCGGGCTCAAGCCAGGCGCGCGATCAGCTTTCGAAGACGACGATTTATTCTCCGATCCACGGAACGGTGACGGTCCTCAACAGCAAGCTCGGGGAACGCGTCGTGGCCACGAACCAGTTCGCGGGCACGGAGGTGATGCGGGTGGCGGATCTCACCAGCATGGAAGCGCGGGTGGACGTCAACGAGAACGACGTCGTCAACGTGAAGATCGGGGACAAGGCGCTGGTCACGATCGACGCTTACGGCGAGCGAAAATTTCACGGCACCGTCGTCCAGATCGCGAATACCGGAAAGACAACCGGCACCGGCACCCAGGAAGAAGTGACTAACTTCGAGGTCAAGACGCACATCGACGATAACGATGTGAAATTGCGGCCGGGCCTGAGCTGCACGGCCGAAATTCAAACCAACATGGTTAAGGACGTCGTCGCCGTTCCCATGCAAAGCGTGACCATTCGCACCGGAGACAGCAATCTCAGTCCGGAAGAGATCGAGAAGAAGAAGCAAAAACAGGCTGCGACCGACAAGGGCGATAACGCCGCCGAGTTCAGCAACCAGAAGCTCGAGAAAAGGACCGAGAAAGAAGAGCGCGAGAAAGTGGTCAAGGGTGTCTTCACGATGGGTAAGGACGGGAAAGCGCATTGGGTGAAGGTGACGACGGGGATTGCGGACGACACCTACATGGAGATCAAGAGCGGGCTCCAGCCTGGAGACGACGTGATTTCCGGCAGCTACAGCGCGATCAGCCGCAAATTGAAGGATGGCGCAAAGGTGGAGATCGAGAAGGAGACAAAGAAGTGAATCGCGATCGGTGAATCGTGAATCGTCGGACCTCGGCCGATTCGCGATTCACCGCTCTCGATTCAACTCACCTCTATGTCCGACGCCGTCATCGATATCGACAACATCACGAAGCATTACGTGATGGGCGAAGAGACCGTGCACGCGCTCCGCGGGGTCTCGGTTCAGATCCGGCGGAACGAATACCTCGCCATCATGGGCCCAAGCGGCAGCGGCAAGTCGACCCTCATGAACATGCTCGGCTGCCTGGATACTCCCAGCTCCGGCCGGTATTTTTTCAACGGCAAGGATGTTTCCGCGATGGACGATGATGAACTGGCCGCTATCCGGAACCACGAGATCGGGTTTGTCTTCCAGACGTTCAACCTGCTCCCCCGCTCCACCAGCCTGCGCAACGTCGAGCTGCCGCTGATTTATGCCGGGCTCGATCCGGAAATGCGCGAAGAGAAAGCGGCCAACGCGCTCCGGGAAGTCGGGCTGGGCGACCGCATGCACCACAAGCCTAACGAGCTGTCGGGCGGCCAGCGCCAGCGCGTCGCGATCGCCCGGGCAATGGTGCTGGAGCCGGAGCTCCTCATCTGCGATGAGCCGGTGAGCGCGCTGGATGCCGCCAACCGCATCCAGATGCTCGATCTGATTCAGCACCTGCGTGACGCCCGCGGCATCGGTGTGCTCTTCATCTCGCACGACCTCGGATCGGTTGCGGGCATCACCGACCGGGTCGCCGTGCTCTATCGCGGACGAATCGTCGAGCAGGGGCCCACGGCCGCGCTGCTCACCGCACCGCAGCATCCGTACACGCGCCTCCTGATCGGATCGGCGCCGACGCTCACCGGGGGAGCGGCCGACCGCACCCGCCGCACCGAACTTCGCGAGCAGCTCGCCGCGATCGAAACCGCATAGGAATCCAGAAATGACCGTC
>JBEEHG010000074.1:0-24847 GCA_041167265.1 Verrucomicrobiota bacterium | reverse complement strand
CGACGAACGCGAAAAAAATCGCAGGCATGATGATGTCGCCGCAGGGATGCTCCCAGTGATGTCGGACCTGAATACTGTAATCGTGGACAGCGATCCAAAGACAAAAGGCAACAAACAGTACTGCGAGAGTCGCTACCGCGCCGCTGAAAATCCGAAGGGCTCGCACCAATTTTGTTGGGACCATAGGTCTAACGAGAATAAGATCAGCGACGGCTGGCGAGAGAGCGCGTCGCTACGGTTTCATCCTTCATAATTCTTAAATCTTCCTTTCCACAGCTGCCAGCCGTTCGCTGCATCGTTTGGTTAGGTGACTCGGCAACGCCAGTCTGGGAAAGCGAATGCAATAAAACCAGGTACGAGCGCGAGCACAGCCAGAAAAACGATATCATGAAAGTGCATGTGCAGTAGCAGAATGCTCCAAATAGGAATGCTCAGGGCGAATAAGGCTGCGCCAACCAGACCCCAGACCCAAGAACTAAACGGGCCGAGTAGAGGGCGGAGGAATAGCTGCGATGGGATAGCAACGATGCCGAACTCTATGATGAACTGCACGGAAAGAATGATGCTGAAAACGATAAACGATGCGACGGGGCCGATCTCTGGGCCGATCGGGTAAGGATGCGGAATGACGAAGCCCCAAACCGCGAACTCGAGAATGAGGGCCAGCCAGCCGAATATCGCGCCCAAGAATAGCGAAAACGGGGATAACTTCGGCTTGCTCATGTCTGTCGCGCGGCTAGTCACCTAACGAGATGTAGACGGCTGAGAGGCGCCTTTAAAGACGCCTTTGAGGCGTCTAATCCGGTTGCATTTGGGCGCAAAAATTTGCAGTCTGGGGAACATGCCCCGGAATTTACCCCCCACCCCGCAGGCCGACAAGCCGAAATTGCTCGACCAGGTCCGCGACGTTATTCGGAGCAAACATTTCAGTCTGCGCACCGAGCAAGCATACACCGACTGGATTCGCCGCTTTATTCTCTTTCACCGCAAGAGGCACCCGCTCGAAATGGGCGAAGTGGAGGTAACGGAGTTTCTGAACCATCTCGCCCGGGTAAACAATGTGGCTGCGGCCACCCAAAACCAGGCGTTAAGCGCTCTTCTGTTTCTCTACAAGAAAGTCCTTCAACGTGAGATAGGCTGGCTGGAAGGCGTGGAGCGCCCGAAGAGACCCGCCCGGCTTCCGGTGGTCTTGACGCGGGACGAGGTGCGTAAAGTCTTCGCCCACCTTCGTGGAACGCCACGGCTCATGGCCACTTTGCTTTACGGCAGCGGTCTGCGACTCATGGAGTGTGTTCGGTTAAGGGTGAAAGACATCGATCTGGCGTCGTTAAGGATCACGGTGCGGGACGGCAAAGGAGGCAAGGACCGGCTCACGATGCTGCCGGCTAATGCGGCGGAATCCATGCAGCAGCATCTGGTAAAAGTCCGGGCGCAACATCAAGAGGATCTGGTGGACGGATTGGGCGCTGTTTATTTGCCGACCGCGCTGGAACGCAAATTTCCAAGCGGGGCGCGGCAATGGATATGGCAGTATGTTTTTCCTTCCGGTCGAATCGCGTTCGACCCGCGAAGCGGCAAGAGCGGGCGCCACCATATTGCCGAGAGCGTGCTTCAACGCGCGCTCAAGGAAGCTGTCGCGGCCTCGGGGATTACGAAACTGGCGACGTGCCATAGCTTGCGCCACTCTTTCGCCACGCACCTGCTCGAGAATGGCTACGACATTAGGACGGTGCAGGAACTTCTCGGCCACAAAGATGTGAGCACGACCATGATCTATACGCACGTGCTGAACAGGCCGGGCCTGGGGGTCAAGAGTCCGTTGGATTAGAGGGCGAAGGAAGAAGCTGGAGCTTCTTAAGACACTGGCGTTCCCAAGTGCAACTTGGGAACGAGGATCTTTCCGCTGGGGACAGCGGACGCTACAACGAGCGGATGCTACAGCGTGTTTTTGGTTTCGAGTTCGGTAAGGAAGATCGAATACTTCTGGGTGGCGGGGTGGTTGGGCCCTAGCTTCTTGCGGGCGGAATCGGCGGCGCGGCGGGCCAGGTCTTTCGCTTCGGGAAGTTTCCGTTCCCGGGCGAGGTCCCCGGCAAGGTCGTAGCAAGCATCGAGGGTCTCCACGTGATCGGGCCCGCGCAGTTTCTCGGCTATTCGGAGGACTTCGCGATACTGGGGCTCGGCCGTGGAGTAGCGGCCCTGGTTGAACAGGGCGTTAGCGAGCCCGCGGTGACTGCGCATGGTAAGAGGATCGTCGGGACCGAGCGCTTTCGTCTCTAGGTCGATCAGTTCACGGAACATCGTTTCGGCATCGGCGTAGGATTTGTCGCCCATCAAGGCGTTCGCCAGGCTGTTGCGATTCACGAGAGTGTTAGGATGGACCTGTCCCAGGACGCGCTCTTCGAGAGCGATGACGTCGCGGTACTCGGCAGCGGCCTCGGAGTGTTTGCCCTGGGCCTGCAAGGCATTAGCCAGACCAGATCGAGCGGACAACGTATCAGGATGCTCCGGCCCGAGCACCTTCTGTTCAATAGTAACAAGAGTTCTATAGTCCATCTCGGCTTCGGCAAATTTACCCTGACTCATCAGAACCTTGTCGAGCCGGAGCCGGGTTATGAGAGTGTCGGGATGTTCGGGGCCCAGGATGCGTTCTTCCAGCCGGATAACATCGCGCAGGGTTAGCTCGGCTTCCGAATACTTGCCTTGATGATCGAGGGCGTAGGCGAAGCTGCTTCGGCTTTTAAGTGTATCCGGATGCTCATGGCCGAGGACCTTGTTCTCCAGGTCTATTACCTGTTGATACTCACTGGCAGCTTCGGCATGCCGGCCCTGGCGGTCGAGGGTCAGGGCAATGTTATTCCGGGTCCTAAGGGTGTCGGGATGTTCGGGGCCAAGCACTTTCTCGCGGATGGCGAGGATCTTGCGATGCTCGGCTTCGGCCTCAGCCGGTTTCCCGCCGTTATCGAGGGCAATGGCGAGGCCGTTCCGAGCCAGCAAAGTATCGGGATGCATGGGGCCGAAGAGTCTTTCTTCGAGAGCTACGACGGCGCGGAACCCTGCGATCGCGTCGTTATATTTGCCCTGGCGATATTGCGCATAGGCCAGGCGGATCCGGCTGCGGAGAGTATCGGCGTGATCGGCGCCGAGGGCGTGCTCGCGGGCATCGGCGGCGGCGCGCAACACTTCTTCGGCTTCGCGATAGAAGCCTTGTTCCATCAGCAGGTCGCCGATGGCGTGCTGGACGTCGGCCCATTGAGTCGCGCCGGCCTGGCGGTCGGTTAGTTTTTCGGCCGCCCGGAAATGTTCGAGAGCGGTCTTGAACTGGATGCGTTTTTGGGCGGCGAACCCCGCCAGCTCGTACGCCTGGACGATCTCGGCCGGCTTCGCGGAACCGGCCTTCTGCAAGTCGTCGACGGCTTGCAGGGCGAGGCGTTCGGCCTCGATGTAATCGTTCGCAACGTAAGCGGCATTCGCCTTCTCGTAAGCGGTAGCGTCAGGTGCGCGTTGGAGGTTGATAGCTACATCCGGGAGCTTCTGCTGAAGTACGGTGGCATCGACACCGACTTCCTTGCTCAACGCGTCATACACCTTCTTCTGGACTGCGGCCGGGTCTGACTCGGTTTGCGATTGCCGGACCTCGGCCTCGACGCGCGGATATTTCAGGATGCCTTCGCGCAGCCTGGTCATTTCCTGGCTCATGTTAACCACGGCCTGCTGCGCTTCGACGACCCGCTTGGTCGTCTCGCGTTGAGTGTAAAGGAGCCACAAACCAAGACCGACGCTGATCGCGAGCATGATCACGACGCCGGCCGCCCAACGCTTCACGCCGCGGCGCAACCGGGTAAGATCGCCGCGCAACTTCAGGACGCTGGCCTCGAGGCCTTCGCGGCTGGTTAGCGGATGGAACAGGTGCGCGTCGGATTGGAGACGCTGCCGGTAGGCGGTCTGAATGGCACGTAATTCTTCCGGCTCCCCTTCACAGGGGTCGACCGGGAAAGTTTCGTCGATGAAAAGGTACCAGACTTTCTTGCCGCGTTTTCGGGCGTAAAGCGCTTCGTACTGGGTGTAACTGACGCGGCCGAATTCCGGATCGGGCGCGGGGGGCTCCGCCCCGTAGCAGTTACCTACGATCTGGAGGACGCCTTTGCATTGGTCGATCTGCTGGCGCAGCATCCCGCGCAAATCGCCGGTCTCGGTGCCGAAAACATCCTGCCAAATCGGCTGGTAACCGAGAAAGCTCAGGGTATTAGCGGCAAGCTGGCGGCCACTGCGAAGTTCGCGGCTAACGGCCGAAATAAAAATGAGCGGAAGCGAAGCCACGGACTTTGAGTCTAAAGTTTTTCCACAAAAGCGGACGACCCTGGCGTATTGTCTTGCATTGCAACAATCAGCTAAGTACACGGGCCATACGATGAAAACACGGATTTTAAAAGCGACTTGTGCGGTAACGGTCGCGGCGTTCCTCACCGGCGCGACAGTAGAGACGGCGCGCGCCCAATTCCCTTACGTGCCGAGCCTCCCTTTCAGCAACAGCACCGCGGCAAATGTGGTGACCGCGGCAGTGGTGGCGATCACGATCTATTCGATCGCCCATTATGAAGCGACCGAGCATCAACGGCAGATTGCCGAGGCGCGGGCGCGGCAATCCTATGCGCGGATGTCGGCCCAGCGGAAAGCGAACATGAAAGCGAAGAAGGTCCGCTACATCGCGGTCGACACGGAGAAGGGCCAGAAGAGTTCGCCGAAAGCGAAGAAAACGGTGATGATCTACGACACGCAAACGCAGAAGGTGGCGACCAACGTCGCCTACGACGTAGAGAAGACGCCGTCGGTAGGACAAACGGCGAAGATCGACAATTACTCGGCGGAGTACGTCGGCTCGGGGATGTAATTACGGCGACAGAGCGGCGTCGCTAAATGTCGGGCCAGAGAGTGTTGGTGTAGCTGCCGCCATTGCTGACGACAGCTACACACCCCTCGTTGCTACACGAAGATTTTGAGCCGGCTTGAGCCGGGAAGCTCCTGCCTTCTTCGGGTTACAAATTTGCAATGGATGGGTGGCGGACTGCGAATGCCGTCGCATCCGACTGGCTCCCAGCCGGATATTTTCCGTAAATTTATTTAGCCCGGCCGCTACGCGGGCAGAGCCAGAGGCAGCGTTGCCCGCGAATAATAGGGGTAGCCACACACCAGCGCCGCACTTCGCGGCGTTCACGCTCAACGCCACACGTCCATGACTATCTCTATTCATCAACCAACAAATTCGCGTTCGCTTTTTGCCGCGGCCGCGCTCTTCCTGACCACTGCGCTTTCCGTATTCGCGGCCAACCCGACCCAAGGTACGCTGAATCCGGGAAGCACCACGCCGTTGCAATGGGTGGGCAACGCTTTGGGCGGACCGGCGATCACGACTGAGACCGCGTGCCAGGATGGGATCAACTGCGACGTCTTTACGATCCACCTTACCGGGAACCCTTCGGACTACGCGGGGAAGCAACTTCTTGTGAAAATCGACTTCACGATGGTGAGCGACTACGATCTTTACGTCCACAAGGATACTGTGAATGGAAGGGTAGTCTTCCCGGCCGCCAACGGTTCCCAGCCTGGCACGAGCGAGCAAGTCGTCATTAATCCCGCGACTTCCGGCGCAGGCGATTACGTCGTCCACATCGTTTACGCGACCGTGGTGCCGACCGACCAATACCACGGGACGGCGAGCATTGTGAGCGCGGCGACCGCTACCCCGCCGCCGATGCGCACCGCGACTTACATCCAGGGCGGGATCGGCTTCAGCAACAGCATTCCGCTGAAAGCGCCCACGACGCTGCGCGACGGCGAGCCCAGCAACCGCACCGATTTTGCGGGGAACGCGTACGTCGGCGCGATCCGCGGATTTCCTGCGGGCGTGGATCTCTGGCGGTTCGATTTGAATCCGCTGAGCCCATCGTTCGATCCCAACATGCGGGTGCCAATTTACCGCGGACAACCGGATGCGTTCAGTCCGGCGGCGACAGAAGCAGAGCTGGGCGGTGATGGCGGCGGAGACATCGACCTCGCGGTGCCGTTCAGTCTGCCAGCGGGCCAAAGTCAGCCGACGCTGGCCTTCTCCAGTCTGATCGCGGCGAATGTTTCAACGGGAAAATCGACAGACCGCGGCGCGACGTTCCAGAAGAATCCGGTTGGGAACGGAACCGGCGGAATCGTGGTGGACGACCGGCAATGGCACGAGTTTCTGGGGAGCAGCTCGGTTTACATGTGGTATCGCACCCTGCAACCGGCGGTGACGCAGATTCAACGTTCCGATGACGGCGGCCTGACTTACGGCCCGGCGACAACGGCGGGGACGACGACGCAGGTTGGGCCGATCGACGTTCACCAATCGGACGGCGTGGTTTACGCCGGGACCAGCACGGGGACAGTCGTGGTGGGAACGCCGGCCAGCCTGGCGGTCGCGCCGACGACTTACACGGTCAACCAGGCCGCCACGGATCCGAATGGCGTCGCCCATCTGTTTTTCGTGACAAAGGTGGCGGATGACGGAACGCCGAACGGGACGGTTTACGTTTGTTATTCCAACGATACCGACATTCTCCTGAAGCATTCGACCAACAAAGGTGTGACCTGGAGTCTGCCGGTGAAAGTGAATAACGTCGGCACGAAGACGAACGTTTTCCCGTGGATGGAAACCGGGCCGACGCAGGGCTCAGTCGGGATTGTCTGGTACGGCACGCCGACCGGGAACGACGACACGGCCGAATGGAAGGTCTATTACGCGCAGTCGTTCGACGCGACCTCCAACAGCCCGACATTTCGCCTCGCGGAAGTGACGGAGGCCGAACACGTCATTCATGCGGCGAACATCTCCGAAGGTGGGCTTACCGGCGCGAACAATCGGAACCTGATCGATTACTTCCAGGTCTCCTTCGATCCGCAGGGCGCGGCGGTCATCGCCTACACTGACGACCACAACGATTACGACGGTCACACTTATGTCTCCCGGCAGATCAGCGGGCCAAGCATCAAGGGTGGAAATCTGCCGGCCCAGGCAGAGGGCAACGGTCTCGTCATTCCGCCGGGTACGGCCGCCGTGAATTCGGATGAAGTCATGCCGCCGCGTGTGCCGGGTTTGAACGGCGAGCAGTTGACCGATTACTCGCAGGATTTGCAGGAAGGAAGTGTTCCGCGGATTCATCAACCCGATGCGTCGGACGTTCTGACGACGCGCTACGACACGTCCGGGTCTGGCAGCACATTGGCGATCGCCGCGACGATGCGCGTTTCCGATCTGAGTTTCATTCCGGGGCAAACGACCTGGCAGATGAGCTTCTCGGTGAACGCCTCGCATAACGTGATGAGTCCGACCGGCACTTACTCGTTCGCCGCCTCCGACCACTCGGACCAGTTCTTTCTGGAAGCCGACACGGATGTGAACGGCAACAAGACGTACAGCTACGGAACCACCCAGCGGGCGAACGACGGGAAATTGATTTACACGATCGTGGGCGCCGCGGACGCCGGCGAGTTCAACCAGAACGACAACACGATTTCGGTGCAGGTCAGCGTGGCGAAATTGAATGCGATTCTGGCCGCGGCCAGTCACCCCCAAATCGGGCATGGCACTGTCGTCGCCGGATTACGGTCGCGCTCGTACACGATCGAAGTCGTGCCGCCGGTGAGCGGCCAGGGTTCCCGCCAGGGCCGGCGCGACATCGCGCGCGGCGGGACGCAATTTATCGTGCATGATTTCGCGGCCGGTAACATCACTCCGCCAACTTCACCGACTCCATACCCGGCGCCATTCGTCGCGCCCGGCACGACTCCCGCGCCGACTCCGCCGCGGCGCCGGCTCGCGAACATCGCCACCCGCGTAAACGTGGGCGGCGGCGCGATTGACGGCATTGCCGGATTCATCAAACGGAATCCGCTGCCGAAACGCGTCCTGGTCCGGGCGCTTGGGCCGGGAACCGGCGTGGGTGGCGCATTGGCCGATCCGGTTTTGCGAGTGTTCGACCCGAGCGGAGCGCAGATCGCGTTCAACGATAACTGGCGCAGCACCCAGCAGGCGGAAATCTCCGCGAGCGGTCTCGCGCCCACGAACAACAACGAAGCGGCCGTGATTATCAACCTGACCGGGACGACGCCGAACACGAATTACACCGCGATTCTGAGCGGGGTCAGCGGCGGCGGCGGAATTGGGCTCATTGAAGTTTACGATCTCGATGCGGAATCGTTCGCCGATCTGGGGAATGTGGCGACGCGCGGTCTCGTCGGCACCGGCGCGGCTGTGCTCATCGGCGGGTTCGTCGTGGGCGACGATTCGTTCACGAACCAACCGCAAAGCATCTTCATTCGCGGAATCGGTCCTTCGCTGAGCGCGTCGGGCGTTTCCAGTCCGCTCCAGGATCCGTCGATCGAGCTCCACGATGCCCAGGGGGGAACGATCGCTTCGAATAATGACTGGGGGTCGAGTCCGGACGCCGGCGCGTTGCAGGCCAGTGGTCTTGCGCCGACGCACCCGAGGGAATCGGCACTGCTCCGGACGCTTGCGCCCGGCCCTTACACGGTCATCCTCAGCGGGGCGGACGGCGGCACCGGGGTCGGCAACGTCGAGGTCTACAATCTCGGGAACCAGTAACGCTTCCTGGTCACAAACGAGACGAGCGACGGCGCGCCGACGCTGTCGCCCGCCCCGATTTTGTGTATCGTCGGAGAATGGCGAATGACGTAGCTGATCTGACGGACGAAACCGAAGGCGGCGCCGAGTTCGTCCTCTCGAGCCATCCCATCCTCGCACAAGAACGCGCGGTCGACTCTTCGGCGCTGCGCGATTACGAAAACATCGGCGAGCTCCCGCGCTCCTACGGGGGCGCGTTCCTGTTCAGCCTCGCCCGCGATCCGCATACGCTTTTTGTTTACTGGGACATCGATTGGTCGTCCGTTTTCGGAGAGACATTGCCGCCGGATCGCAAGGCGCACCTGCGGGTGTTGTGGCACGAAGGGATCGAGGAATCCACGGTCGCAGTCGAACCGACGGCGGGCAGCCATCTGCTTCCCGTCACCCACGCGCGCAGCTCGTATCGCGTCGAGATTGGTTATTACGCGCCGGAAAATGTGTGGAATTCCGTCGCCATTTCAGCGGCGGTCATTACTCCGCCCGATGATGTCGCCGGAAATGGCCCGGTCGATGTCGCCACGATTCCGTTCCATTTGAGTTTCCAGCATATCGTCGATTCTTTCCGCGGCTCGAAGTATGACGGTGACGCGCTCGCGGAGATTCTCGGCCGCTTGCAGCATCACGCCGATAGTTCGGACGCGACCCTGCCGGAGAGCGAGCGGGAGCTGTTGCGCGCGCTCGAGGCGGGCATGTCCGACTCGCATTCCACGGAGCGGGCGCAGTTGCGCAACGCGCCGGACGCGTTCGCCGCGCGCGACCGCGTCGAATCGATCCTCGGCTTCGGCGCGTCGAGCCCGATGTGATTTGGAATTGGCCCTCCCAAAGAGCGACTCCGCTATTTGTGCAGACTGATGCCTTCCGGCATTTCGGGCGGCGGAGCGTTAATCCGGCTGTGGCTCTTGCCGTAGGCAAAATAGAAGATGAACCCGATCAGCAGCCAGACGATCAACCGCATCCAGTTCGTCCAGCCGAGTCCGTAAATCATGGCGCCGCAGGTGAGAATGCCGAGGATCGCGACCAGCGGTGCGGCCGGGACCCGGAATCCGCGTTCCATTTCAGGATTGCGCACGCGCATGATCCAAACGCCGGCGCAGACCAGGATGAACGCGAACAGCGTCCCGATACTCGTCATTTCGCCCGACACATCCGCCGGAACGAACGCCGCAAAAGCGCCGGTGAAGACGAAGAACAGCATGTTCGATTTGTAAGGCGTGCGGAAACGGGGATGGACCGCGGAGAAAACCGGCGGCACCAACCCATCGCGGCTCATGGAGAAGAAAACGCGGGATTGGCCGAGGAGCATGACCAGGATCACCGAGGAAAACCCGGCCAGGATAGCGACGGTGACGGACTTCGAGAGCCATTCGTAGCCGCCCATGTATTTCGTGATGGCAAACGCGACCGACGCTTCGCGGCCGGCCGATCGGAAATCGCCGACGGTGGCGACGCCGCTGAGCACGTAGGAGAAAAGCACGTAAAGAATCGTGCAGAAAAAAAGCGAGCCCAGGATCCCGATCGGCATATCGCGCTTGGGGTTGCGCGCTTCTTGCGCCGCGGTCGAGACAGCATCGAACCCGATGTAAGCAAAGAAGACGACACCGGCAGCGCCCAGAATTCCGAGGATGCCGCCGTAGTTATGAGTGATGCCCTGCGGAGTCGTGTAAGTCGTGGGAGCAGGAATGAACGGCGTGTGGTTCGCCGGATTGATGAAGTGCCATCCGAGCCCGATGAAGAGCAGAACGATGCTCACCTTCAGGATAACGATGAGGCCGTTCACGAACGCCGATTCCTTCGTGCCACGAATCAGCAGCAACGTCAGAAGGAAAAGAATGAAGACCGCGGGGACGTTCATGATCCCATAGGCGCCGGCCGTGTCATGTTCGAACGGGGAATGGCACCATCGATAGGGAACGGCCACGCCGAACCAGTCGAGGACGCGATTCGCATACTCGCTCCAGGCGATGGAAACGGTCGAGGCCGCGACGGCGTATTCCAGAATCAGATCCCAGCCGATGATCCAGGCCACGAATTCGCCCATCGTCGCGTAGGAATAAGTGTAGGCGCTGCCGGCCACCGGAATCATGGAAGCGAATTCGGCGTAGCACAGACCGGCAAACGCGCAGCCGACGCCGGCCACGATGAAGGCGAGCACGACGGACGGACCCGCGCGGTCTGCGATCGCGGCCGCGGTCCGCACAAACAAGCCCGCGCCAATAATGCCGCCGATGCCGAGCGCGATCAGGTTCCAGGGTCCGAGCGAACGCTTGAGACTGTGTTCGCCCACGTCGGCGGCCTCTGCCATCAGCTTATCGAGAGGTTTCCGCGCAAATAGATTTGCCATGACAGTTCGCCTTCCTTTTCGTGGTTAGGTGTTACGGACTCCGAAGTGGTTCGGTTGCGCTACGCGCGTTGGTCGCCTGAGGAGATGGTCGGATCTGGCTTGCGCCAGAGAAAATAAATGGGGACGCCGGTCAGCACGATGATGAGCCCGGGCCAGGTGGTTGCGGTCTGGTAAACGAAAAGCACGATCAGGATCACCGACGCCCCGACGATGTAGAGCGCGGGAACGATCGGGTAACCAAATGCTTTGTAGGGCCGTTCGACGTCCGGGCGTTTCCGGCGAAGGACGAACAGCCCGACGATCGTGAGGATGTAGAAAATGAGCGCCGCGGAGATCACGTAATCGAGCAGGTTGCCGTAAAGATTTCCGTAACCGGTCACGTTGCCGGCGGCGTCTGTTTTCACGGTGCGCGGCAGAACCAGAACGCCGGCCCAGATTCCCTGGATGATGAGCCCCCAGGCCGGGACGTGATTTTTGTTCAGCTCGCCGACGCGGCGGAAGAAAAGGCCGTCGCGCGCCATCGCGTAGTAAGCCCGCGCGCCGGAGAGGATGAGGCCGTTGTTGCAACCGAAGGTCGAGATCATGATCACTACCGCCATGAGGGTCGCGCCGGCACCGGGAAAAATGGCGTTCGCGGTCTCCGAAGCGACGCGATCGCTCGGGGCATGCTGAATCGCGGACCAGGGCAGCGCCGCGAGATAGGCGACATTCGCCAGGAGATAAAGTCCGATCACCAGGAAGGTGCCGAAGGCCAGGGAGAGCGGAACGTTGCGCCGCGGGTTTCGCACTTCGCCGGCGATGAAGGTGATGTTGTTCCAGGCATCGGCGGAGAACAACGACTGCGTTTGCGTCACGCAAATACCGATGAACAATCCAAACGCGGCCACAGCAGTAAGCCCTGGAGCCACTTCGCTCAGGTCGCCGCGCACCGTCCAGAGATCGCTAAAATTTGCCGAGCCCGCGCCGGAACGGAACCCGACGATGATCCCGAGCAGAATGAGCGCAATGAGCCCGCCGGTCTTGGCCGTGGTGAAAATGTTCTGGACGATTTTCCCGAGGTTCAGGCCGCGGGTGTTCATGAACGTCAGAAGCGCGATCATCGCCAGGCCGAGCAATTGCGCGGTCGAAAGCGAGAACGCGTAATTGCCAAAACGAATCGGCTCGATGATGTAATTCGTTTCCGACACCCACGGAATCAGAACGCCGGTGTAACGGCCGAACCCCACTGCGACCGCCGCAATCGTCCCGGTCTGGATCACGAGGAACAGCGTCCAGCCGTAGAGAAAACCCCAAAGCGGCGAGAAGGCTTCGCGCAGGTAAACGTATTGGCCGCCCGCCTTCGGCATCATCGCGGCGAGTTCACCGTAGGATAAGGCGGCCATCAAGGTAAGCACCCCGGTGACTAGCCAGACAACGAGCAACCAACCAGGCGCGCCGACCTGCCGGGCGATGATGGATGAAACAAGGAAGATGCCGGAGCCGATCATCGAGCCCGCGACGAGCATCGTGGAGTCGAGGAGCCCGAGGCCTTGAATGAACTTGTTATTGGTCGGTTCGGGCGTTTGCGACATGTCGGGTCCGAAGACCGCGCAGAGTTAATCACCGGTCAGCCCGGCGAGGCAATGGGAAAAGAGAGGGCTCGCGGTGGGGGGCGTCTGTGCTATCCTCAGCGGCTCGTGTCCAAGGGGTTTTTATTCGGGGCGAGAACGGCGGCATTGACAGGCCTGGTGGCGTGCCTCGTCGCCACCGCGGTTCCAGCAAGGGCCGCGTTCGTCGGCGGGTTGCAGTACGAAGTGCTCCCCCTGATTCGTTCGAGCCAGAACCATTTGCTGGTGCGGGCTGAGATCAACGGCAAACCCGCGGTGCTCGGCGTCGACACCGGCGCGCCGGTCAGCGCAATCGCCCTCAATCGCCGCGCCTATTTCGGTCTCGCGCCCATCACCGGCAAATCGGACATCCCGGCGCGGCTCAGCATCAACGGCGCGTTCAACTCCGTCGCCATCGCCCGCAATCTCCGCCTCGGCGCGCTCAACCTCGTGGATGAGCCAATGGTCCTGGTCGACCTCGGTGGCCTGCGGCGTTCCAGCAAACGCAATGAAATCGACGGCATCCTCGGCGCCGACATTCTTTTTCCCACCAAGGCGCTTCTCGATTGCCAGAAGCAGGTCCTGGTTTTGAAAATCAACCCGAGCGTGCCCGGCACCGTGCCTGGTTTCGATTACAGCGGGTTCCGCCGCGTGCCGATGCACGTGAGCGACGGGTTCAATCTTTACGTCGACGGGTCCGTGAACGGGCAGAAGGCGCGGCTCATGGTCGACACCGGCGCGTTCGCCACCCTCTTGCATTCGCAATTCGTCAAGCGCATGCAGATCCCGATGCGCGACACGCCTTTCAGTTCGTCTGGCGTGAACTTGAAACAGCGCGGCGTGCAAATGGCGACTATCTCGCGGCTTTCCGTCGGCTCGATCAATCTCGAGCGCAAAGACGTCGGCGTCATTAATCTCGAAGGCCTGATCCATGGCGGCCTGCTCAACGCCTCTCCGCCCGTCGCCGGCCTCCTCGGCTCCGAGATCCTCCGGCGCCACCACGCCATCATCGATTTCGGAACGAAGAGCCTTTATTTGAAACGCTGACGCTTCAGACAACGTCGTCATCCCGAGGCTGGCGAAGCGCGCCGAGGGACCTCTCAAGCGCTCAACCGCTTTCGCGAGATGGTAGACGTCCGCCGTCAGTGGCGCGCCAGGTTTCGCGGCAGCGCGGATTCCAACTGAGAGGTCCCTCGGCGCGCTTTCGCCAGCCTCGGGATGACGGACGCTACAAAGCGCGGCGGTTACTCGATATCCAGCTCGCGCACTTTCTTCTGCGCGCGAATGATCTCCACTTGGTTCCGGAGCTTGTCGGGGAATCCGATTTGCTGGGCGATCCCATCCAGCAAAATAACCGGCGACGAAAGATCGGAAGTGTTCACCTTGATGTTTTCCAACCCGACCATGCGATACAGGAAAGGCTGGAGAACTTCGATGTCCTTGACCCGATACAACTCGAGCGTTTCGGTGACCTTGCTGAAAATGCCTTCGGTCATTTTCAGGCGCTCGTTCGTCAGCTCGAACACTTTGTTCTTCGTTTCGAGATATCGGCGGAGGCCGATAAAAATCGGCACGATCAGCCAGCAAAAAAGAAAGCAGAGGATGAAACAGCCGAGATTTTTTAGTTGCGACGCCGTCCCGCGCCAGATCGTTTCTTCCGCCATGCGCCCAGTTCTATCAAAGCCAGGCCAGAGCACAAGCGCGGCGCGCCGATGATTACGCACGCTTTCGTTCTCGGCGCGGGACTCGGGATGCGGCTCCGCCCCCTCACCGAGGAGCTGCCCAAGCCGCTCATCCCGGTATTCCAAAAGCCCCTGATCACGTTCGTCCTCGACCACCTGATCGCGACCAGTGTGCGCTCGTTCATTATTAATACCCACCACCGGCCCGACGCGTTCCGGCAATTTTTCGCGGACGGAAGTTATCGCGGCCATCCTGTTCAACTGGTGCACGAGCCGGAAATTCTCGGCACCGGCGGCGGAATTAAAAATGCCGAGGCGCTGTTGGTTGGCGACCATTTCATTTCTTACAGCGGCGATCTGCTGACCGATATCGAGCTGGGCCCCCTGCTCGAGGAACATTTCCGGGCGGGAAACGACGTCACGATTGCCTTGCGTGAAACCGAGCACGGCACGGATGTGGCGCTCGAGGGCAACCGCGTTGTCGACATGGTCAACCGCTACGGGCGCGGAGGCCATTACGATTTTGCCGGCGTCGCGATCTGGAGCCGCTCGGTTTTCGAGCGAATCCCGCCCGGCCACGTTTCCTACATTTCGGTTTTGGCGGAGTGGATCGGACAGGGCGGGAAGATTGGCGGCGTCGTCGCGAACGACGGCAAATGGTTCAATATCGGTTCGCGCCGCGAGTATCTCAGCGCACACCGAACTATCGAAAAAGAGAATTGGCGGCCGGCTTACCTGCGGGATCCGGATTGGCCGGTTCGAATCGCGCCAGACGCGGAAATCGATTCAACTGCACGGCTCTCAGGCTTTTATTCTTTAAGTGCGGGATGCCGCGTGGGTGCGGACGCGGTCGTTGAAGACACAATTCTTTGGCCGGGCGCACAAATCGCTTCCCGAGCTCACCTCCGGGAATGTATTGTCCGCTCCCAACGTAAAGCCGAAGGCGACCTCCGTGACACCGACATCTAGAACCAAAACCGATCTGCTTCTCCGCCAGACCCGGATTCATTTTCCGCGGCTAGAAGAGGCCAAGGTCCGGATCACGCCGATCGAGAAAGGCGGGTCCGACCGGAAATTTTATCGCGTCCGCTGTTCGCCGGACCAGACGATCATCCTGGTTAAGTACAATCTCGAGCGGGAAGAGAACCGGCATTACGTCGACATCGCGGAGTTCCTCGCCACCCATAAGATTCGCGCGCCGAAAATTTATTTTCACGATCCCGCCGAAGGCCTGATCTGGATCGAAGATCTCGGGAAGACCGATCTCTGGAGCTATCGCGAGGAAAGCTGGCTGGTCCGCCGGGCCTTTTACGAGTCCGCCCTCGGCGAGATCGTAAAGCTGCATTGCCTGCCCGAAGAGGCGATGCGCCGGATCCAGAAAAATCTTCCGGCCGAATTCGATGCGGCGCTCTACCGCTGGGAACAAAATTATTTCTTCGAGAATTGTCTCGGCCGCTTCTTCGGAGTCGACGAAGCTGAGCTTGTCGAGCTGGCAAAACTGGACTCGTTAGGCCAGATCGCGGAAGATCTGGCCCGGCGTCCGCGCGTTCTCGTCCACCGCGATTTTCAGTCCCAGAACATCATCATCCGGAACGGGCAGGCCCATCTGATCGATTTCCAGGGAATGCGTCCCGGCCTGGCGGAATACGACCTCGCCTCGCTCCTCTTCGATCCTTACGTCACTTTTTCCCGCGCCGAATGCGAAGAGCTGCTGGCCGATTACGAATTGAAACGGACCGTGGCCGGTCACCCGGTGGCATCGGATTTCCGCCAGACATTCCGGCACTGCGGAATTCAACGGCTGATGCAGGCGCTGGGCGCTTATGGGTTCCTCGGCCTGGTCAAAGGCAACCAGGCGTTTCTTGACCACATTCCGGCCGCGATCGAATCGTTGCGCGCGCTGGCCGGCGAAATCGCCGAGCTCGACAAATTAAGCGAGGCGCTCAAACGACTTTCTTAAACTCGGCGGCGATAGTCCGCGAGGCAGATGAATCCCGTCACCCCAGCAACGTCGAGTCCATGGCCGCGCCTTGTCGCCTGGGCCGCCGTCCTTGTCAGCACGTTGCCAGAAATAATCTGGCAGGAAACCGGCCACCAAACCTTGTTCTGGTTAACGGCCACCGAATCGGTCTGCATTCTCCTGGCCGCCGCGGCCGCGATTTGGGTCCGCTCGTTGCGCGGCATCGCGAGATTTCTGGTGGCGGTGGCGATCCTCGATTTTACCTGGAGTTACCTTTCGCCGGCACTCGCCAATCTGCCGGCGGTTCGCGCCGTGACTGACAACGCCAGCTGGGGCGCTCGTCTGTTTCTCAGCCGCACGTTCACTCTTTCGGGCGCCATCCTGATTAGCCTGACCCTGATCGGCTCCGGGATCACGCGGCGCGATCTGTTTTTATGCATCGGGAACCCGGCCGCGCCTGCCCAACCAATTCCTTTTCTTGGTCTCCGAAAGGGCGTGCCCTGGAGTTGGATTGGCCCGGCATTCCTGATCGTATTTGCGCTCGTCCTCGCGCCGTATCTCTACTTAACCGTCCATCCGAATTTCAACGTGAGCAATCGCATCCTGCGGACGTTGCCCTGGAGTCTGGCGGTCGCGACGATGAACGCGGCCAGCGAGGAATTTCAGTTTCGCAGCGTCCTGCTCGCGCATCTGCGCAATGTCTTTCGCCCCGGCGAAGCGGTCCTGATCACCGCGGCGTTCTTTGGGATCGGCCATTACTACGGGCAACCGTCGGGGCCGCTGGGCGTGGCGATGGCCGGATTTGCCGGGTGGATCTGGGCGCGGAGCATGATCGACACGCGCGGCGGCCTCTGGGCGTTTCTCATCCACCTGGCCCTGGACGTCGTCATCTTCACCTTCCTCGTCGTCGGTGCCGGAATGTGAATCAGCGGACGAACGGATTCGTTTCGCGCTCTGCCCCGATCGTTGTCGCCGGCCCGTGCCCCGGCAAAACGACGACGTCGTCGCCCAGGGGATAAAGCTTTTCCTTTATCCCGCGAAAGAGCAGTTCGCCATCGCCGCCGGGCAAATCCCAGCGGCCAACCCCGCCCGCGAACAAGACATCGCCGCCCACGAGCACCTTCTCCTTTCGCGAAAAAAAGCAGAGGCTCCCGGGGCAATGTCCCGGAACTTCCAGGACTTCCATCTCGAGGGCGAGAAAATCGCGCGCCGAAGCGGCGTCTATCAGAAAATCCGGCTCGACCGGTTCGATCTCGAGTTGGTAACCGAAGCCGCGAAAGAACTCCGGGTCGGAAATCATGGGGACGGTATCCGCGTGGCAGCCGATTGGGCAGCCGAAACGCTGCTTGATCTTCGCCACGTCCGGGATGTGATCGAAGTGGCCGTGAGTGAGCAGGAGAAGTTTCGGCGTTACGCCGCTGGCCGCCAGCCATTCGCACGCTCCGTCCGGCGCGTCGAAGAGGATTGGGCCCTGAGGCGCGGTGAAGAGGTAACAATTCGTCTCAAAGATCCCTCCGCAGAACGTGTCGTATCGCATTCTGGCCGAACCTAAACGCGATCCGTCGTCCCGGCTACAGAGGGAACGAAAGCTGCATGCAAGGGCGCGCCAACCGGCCGTTCTTTGAATGTTCTGCCCAGCCGATTGTCTCACTTCCTACGAATGAACTTAACCGACGCGGTTTTCTTGCCTTCCGGGTGGATTCTGCGACTTTCCAAAACCTCTTTTTTCGAATGAAGCCGCCGCTCCGCATACTTTCCGCCCTCTCCGCCACTCTTGTGGCCGTCACGATTACGACCGCGCCGGTCCTGGCAAAGTCAGACTCCGGGAATGTTGCCACCTCGGTGGGCCGGCTGCTCGAGGAAGGCCATTACACGCACCAGTCGCTCAACGACGAAGTCTCGAAAAAATTCCTCAAGACCTACCTCGAGCTGCTCGATTTCAGCCATCTCTTCTTCACCCAACAGGACATCGACATGTTGACGTCGAAATACGGCACGTCGCTGGACGATGACGTCTTGCTGGGAAACCTGAAGCCAGCCCACGAGATTTACGACCTTTACACAAAGCGAGTGGACGATCGCGTTGCCAAGATAAAGGCGCAGCTTGATCAGCCGCCCGATTTTAAGAGCGACGCGACCATCGAGTTGAGCCGGCAAAAGGCGCCGTGGCCGAAAGACGAAGGCGACGCCGACAACATCTGGCGTGGCCGGATCGCGAGCGAACTGCTCCAGGAACATCTCAGCGAACATCCGATCGAGCCGGGACCGAAACTGATCGCGAAACGATACGAACGCCTGGCCCGCAATGTCCATGAACAGGACAAGGACGAGCAGGTGAAATTGTTCCTGGACGCCCTGGCCCAGGCCTACGACCCGCATTCGGAATACCTCAGCAAAGCCGACCTCAAGAATTTCAGCATCAACATGGGCCTGTCGCTGGTTGGCATCGGCGCCATGCTTCGGACCGAAGACGGTTACGCTAAAATCGAGAGCCTCGTTCCCGGCGGTCCCGCGCAAACGGATGGCCGGTTGAAAGTCGGCGACCGGATTACTGCGGTCGGGCAGGGCAATGGGGAATTCAACGACGTGCGAGACATGCGGCTCGATAAAGTCGTCGAACAAATTCGCGGGAAAAAAGGAACGAAAGTCCGGCTCCTCGTTATTCCCGCCGACTCGCCCGATCCCTCGAAGCGCAAGACCGTCGAGCTGGTGCGCGACGAGATTAAGCTGAAAGACCAGGAAGCGCGCGCCGACATCATTATCAAGAAGAACGAAAACGGCGAGCCGGTGAAGCTGGGCTGGATCACGTTGCCTTCCTTTTATGCTGACATGGATCGGCACCAGAAGAGCACGACCAAGGACGTGCTCCAGCTCTTGAAACGGCTGAAGAAGGAAAACATTTCCGGTCTGATCGTGGACCTGCGCCGGAACGGCGGCGGCTCGCTGGAAGAAGCGATCGCGTTGACCGGTCTGTTTTTGAAATCCGGCCCGATCGTGCAAACGAAAGGGTCCAACGGGAACATCGTCGTTTCGAGCGATCCCGATCCGGGCATCGCTTACACCGGCCCGATGATTGTCCTCACCAGCCGGCAAAGCGCGTCAGCCAGCGAGATTTTCGCGGCCGCGCTCCAGGATTACGGTCGGGCCCTGATTGTCGGGGATAAGAACACGTTCGGAAAAGGAACGGTGCAAACGATCCTGGAGATCGGGCGGTTCACGTCGTTGCTCGGCAACCGCTCGCAGGAAGACGGCGCCCTGAAATTGACGATTCAGAAATTTTATCGGGTCGCCGGCGGTTCGACCCAACTTCATGGCGTCGCCTCAGACATCGTGTTGCCGACGCTGAGCGATCTGCCGGAGTTCGGCGAAGGCGCGTTGAAGAATTGCCTGCCTTACGACGAAGTGCCCAAGGCGCGCTTTACGAAATGGTCCGAAGGCCGGGGGCTGTTCATCGATGAATTGAAACGTCGCTCCGAAGCGCGCGTCCAGGGCAACCCGGAATTCCATTACGTCATGGAAGACATGAACCGGCTCCGGAAGCGGCTCGATGAAAACCGGATTTCGCTGAACGAAGACACGCGCAAGGCGGAGCTGAACGAAGACAAGCTGCGGAAGGAAACTCGCGCCCAGGAGCGGCTTGCGCGGCACGATGAAGAGATGCAGATGATCCGGCTCACTTTGGATAACGTGGACAAGCCGAATCTTCAGCCCATCATTTTCCCGGGAAAACTCGCGGCGAACAAGAAGAACGGCAACAACAAGGTCGCTCCGGAAGCGGCTGAGGACGCCGATTCCGATACGCCCAGCAACGACGACGGAACGAAAGAGCCGGCGATCGATCCGGAACGCGACGAGACGCTGAACATCCTCAAGGATCTCGTCGACCTGAATCGCGCCCCGACCACCGCGAGCACGACGGCATCCCCCCCGCCGCCCCCGAACTAATTGCTGTAGCGACGGCGCTACAAGAAGAGCGAACTCAATTCCAATCGGTATCCCGCGGGATCTGTGGCGAGAAGCGCGGCCGCATCGGGCGCTGATACAACGGGCGTGACGGTTGCGGCCCGTAGCGCAGATATTGGCCGGTGCGCGGCGTTCGGCCGAACACGTGAACCGGCGTGCCTACTTCGACCGCGTTGAAAAACGCGATCGCGTTTTGCTCCGGCATTCGGATGCAGCCGTGCGACGCCGGATACCCCGGCAAATAGCCGGCGTGCATGCCGGTGGCATCGTGGAACCGCATGAAATAGCGCATCGGTGCCGCGAGAAATTTGCCGCCGCGCGGCACGGCCATGTCGGCGTCGGCATCGGCCACAACGGTGCGCCCCGAGCGGTCGACGATCTTTCCGTAGAGCGACGAAAAATGGTTGCGCTCTTTCTCGATGATCTTGAACGATCCGGTCTCAGTGAGATGACCGGAGCGGCCGCTCGAAATTTCGCTCGCCAGAACGATGCGCCGTCCACGGATGAGATAAGCAGTCTGCTGTTCGAGATCGATCTCGACCGCGTAGCCTGATTGCGCCCACGAGGTCGACGCGCCCATAATCAGAATAAAGAGAATCAACAGCCAGCGGCTGCCTTGCTGTAGCGACGGCGCTCTGTCGCCGTTTCGGCGCGGGTTACGGCGACAGCGCGCCGTCGCTACAAAAGCTCTGGTCATGCGCGGATTTGGACGGCAGACGCCGCCGGAAATTCGAAAGTGTGAGCCGGGGAAACGCCATCAGCTCGGCAAACGTCCCTTGAGCCACGTCACCTGGCCGTTGTGATGCGATTCGTGTTCGCACACGTGAAACCATTTGCAGTAATTGTTAATGGGCTCCCCCGCCGACGAATCGACGCGCATCAGCCACGCATCATCTCGCTTTCGAAGTTCCGCGAGCGTGTGCTCCCTCACCTCCTTCAGCTTGCCGAGGTAGTAGGGCAACTCGTGGCCCTTGATGCTGTTCCGCGCCTCGTTGCCCAGGCGCGCCGCCGCGCCCCATTCCTTTTCGGTTTCAGCGCGAACGTCGCCCCACTTCCTCCCCTCGAAAGTGTTTACCTGGTAGAGGCTTTCGATGGCTGCGAGGTGGAGAAGTAGCGCGCCGATCGAATTCGCCTTCTCGTCGTGGAGATAATCGAGCTGCGCCATGGTCAAACCCTGGACGGGCTGGAGAATTGCGGTGCGCATCCAGTTCAACATCGAAACGAGGGTTCCGACCTGCGGGGAAAATCCTTCCCGCGGTCCGAGAATATTCGGCCCGCGCTCCGGCGCGTTCGCTGCCTGGAGCGCCGAGAAGGAAGCGGCTCCGGTGAATCCGCACGCTAATGCGCCGGACGTTCTCAGGAATCGTCTCCGGTTCATACTTCAGACCGCGATCGGCGCTTTGATCGCCGGATGCGGATCGTAATTGCTCAGCGCAAAATCTTCGAAGCGGAAATCGCGGATGTTTTTGACGGCCGGATTCAGTTCCATCCGCGGCAACGGCCGGCAGTCGCGGGAAAGCTGCTCGTTCGCCTGTTCCAAATGGTTCCGGTAAAGATGGAGATCGCCGAAAGTGTGAATGAATTCGCCAGGCGCGAGATCGCAGACCTGCGCGACCATCATCGTCAGCAACGCGTACGACGCGATGTTGAAGGGGACGCCGAGGAAGAGATCGGCGCTGCGCTGGTAGAGCTGGCAGCTGAGCTCGGCGTCGCGCACATAAAACTGGAAGAGCACATGGCAGGGCGGCAGGGCCATCTTCTCCAGCTCACCGACGTTCCAGGCGTTCACGATCAACCGCCGGCTGTCCGGATTTCGCTTTATCTCGGCGATGACATTGTCGATTTGATTGATCGCGGTGCCATCCGCCGCGGACCATCGCGTCCATTGCGCGCCGTAGATGGGCCCGAGGTCCCCGCTCTCGTCCGCCCATTCATCCCAGATCGTCACGCCTTTTTCGTTGAGCGCCCGCACGTTCGTGTCGCCTTGTAAAAACCAGAGCAGCTCGTGGATGATCGATTTCAGGTGGAGCTTTTTCGTGGTCAGGAGCGGAAATCTTTCCCGCAAATCGAAACGCGCCTGCGCGCCGAACACTGAGAGCGTTCCGGTGCCCGTCCGATCCTCCCGGGGCGCACCGTTGTCGAGGACGAGCCGGAGAAGATCGTGATATTCGCGCATGCCTGTTCAGATAAACGGGAAAACCGCGGCCGATTCAATTTTCATTTTTCTGGCACCGCTTTGGCATCGGGAAGACCCGCCCAAACGATTCCAATGCAATGATCGTGATCATGAATCGCGGTGCGGGCGGCGCGGACGATCCGGAAACACGGATCCGCGACCTCTTGAGAGCGCACGGCGAGGAACCGCGCTTCGTTCACCCCGAGGGCGGGACCAGCCTTTCCGCCATCGCCCGTGACGCCGCCCAGAGCGACGAACGCGTCATCGTCGCGGCCGGAGGCGATGGAACGATCAGCGGCGTGGCAGCCGCCCTGGCCGGGACGGACAAGGTCCTCGGCGTTTTGCCGGTCGGCACCCTGAATCATTTCGCCAAAGACCTCGGTCTTCCGCTCGACCTCGAGTCCGCCGTCCGCACCATCGTGGAAGGCGAAACCGCGGCGGTGGATGCCGGCGAAGTAAATGGCCGCATCTTCATCAACAATTCGAGCCTCGGCATCTACCCGCGAATTGTCGTGCGCCGCGAAGCCCAGCAGGAACGTCTCGCCCGAGGGAAATGGGTCGCGTTTTTCTGGGCGACGTTCCAGGCCCTGCGGCGTTTTCCGTTCCTTAATTTGCGAATCGCTTTCGAAGGGCGGGAGATATCGCGCCGCACGGCCTTCCTTTTCGTCGGCAACAACGAGTATCAGATCGCCGGCTTCAATCTTGGGTCGCGCGCCTGCGTCAATGGCGGAAATCTGGGTTTGTATATGAGCCATGGGACGGGCCGTTTCGGTCTCTTCCGGCTCGCCTTTCATGCCCTGTTCGGCCGAGTCGATCAGGCGAAAGACTTCGACGCTTTCTGCGTGAGGGAGGCGCGCATCGAAACCAGAAAACGCCGCCTGCTCGTCGCTCTCGATGGCGAAATCGAGCGAATGGAAACGCCCCTGAACTATCGGATCCGGCCGGCGGCCTTGCGCGTCCTCGTTCCGCGAAAGGAGACCGGCTGATGCGCACGATCGTTCATCTCTCCGATCTCCATTTTGGCCGGATCGATCCGGCGATCCTGGCGCCCTTGATAAAATTCATCGGCGAACTGAAACCGGATCTCGTGGCGGTATCCGGCGACCTGACGCAGCGCGCCCGGACCGCAGAGTTCCTGGCCGCGAACGAATTCCTCGCGTCGATCCCGTTCCCGCAAATTGTCGTGCCGGGCAATCACGATGTCCCTCTGCATAATGTCTTCGCCCGATTCGTGCGCCGGCTCGATCGTTACCAGCGCTACATCACGCCAGAACTGCAACCGGTTTTCGCCGATGCCGAAATCGTCGTTGTCGGCGTTAACACCGCCCGCGCTTTGACCTGGAAAGATGGCCGGATCAATCGCGGACAATTGGAGAAACTGCAGGCGACGATGGAAACAGCGCCGGCGGGCCGGACGAAGATCGTCGTCACGCATCACCCCTTCGATTTGCCGGCGGGCGCGGCGGGCCGGGTGGTGGGACGTTCGCGGCTCGCAATGAAAACCCTGGCCGAATCCGGCGTCGACCTCTTCCTGGCCGGCCATTTTCATATTGCGGACATCAGTCACACCGCGAAGCGCTACCAGATGCCGGGCTACTCCGCTCTCATCGTCTCGTCCGGGACGAGCACCTCCACCCGCGGCCGGGGCCAGCCGAATTCCTTCAACGTCATTCGGATCGATCGCCCGCAGCTCGCCATTGAGCGACGGACCTGGCGGCGGTCATCCAGCTCGTTCGATGTTCTGTCGGTCGAGAATTTTCGCCACGCCGGAACCGGCTGGGTTCGCGAATGAATTTCGATCGGCCGCTTCGTTTTCTCCGGGCGCGTTTTTCGGCCGAAGGTTATCTCGGTTTGCACCTGACGATCGGTCTGCTGGTGATCATCGCGAGCGGCTGGTGGTTTGCCGACATTGCGGAAGACATGTCGCGGAACGCCGCGACTCGCGTTCTCGACGACAGCATCACCTCGTGGTACCACGCGCACGCGACCGCGCTCCAAACCAGAGCCTGGCGCGTCGTCACTTTTTTCGGGTCGGTGATTTTTCTGACGTCGGCTTCCGGCGCGGTCGCCGCAGTCCTGGCCGTTCGCCGCTTCCCGTATCGGCTCCTGTTGCTGACGCTGGCCGTCGGCGGAGGCGCCGTCCTCAATCTCGTGCTCAAGCATCTTTTCCACCGGCAGCGTCCCGCTCTGGAGAATCCGCTCGTGACTCTGTCCAGTTTCGGTTTTCCGAGCGGACACACGATGGGCGCGACGATCTTTTATGGAGTGCTCGCGCTGATCTTGGCGCATTCCATCCGCAGTTGGTCCCGGCGCGCTCTGGTCGGGGGAGCGGCGGCGGTGGTGGTCGCGTTGATTGGAATTAGCCGGATCTATCTTGGCGCGCATTATTTCACCGACGTGATCGGCGCGATTGCGGTCGGCCTGGCCTGGCTGGCTTTTTGTTGGACGGGCGTCGAGACGCTCCGCCG
>JBEEHG010000073.1:0-78319 GCA_041167265.1 Verrucomicrobiota bacterium | reverse complement strand
CGCGCCCCTGAAACAGGAAACGGTTTCCATACGCGCTGTCGGACCGTACGCCGCCGTACCAATCGTGGATAGTCGGCTGGCCGAACGCGTCGTAGGTGTAACGTTCGACTCCGTTGCCTCCTGCATCCAAGAGGAAACTCACGTTCCCGTGCATGTCGGTATGCACGCGCGCGTAACCGACTCGGGAGTCGTAAAGCCAGAGCACTTCGTCCGCGCCCGCTCCATAGATTCGGTAAGCCCACCACGAACCGTCGCCAGCCCAGTCCGCGAGCGACTTCCAGCCATCGTAAACCAAAAGCGTAGTCACGCCATTAATGGTCCGCTTCAGGCAGCGGCCCAGACCGTCATAGACAAACTGCACCGTGTTGCCGCCCCTGCTCGCCGACGTAAGCTGGTTCGCCGCATTGTAATTAAAGCTCGCGCCATCGAACCCGGTAAGGTTGAAATTTGCGTCGTAACTGGGCGACTGCGCTCCGACACCGACATATTGGTTCAACGCATCCGGTGTGTAACCCAACTGGGTACCGTTGTCGTTCACGCTGATCCGATTCAACGGGTCGAGATTATAGGCTACGTTGCGAGTTGCATTCAAGGGATTCCCCGTCCACACGTAATCGGCATTGTAGGCGACGCTGGTTAACTGTCCCATCGCGTCATAGCCGAAGCGTTCGCCTTGTTGGTATTGCTCAACGCGCCAGGTCGCGGTAAGCCGGGACAGCGAATCGTATTGCTGGAAGCTCCGGGCAAAGGCGTTATCGCCCGAATGCGTATCTTCCCACATGGTGGGCCGGTTGAGTTGATCATACATGCTGGTTCCATTGGCGTCTTCGACGTTGGTGGAATCGTTAACGCCCCAGTAAACATCCTGGCGTTTTATCATGTTGCCTGAAAGATCGTAACTGTAAATGAACCAGGGGTTCCCGCCGCCATCTTGGACCTGCACAAGTTGGTTGCGCTGGTTGTATGCGTAGCGCAGCTGGTAGTAACCCGGGATTTCCGTGGTCGACACGTTGCCGTCGGCGTCATGGTCGTGTTGGACGCGGTGGGTGCTGTAACCGGCGACGGTTTGGTCTTCCCAGATTTTGCGGTTCGCGTCATCGTAGCCAAAGGCAAGAGTCGTTTCGTTGCCGTTGGTGGTGATATTTGTGACCCGGCTGGCGGGATCATATTGCGTGCTGACATTTGGCCCCAGGTTGCCCCACCAATACGAGTGATACATCCGATTACGATTGTCGTATTCGAACATCTGAACATTGCCGGCGGCGCTGCCCGCGGGACTGTCATGGCGGTAAACATTCCCGGCAGCATCGCGGTACCATGCGTCGTAGCGGCTGGCACCGGTCGCATCGGCCGGGTACCACTGGCTCACGAGACGATTTCGCGCATCGTAATAAGAGTAATAACCCGCGCCTTTCGAGTCGGTGAGAATCGACACATTGCCCGCCAGGTCTCGATCGTAGTGGTTGTGTTCGTGGGCGAAACCGTAAGTATCGATCACGCGATTCATCGAATCGTATTGCCATTCGGATTGTGAACTGTCGGCCCTCGTCTGAAAACGCAGATTACTCGTCGCATCGTAATCCCAGTTCATGGTGTGGCCGCGGTTGTTTCGATCGGAGGCTATCGGATCGTCCATCCACGCTTTGCGGTTGCGCTCGTCGTAACCAAGGGTGGTAATGTAGCCTCGCGGGTCCTGCACCCAAGCCAAATTTCCGGCGGGGTCATAGTCGTAGCTCGTGTGCGCGATGTCCCCGCTCCAGTCCGCCTGCCAAAGGCCGTTACGTTGAAGATTCGGATCGTAGGCAAAGCTGGTATATTTTCCCATCGGCGACCGAATCGTTCGAAGCGAAGAGGTGGCGTGCACGTAGGGTGACGCGTTCCAATCGCCATTCGTGGGATGGTAGTCGTAGGTGGTGGTTTGCTGAAGCGCGTTGGTCACGCTGACGAGCCGCTTATAATCGTCGTACGCGAAGGTGGTCGTGTGCGTCAGCTCGTCGGTGGCCGAGATTCGGTCACCGTGATTGTCGTACTCGTAAGTGACTGAGTAACGGACGCTGGTCTGCGGATCGGGAGGATGAATGACCTGGGTGACCTGCCCCCGGGCGTTGTAAACGAGGTCCGTGGTGTTTCCCCGCGGGTCGGTGACAGAGTCGACCCGGTCCAGGCCGTTGTAGTGATACCTGGTCGGATGAGATCCCGGGTCGGGGTCGCTATCGGTCGCCGGTGGGACATAGCTGGTCAGCAGCCCGCGCGGCGGGCTTATCCCTTCATCATAGCGGAAAGATTCGGTGCCGCCACTGGTCAAGCGGTGGGTCAGCACCTGGCCGTATTCATTATACGTGAAAGTCTCGTAAGCTCCGTTCGGGTAATCGATCCGCTGAATCTGATGATTCCCATACCGCGTAAACGAAGTCGTGTTGAATCGTTCGTCTGTATGGTAGGACACGTAGTACGGGTTGTTCCCGTCGGTATAACCAAAGCTCGACGTGGAATTATCACCCGGATGGGTCAACACCGTGAGCGCTCCAAGGCGCGGCTCCCGGGTCGTAGATGTCGTGTATCCCCGAGCGTTCGTTGCGGTTGCGCTGAATCCGTTTCCGTCATAGCCGATATACGAGGTTTGCCCCTTGAAATCGGTGTAATTGACTAATCGAGCACCGCTGTAATTGAAGGTCCGCATCGGGCTGTCGCCGCGGGTCTCGGTGCGGCTGTTGCCGTTAATGGCAAGGCTGGAAACAGCGACACCAATATTCCCGGTGCTCGGATCGAGATAGTTTTCGCTTTGGATCTCTCCGTAGACGCCGCCCGACGATCCCGGAACGAACGTGTAACCGATGGCCCACATAGGACCTGCGTACATGGGGTCAATTGCCCATTGGATCAGCGGTCTGCCATTAGGATCAACGTTATCGTCCTGATAACTGTAGATGGCGATGATCGAATAATCTCCAAAGTAAACCACGTTGCCGAGGTAGCTGTAAACGGTCCCATTTTGAGTGGTATATCCACCATAGTTATATTTAATGCTCCGACCGTCGCTCGCCGAAACTGTGTCGACGACCGTATCGCCGTTCCACGGCGTGGTGATGTAAGATAGTTTTATCCACCGCCCAGCCGGCTCGGTAATAGTCATGCTGGCGTCGCCAAAGCTGACGGTAGTTACTGCGCCGTAGGGATCGATTAAGCCCACAAAGCGGGAAGTAAAGGTTGAGACAATTGGCCCCCCGTCGTAGAGCGGCTCCCGCCAAACGTCCACTTGGAACCAGACCTTCCCGCCGTCCGATAGAAGAAGATACACGTCGCCGCCGTTGGGATCAGCGAGTTGCTGGAAACGGTCGCTCACGCCTGGAGGCCCGCGGTAATAAGGATCGTTCCCCTGGTAGCCCGAAGCAAAAAGGACGCGCCGGCCGTCGGGGTAATTAACTTGGTAGCTCGGCGGCATCCAGTTGTAGGCGCCCCAGCCCGTAAAGCTGATCGGATCGATGCTCCACTGGTAGTTGTGTCGCCAGGTGCCGGCCTGGCCGAACTCGAGCGTTCCGGCGCCAGGCGTGTAGCGGGTGTTCATCGTCCGGGTAAAAGCGAGCGGGTATGCGCCCACGGCGCCCGCGACCGCGAGGTCGGTCACAGACCGGGTGGCATTTCCGGTGTATGGATCGTATGAACAACCAGTCGTGATATTGCCATTGAACCTGCCGGAAGTGCCGGTCGGATTATCGTCTCCCACCTGCGCCAGCCCGACTTTCGGAAAGAACAAGCCCGGAAGGACGAGACAAAGAAGCCACCGACAAAGCTTCCGGGAGTGCATTCTCTTCTGCCCCAATTTGCAAAAGGTTAATGTGTTCATGGGAGGTCTCTAATTAAGGTTGGGGGGATTTCGGCCGGGGTTTTGCTGATCCAGCACCCAGAATTGAAGACCCAGTTCATGAGGCCCGTCATGCAGAGCGACGTAATTCAGGCCGGGCAAATGGGTGACCCGAAATTGGAAATGAATCGTGCCGTCGACGCCGACCAGCATCGTTGTGCCCAGCGTACTAATGATGTATCCACCGTTGAGCGGCTCGACCGTAATGCGGTGCCCCGTCTCGGAGAGTGGATATTGCACGGTCACGCCGACCCACTGGTCTGGAGCGATCCCGACCAAATCGAAAATGCCGTCTTTGCTGGCAAGAGAAACCGATTTGGTTGCTCCTGAAGCTGGGCCGGCATCGAAGGTCGCAGTAAAATCGCGGACCGCTGGCGGCAAGGGAGGTCCCTGGGTTCTCGCCATAGGAGGATTTGCGGGTGCCCCTGTGCTTCTTAGAGAACTGGAGGCAATAAAAGCAGTCGTGGGCGTGCTCGGCTTTTTTGTAGAAGGCGGAGGGGGCGAAGGGGCACTCGGAAATGTCGGTAACGCCGGCGAACCGGGCGACAACCGGAACGGCGCAAGCGTGGGCGCCGCGGAAGCCGAAGGCGATGAGCCAGCAGGTGGTGGCGTCGGCGTAGCGACGGGCGGCGAGCTAACTGGATGTTGCGTTGGCGTGGCAACAATCGGTGGGATTGTCGGTGACGGGGCTGTTGGTTGTGGGGTTGGAATCGGCGGCGGAGATTGTGAGGGCAGATCAGCCCGGGCGCTCGCGAGCGGTTGGATTGCCGCGAGATAACAAGCCACGGCTGACAAGAGGACGTGGCGAAGCTTCCTGGTTTTGATGGGACCTCCTTTCACGATCCGCGTCGCGGAGGTCCGGGTCGATTCCTGCACTACTTCGGCGGGGAGCCTGAGGGACGAAGAAAGTTTTTTTTTAGCTTATTCTTCGAAGCCGGAAGAACGGCTGGATGTATGGCCGGAATATGATCTGATCGATCAGGCGTGCGAGGGCGAGGAGATCGCGTAGGTGAGAAAGGCGCAGATCGCGACCATCACGCCATGGCGGATGAGACTGTAAAAATGTGGATGCAAATATCCTCCTCCACTTGCCGCGTTGGTTTTCCGTTCGATTGCATCGTCCGTGACGCTTTAACCCCTTTCGACTGGGAAAGGTTTCGGTCCGGTCGCCAAAACAAAAGGCCCTCGCGCCGAAGCGCGAGGGCCTTCCCCTTGTTCTGGTTACTCCTGAAGTTTAGTCGCGATCGATCTCGTAGACTTCCACGAGGGCGATGCCGGTGCCGTTGTCCGCGCCGTCCACCACGGTCGTGTAGTTACCCGGCTCGAGGCGGATCAGGATCGCCGCTTCCTTCGCGTTCGTTGGCGGGATCGAAGTCGCGATCATATCGCTCGCGTTCGTCGCGCTCTGCCAGTCGTTGTTCTGCCGCAACAGCGTGTTGTTCTGGAACAGCTTGATCTGCGGATCCGCCAGCACGGGGTTGACCCCGGCCGCGGTGAGCGATGGCCCAATTGCGCGGATGAAGACCAGCTTCGGTCCGCCGCGGATGATGAAGCCGCCGATCAGCTGACCCTGCCCGGTGTTCACGAAACCGCGGGTCGAGATATTCGCCATCCGGTTTTCGGAAGATTCCTGCGGAGCGCGGAAGTGGAAGACAACACCGTTGAGCGTGAAGTCGCCGAGCAGCAACCCGTGGCTGATCGTCAGGTGTCCCGTGACGATCTGGCCGGTTACGAAAGTAACGCTGAACGTCGCACTGAAGCTGTGCGAATTATCGTCCAGATTGTGATCTTCGCGCTCATCTTCATCCTCGAATTCGTGGCCGCCGTGGTCGTCGCCGCCACCATCATCAGCGCCGTGGTCGCGGATCTCACTCGGGCCGGCCGTGGGACTCGGGGTCGCACTCGGCGTGGCGCTCGGAGTGGCGCTGGGCGTCGCCGACGGCGACGGGCTTGGGGTCGTCACCGTGATGGTGCCGAAACCGCCGAGCACGGTCGCGCCTTGCTTGGCGATCATAAACACGTTCTTCTGCGCGTCGACGACGAATTTTACGTCGAACGACGTGCCGCTGTTACTCGTCGCGGTCGCCGTAAAGCGTCCGCCGAAATGCTCGCCTTCGCCGAAGGCGCCGACGCGATTCGCGGTGACGCTTTGATTGAGCACAGTCGCGGTGACGGACCCTGGAGTTATGGTCCCGGAGATCGTTCCGGCCGGTGTCGTCGTGAGCGTGAAGGTGCCGTTGTCCGCGACCGTGCCGCCACCGAAGTAGGCCTGATGGCCGGCGGTGTCGAAGACGTAAGTGGAGAGCGCGTGGTTACCCTGCACGAAGAAAACAACCCGGCCGCCGCCGGCTAAAGTTCCCTCGTAAAACCCGCGTTTGCTTTCTTCTGCGAAGCTGGGGACCGCCAGGGCGATCAGGAGCGCGCAGACCTGAATTGATTTAACTAGCCATTGTTTCATGGGCCCAATTCAAGCAGTCCTCAGGCGCACCGCCACCGGGCAAAGGTAACGCAACTGTTACTCCGGCCCGGGCTCGGCGGGATCTGAATTCGGGCGCCGAAAAAAAAGTTCAAAAAAAAGCTTGCCCTCCTGCCATAGTGTTATACATAACTATAACACTATATGAGAGGACCCGATCGATCATCCCACCGCAGCGCGCCTCTCCCCATCAGCTTGCCCCCGTCCCAGGAATGAATCGTGAATGGAACGATAGTCAGCCGATTTACCGCCAACTGCGCGATCGCGGAGTCCATATGATCCTCGATGGCGCTCTCAAGGAAGGCGACCCGCTTCCCTCCGTCCGCAATGTCGCCGCGGAGTTCCGCGTCAATCCGCTCACCGTGCTCAAGGCCTACCAGCACATGGTCGATGAAGACCTCGTCGAAATGAAGCGCGGCCTGGGAATGTTCGTGAAACCCGGCGCGCGCCAACTCCTCCTCAAAGGCGAACGCCAGAAATTTCTCACTGAAGAATGGCCGCGTGTCGCTGCCACCATCGAACGCCTCGGGTTGACCCAGAAGGAGCTCGATGCCGCTGCCAACCGCGCCTCGTCGCGCAATTCCGGAAAGAAGGAGCGCTAAACCCATGGCCTGCATTGAAGCACGCGGTCTCCGCAAAACCTTCGGCGCCACCGTCGCGCTCGAGGGAATCGATCTGCGCGTCGACGAGGGGCGCATCCTCGGATTGATCGGGCCGAACGGCGCGGGCAAAAGCACGGCGCTCAACGCCATCCTCGGTCTCACGCCCTACGAGGGGGAGTTACGCGTCCTCGGTCGAAATCCCTGGAACGAGCGCGACCAGCTGATGCGCGACGTCTGTTTCATTGCCGACGTCGCGGTGATGCCGCGCTGGATGCGGGTTTCGCAGGCGCTCGATTACGTGGCGGGAGTGCATCCGCGATTCGATCGGGCGAAGGCGGAAGGTTTTCTTGCGCGGACGGAGATCAAGCGGGCGAGCAAGATCCGGCAGTTATCGAAAGGAATGGTAGCGCAACTCCATCTCGCGCTGGTGATGGCAATCGACGCGCGGCTGCTCGTGCTCGACGAGCCTACCCTCGGCCTCGACATCCTCTATCGGAAGCAATTCTACGATTCGCTGCTCAACGATTACTTCGACCATAACCGCACCATTATCGTGACCACCCATCAGGTCGAAGAGATCCAGGGCGTGCTCACCGATCTCATGTTCATCAATCACGGCCGGATCGTGCTCGAATGCAGCATGGAGCAATTCGAGGCGCGCTATGCGGAAGTGATGGTGCAACCCGAGCATCTCGCTACGGCGCAGGCATTGAAGCCGATCCACACCCGCCAGCTGTTTGGGCGCAGCATCCTCCTTTTCGACAACGCCGATCACGAACAGCTCGCCGCCCTCGGCGACGTCCGCACCCCGAGCATCGCGGATTTGTTCGTCGCCGTGATGGAACCGCAAGTGGAGGCCAGAGAAAGAAGCTAGATGAATAAGGAACCGAACAACGTGCCCGACGCCCCTTCTGATGGGCAGCGAAACGCGCTTCGCCTCCTCTCCGCCACCCGGCCATTCTATTGGTCGGTGCGCCGGGAGCTGTGGGAAAACCGGTCGATCTATCTCGCGCCGCTCATCGCTGCCGCCGTGGTGATATTCGGCTATGGAATGACAGCATTCGACCTTCCGCGGCTCCGGCGAAACGCCCTGGCGCTCGAGTCCACGCGCATGCGCGCCGCCATCGAGCTGCCTTACGACGCCGCGGCCATGATGATCATGTTCACCGTCTTCATCGTGGGCATCTTCTACTGTCTCGATGCGCTTCATGGCGAACGCCGTGACCGCAGCATTCTCTTCTGGAAATCGCTGCCCGTATCGGATCGCACCAGCGTGCTCTCGAAGGCGATCGTTCCCCTGGCGATCCTGCCCCTGCTTACCTTCGTCATCGTCATCGCCACCCAGTTAATCATGTTGCTGCTAAGCACTGCGGTCCTGCTCCCCAGCGGCCTCGCGGGCACGACCTGGCAACTGCTGCCCTGGCCGCGGCTCTGGTTGATTCTGTTCTACGGCCTCGTCACCAGTACCCTCTGGGAGGCGCCTGTCTTCGCCTGGCTGCTCCTCGTCTCCAGCTGGGCCCGGCGCGCAACCTTCCTTTGGGCGGTCCTGCCATGGCTCGCAATCAGCGCGATCGAGAAGCTCGCGTTCAATACGACTTTTTTCCTTCGCTTGCTTGGCCGTCGGCTGACGGACGGCTTTCAACAAGGCTTCGTCGTCGTCAAATATCCGAAAGACGCGCACGTGCCCGTGGTCGATCGACTCACGCAATTCGATCCCTTAAAATTCCTGAGCAGCCCGGAGCTATGGATCGGGCTGGTCGTCGCCGTGGCGTTCTTGATCGCCGCCATCCGCCTCCGCCGTTCGCGCGGTCCGCTCTAAACAAGGACGAAAAATGAACCTGGAATCAACAACGAACCGAGTCGCCGAATCGTCTCCGATGACCAAGGCAAGGATTGCCGGGTTCTTTTGGTTAATGACGATCCTCACCGGCATGGCTGCCTTTGTGATAGGCGGAAGGCTTATCGTGCCAGGCGATGCTGCGACGACCGCAGCCAGCATCACGGCGAACGCGACTCTCTATCGTCTCTCGTTCACGGCCAGTCTAGCCGCCACCCTGTGCTACCTCGCAGTGACTGTATTCATCTACGCGCTGTTTAAACCGGTGAACCGCAACATAGCTCTCCTTGGGGCTTTCGTTAGTCTGACCGGATGCGCCCTTGGAGGCATAACCACCCTTCTCTTTCTCGCGCCTCTTACAATCCTCGACGGCGCGAAATATCTCAGCGTTTTCTCCGCCGACCAACTCCAGGCCCTTGCCCTGGCCTTCGCGACCGTGAGTTTGCAGGGCAATGACATCGGCCTGGTCTTTTTCGCGTGCCACGTCTTCTCCATCGGCTACTTGATCCGGCGATCCACTTTCCTGCCAAGGTTCCTCGGTACTCTGCTATTCGTTGCGGGCGTTTGTTACCTGGCAGGTAGTTTCGCGAACTTCTTCTCGCTGCCGTTCAAGGCGTATTTGCTTCCGTTTGTAGCAATCGGCGGACTTCTCGGAGAAGGCACCCTGACCGGGTGGCTCCTGGTAAAGGGCGTGAATGTTCAACGTTGGAGAGAACAAGCCGGCGCGGCGGCGATCTAGCCATGCACAGCACGCTCCTACCGATCCACATTGCCGCTGGTGCCATAGCGCTTGTTCTCGGCGCCCTCGCTTTGTTGGTGAAGAAAGGCGGGACCATTCACCGCCGGAGCGGGCTGCTGTTCGTCTACGCGTCGCTGGTCATGGGCATCAGCGCCGCGATCCTGGGCAATGTCGGAGGCGGCTTGATGACCATCTACTTTGTCGTCACCGCGCTAACCACGGTCCGCCCGGTGTCGCCCTGGACCCGCGGTCTCAATCTGGCCGCGCTGACCGTCGTTGTCGGACTCGCGTTGGTCGACATCCTGGGCGGTCTCAAGGCCTTCAACAGCCCTGGGCGTTCTCTCAATGGCGTCCCATTCCTCATGCTCTTCTTTATCGCCGCGATCATGATCCTGGCGGCGATAGGTGATGTGCGCGTCATGCGCTTCGGAGTGCCACGCGGAGGGCCGCGGCTGGCGCGACATCTGTGGCGAATGTGCTTCGCGCTGTTTATCGCGGCCGGATCGTTTTTCTCGGTCCGCGAGCGTGTCGCAAAAATCCTTCCGGAACCGTTCACGGCTGCGCCGATCCGGATGCTGCCGATCCTGTTGATCTTTGGCGCGATGTTCTACTGGCTGTGGAGAGTTCGCGGCCGTCGCACCTTGCCGGTCGTCCTCCGACACGACTCGATCCCGCTCACCATTCCCGCCGACTGAAGATACCTGACCTGGAAACCCAACCTATGAAGCACCTCATCACTAATCCACTTACCCGCGCCGCGATCGCCGGCGCAGCCGTCTGGCTCGCAGCCATTTTCATGGCACACGGCCAGAACAAGCCGGACGACCTTAAACAGCGGATCCTCACCCAGGCACAAAGCCTCAGCGCGGATAGCTACGCCTTTAGCCGGACCGTTAAGAGCGATCAGACCTCCAAGGGAAAAACTGAGCATCATGTCACGGTTGACAAATTCGACCCATCCAAAGCGGGCGACGCTCGCTGGACGCTCGTGTCCGTCGACGGCGCCACGCCGCCGGCCGATGCGCTCAACAAGTATCGCAACGAGTCTGGCAAGCGTCGCGTTCCCGGTTACTACCGGCTGGCCCATTATTTGGGCAGCGCCGCTACGACTAACACAGACTCTCGCGGTCGAGCGGTCCTGCACTTTAACTCTCTGCCCAAGGAGAGCGCGATCGTGTTCGACTCCGATGTGTCGTCCAACACCTCGGCTGACCTTTCGATAGCCGAGGCGGACGGGACCGCGTTTGTCGAGCAAGTGCGTCTCAGCGTCAAGCCCATGCGCCTTAAGCTCATCATGAAGCTCGAGCGCTACGAATCGACCGCGCGTTACCGGATGGGTCCGGAAGGCAAACCGGTTCTGGTAGAACAAATCGCTGACATGAGTGGCTCAGGCATGGGGCAGGAAGGGACCGTGCACCAGGTTATCACCTACAGCGATTATCGCCCGGTCAAATAACACATCTACCGCCGTTACAGCCAAACCCAACATGCTTGCCAGCCTTCGCTTCGCCTTCCGGTCGCTCCTCCGCAGCCCCGGTTTTACTCTGCTGGCCATCGTTACCCTGGGTCTGGGGATCGGCGCTAACACCGCGATGTTCAGCGTCGTTAACTCGATTATCCTCAAACCGCTGCCCTACCCCCAAAGCGACCAGCTCCAAAGGCTCGACCGCGTTACTCCACAAAATCCGCAGGGCCGGGTCTCGCCCGCCGATTACCTCGACCTGCGGCGCGAAATGGATGCCTACGGTGAGATCGGCGCCTATTCCCTTGGCGATACCAGCTTGTCCGAACCGGGTCAGCCGGCGGAAGTCGTGCGCGCGCTTCGGATCAGCGCGAACTTCCTTCCTGTTCTACGTGTCCGCCCCTACCTGGGCCGCGATTTTCTGCCGCGCGAGGAGCTGCCGGGGAGCGACCATGTTGTCATTCTCAGCCATCGCTGCTGGCAACAACGTTTCGGCGCGGCGCACGACATCGTCGGCCGCGTTGTCCGGGTGGATGGCCAGCCGCATGAAGTCGTTGGCGTTTTGCCACCATGGTTCAATGAGTGGCGGCACCTTGGCGCTTTTGATTTCTTTCGCCCGCTCGCTCTCGACCAGGAGAAAGCCTCCGATCGCCGCAGCACCATCCTTCGCCTGATAGGCCGCCGGCACGACCGGTTATCCGCTACGGACGCGAGCGCGTTCATTGCCAATTTCGGAACGCGCCTGGCCAGGGATTTTCCCGAGGTGAACGCCGGCGCCGTCTGGCGCCCCATAGCGCTCAACGGCACCGCTCTGCCCCGCAATGCTATCGCCTTGCTAGGTGTGCTTATTGGCCTCTCCGGTTTTGTGCTCCTCATCGCCTGCTCCAACCTTGCGAACCTTCTCCTCGCCCGGACGATGGCGAGGGCCCGGGAATTCGCGGTTCGGGGCGCGCTCGGCGCTTCGCGAATGCAATTGCTTCGTCCCTTGCTGAGCGAGTCGCTCCTGCTTGCTTTCGCCGGCGGAGTCTTTTCCATCGTCGTAGCACGTTGGTCCGCCGACTGGCTCTCGGTTCGCACGATTGGCGAGAACGGTGAACGCCTCGACTTTGCCTTCGACTGGCACGTGTTCGCGTGGGCGTTTGCCGCGGCCGCCATCACCGCCCTGGCGTTCGGTCTAGCTCCCGCCCTTTTCGCCTTGCGTCTGAACGTGAACGATACCCTCAAGAGTGGGTCGCGCGGAATGACTGGGGGACGCGGCCATGCGCGTTTCCGCAACTTCCTCATCGTAACCCAGTTCGCCCTTGCCATGGTCCTGCTGACTGGCGCCGCTCTCTACATCCGGGCATTTAACGAGCTAAACAACACTCGCGGCGGCTGGAACTCCGAGCGGCTCGTGACCGGCACGATCGTGCTTCCATCCGCGAGTTACGGCGATCCCGAAAAGATCAACACCTTTCATCGGCTTACCCTGGAACGGCTCGGAGCAATTCCGGGTGTTGCTACCGTTGCAATTTCGTCCTTCACTCCGTTCTTTAACTGGGGCGACGTCCGTAAGTACATCGTCGGGGGACGGGAGCAGCCGCCGCCCGGGAGGGAACCCGCTGCGGTGGTTAACTCGATTAGTCCTGCCTATTTTGAGACCTATCAAACTCGGCTGCTCAGCGGCCGTGCCTTTAGCGACCGCGACAGCCTTACTTCACCGAAAGTATTCATCATCAGCCAGGCCACGGCCATCGCTCTCTTCGGTAACGAAAATCCGATCGGCCGCAGGCTTGCGCAGACAGGCCTGGGTCCGTCCCAGTGGGGCGAAATCGTCGGCGTCGCCGCTGACGTGCAATCCGTCCTGCCCGATTCGGGACCAGTCACGCTCCAGCTTTACCAGCCGATGACCCAGGAACCGCGGCCTTACAACGAGATCGTTGTTCGCTGCGCCAGCGGTTCGCCTTCGTCGCTCGTTAGTTCCATCCGCAGCGTAATGTCGGGGCTGGATCCAGACTTGCCGGTTCGCCAGCTGCAGACAGCCGATGTCACGATTGAACGCGCCAACACTCAAACCGCCATCCTGCGCGACATGCTTACCGCCTTTGCCATCGTAGGCCTTGGCCTCGCTTCGTTAGGTATCTATGGCGTTATTGCCCGCACCATGGCCCAACGCAGCGGTGAGTTCGCCATTCGTTTTGCCATGGGCGCATGCATCGCGGACATCACCAGGATTGTTCTTATCGCGGGTCTCCGGCTTGCCGCCTGCGGAATGGCGGTAGGATTCGTCGGCGCCGTTGGCCTGGCGCGGCTCCTGGGGTCAATGAACTCCGGGATGCACTTCGCCAATCCCGCCGCCTTCATAGCACCCGTCCTTTTGCTCGTCTTCATTGCGTTGGTTGCCTGCTGGCTGCCCGCTCGCCGAGCCTCACGGATCAATCCCATCGAAGCGCTCCGAGCAGAGTAAGACCATGACGTCGCAACCGCTCTCCGTAACCACCGAGCAACAGAAAGCTGCCAGGGTCGCTGGGATCACCGCGCTTCTCGCCATGGCGATCGTCGTGGTAGGCAATTACGTCCTGCTCAATCCACTCGTCGTTCCGGGAAAAGCGGCGGAGACCGCGCAAAACATCCTCGCCCACGAACGCGCATTTCGTCTCACGGTTGTTTGTTTCTTACTCTACAGCGTCGTCAGCGTGGTTCTTCTGTCGGCTCTCTACGTAGTCCTTAAGCCCGTAAACCGGGGCCTGGCTCTGGTCGGCGCGCTTTCCCGTCTCGTCTTTGCGCTCTTGTGGCTCCTTAGCCCGTTGCAGCTTCTGGGCGCACTTCGCCTTCTGGGTCACTCGAGCTACCTCCAGGTCTTTGAAACAGATCGGTTACAGGCTCTGGCCAGAGTCACCATCGCGGGCGCTTTCGACGATTACTATGTGGGCCTCCCGTTCTTTTCGCTCGCCTTGACCATTTGCAGCTACTTGTGGCTGAAGTCGAATTACATTCCCCGCTCTCTCGCCTGGTTCGGCCTGGTCTCATCTGCCTGGTGCGTTTTCTGCGCTTTTGTCTACCTCCTTTTTCCCGGCTTTGCCAAGCCGGTTGATCCGTACTGGTTCGATTCACCGATGGCGCTGTTCGAAATGATTCTGAGCTTCTGGCTCTTGTTCAAAGGGCTAAGACCTCCGCAAGCTAACTCGCCTGTTCTCCATGAAGCTTAGGCGCATCTTCAAGTGGGCTCGACGAGTGGTCCTGGCCGCAGTCCTGGTCTCAGCAGGTTGGCTGTTCATTGCCTACTGGAGTTCAACGAATGATTGCGGACGCAGCATTCCCGCAACAGCGGAGCGGATGAAAGCGATCAGGTATTGCGAATACGGTGAGCCCGATAACGTCTTGAAACTGGAACAGGTCGAAAAGCCGGTTCCGAATGACAATCAGATTCTGGTTCGGGTTCGCGCCGTTTCCCTCAGGTTTTTCGACGGCGGCATGCTCGGAGGCAGCATCCCCGGCCGGCTCCTCTTCGGACTTCGTAAGCCAAAAAACACCATCCCAGGATCCGACTTCGCTGGAACGGTTGCAGGTCTTGGCAGGAATGTGACCGAGTTCAAGCCGGGCGATGAAGTCTTCGGGGTAAAGGCAGGTGCTCTTGCCGAATACATTTGCGTCAGAGCCGACCGAGCGGTGGTGGCGAAGCCAGCCAATGTTACCTTCGAGCAAGCGGCGACGATCCCTACCGCCCTCGTCGCTTTACAGGGTCTGCGCGACACCGCGCGGGTGAAAGCAGGTCAACAGGTTCTGATCAATGGCGCGTCCGGAGGCGTCGGGACATTTACCGTCCAGATCGCGAAGGCTTTTGGCGCGGAAGTAACCGGTGTTTGCAGCACCAGAAACCTGGACCTGGTCCGATCGCTGGGTGCGGATCGCGTAATCGACTATACAAAAGAAGACTTCACCCAGGGCGACCAGCGTTATGATGTGATTTACGATTTGGTCGGCAATCGTTCCTTTGCCGAACGCCGTCGCATTCTCAAGCCCGGTGGCATTTGTGTTTTGGCCGGGACAGGCGGATCCGGATTGCGCAAAGAGACCTTCTTCCAATTCGTTAATGGCTTCGTCGCTTCTTTTCGTTCCACATTTTCGAACGAGAAATTCTCCATGTTCGGCGTCGATATCAACAAGAAGGACCTCGCAGTTCTGCGCGACCTCGCGGAAAGCGGGAAGATCACGCCCGCTCTCACCAGGACTTACCAGTTTACTGAAACCGCCGCCGCCTACAAATATCTCGAGACCGGCCATGTCCAGGGGAAGATCGCGATCACGATCGACTAAGCGCCATGGACGATACGAGCTCACTCAAGAAACAATCCAGGATCGCGGCGCTCTTATACTTCATTAACGGCCTGCCCGCGCCCTTTGCCCTCTTGTATGTTCCCAGCGTTTTGATCGTGCGGGGAGACGCCGCCGCTACGGCCAACAATCTCCGCGAGTCGGAAGGCCTTTTCCGCCTTGGCATGGCTGTCGAGCTCTTCTCCACCACGATCGTCATCTTCGCCATGGTCGCTTTCTACAACCTGCTTAAGCGGGTTAGTCACAAACACGCGATGACCATGATGATCCTCATGCTCATTTCCGTTCCCATGTCGTATCTCAACGTCCTTAACGATCTCGCTGCACTAACCCTCGCCCGTGGCCCAGCCTTCCTCTCCGCGGTCTTTGCCAGGCCGCAGCTCGATGCGTTGGTCTTGTTCTTCCTTCGCTTACACAACCAGGGAATCATCCTGGCCCAAATCTTCTGGGGCCTTTGGCTTTTCCCCTTCGGGATCGTGGCGATGCGATCTGGTTTTATCCCGTGCTTCGTCGGCATCTCGGCGATCGTAGCCGGCTGCGGCTATGTGATCGCTTCCTCGATCTCTCTTTTCCTGCCGGCCTTGGCGCAGTGGGGCGAGCTCGCGCTCGTGCTTGGCATCGGGGAACTGGCCTTTCTTTGGATGTTGATCTGGGGCGCGAAGGAGCCGCCCGGTCATCCAGGCCTCAGCGCCTCCGCGGTGTAACCGAACCCGGTAGCCTCATGAAATTTAGACGAACATTAAAGTGGACGGCGCGCGTGCTTTTGTCCGCCCTGGTATTCGGATTCGTGTGGGGATTCATCGCCTACTGGAGGTCGACAAATGAATGCGATCGCAAAACCGGTGCTCCCGTCACTCCCATGAAAGCTATCGTTCATTGCGAGTATGGCGGACCCGAAGTTCTGACTTTGGCAGAAGTCGAGAAGCCAGTTCCAACCGACAAGCAACTCCTGGTCAAAGTCCACGCCGTGGCGCTGAATCCACTCGACCTGATGATCCGCGGCTTGTTGCCCCTTCGTCCGTTCACCGGCATGCGCAAACCAAAAAACACCCGGGTAGGTGTCGACTACGCCGGCACCATCGAAGCGGTCGGCAAGAACGTCACTCAGTTCAAGCCTGGCGACGAGGTTTTTGGTGGGACAAGGGGCGCGCTGGCCGAATACGTCTGCGTCCTCCCCGATCGCGCCCTCACGCTTAAGCCTGCTAACGTAACCTTTGAGCAGGCGGCCGGTGTTCCCGTCGCCGGCCTCACCGCTCTCCAGGGTCTGCGCGACAAGGGGAAGATCAAGGCGGGCCAGAAGGTCCTCGTCAACGGCGCGTCGGGCGGCGTCGGCACTTTTGCGGTCCAGATAGCGAAAGCATTCGGGACCGAAGTCACCGCCGTCTGCAGCACGCGCAATGTCGAGATGGTGCGATCAATCGGCGCGGACCACGTGATCGATTACACAAAAGAAGATTTCACGAAGACCGACCAGCACTATGACCTGCTCTTTGACCTTGTCGGGAACCATTCCTTCTCCGAGCGACGGCGCATTCTTACTCCGAACGGCATCTGTGTCATGGCCGGACTCGGTGGCTCCGGATGGCACGACGACACGCTCCGCCGGCTGTTTGGTGAGCTCAATGCCTACCTCGGATCACTGTTCACCAGTCAGAAGTTCATTACCTATCTCGCGAACTTGAACAAACCAGACCTGACTATTCTCAGCGACCTGATGCGCGATGGAAAGATGACGCCGGTTATCGACAAGACCTACAAGCTAAGCGAGATCCCCGCTGCTCTCACCTATCTCGAAACCGGCCGGGCCCGAGGAAAAGTTATTATAACCCTGGAACAACCCCGCGCCTGACAACGCGCTTCGACGTACCTTATGAAAACACACCGAAAAATCCCAATGTTAGCGATCAGCGCGACCGCCATCGCTTTCGCCAATGCGACCCCGGCTCAGACGCCGAACGCCAGTCCTGTTCCCGTTATGAAAGCCGTTATCTATCACGACTACGGCTCACCGGACGTTTTGACCGTGCAGGACATTCCGAAGCCGGTTCCGAAGGACGACCAGGTCCTGATCAAAGTGCGTGCCGCATCACTCAATCCATACGACTGGCATTTCATGACAGGTATGCCCTACATCATGCGCACCGGCACAGGCCTTCTTAAGCCGGCGAGCCCGCGCCTCGGAGTCGACTTCTCGGGAACTGTGGAAGCCGTCGGTAAGAACGTGACCACGTTCAAGCCGGGAGACGACGTGATCGGCGCCAAAGGTGGGGCTTTCGCGGAGTATGTCTGTGGCTCGGACAAAGGCCTGATCATTAAACCGGCTAACCTCACGTTTGAGGAAGGCGCCGCCGTTCCCATCGCTGGTTTGACAGCACTCCTCGCTGTCCGCAAGGAGGCGAACGTTCAGCCCGGACAAAAGGTGCTGATCAACGGGGCATCAGGTGGCGTTGGCACCTTTGCTGTCCAGATAGCGAAGCTCGCGGGCGCGGAGGTTACCGGCGTTAGCAGTACGAAAAACGTCGAGCTCGTCCGGTCGCTCGGCGCGGACAAGGTGATCGACTACACCAAAGAGGATTTCACCGCTGGGACCGAACGTTACGACGTGATCCTCGATAACGTTGCGAATCGTTCCCTGGCCGAGTGCCGTCGCGCTCTAACTCCCAATGGTAAATACATCATGATCGGTGGACCGAACGGCACCTGGGTCAAGCCCATGGACCGCGTCTTCAAGGCCGCTTTCCTCTCCCGCTTCGTGAGTCAGAAAATGTCAATGATGCTGTCCGATCCTACGCCGGAAAACTGGGCCGCGATGCATGACCTTCTCGCATCTGGAAAAGTGAAATCGGTTATCGATCGCCGTTATCCCTTGAGCCAGATCGCCGATGCGATGCGATATCTCGAGCAGGGCCACGCCCGGGGCAAAGTCATTGTCACCCTGGAACCCGCCGCTGAAACGGCGCCGCCCAGCTCGAAAGCTCCATCGACCGCGCTTAAGCCGGCCTCACCGGCACTGGTTCTTTTCCAGTTAGGAGCGTTCCTAGGCGGTGTGCTGATCGCTCCGATCATCCTGGCCCTCGCTCTGAATCGTCGCTTCAAGAGTCGAAACCCGGAAAAGCGTTCTTACCGATGGGGCTATTACTTTAGCATCATGTCGTTCATCGTCGTTCTCGGGCTAAGCTATCTTCTGCTTGAGTCTATCGCCGCCGTCATAGGTGTGGCCATTCTCTACGCAGTCCTCGCCTGGTTCTTCGCCCAGCGTCAGCGCTGGGCCTGGGTCGCGCTCACCATCCTCAGCTTCAATCCGATCGCGTGGATCATTAATGGGATCTATCTTTGGAAGCGCTGGGCCGAGCCGCCCGCGGCAGCGGCAACCGTGTAGCGCGGGCGTTGGCCCCACGTGGTAGGTTGATTTCCTGATGAAACGCCTTCTCGCTGGCATTCACTCGAGGATTGTCGACGTCCGGCCAGTCGAAGTCCGCGCCCTCTGGCTCGGGTTCGCGTTTCATTTTCTGATCCTGACCGGCTACTACATCATGCGCCCGATCCGGGACAGCATCGCCGCCGGCAATCGCCTTGAAACCCTGCCCTGGATGTTCGCCGCCACCCTCGTCGCGATGGTGATCGCCAACGCTCTCTTCGCCGCCATCGTCGCCCGGATGTCGCGCCGAAAGTTTATTCCCCTCGCCTACGCCTTTTTCATTTTCAATCTCGCGCTTTTCTTCGTCCTGATGCGGACCGGCTCGCCGGAGCAGCAGGTCTGGATCGGACGCGCGCTCTACGTCTGGGTCAGCGTCTTCAATCTTTTCAATACGGCGATCTTCTGGGCGTTCATGACCGATCTGTTCACGGTCGAGCAAGGCAAGCGGCTCTACGGCTTCATCGCCGTGGGCGGATCGCTCGGCGGCATCGTAGGGCCGTTGATCACGGCGCGCTATGTTCGCGAGCTGGGCCCGGCGAATCTGCTCGTGATTTCCGCCATCATGTTCGCCATCGCCGGGGCGCTGGTGCGATTCTTCCCGAACAACTTCACGGAGGGAAACAAGCCGGTCCGCTCCGGAGGCGAAGAACCGATCGGCGGCTCGATTTTTTCCGGCGTGACCCACATCGTCCGCTCGCCTTACCTGATCGGCCTCGCGGCCAGCATGCTTCTTTATACAACGACTTCGACCTGGGCCTATTTCCAACAATCGGACCTGACACGCGCCGCCCTGACCGACAGCGCGGCCCGCACCGTTTTCCTGGCGCACCTCGACATGTGGGTGAACTCGATCACCGTCCTGATTCAAATCTTTCTTACCGGTCGCCTCCTGAAATGGTTCGGCGTCGGCTTCACTCTGGTCGCGTTACCTTTCATCAGCATGATTGGTTTCGCGACGATGGGTGTCGCGACGAGCCTTGCCGTCCTGGCTGTGTTTCAAGTTGCGCGCCGGGTCGCCGCCTACGCCCTGATGCGCCCGTCGCGCGAGATCCTGTTCACCGTCCTGCGGCGCGAAGACAAGTACAAGGTCAAAAGCGTGACAGATACTCTCGGTTACCGCACCGGCGATCAGCTCGGCGCGTGGTCCTACACCGGCTTGCATTCCTTAGGCCTCGACATTTCGAAAATCAGCTTCGTCGCCGTCCCCGTCCTGGCCGGCTGGTGCGTCCTCAGCCTTTGGCTCGGCCGCAAACAGACAGCCCTGGCTGCCAAAGCCGAAACCCTTAACGCCTGAGCTTCCTGGAGCCGCTTCTCTCCGAGAAGGGTTTCCCGCGCCGGCCGCTCACGTTACTTACGCAGCGTGAACACCTTCTCGACCCAAGCTCTCAAAGACGTGTTGGAAAACAACCGAGCATTTCTGCTGATACAGCTCCGGCGTGTACTTTCGCGGAAGCCCGTCATCGAGTTCGTCCTCGATTGCGAGGCGGACTTTGGCTCGCGCCTGGGCCTTCTGACGCCAACCAATTACAAGCGCCTGCTTCACGCGTAGGAGAAGTTGACGCGCCACCTTTTTCACTTCTTCTCGTTCTTGGGAGCCGAGTTCGGGGCCCGGCCGAGTGAGCAGATCGAAAACGGTGAGTTCGTCTTCGGTTAAATGCTCACGAACGTGACGTTGCTGTTCCTCGTTGAGACCGCGACTAAATGCGAGTAGCTCTTCGAACAGTTCTTGGATCGTTCGGCTTCCGGAATTGTAAGACTCAATCAACTCCTCGAATTTCGTTAAATAGTCCGCGCGCGTCTTGTTTAGCCGGATGAGCTTTTCGAGCTGTGCCCGGATTGCCGCCTTGAGTTGCTCGAGATCAATGTTCTTTTTGTTCGACTGCTTAAAGCGCTTCGCGAGCTTATCGAAATCGATCTTTGCCAGATCAATGATCGCGCGTCCGTCGGCATCAGCACGGATATTGAAGCCATCGGCTTCAATCGATTCGTCCAGCAACTCGTTTACCTTCGCCATCACCATCGAGATGTCTGCCGGTTGGTTTCCGCTGGTCCGCAATCGGATTTCATCCGCTATGATTCCGAGGCAGTAAACGCGCGAAACAAATTCGAGTACCGTCGGATCAGGCTTGATCGCCTTAAACAGAGTTCGAACCAATCGCTCATGTGCGAGGAACTCTTTCCGTAACGGATCGGGCGAGATGAGCGCGTCTACCGCGTCACCAATTAGCTGCACCTTATCCAATCCCGACGCGCTTTCCGTCTTGGCGATGTCCACTCCACGCTCGGCACAGAAAGCGATGGCTCCCTCGACCGCTTTCCCGAGCTCCTTGATCAACTCCGCTTTATCCCGCACCGGTGTCGCTCCACCTTTGCCGGCACCATAGATCGCGAGCGCTTTCTCAAGAGACGCGAAAACGTTCGCGTAATCAGCGATCAAGCCGCTGTGCTTCCCTGGGAAAACGCGATTCGCGCGTGCGATGGTCTGCATGAGCGTGTGATTCCGCATCGGTTTGTCGAGATAGATTGTCGAGCAACTCGGCGCGTCGAAGCCGGTCAGCCACATCGCACAGACAAAGGCCAGGCTCAGAGGGTCGTCCGGATCTTTGAACTTCTCATCGAGCGGCTCCGCATTCATCCGCTGACGATGGGGAACGATGTCCAGGCCAAGCTTCGCCATCTGCTCGACCTCGTTCTGCGCAGCCGAGACGATCAACGCCATGTCCACCTCTTTGAGTCGCGCAAGCCGTTCGTTCAGCTCGCGCACCTTATCGGGATCGGATGCTGTGAATTTTGTCAGCTTCGCGAGTTCGCTCTCGACGCGCGCCTGTTCGTCCGCCCAGTGCTTGCGCACCTTATCGTGCATCTTGAGCGCGGTCGCCTTGTCGATGGACACCACCATCGCTTTCCCTTGGAAGCCGCGGCCAAGGAAATGATGGACGATGTCCTTCGCTACTTTCTCCAGCCGATCGTCGCGGGTGATAATCTGGTATTGCCGGCCGAGTTCGCGCTCCAGTTTCTGCTCTGCTTCTTCATCCAGCTCCGCAGCTTCGATCAACTCGTAAATATCTTCGTTTAGATTCGGATTCTTCAGGCGCAGTTCGGGAGTGCGGTTCTCGTAGAACAGCGGAACCGTTGCTCCATCCTCGACCGACTGCTGGAAGTCGTAGATCGAGACATAGTCACCGAACACCTCGCGCGTCCGCTCTTCGCCGGAGATCAGCGGCGTACCTGTGAAAGCGAGGAACATCGCGTTCGGCAGCGACGCCCGCATGTTCAAGGCGAGCGTGTCGTATTGGCTGCGGTGGGCTTCGTCCGTCAGGACGATAATGTCGCGCCGATCCGAGAGCACCTCCGGCTCCTGGAACTTGTGGATCAACGTAAACACAAACCGATGATTTCCGCGCAGGAGTTCGCGCAAGGCCGAGCCGCTTTGCGCATGGCACTCGTCGCCCTCGTGCTGTGTAACCGCCCCCGTTGCCTTGAACGTCTTCGCGATCTGGTCGTCCAGCTCCTTGCGATCGGTAACAACAACGAAGGTCCAGTTGCCGGTGATTTTCCGAAGGACTTTCTGTGAGAAGAAGACCATCGAAAAGCTCTTGCCGGAGCCCTGAGTCTGCCAGAACACGCCGGCGCGTCCATGGCCTGCTTTCCGTGCGTCGAGCATCGAGCCAATCGAATTGTTCACACCGAGAACCTGATGGTTCTGCGCGAAGATCTTGATTAAGCCGGTCTTGTGCTCCGAGAACAGAGTGAAGTTCTCGACTAGGTCCAACAGCCGAATTGGCCGGCAGGTTCCGCGTAGCATCACTTCGACCGAAACGCGCCGCGGCTCGTCTTCTCGTTCCACGCGCTTCCATTCCGACAGCCGCTGCCAGTCCGCCGTGATTGAGCCGACCCGGCTCTCCGTTCCGTTGGAGGCGATAATTAGCGCGTTGTACCAAAACAGCGCTGGAATCCCGTTCTGTGGATGCTTGTAGCTGGTGATGTTCTCGTCGAAGGCAGCCCGGGCCGCGACACCTGGTTTCTTGAATTCGATCAGCACCAGCGGCAATCCATTGACGAACCCGATCAGATCAGGCCGCGTCGTGTAGAGAGGCCCCGTGATCGTCATCTGACTAACAATCAGGAAATCGTTCGCCTCGGGGTGATCCCAGTCAACCAACCGGACTCGTTCGGTCCTTTGCCCGCCACGGTCGACATCGGGCACGCTGACTTGAATGCCTTCTTTTAAAAGAATATAGACGTCACGATTCGCGGCGACTGCCGTCATTGACGATCGATCCCGAATAATCTGGTCGATCGCGGCGGAGATGACCGTTTCAGGAAGCGCGGGGTTTTGCCTTTGCAGCGCCGTACGCAGCCGATCTAGAAGGACGACTTCTCCACTTGTTTCCCGATGAAGCGTTCCATAGGGACCGAAGATTTCTTCGCGTGCAGAAATCGTGTCCCATTGCAGCGTTCCAAGGAGTTTAAGCGCCGGCTGTTCAATCAGCTCATCCTCGGTATAGGCATGTGGCCTCATTCGCCTTCACGCACCTCTTCATCATCCCCTCGGATGAAGATCATCGCCCGTCCCGGAACTTCGCTGAAATGATCATCGACGATAGGTAAATCCATTGTTTGGAGGAATGAAGCGACTGTGGGACCGAGTGCCTGTTGTTGGCGTATCGCAGTTGCTAGACAACTCGCCACCCAATGTCGAACTTCCTCGCGGTGCATTTCATCTCGCGTTGAAGCGATATCCTTACGATCGATAGGTGTTCCAATAAGGCCCTGAAAAAGCGCAACGCCAAAAGTATAAGGGCAACACGTCCATTTCTGTTCCTGGTAACCCCTGGCGACAACGACTGCTTGGTTCGTAGCGGCGGTCAGTTTTGCCTTACCCGGTTTCGTTAGTTTGGAACAGGTAATGACATCCGCCGACGCATAAAAGAAGCTGTACGTTCGGCGAGCCAGCGCGTGGAATACGCAGAAAGATCCGACCGACGGGAGAAGCGCATTCTTCAACAAATTCGGGGGAGGGTCGAATGTGCTAAAGCATGGCAGGATTCCCGGGCGGCGGTGAAGCAAATGCCATTGGGTGCTGTCCCCTACAAAAGTTTCTGATATTCGCCCATTAAAGGCGGCGCAAACGCTATGTTGCGACTTGGAGAGCTTTGCCTGAAGAAACGTAATCCTCGCCAGCGGGCTCGGCTTGTTGCGAAACCAAACGATACAGAGGTCCGAAAGTTCGCATCGGGCATTTGCTTTTGTCCACGGAGGCGCGGCGGTAAACATAACTTGCGCTCGATTTCCGTGAAGCTCTTCGACGGGAAACTTCGGCGCCAAGGAGACGATGCTTGAATGTAGCGCTCTGAATAAGGGTATCTCTTGGAGCGGCGCACGTTGTGACTGCCGCGCGAATTCAGCCTCGAGCGCGAGGCCGAACTGATGGCTCCGTGAATGAGGAGATAGGTTCATCAGTCTCGACTCAAACGCCGCAATCGGTTTGCACCGTCAACTTCAAGTCGCCGTTCCCGTAAAAGCCCATTGATCAACGACCGCGTGGTGTCTTCGATAATCGGACCGGTGCGCGCGAAGCCGAGCCAATGGCAGAAGTCGCGAATGGCAATTTGGCGGTCGATCCAACCGCGGCCGATGGCGGCGAGGAACTGCTGTTTCAGGAAATCCCGATCGTAATCTGTGATGGAACGGGCGCAGAGACGGAGCGAGCCGTTCTCGTTTTCGAGGATGCAACGGCGAACAGCGGTCATGAGATCGGAGTGCAGAACCTCCTGGATGCGGGGGCCGATGCGTCGGTAGCCCAGCGCACGGGCCACGTCGCGGATGGCGGCGTCGCGCTCGCGGGGCGGGCCTTCGCTGAACACCTGCCGGATGACTTGGAGCACTTCGATGCGGTCGATTTGATCGATGGGTACGGGCGCTTCGTCCGCGGGTTCCGCGGGAGGAGGAATGCCGTGGCCGGCGCGTTCGACATGATACGGCCGCGCTTCTTCTGCAACGCGCAACGCAGGCTCCTCGCTCGGAAGGTCGGTTTGGGAAAAGGAGGGTGTCGTGGCCATCGGCTCGGCCACATCCTGTGCGGCGGAAACGCCGAGAAAGGCTTGGCCCGACAGCAATCGGGGCAGCAGTAGGTCACGCGTCTGGCGGAGGTTCGCCACTCTTTGCGCCAGGTTGTCGATCGCCTCGAACGTCGCATCGGTTAGACGAGAGAAATGTGCGATGAGGTTGGGCGGCGGCTTCACTACGACCATTCGGCGAAACGTATCCACCACGATTGTATCAAAGGTTGCCCCGCCGGTGTTGGTCTTAAGATAATCGACCTGCTGAAGCGTCATCAAAAATAGGAATCGTTGAGGAAAGAGGCCCTTTCCCCGTAGCGCGTAACACGATTGGTTCATCGCCATCGGCACGGAGGGCATAGCTACCTTACCGACTGTTCCGCGCGCCGTGATAAAAACCGTTTCTGGCGGGTAGAGTTCGCTCGCACACTTTGATAGTCCGAGTTCAGTGGTGTGCTTGTCTGTATTCAAGACATAGAAGCAGGTTGGTACGTCACGTGGCGTGAAGAAAGGAATGGCGCCATCCCAGTATTCGGGCTCGTTGGTCTTGGGTGTGCCCCCGCTCAGCACGTCGGCGACCTCGGTGAATGCAACCGCCTCCCATCCTTGCGGGATCGGGCCGAGGGGGGAATCGATGCGCGGAGTTTTCTCGTGACCGGGGAACCGGAAATCGACGAACCATTCGCGGTAGAGGGCGCGAACCATCTCCTCCAAGATGCGGACGCGTCGCTCACAGTTCTCCATCAACTCGTCATAGGCCGATAGTAGGCCCGCGATCCGCCGTTGTATCGGAAGTGGGGGAAGCGGGACTTCGAGTCCGTTGAGAATGTCCTGATTCAGGTTGTTGATGTTTGTTCCGCTACCTTGAGCCGTTAGCCCGTGGCGAATTAGTGGGGTTCGGAAACAGTAGGCGTAGAACTTTGGGTGAACCTCGCGGGAGACGAAACGCAACCGGATGGTAAATGCTGAATGGGTGATTTCCTCGGGCGGCTTCTCAATGAACAGACTCCGACCGATCAATTCGCGGTTGCCGTTGGATCGAACGAAAACAATGTCGCCGTCGCGAAGGATGTTGCGTTCAGTAACGATGCCTTTGGGATTAATCTGATCGAGTTCGGCATACCTCGGCTTAGTGTAGCCTTGAAAGTCGGAGACGCCGACGACCTTAACACCCACGCCGAAGCTGCTGCTGTTATAGTTCACGCCATTGCGAAACTCGGCGAGGTCACCGAGCCGCTTCTTCGGCCATGTGACGGCCAACTTCATCGTCACACTTCCAAAATCTCCGCCATATTCCCCGCGATGGTTTCTTCCAGCTCGCGAGCATGCACGTTGAGTGTTTCCAGTTCCTCGTTTAGAACTTCGAGCTGCTCTTTGAAGTCTTCGTCGCTCACATCCTCACCGGGGGCAACACCAACGTAGCGACCGGGGTTGAGGGACCAGCCTTGCGCCTCGATTTCCGCAAACGTCGCGGCTTTGCAGAGACCCGGTACGTCGGCGTAGCGCGGTTTCTTACCAAAGACTTCCACCAGCGTCGCGCGCGCATCGTCGCCACAAAGGGTGAAGTCGGGTACGTCGCCGCGATAAAGGCGGACGACGTTGGCGAGGAAGGCGATTTGCGCAGTCGTCCATTCGCGGTGAGCGCGATCGATCTGCCGGTAGATGTGCCGGCCGTCGAGGAAGAGCACGGTATCGGCGCGGGACGTTCCCTTTTTTCCCCGATCCAAAAACCAAAGAGTACAGGGCAGCGTGACGGTGTAGAAAAAGTTTGGCCCGACGGCGACCATGACGTCTACGCTGCGGGCCTCGATGAGCTGGCGGCGAATCTCCTGCTCGGAGTTGCGGGCGTCAGAGGCGGAATTGGCCATGACGAAGCCGGCGCGGCCCTTCTTATTCAGCGCGGAATAGAAGAGTTGAATCCAGAGGTAGTTCGCGTTGTCGGTGCGCGGCAGGCCCAGGGGGAAGCGGCGATTCTTTCCGACCTCGCCCTCCAGTCGTTCCTTATCGACGGCGTTGACGTTGAAGGGCGGATTCGCAAGCACGAAGTCGAAGCGCCCGGTGCTTTCGTGCGGGTCGTCGTAATAGCTGTTCGCTTCCCGAATGTCGCCTTCTAGTCCGTGCATGGCGAGGTTCATCCGCGAGAGGGCGACGGTGGTGCCGACCTTTTCGTGTCCGTGAATGGAAAGCTCGGAAGCCGGGTTTTTCTTGTGCTCGGCCACGAAGCGCGCGCTCTGCACGAACATGCCGCCCGATCCGGAAGCGGGATCGAAGACACTGCCGTGATACGGCTCCAGCACTTCCACAATGAAACGCACGATGCTGGCGGGCGTATAGAATTCCCCGCCCTTCGAGCCTTCGGTCCTCGCGAACTCGCCCAGGAAGTATTCGTAGATCCGGCCGAAGGCATCGTAGTCGAGACTCGCTGGAATTTCCGAGACACGCTTGAGCAACTGCTTCAGCAATGTGCTCGAAAACAGTTCGTAGGTCTTCGGCAGAACACCCGCGAGCTGCGGATTGTCGCGCTCAATTGCGCGCATCGCGTCGTTCAACTTCGATCCGATGTTCGCGCCTTCTGGTAGTGCGAGCAGGAAATCGAAGCGAGCATCCGGCGCGAGAAAGAGAATGCCTTCGGCGTGATAAGCCGCGGGAACTTCCAATCGCGAGCCGCGTCGGCTGCCGGCGGCCTTTTTTTCCAGCATTGCTCGCTGCTTCGCGAATCGAACTTCGGCGAAGCGCAGGAATATTAAGCCGAGGACCGGTCCAGAATATTGCTGGGCATTGAGTCCAGAGTTCGCGCGCAGTTGATCAGCCGCTTCCCATAACCGCTTTTCAAGCGCGTGATTCGCAAGGTCTTTTTCTGAGGGGGCGATCCATTGCATACGTGAGTCCGGGTTTTAGCGGGCGATTCCGGGAGATTCGAGAGAATTTATCGAGGGCACGACATCACAAATTGGAAGCTTCGACGGCGTCCCCGTCCTGGCTGGCTGGTGCGTCCTCAGCCTTTGGCTTGGCAAACGTCAGGTGGCTCTGGCTCGGGCCGCCCACACGGTTCCGAATAGTGGTCAGGAGTCGGCTTCCGTAGAAACGGTCGCTTCCAGCGCCGTCTCCGAGAGTGCCTGGTCGATCGCGCGCCAAGCGAGCATGGCGCATTTGACGCGTTGGGGGAATTTGCGGACGCCCTGGAGAAGTTGGAGGTCGCCGAGGCCTTTTGATTCGGTAGCTGCTTTGCCGGTAACCAGATCTCCGAAGGTGCGGCTGAGCTCGGCGGCTTCGGCGCGGGTCTTGCCTTTTAGTTTCAACGTCATCATTGAGGCGGACGCCTGGCTGATGGCGCAGCCCTGGCCGCTGAATTTTATTTCCTCCAACTTGCCACCCGGTCCGAAGTGGACGCCGAGATGGATCTCGTCGCCACATGAAGGATTATCGCCGTGGACGAGGACATCGGGATTGGGCAGGGTCCCGAAGTTTCGGGGACGACGTGAATGGTCGAGGATGACTTCCTGGTAAAGCTCTTCCAGTTCGGTGCTCATACGAAGAAGCGCGCGGCCTCGGCCAGAATCTCGATCATGCGATCGATCTCCTGGGTGGTGTTGTAGAAATAGAAGCTGGCGCGGGTAGTGCCAGGCAGACCGAAGCGGCGCATCAGCGGCTGGTTGCAATGATGGCCGCCGCGAAGGGCCAGGCCGCGCTGATCGGCGAACGTGGTCAGGTCGTGCGGATGGACTTTGTCCATGACGAATCCGAGGATGGCGCCTCGCGCACCGGATGGTCCGAGAATGCGCATGCCGGGAAGCGCGGCAAAACCGTCGATAGCATATCGGGTGAGTTGCGAATCGTGCTCCGAAATAACGGCGCGGCCGAGGCCTTCGATGTAATCGATCGCCGCGGCGAGGCCGATTGCGCCCGCGATGTTCGGCGTGCCTGCTTCGAAACGATGGGGCGCTTTCTTGAACGAGCTTTTTTCCAGGGTAACGCTGACGATCATTTCGCCGCCGCCGTGCCAGGGCGGCATCGCGTCGAGCATCTCGGCGCGGCCGTAAAGGGCGCCGCTCCCCGTCGGTCCGCACATTTTATGGCCGGAAAAGGCGAGAAAATCGCAGCCGAGCTCCCGGACATCGACCGGCATGTGGCCCGCGCTCTGGGCGGCATCGACCAGCGTGACGGCGCCGACGCTCCGCGCCTTTGCGCATAATTCCGCGACGGGGTTGATCGTGCCTAACGAGTTGGAAACATGGGTGAACGCGAACAGCTTCACTTCCGGCGTCAGCAAATCATCGAGCCGTTCGAGCGCGAGCGTGCCGTCGTCACGGACCGGAACGAAGCGGAGCCGGGCGCCGATTCGTTCCGCCAGGAATTGCCAGGGCACGAGGTTACTGTGGTGCTCCATTTCCGTGAGCAGAATGACGTCGCCGGCGCGCAGGAACTTTCCGCCCCAGGCCTGGGCGACGAGGTTGATGCTCTCAGTCGTTCCGCGCGTGAAAACGATCTCCTCCGCGCTGGCCGCGCCGAGGTATTGCGCCACGCGCGTCCGCGCGCCTTCGTACGCTTCGGTCGCGCGCGAGCTCAGCTCGTGGAGGCCGCGATGCACGTTCGCGTTATCGCGCTCGTAATACCGGCGCAATGCTTCCAGGACCGCGGCCGGCTTCTGGGTCGTCGCGGCGTTATCGAAATAAATCAGCGGCTGTCCATGGACCTGTTGGTCGAGAATGGGAAATTCCCGGCGGACCACGTCCCAATCGGCCGGTCTTTGGGCGATCTGATGCACGGTGGAATCTCCGGCAAACTCGCCAGCGCGTCACATCATTTCAGGCAGCGGGGCTTTCGAGCACCGAACGTCCTTGCAGAGCCGACACCGTTTCGCTCGAATCGGCCTCGCGAATGGGCGATTGGCTGCGTTACCTCGAATCGAAAGAAGGCGCGCTCGGCGACGAGCTCGACCTTTCCCAGCTTCAACCGGGCGATTTCCTGAAAGTGGTGACGCGCAACTCCGATTACCTGCTCACGATTATCGAAGGGCGGGACGCGACCCTTCACTGTTCCGAACCGGGGCGACCGGAAGGCCGGATCCGAATCATGGGATGCACTTTCGGGCAATCGTCCTCGATCAAGCCCGATCATCTTTTCTGCGGCGGGAACCTGGAGCTGCGTTACACCGAGGGGGGCGTGTCGATGACGCACACCACCACCGCGATCCGGGAGATCTTTTGGCGGCGACAGCCGCAATGACAACCGCGCCTTCCGTGCTGGGCAAAGAAAGCCAAACGCTCCAGAATCCGGCACTGTGACTTCCGCCGCACCCGAAGTTTCTTCACGCTGGCGCGCGTTCTGGGAAAAGGCCGGCTGGGTCCTGTTCCTGTTCGTTATCTCGCGCCTTCTCATCGTCGCGCTGGTGTATTACTCGCGCCAGATCGTTGCGCCCGGCCCGTTCGTTCTGATTTCGGGCCAGAACGAACACGGCGGGACGCTCCTCGACGTCATGACCCAATGGGACGGCGTCTGGTACCGCCTCATCGCTCACCAAGGCTACGAGTCGCCGACCCCCGCCCTCGCTCCGGCGTTTTTTCCGGTTTATCCGCTGGTCGTTCGTGCGGTCAGGTTCGTGGTCCGCGACCCGCAAATCGCCAGCCTCCTGGTTTCGAACGGATGCCTCATTGCGGCCAGTCTTCTTCTGGTTCGTCTTCTGCGTCTCGACTACGACGAAGTCGTCTGCCGCCGCTCGATCACGTTCCTCATGTTCAATCCGGTCAGCTTTTTTCTGTCCGCGGCCTACAGTGAATCGACCTTCCTGCTCCTGTCGATCGGGGCGCTTCTGGCCGCGCGCCAGAACAAATGGCTGGTCGCATCGCTCTGCGGAGGTTGTCTGACGGCGACGCGCGCGCCCGGGTTAATGATCGGCGCACCGCTGCTGGCGGAGTACGCGCTGCAATGGCGGGAGTGCGGCGCGGCCCTGCGGCAGTTTGTGCAGGCAAAACTTTTCTGGCTCGCGCTGGTCCCGGCCGGGCTCGGCCTTTACCTGTTCTATTTTTACATCAAGCGCGGCGACTTCTTTCTGCCGATGCACGCCCAGGCCGGGGGCTGGAAGAAAACGCTCACCTGGCCGTGGCAAACGTTCTTTCAACCGGACAATTTTTCTCCGTCCCACATCCCGCTCTACCAGGCGATCGTCGGATTCGCCCTCGTCCTGGCGATCGTTGGATTTTTCCTGCGATTACGCCCGACCTATCTGGTTTACGTGGGGGCAGCGATGCTGTTCTATCTGGCGTGGGGAAGTCTCGAGGGATTACCGCGCTATGTGAGCGTTCTTTTTCCGCTCCAATTGGTGCTCGCGCTTTCGTCGCTTCGCTGGCGATGGCTTTACGAGCCGCTTCTGGGGTTCTCGATCGGGTTGCTGGCGCTTTGCACGATCCTTTTCGCGAACGCCTACCAGATGACGTGAGCGGCGGAGTCTCTTCCCGCCCATGACTTCCGAAGGAGGCGCCGCGGAGCGAACCCTGATTGTCGTCCCGACATTCAACGAACGGTCGAACATCGAAGAGTTGGTCGGACAAATCTTCGCCGCCGTGAACGACATTCACGTCCTGGTCGTGGACGACGATTCTCCGGATGGGACGGCCGGCCTTGTGGAGAGCCTGGGCGCGCGCCATCCAAACTTACGGGTCCTTCGCCGGACGACGGAGCGGGGACTCGGACGCGCCTACACGGCTGGAATCGTGCACGGTTTGGAAAATGGATTCGAGATCGTGGGGACGATGGACGCCGATCTCAGCCACGATCCCGCGTATCTCCCCGCGATGCTCCAGCTGCTCCGATATCACGACGTCGTGATCGGGTCGCGTTACGTGGACGGAGGCGGCACCGTAAACTGGGGAGTTCACCGCAAACTCCTGAGCTGGTTTGCGAACAAGTTTGCCGCGACCCTCCTCCAAATCCCGGCGCATGATATCACCTCCGGCTATCGGCTGTATCGACGCGGCGCGCTCGAATGGATTCGGACCACGGAAATAAAATCGACCGGTTACTCGTTCCTCGGCGAGCTGCTGTATCGCGCCCATCGCGGCGGCGCCAGGATCGGGGAACAACCCATTATTTTCCACGACCGGACCAATGGCGTTTCAAAACTCCACCGGCGCGAGATTTATCTCGGCGCGATGAACCTGATCCGGCTGCGCTTTTCGCGGCGCTAGGTTTTGATGTCGACCCACTCGTTCCGGGCCCGGGAATCAGCCACGGCCTGGACGACGCGCATGTAACGCAAACCGACTTCGAAATCGGGCTGCGGCTTGACCCGCCCTTTCGATTTTACGGCGGCGATGAAATCTTCTTCGACGTGCCAGCCGCCCTCGAGCTCGGGCGTGATCTCCATGGCGTGCAAGGCACGGTCGCCAGCGCGGCCGGCATTGATCGCATCGGAGCCGAAATCGTAGGTCATGGTCCCGGAATCGCCGTAAACTTCGAGACGGTCCCCGGCCGCGAGCGCGTTGATCCCGCTGAATTCGAGGACGCCTTCCGCGCCGCTGGCAAACTGGCAGAGCACCGTCAGCAAATCCGGGATGATGACTTCATAGCCCTGGCGAATGGCGTGGAGAATCTTTCCGCGAGCAAACACGCCGGTGATGTCGCCGAGCCAGCGCTGGAGCACTTCGACGTAAATGCCGAGAGCGAGAATGTTGAGGCCGCTGATCTCGATGCGCTGCCGCCAGTGGGCGGGCGCGTCCGCATTCAAATAAGCCCCGGTGAAACATTGCAGGCGGATGTGATGGGGCCGGCCGAGATAATTTTCGGCGAGCAATTTCTTCACGAGCAAATCTCCGCGCAACCCGAACGGCGGCGGGCAGAGCATGGTCACCAGCTCCGGAAATTTCTTCGAAGCCGTCAGCATTTCTTTCGCTTCCGCGAGATCGTTCGCCATCCGCGCCTGGCAGAAAACATGTTTGCCGGCCTCGAGCGCGGAGACGGTGACCGCGGAATGCATATAGGGCGGCGTGCCGATCCAGACGATATCGAGGTCCGGGACGGCCAGGAGGTCGGCCCAGTTTGCCATCGGCGTGGCGTGGGGCGCGTTCTCCTGGCAAAACTTTTCCGCGCTCTCGTAGGTCGAATTGGACACTGCCACGATTTCGACCTCGGGATGTTTTTTGAGTCCGGGCAAATGCCGGTCGCGCACGATCGCTCCCGCGCCGACAATCCCGATCCGCAGCTTGTGATTATTGGTTCGGCTCATTTTGAAAGTGGGCGTGAAGTATCTTTGACCCTCGCGCGCAAGTGTCGTTCAAGAATCGCTTGACCGACTGGGGCACTGACGCCAGCTTACGCACCTTCGAGGTCGAGTTATGGCAAGAGTCTGCAGCATTACAGGATCAAAAGTCACGCGTGGAAGTGTGATTCACCGGCGCGGTATGGCGAAGAAGAAGGGCGGCGTAGGTCGCCACGTCACCAAGAACGTACCCCGCACGTTCAGTCCAAACCTGCACGAACGCCGCGTCTGGGTGCCGGAACTCAAGAAGTTCGTCCGGATCCGGGTGACTGCCCGCGGAATGAAGACGCTGAATAAGAACGGCGCCTACGCCACCTTGAAAAAGGCCGGGTTGATTTCGGCGTAGCCACGAAACTCGGCATCACGCCAAGGCGTGTCATCCCGCGCCGCGCAGACGGCGAGGGACCTCGCAGTCGCGCACAAGGTCACACAAGACAGAAAACGACTCGTTCGTGGCCTATGGCTTCGGGCATCGCGATAGCGCTTATCGCGTGACCTTCCCTTCGACTGTGAGGTCCCTCGGCGCGCTTCGCCAGCCTCGGGATGACAGCGCTTATTCCTGGGCGAGCACCGAGGGCTTCTCAACTGTCGGCACCGTTTCCTCGGCGTGGCTCGGTGCTTCGGCCTTGGTTTCGTCTTCGAGGATCGAGCTGATTGACACGACTTCCATTTCAGCAGCCTGTTCCGCCGGCGGCACGGGTGACGCGGTTTTAGCGGCGTCGTCCGGCTTTTCTTCGGCTGCCGGCGCGGGAACTTTCGCCCGCGGCAGATCGAGCGAGCCATCGTTGAATTCGATGACGTAACCTTCGCCGATCAACCAGTGAAGATCGTTGGCCAGCGTCATCTTCGCGCGTTCGGCCACCGTTGGATCCGCGTCGGCGACCGCGAGCTGTTCGGCCAGCTGCTTCCGGTTCATTCCGGGCGCGGCCGCGACTTTCTCCAGGATCGCATTGATCGAATCGGAAACTCCCGCACGCTCATGGCCAAAGACACGGGCGCGGACCGGCGAAACGAAAAGCATCCCCTTCCGATGCCGGAAAATATTCAGGCCGGCCTGGCGCAGACCAGCAGCCAGCTCCTGCATCATCTTGGATGGCGATCGCGTTTCCTGGGCCCAGGCATTTTCAATTTCGCGACCCAACCGCCGATCGGACAGACGCCGGCTCAACACCCCGCTGATCGTCAGCTCGTTCGCTTCGCGCAACAACCCCGGAAGATAAGTCTGGCGAAAATGGCGCTCGGCATCCGCCGAGTTCGAGAATGAAACCGGCGGCTCGGCGTTCTTGACGTGATACGTCGTGATACTGCGCGCCTGTTCTTTCCATTGCTCGACCACGGCAGGATCGCTGACGACGTCGATCTGCCGCTGATAATCGGCAAAGCTCATCCGCCGGCTAAACCGCGTCTCATACAGATTACGAAGCTGCGGTTGATAGGCGTGGTGGTTCGTCGGGCCGAGCAACGTCCCGCTCAACCGGCAGCGCGCCACGTTGGAGAAATTGCCTTTGAGTGGTTCGCTTTGCGTGACCTCTACGGTGTAAAAATCATCGCGCGCGCTGGCGAACGCCGAGCCCTCGAGAATCCGGCGGTCGGACGCCACGGCGCCATTTTCGCCAAGCTGAAATAGCTGCGCGCCCTCGGGCATTGTCAGGCGAACGTCGTACCGCTCGGGTTTGTCCAAAAACAAGCGCGCCAGCGCGAAGACGGAGTACGCAATCGGCGCCGATTTTATCTGAGCGATAACGTTCTCGAACGCTTTTTGGTGCGGCAGAAAACGGACCGTGACGGCGAGCGGTTCGGCCGTGAATTCCGGCCGCCGCTCCTGCTCGCGTCTCGCATCGGGCGGACGGCGCGAACGGTTGTCCCGATTCGGGCGTTCGCTCGGACGATCGGGCTTGCGCGGCCCGCGGCGATCGCGGTCCCGGTCGCGGTTGCGCGGCCGGTCCTGCCGGCGCCGGCCGGAATCCGCGTCTTCGCCTTCGAAGTTCGCGTAGTCGTTCGGACGCGCCGGCTCGTTGGCCCACGCGGGCAACATCCGCAGGTCGAGCAAGTCCTCGGTTGGAGTCGGCGACGGCATCCATTCTCCTTACGCCAAGCGCGAGCGAAGTAAACACCGGCGCGCCTGCTTCCGGCCTGAAATTGATTGACAAGGCCGCTAATTCATTTAGTTGCGATGCTTGCCGGGAATGTTAAAGACCTGTCCCCTCAAATAACGCCAAAAGGAGAAAAGTTTATGTCGGACAAACCAATCGAAGAGAAGGTGAAAGAGATCATAGTCGAGCAGCTCGGCGTGAACCCGGAACAGGTCACTCCGACCGCTTCGTTCATCGAAGATCTGGGCGCGGATTCGCTGGATATCGTGGAGCTGGTGATGGCTTTCGAAGAAGAATTTTCCGTGGAAGTGCCGGATGAGGACGCTGAGAAATTGCAGACCGTCGGCGACGTCATCAAGTACATCGAAGACAAGTCTTCGAAACAGTAAAGAGAGCGCCAGGGGGCGCGACGGATTTCAAGAAAACGCGGCTTCGGTCGCGTTTTTTTTGTTGTAGCGACGCTACAAGTTGGCTCGAGCGCGTCGCCCTACCAAACGTTTCCCGGTTGCAGAGCAGGATTAGCCGACCAGACTGAAACGGTGAATTTCGCCCTCTTCGAGCGGCCGCTATTTTACATTGGCGAACACTACGTCTCGTTCCTCGGGCTGATGGCCTTCGCGGGACTGCTGACCGTGGGCGCGCTCGTCGCGGCGGGATTGCAAAGTGACGTGGTGCGGCGCTTCTTCGCCCGCTTCAAGCTCGACACGAATTTCATCGCCATTGTCACCACGCTCCTCAGCGTCTCGACTCTGGTTTTCTTCACCGTTCACGCCGTTAACGCAGCCGGTGTCCCCCTGCTTTGGACCGCGCCGCTCCCGGGCATCAGCCTCAGCCTGCTCAACCTGTTCCTGCTCATCGCGCTCCTCGTCGCCGTCTTCTGGTTCTCCTCGCGGACGAAGCGCTTTCTCTTCAATCGTTTCCTCGTCAAAAGCGGGCTCGACCGTTCCCTTCAGTACGCGATCGCCCAGATCGTCAGCAACCTCGTCCTGGTCATCGGCATTTTTATCGTGCTCGAAAACACCGGAATTCATCTCGGCGCGCTCACTGTTTTCGCCGGGGCGGTGGGCGTGGGCGTCGGATTCGGGCTTCAGAACATTGCCAGCAATTTCATCAGCGGACTGGTGATCCTGGCTGAGCGTCCCATCACCATCGGCGACCGGGTGGAAGTGGCCGGCGTTATCGGCCAGGTCCAGCAAATCCGGGCCCGGAGCACCGTCATCCTGACCAACGACAACATCGCGATGATCGTGCCCAACACGAAGTTCATCGATTCGCCGGTGACGAATTGGACCTACGGCGATCCCCGGGTGCGCTTCCGCATTCCGGTGGGGGTCGCCTACGGCAGCGATGTGAAAAAAGTCAGCGAGGCGCTGATCGCCGCGGGCCGGAGCGACGTGCACGTTCTCACCGACCCGGGCCCGAGCGTTTTCCTGAAGGAGTTCGCCGAGAGCTCGATCAACTTTGAGCTGGTCGTCTGGAGCAGCGAGATGAGTCACCGGCCCAGCCGATTCAAGAGCGACCTGAATTTCGCCATCGATGAGAAACTGCGCGAGGCCGGGATCGAGATCCCGAACCCGCAGCGCGATCTGCACATTCGCAGCGGAGTCTTGAAGATCGAAACAGCCGAGCCAAAGCTCTAGCGGCTCCTTCTGTAGCCGCTTCGCTGTGCGAAGCGTATTGCCGGACTTCGCGCGCTCCCGCGCTTCGCACAGCGAAGCGGCTACAGAAGAGCGGTTACACAGAAGTGGACGTTCCAGCGCGAACGTCGGACGTTGCGGCCCATGTCCCCGAGCGAGTCCATTTCTTTTGCAGATGGGGTCGCGCGTGTTCTCAGGCGCGATCAACTGGGGAAAATCGAAGCGTGGAGTCGCGCCTTCGCAGGCAAATCGAAGGACCACCGTTTCTACGAAATTGTGGCGGATACGCTCGGCCCCAATTTCGACCATCGTTACCTCCTGCTCGAAGATCGGGCCGGTAAAGTGCGCGCCATCCAGCCGGTCTTCTTCGTCCAGCAAAATCTCGTCGAAGGAATTCCGGCGCTGGGCAAAGCCGTGGAAAAAATCAGGCGCCGTTTCCCGCGCTTCCTGACCATGCGCGTCCTGATGGTGGGCAACGCGGCTGGTGAAGGCCACCTGTCGCTCTGCTCGCCGGAAGATGAAGAATGGGTCGCCAACGCGCTCTATCAGGTCCTGGAGATTTACGGGCGCCAGTCGAAAGCGTCCCTGGTCGTTTTCAAAGATTTTCCTGCAAACTATCGCGAGGTCCTCTGGAAATTCGCGGCCAACGATTACACCCGCATTCCGAGCATGCCGATGACCGAGCTCGAGCTGACCTACCGCGACTTCGATCATTACCTCACGACGCTGGGAGCTTCGACGCGGAAAGATCTGCGGCGAAAATTTCGGCGGATCGCCGGCGCCGAGCCGATCCATTTGCAGGTCGTCTCCGACCTGACGCCGTACGTCGATGAAGTTTATCCGCTTTATCTGCAGGTCCATGAGCGCTCGCCAATGAAGTTCGAGCGCCTGACGGAGGAATATCTTTCGAGCCTCGGCCGTCGGATGCCGGAGCGGGTGCGGTTTTTCATCTGGCGGCAAAACGACCGGGCGATCGCATTCAGCGTGGCGCTGTTGCATAACGGGACTTTCTACGACGACTATCTCGGCCTGGATTATCGCGTGGCGCTCGATCTTCATCTTTATTTCCAAACGTTCCGCGACATCCTGAGCTGGGCGCTCGGGGAAGGACTGACGCGGTACCGGAGCAGCCCGTTGAATTATCAGCCAAAAGTGCATCTCGGTTGCGCCTTGTTTCCGCTCGACCTTTACGTCCGCCACACCAATCCGGTCTTGAACCAGATCTTTCGCCCAGTCTTGAAGTTCCTCGAGCCGACCCGGCACGATCCTGTGTTGCAACGTTTCCGAAACGCATCCGAACTCCATGGCGACAGAGAGTAAGCCGGCCGGCTGGCGCAATCCCTGGCTTCACCTGGCCGTCAGCATAACCTGCGTGACGATCTACGAGCTGCTCCTCAAACGCGGCGCCGTGGAGACGGCCAATCCGAATTCGAGTTGGTCGTGGACCGGTCTTTCAGGACTGGGATCCGTTTACGTCTGGATCGCGATCGTGTTCGTAGTCCTGAGTCTGATCACCTGGCTGCACGTCCTCCGTTACCTTCCGCTCTCGATTGCGTTTCCAATTTCGCAGGCGGTGCATGTGCTCGTTCCGCTCGGCAGCTGGCTGGTTCTCGGTGAAAACATCATCACGCTTCGCTGGATCGGGATCGCCCTGGTTTCACTTGGCCTGGCCGTAGTCGCGAAACCCGTGGCCCGATTGGAGGAAGAATTATGACGGGAGTAGCCCTCGCGATTGTTTTGTTCGCCCTGGTTGCGGCAGTCAGCGGCCAGATTCTCTTGAAACATGCGATGGCTGCGTCTCACGGGGAGGCGGGTTTTCGCTCTCGGAAAGTAATCGTGCCATTCGCGTTCGGGATCGCGCTGATGACGATGCAATTTTTTCTCGTCCTGGGCTTATTGCAGCGCTACGACCTCAGCTTCATTTATCCGTTCCAAGGCTTGGGAGTCATCATCATCACCTTCGCGGCGGCCCTCATCCTTCGCGAAAAGCTCACCCTGCAGCTCGTCGCCGGCTCCGTTCTGATCACCGCAGGCGTCGTGCTGGTTTCGATGACCTAGGCAGGGACACCGCAGCGCGGCGTCCCTACCCGACCAGCGCAGGCCAGAGCGCGTGGAAGGCGCGAAGATTAACGGCGCGCGCGTTTTCGAGATCGATTGCCGGCAATTTCGGGTGGTCCATTTCCGCGGCGAAACGTTGCCTGCCGCGCGCGTATCTCGGCGGAGAGAACGCGCCGCAGATATCTCCGCCCACGATGCGCGCGCCGCCAGCGCGCAACTGCCCCAGCGCCCAAACCACGTCATCGAGCGCGAACCGGCCGCTCTCCCAGTTGGTGACGGCTTCCCCGGACCGAACGCAATCGAGATCGATGGTGACATAGACCGGCGATCCGCCCAACGCCTGGACGAACTGGGTGAATTTTGCGCGCCAGTTCGATCGAAGGATCGCTCCGCGCCGGTCCTGCTGCGAAATCGGCCGGTCCTCCGCCCAGGGATGGACCTCGAGTTCGCCCCTTCGCTCCGCGCGCCGGTTCCCAAAGAGCTGCCGCGGCCACCAGCATTCGAAATTCCCGCAACCCCAGACACTGACCTTCTGGACGGATGGAAGTTCCAGGGCGCGATTCACCCAGCCACCGCAACCCCAGCGCGGCGGGCGCAGGTCCCAATCCGGATGATTATCGAACGAGACGAGCACGAACGGCTCGGCGACCGGGCGAATCCAGAGCGCGCTGAGGTGATGAAAATCCCCCGACCCGTAGACAAGAAATCCGGGCAGCCGGCCGGCGTGCTCGCGAAAAAATTCCTCGATCAAACGCGACGGGGCGGAGAAACGCAGACGCGGCCCCCACTCCCGCGCATCCACCGTCGGCAGATCGGGAGGCAGATCGGACCAGGCGTCGTCGAGGTTGAGGTGCAAACTTCGAAATCCCTATGCGCGCAATTCACCGGGCGCAAGCGAACTTAAGGTGCGATGGCGAACCATAAGCCTAACGGCCCCAGGAAAAACGGCAAAAGCGAGCGCGACGACCGCGATTTGTTTTGCCGGATCCGGGACGCGTTCGGAATCTTTGCGCGCAAAACCTCCTCGGTTCTGGGCAGCGCCTGGGCATTCGTCGTGGCAATATTGATCATCGTGATCTGGGCGGGCACCGGTCACGCCTTCGGTTACTCCGATACCTGGCAGCTCATCATCAACACCGGCACGACCATCGTCACTTTCCTGATGGTGTTCCTGATCCAAAACACTCAGAACCGGGACGCGAAGGCGGTCCATTTGAAGCTGGACGAATTGATTCGCGCGCTCAGCGGCGCCCGAAACAAGCTTGTCGATCTCGAAAAGCTTTCTGACGACGAGCTCAAAAGTCTCGAGATGGAATTTGAAAAGCTCCGGAAGAAAGCCGAGGGCGCCCAGGAAGAAGTGCAGGAGTTGAAGGAGGCCGCCCAGGGAAAGAGTCGTTAGGCCGGTCTCCCTTTTCCGTCCGGCAACGGCAGCGCTTCCCCGCTGCGAATGAACCGCTTGCCGCTCGGGCAAAGGTTGAAAATTTCGCAGTGATGGCAATCGGGACGGCGCGCGAAACAACGGCGGCGGCCGTGCCAGATCAGCCAGTGGCTCCAGTTTGTCCAATGTTCCTTCGGGACGAGCTTCATCAGGTCTTGCTCGATTTTTTCCGGGTCGGTCTGGCGCGTGATCCTAAAGCGATACGAAAGCCGCATCACGTGAGTGTCGACCACGATCCCTTCGTCTTTCCGAAACGCGTTGCCGAGGACAACGTTCGCCGTTTTCCGCCCCACACCCGGCAATCCATGCAGCTTCTCCATCGTGTCCGGAACGCGGCCGCTGTGTTCCGCTACGATGGCGCTGGCCGCTCCGCGAATGCTCTTCGTTTTGCTTCGGAAAAAACCAGTCGACCGGATCATTTTTTCCAACGCGGCCCGCGTGGCGCGGGCATAATCCCCCGCGCTCCGGTATTTGGCGAAGAGCGCCGGCGTCACCGCGTTGACCCGCTTATCGGTGCATTGGGCCGAGAGAATGGTAGCGATGAGAAGTTCGAGCGGATTCCTGAAATCGAGTTCGCAATGGGCGTCGGGGTAGACTTTCGGCAACGCCTTCACTAACGCTGCGACCCGTTCGCGCACCGTCATGGCGTCGCTTTCCGCGGAGTTCGTCCCCGGCCGATCATCGCCTTCGCGCGAGCGAGAGCGCGCCCCGCCCAGGCGAATTCCGTGGCCAGGATCGCCAGTCCGATCGGAATCACGATGAAAGCCGGACCCGGCAACACAATCAGCGCGATGCCGATTAACAGAACGGTCCCGCCAATGACCGCGACGATAATTTTTCGCAGCGGCGCGGCCGCGGACTTGAACGCCGACCACAAGCGCGAAAACCATTTCATCTCCGGTTACGTCGCCGCGCTTCGATTTGGCGTCAACGCCGCTCTTCTGTAGCCGTCGCCCTGTGGGCGACGTTCTCTCTCGCGTCGCCCACAGCGCGACGTCAGACCGCGAAAGCGGCGAGCCGCTGCTGCAATTCCGGCGGCGTGTGCGCCACGATCTCGGCGAACTCCCCTTCGTAATGCAGCTCCAGCACGTGCCCCACGCGGTGAATCTCCGCGATTAATCCCGCCTCACTCTGCGGAATCCGGAAACGCGAGCGCAGTCGCCAGGCGCCTAGTTCGTGCTCCAGCGCGTGGACCAGCTCCGACACGCCCGTTCCTTTCCGGGCGGAGATCGCGACGCTGCCCGGAAATTTTTTTGTGTAAACCTCGATCAGATCGGTGTTCGCCAGGGCGTCGATCTTGTTGAACACCATGAGCGTCTGTTTCCCGAACGCGCCCAGCTCCTTCACCACGGTATCGACCGCTTCGATGTGTTCGTCCACGCGCGGGTGGCTCAGATCGACGACGTGGATGAGCAGGTCGGCCTCGACCACTTCTTCGAGCGTTGCCTTGAACGATTCGATCAAGGTGTGCGGCAGCTTGCGCAGGAAGCCGACGGTGTCCGTAAGGAGAAGGCGCTGGCGATTCGGCAACGTCAGGCTGCGAGTCGTCGGATCGAGCGTGGCAAACAATTTATTCTCGGCGACCACGTCCGCCCCGGTCAGCAAATTCAGGAGCGTCGATTTGCCGGCGTTCGTGTACCCGACCACCGCGGCGACCGGCCATTGATGACGCTTCCGGCCCTGGCGCTGGACCGAGCGAACCTTCCGGACACCCTCCAGCTCGCGTTCCAATCGCGCGATCCGTTCCTGGACGCGGCGCCGATCCACTTCGAGCTGCGTTTCCCCCGGGCCCCGGGTACCAATCCCGCCGGTTTGCCGGGAAAGATGGCTCCACATTCGGGTGAGCCGGGGCAGCAAATATTGCAATTGCGCCAGCTCGATCTGCAAGCGGCCTTCCCGGCTCCGGGCGCGCTGGGCGAAAATATCGAGAATGAGCTGGGTGCGATCGAGGACCTTTCGCGACAAAAGAGTTTCAAGGTTGCGGCCCTGGGCGGGTGAGAGTTCGTCGTCGAAGATGACCGAGGTGACGTGCTGGTCCTTGAACGATTCCTTGATCAATTCCGCCTTGCCCTTGCCAATGTAATAGGGCGCGGTCGGCTTCTGGAGTTTTTGCGTGACGGTGTTGACCACTTCGGCGCCGGCGGAGTTGGCCAGCTCCGCCAATTCTTCCATCGAATCGCGCAGGTCCCATTTCGAGACGCCTTCCTGCTCGAGACCGATCAGGAGCGCGCGCTCCTGTTTGTGCTTCGGATTGATCTCAATCATCCAGGGGCGAGGACGCGCGACGCACTTTGCGAGATGAGCTCGACGGATTCAGCAGGATCGTGCGCGGAAAGGTTCAGCAATGGAAAATTAGTTTGGCGGCGGAACCAGGTCAACTGCCTTTTGGCGTAACGCCGGGTCAACTGCTGGATCTGCGCGATGCATTCCGCCTCGGAAATTTCGCCGGCAATGAGGGCGCGGATCTCGCGAAGGCCCAGCGTTTTTTCCGCGGTCAGCCCGATTTCGTTCGCCGCGCGCAATTCTTCTACAACCCCGGCCGCGAACATTTGTTCGACGCGCTGATTGATTCGCGCGTAAAGCTGGTCGCGATCGCGGGAGAGAAGAACGCCATCCGCCGGCACGGCCTCCTTCCATTCCCTTCGCTGCGCCGAAAACGGCTCCCCAGTTAACAGGCAAACTTCAACTGCCCGGATGAGCCGGCGCCGGTTCTGCCGGTCGATCTTCTCCGCCCCAACGGGATCGAGGGCCTGAAAACTCAGGAACAATTCTTCATTCGTAGTTCGCTCGAGCTTCTCGCGGAGCGTTGGGTTGGCGCTGGGCAGGCTCGCCAATCCATGCGTGAGCGCCTTGATGTAGAGACCGGTTCCGCCTACGACGATAACGGGGTTCCCGCGGCTCATGATCTTTTCCGCCGCCGCGCGGTATTTCTCCGCGTTCATTTCTTCGATGAGCGGAACCACGCCGAGCAGGTGATGCGGCGCTTTGTCTAATGTTTCGCGATCCGGTTTGGCTGTAAGCAAATCGAGTCCGCGATAAATCTGGAACGCATCCGCGCTGAGGATTTCGGCACCAAGACGCCGCGCGACTTCGGCCGCGAGTTCAGATTTCCCCACCGCTGTCGGACCGACGATGAAGAACGCGCGTCTCATCAACCAAGGAGCGGCGGTTTGAAACCGCCGATTTCCGAAGACGGCGATTTCAAATCGCCGCTCCTTGAAGCTGCCCGGTCAATCATCCTCGAAACAAAAAACCGGGAGACCGGCTTTCACCGCGTCTCCCGGTTTCGCAAAACAACGACTCGTTAGTTCGCCGATTGATGTTCGCTCGATTTCGCGCCGCTCACGACCAGCTTGCGGCCGAGGAATTCCTTGTCGTGCAATTCCTCCACGGCCCGCTTCGCTTCGTCCACCGTCAGCATTTGGACGAAAGCGAAACCCTTCGACCGCTGGTTGTGGCGATACGTGACGACCTCGGCATTTTGAACCGCGCCGACGCCGTTGAAGAGCTCGAACAGGTCGCTCTCCGTCGCGTCAAAGGACAGGTTCCCGACGTAGAGCCGGGGCGTCGTTACTTCGACCGCTTCCGGTTTACGCGAAGGCCGGGAGCTCGGCTCCGCGCCATTGCCGCGGGTCTGCGGCTGCTGCTCTCGTTGCACCGGTCTCGGTGCGGGCTTGGCCCCGCCGCCGGTGAAAAGGTCCATGAATCGCTGGAGAAGCGATTTTTTTACCGGAGCGCGCGTAGGCGCGTTCTGGTGGCGGGAGCGATTGTCGCCCCGTCTGCGGGAGCCGCCGCGCGAACGCCGGCCGTTTCTCCCAGGTTGATAAGATGCCATATTGATCCTCAGGTTTTACCCAGTTGTTAAATGGGCGGAGCGCATCGTTGGATGCACAGTCCCTGGTCGGCGAACCCGTCGTGTTCCCACCCTGTAAAAAGAGCAGGACCCGGTAAACAATCAGCCGCGCCAAAGGAAACTCCGCCTCGTAGAATCGGGAACCCATTCGCAACTGACGACAGTCCGCACCGGTCAACCGACGAAACAGGACCGACAGGACTCGGCTTTGAGAAACTCTGTTTCGTCGCGAAACGCGGACGCCCGGGTTAACGAAGAACATTCCCGACATCTGCGGGAATTATGGCTGTTTGAGGGCCGAATGCAAGGGCGGAACATAGGCCTTCGGCCTGTGCGCCCAGCGGAGTTTCACTCCGCTGATCCCTTGACGACAGCGGGCAACATGTCCGCTGAGCGCACAGGCCAGAGGCCTATGTTCCGGGCTTCTGCCCCCGGAACCACTCCACAAACTTCGGCAGTCCCGCGCTTAACGGCGTCGTCGGATTGTAACCGAGGAGTTTCCGCGCCTTCGAAATGTCGGCGCACGTCAGCGGCACGTCGCCGGGTTGTTCCGGCAGTTGATTGATCTTCGCTTTTTTGCCGAGCGCACTTTCGATCGCAGCGATCAGCTCTGTCAGCTGGATCGTCTCGCTCTCGCCAAGATTGAAGAGATCGTAGAGCGGCCCGTTGTAATCCAACGCCGCCATCACGCCCTGGATAATATCGTCGATGTAAGTGTAATCGCGGCGGGTCGTGCCGTCCCCGAACTGGTCGATCGGCTGGCCGGCATCGATCTTCCGGGTGAATTGATGGATCGCCAGGTCGGGCCGTTGCCGCGCGCCGTAAACGGTGAAGAAGCGCAGGGCGACGATCCGCATCTGGTAAAGATGCGAGTAGGTCGAACAAAGAAATTCGCCGGCGACCTTGGTGGCCGCATAGGGGCTGATCGTCTGGGTGAGATGAAAATCTTCCGAGAACGGAACTTCCTTGCAGAGTCCATAAACCGACGAGCTCGACGCGAAGATGAAGCGCTCGATCCCCGTGCGGCGCGCCGCTTCCAGCAAATGGAGCGTGCCGCTGACGTTCGTGTCGTAATAAAGCTGCGGCTGGCTGATCGATGGCCGGACGCCGGCCCGCGCCGCCAAGTGCGCAATCGCGTCGAATTTTTCCCGGTGAAAAAGCAGGTCCACCGCGGCGCTGTCGCGCAAGTCGACGCGATGGATCGCAACCTCACCAGCAACGCCCGCAATATTCGCCCGCTTGATCTGGGGATCGTAAAAGTCGTTGAAATCGTCGAGGATCGAAACTTCGTGGCCGGTCGCGAGTAATTTGTCGACAAGGTGCGAGCCGATAAATCCTGCTCCGCCCGTGACCAGAATGCGCATCGCGCGACCGTAAAGATGAAGACAGCGACGGGCAAGGGAAGAACGGCGGCGAGTCGATCGGTCGGGTTAGAACTGCGCGCGATGCGCCAGCAGATACACCCAGTTCACCGCAATCAGCGCGAGCACCCCAATGCGCAGCGCATTCTTCTCCGCGCGCGTCCAATCAACGACCCGGAGGCGCGGCGCACGCATTACCAAAACCACGGCAGCGTAAGCATCGAACAACGCGACGCCGGCCAACGCCGCCATTGCCAGCGGATTCCACGACCAGGCCGCGCCGATATTACCGTGGAGAAATGCGATCGCGCACCGCGTCGCGCCGCAGGTGAGGCAGGGATAACCGGTCACGGCCAGAAAAGGACAGCGCAAGGTAGGAAAACCCAGGCGTAACCACACCGCGCCCCCGACCAACGCCGCTACCGAAACCGCGAGCCAGACCAGCTCGTGGTTGAAGTTATCCGGCGGAATTCGTCGCCAGACAAAACGCATCGGTTGGAGCCCGGAGCACTCGCGCGCTCAGTGCTTGTTCAAAAACGCGCCAAATCCCCCGAGCACGATTCCCAAAATAATCGCCACCCCGCAGCAAACAATCAGCGGCAGAAAAATCGCCATCAGCGCTTTGCCGGTCGTGGTCTGATGGGCGCGGCTCAAGCCGATGCATTCCAGGACGACGTTGTAGACCGCCGCGATAAGGCCGCCGCACATCGGGATCATGGAAAACAAATTGGCGGCGCCGGCGGTGAAACAGACCACGCGAAAAGTTGTTTCAAAGGGACGGTTCGCGCCGCCCACCAGCATGAGACAGACATGGAGAAGCGCGCCGGCCAGGAACAAACCCATCAGCACGAACAACGGCGACAGCACCGCATAGATAACAAGGAAAACCCATTGGCTGATCCCAAACATGTTGAAAAGATCGTCGCGCCCGCCGAAGCCCGGAATGAATCGCAACAGGGCCTGGAAAAGAATCGAGACAATCGAACCGGCGCAGCCGCCGATCAGGCCGAAGAGAAGCGGGTCCATCATTCCGCCCTCCGGACGCATCATCGCGAATGCTTCGCTCGGTTTCGCAATCAGGAGGCTGACGGTATCGAGCCAGGCTTTGACGAGACCGATCTGCTGGCGGTTTTCCCAGGGCAAACCAGTACCGGCGGCAGGGGCGTCTGCGACTGCGAGCGCCGCCGCGACTGGAGGCGCACCGGCGGTGGCGCCCGCGATCTCACTCAGCGGCCGCCACTCGGCCATGCCGGTTTGCCAGCCCAAATCCGTGGCGCGGAATTGTCCTGTGCTCAGCCCCTCGCGAACCTGCTCTAGGGTAAACTCACCGAGCTTCGCCCCATCGCGCGCTACGTGGATCATGACGTCGGTTGTATGAGGCGACCGGGGGAAAGTCAATGCCTAGCCCGCTTGTTGTAGCGACGCCGCTCTGTCGGCGTAAGAACGCTTCATCTGTTGCAACGCGTCTATACGGCGACAGAGCGCCGTCGCTACAACTTCAATCGAACCGGCTTTTTATCTCCTTCTCCGGCGCATCCAGCGCCCGCCAGAAATACCACGCAGCCACGGAACGGTACGGCCGCCATTTCTCGCCGATCTTCATGAACTGCTTCGGCGTGGGCAGCTTTCGTTTTCCGAACGTCTTCGCGAAACCTTTCTGCACGCCGTAATCGGCTACCGGCCAGACATCGAGCCGCCCCAGATCGAACAGCAACAACATCTCGACCGTCCAGCGGCCGATGCCACGGACTTTCGTAAGCCGCTCGATAATTTCCTCGTCCGTCATCCGGACGAGTTCGCGACGTGACGGGACGGTCCCATCGAGGGTTTTCGCAGCGAGATCTTTCAACGCCGCGGTCTTGCTTCCCGAGAGCCCGCAGGCGCGCAACTTTTCATCCGGAGTCTTGAGGACGGCGGCCGGATCGAGCCATTTGCGCTTGCCGTAGAGAGCGCGGACCCGGCCCCAGATGGTGGCGGCGGCTTTCCCGCTCAGCTGCTGGTAGGCAATCGATTCCGCCAGGGCGTCGAATGGCCTAACGAGTTCGTTCGCCGCCACGTCGAAACGCCGGCAGCGCGCAATCAGGGCTGCAAACCGTGGATCCGTCCGGGCAAGATGGTCGATCGCCTTCTTCATCCGGCTTTTGAACAACAAATTATGCTCGCAGACAAATCCGTTTTCTTCCGGTGCCCGAATCAGTTACGATCTTTGCCAATGAGACGCTCCACCCGATTCCAGCTTTGCGCGGCTTTCCTGGTTCTCGTATTTACCGGCTGGAGCCGCGCCCAGGAAGCCGTCGTTCGCAGGATCGACAACGCAAAAGACACAGCCGTTTCGCTGGACATTGTCGAGGTCGAATCGAGTTACGTTTTTGAGAGCGACCTCCATCGGCACGGCAGTTTCGGCGAGCAATCCGCCGCGTATAATTCATTCGGCTACGGCCACCGATTTTTCCTCAGCGGCCACCTTTATCTCCATTTGGGCATCGCCTACGATCGGTTCGACTTTGGCAGCACGGGTGCCCCGGTGCCCGATCAGCTCCAAAGCGTCGCCGCGGTCATCGGTATCGATTACATGCACAACAACGACGTCGGCGCGTTCATCCAGATCAAGCCGGGCATCTACACCCAGAACGATTTCGGCAGCGCGGCCTTCGACGTGCCGATCACGCTCGGCCGCATCTGGGTCCTCCAGCCCGATCATCTCTACTTTTTCACGGGCGCGAACGCCGCGTTTCTTCGCGGGCGTTTCCCGGTGATTCCGCTGGCCGGTTTGATCTGGGAGCCGAACGACCAATGGAAAATAATCGGCATGTTGCCGGAGCCGCGGGTCATTTATTCGCCGAACGACAAGTGGGATTTCTGGGCGGGCGGGGAATTGACCGGCGGCTCTTTTCGGACCGATCGAAACAACGCCATCGTTCCCGCCCGACTAAACGACGCGCAGGTGGATTATTCCGAGTATCGGGTTGGCGCGGGGTTGATTTACTCGCCCTGCAACAACGTGTCGTTTGACCTTGGCGCCGGTTACGCGATCCAGCGCAAGTTTGATTTCCATCGAGCCGACGTGAAATACGAGGCCGATGGCGCGCCGTATTTGCGCCTCGAATTCAAGGCGAAGTTCTAAGTTTCCCCAAGGTTGTCATCCTGATCCCGCGATAGCGGGAGAAGGATCTCTGAACATTTCCGGGTTGTCCCTGCGCGGAAATGGACAGAGATGTTTCGCTCCGCTCAACATGACAATGGAGGGCGGGTCGTCTACTGCTCGATCCGCCGGAGGAGATACACCGCGCCGACGAACGTAATCACGACGCCGGCGAAGAGCGTGATCAAATCCGCGGCGTAGAATTCGAAGCCGGCGCGGTAAAGATTCACCAGGCGAAAGGCGCGGCAGAAATGGGTCAGCGGAAATAATTCCGAGATGTAGCGAATGGGCCGGGGCAGCTGCTCCAGGGGCGCGAACGCACCGGAGAGCACGAACACCGGCAAAAGGAAAAAGACAGAAAACTGGATGGCCTGCGTTTGGGTGCGCGAGATGGCGGAGATCAGCAACCCAAGTCCAAGCGAACAAAGGAGGAAGAGGAAACAGATCGCGGCCAGCGCGCCCCAGTCGTGGAATTGCACCTGGAAATGCCAGGCGGTGAGCAGAATAATGAACAGGATCAGCACGATCGAGATCGCGAGGTAGGGCAAAACTTTTCCGAGCACGATCTCGCGCCGGCGAAGCGCGGTCACCATGAGCTGGAACAGCGTCCCGGCTTCGCGTTCGCGCGCGAGCGTGCTCGCCATGAGCGTGACCGTGATCAACTGCAGGATCAGCCCGATCACGCCGGGCACGACGTAATCGATGAAGCGGCTCCGGGGGTTGTAGAGAACCTTGGGGGCAGTCGTCCACGGCTCCATCATCGAGGTGAACTGTTTCCGGACGTCGACCGGCAATTTTTTCGCCAGCTCGAACACATCTTCGGGCAAGGCGTCGATCATGACGGTCCGTTCGCTGAGTTGAAAATCGCCGAGCGTTTTCTGGACGCTGCCTTCGAGTTGCTCGGAGGTATTCGTGTCGCTGCCGTCGAGATAGAGCTGGAGCGGCATCGGCGCGCCGGCGACGACGCTGTCGCTCCATCCTTTCGGAACAATCAGCGCGGCTTGCACGCCGTGGCCGAGCAGGTCGGCTTCGTCGGTGATCGACGGTGGCTGCGTCTGCCAGGCGAACGTTTTGTTGGCCAGGATCAATTCCATGAAACGCTCCGCCCGTTCGGTCTGGTCCCGATTGATCAATAACGCCGGGACACCTTTCAGCTCGCCGGCCTCAAACGCGTGGCCGAACACGAGCGTGAAGACCGGCGGCAGAACGAGCAGCAAAACCAGGACGCGGCGGTCGCGATAAATGTGGAGGAACTCTTTGTAAGCGACGCTCAGAATGGCGCTCAGCGACGTGCGGTTCATGTTCTTCTGTAGCCGCCGCCCTGTGGGCGGCGCCCGGGTGATGCGACCCAGCTCCCGGCGCTTCGCACAGCGAAGCGGCTACAGAAGCGACGTTCCTTCGTTGACGCTTGCAAGGTCATCGCGGTTTGAGGAGGGCATCGTACCCCTGCGAGTACGCGGTGAAAACATCTTCCATGTCTGGCTCGACCCAGCGATGGCCGCGCCATTCCAAATCCTCGAACGGCCAGCTGGACTGCCATTTTTCGACCAGCTTCTCGGCATTGGCCGCGTAAAGGCGCAGGCTGCCGCTTCGGAGGGAAACGCCGAGAATTCCCGGCACTTCGCGCAACCGGACCAGCGCCGGCATCACGGGCGCGACATCGATCTCGAGGAGCTTCGCCTGGAAACTCTCCTTCAATCCGCGCGGCGGCGCTTTCGCCAGAAGCCGGCCCTGCTCGATGAACCCGACTTCGGTGCAGCGTTCCGCTTCATCCATGTAATGGGTCGTGACGAAAATCGTGATCCCGCGGTTGCCGAGATCGTAAAGCAAATCCCAGATCTGCTGGCGATGGACCGGGTCGAGACCGGAAGTCGGCTCGTCCAGAAACAGCAGAGGCGGATCGTGGACGAGCGCGCACGACATCGCGAGCATCTGACGCATGCCGCCGGAAAGTTCGCCGGCCATGGCGTGACGTTTCTTTTCGAGGTCGGTCAATTTCAGGAGCCGCTCGAGTCGCTCCGGGAGTTCGGTTCGCGCCACCCGGCTGGCGCCGGCGAAGAAGCGGATATTTTCTTCGACGGTCAGGTCGCGGTAGAGACTGAAACGCTGCGCGACGTAGCCGAACTGGGTGCGGGCCTGATGGCGTTCGCGCCATGCGTCCATCCCGGCGATTTGGGCGCTGCCGCTGGTGGGATGAACCAGGCCGCAGAGCATTCGAATGGTGGTCGTCTTGCCGGCGCCGTTCGCGCCCAGGAATCCGAAGATCGTGCCGGGCGCGATCGCCAGCGAAAGGTCGCAGACTGCGTCCGTGTCGCCGTACGACTTGCTGAGGCGGTCGAGAAGGATGGCCGGTTCGCTCATGGCAATTGAAATGTGGGAGGGGCCTCTGTGCCCCGATCCAGTCGCCGCACAAAGGCGGCTCCCACATTACGCTGCTTCGGTTGCAACCGAAGCACTATGGGATAGATGTGCCTTCTTCCAAACGGAAAACGAATTGGTGAAGCATTGGGCTTTCACCCCGTCCAAAAAATCATGCGCTTTTTCTCTCTCCTTTGCCTGATCTCGCTGGCGATTGCCAAGGCCCCGGCCGCTGATCCCGCCGCGGAACTGGGCAGCTTCTCGGTGTTTAACAATGTGAACGTCGCCGACCTCGCCAAGGGCGAACCGAAAGTCGCGCACGGAGCGCCCCTCGGTGGCCACTTCATCTCCGCGCAGGCCTGCTTCGTCGTCGCCGGAGTTCCCGCCCGGGTCAGCGAAGCCCTCCGGCAATGGAACCCGGCCCGCCATTCCGAGTTGAAAGTCCTGATCCATTCCGATCTTCCCTCTTCGCCGTCCGCCGCGAATTTCTCGCGCCTCAGCAGCGCGCCGAATAATAGCGCCGTGCAATCGCTCGTCAGCGCGACGCAAAAACTCTCGCCCGATCTTCAGATCAGCAAAGAGGAAGAAAAACGGTTTGCGAACCTGAGCGGCAGTACCATGGCGGGACCGATCGCGGCCGCCTGGGCCGAAGTGCTGAGCGCGCGCGCCCGTGCCGGCCGTTCGTCTCAACCTCCTTACGATCATACCGGCCAGAATATCCGGCCTTCCGAGGAGTTGAACGCATTGCTCGGCGCGAACGACAAAGTTAGCGGCAGGTTCTCGGGAGTGCTCAGCGGCAAGGGCGAGCAGTATTGGGAATTGCTGACCGCCGACGAACAAGGCGTCCTCACTCTGGGCGCGTCGTTCCGCCGCTCCGGGGCAAACGGAACCTTTCAGGCGGCCGATGCTCTCTACTATGCGAGCGGGGGTTATTATGCCGGTCTCACGTTGTACCAAATGTGGCCGGTGGACGTCGGCGGACGGCCGGCAACGCTCGTGTGGCGGGGCGATTTCATCTCGTCGGCGGCGATCGCCTCCCTCCATGGGATCGAGCGGGTCGCCTCGGAATCCGCCCTGATGCGGGATATTTCGAAGGCTAGTTCGTTATTTCGGCGTGACACGGGCCCGGTCCGGTAGGCAGTCTAGCCGGCACCCGTTTCCCGTAGCCCAATGAGAATCGTCACCAGCCTCGTCGCACTTTGCCTCGGCCTCACCGCCGGGCGCACCTTCGCAGTCCAGGTCGAAACCTTTTCGAGCAAGGAGAACAAGGATGTGGCGCTGGTGGAAACGCATTCGTCTTTCCCGTTCGAGTTTGATGTCGAAGGCACCTACGTCGGCAATGGCGATGTGCAGCGCGGCGAGCGCGGCAACCTGGTCATCAGCGATTTCCACGAAACGCAGGGGATGGTTCGTTTCGTCCTCACGCCGATGACGAAGATCGGAATCCTGCGCCTCGGTCTGCAGACGGAACGCTATTCATTCAGCTTCGGCGGAAATGCGGCCATCCCCGACAATCTTCATTCGACCAACCTCATCATCGGGCTCGACACCGAGTTGTCCGATTCGTTCCTCATTCGGATCGAGGCGCAGCCGGGCTTCTATGGGACCGACTTTGACGACTTCGGCCGGGACACCTTCAACGTGCCGTTTCTCATCGGCGGCACCTACATTTACAGCTCGAACCTCCAGTTCGTGTTCGGGATCGGCGTCGATGCCTTGCGCCAGACTCCAGTCCTGCCCGGCGGTGGCGTGCGTTGGAAATTCGCCCCGCAATGGACGCTCAACGCTGTCGTGCCGACGCCCCGCCTCGAATTCGAGCCGAACAGCAACCTGCTGATCTTCGCCGGCGCGGATGTCCGCCTGACCAGCTACCGGGTGGAAAAAGATTTCGGGACCCTGCGCGGCGACCCTTCGCTCAATCACGCGTCGATCAGCTACGAAGAATTGCGGGTCGGCGCTGGCCTGGAATGGAAGTTGTCCACCGCAGTCAAGCTCTCGTTCGAAGGCGGATACATTCCATTCCGGAATTTCGATTTCCATCGCACCGAGGTTCGCTACCACCAGGACGGCGGCGCGCCCTACGCGAGGATCGGATTCCACGCCGCGTTTTAGAAAGCGCCCTTTCTAAGAGCGCGTCATCCCGAGGCAGGCGAAGCACGCCGAGGGACCTCTCCTGAGCTCAATCGCTTCCGCGTTACGTCCGGCGCCCTCCGTCACTGTGTGCTTGATGTTTCGCGGCAGCGCAAATTTCAACTGAGCGGTCCCTCGCCGTCTGCGCGGCTCGGAATGACACGCCTAGTTACGCGTCCCGTACAAATCCGTTCGCCGATGGGCGAATACCGGCATCCTCTCTCGCACAGCGGCAATAGCTTCCGGGGAGATGTCGGCGATCAGCAATTCCTCGCGATCTCCGGACGCGGAAGCCAGGACCACGCCGGACGGATCGATGATCGCCGACGTTCCGCAGCAGGTGACGCCCGCATCGACTCCGGTGCGATTCGAAAGGACGAGGTAGCTCTGGTTTTCAATCGCGCGCGCAATCGCCAAGGCTCGCAGGTGTTCGACGCGCGGCAGCGGCCAGGCCGAGGAGACCAGCAGAACGTTCGCGCCATGCTCGAGTGCCAGCGCTCGGCTGACTTCCGGAAACCGAATGTCGTAACAGATCGCCAACCCAAAAACTATTGGGCCCGCGGCGACGCTGACGAACTTGTCGCCCGGCGTGTAGCAGCTGCTCTCATCACTTGGCGCGAGGACGAAGAGATGGGTCTTGCGATAGCTCGCGACCAGTTTGCCCTCTGGGAGGATGAACACCTGCGAATTGTAAATCGCGTCGCCATCGCGCTCGGAAACGCCGGCCACGATCGCGATCGAAAGTTCCTTCGCCATTTTTTGAAGCTCGGGAACCGCCCCCTCGGTCCACGGCTTGGCCTTTTCGCGAATGACCGGCAGCGAGTAGCCGGTGTCCGACGCCTCCGGAAAAACGATCAGCTCCGCGCCGTCCCTTTTCGCGCGCGCCGAAAAGTCGCGCATCTTGCGCACGTTCGCGGCGACGTCACCGAGCGCGCAGGCGATTTGAGCGGCGGCGACTTTCACACTCTTATTTGTAGGGCGTTTCTGTGAAACGCCAACGCCAAACCCGGCGTCTCACAGAGACGCCCTACAATTTCCTTACCGCAGATTCTTATCCAGGGCGCCGATCTTCCGCGTCTCGGGCCATTTCCAGCAGACGCCGAGCACCACCAGGACCGTGCCGATGCCGCCCGCCACGACCGAGATGACCGGGCCAAAGAGCGCCGCGGTTAACCCCGATTCCAGCGCGCCGAGCTCGTTCGAGGTCCCGATGAAGATGTTGTTCACCGCGGAAATGCGGCCGCGCATCGTGTCGGGCGTGACGAGTTGAAGCAAGGTGTGGCGAATGACCACGCTCACACTGTCGAACACGCCGGTGAAAAAGAGCATGGCAAGAGAAAGCCAGAGGTAACGGGATAGTCCGAAAACGACCGTCGCCAGGCCGAATCCGGTCACGCACCAGAGGAGCATTTTGCCGGCGTGTTTCATCGGCGGCAGATACGCGATCACGAGCGCCATGATGAATGCGCCGATCCCCGGCGCCGCGCGCATCCAGCCGAGACCGATCGGTCCGCAGTGCAGGATCTGGTCGGCAAAGATCGGGAGGAGTGCCGTCGCGCCGCCGAGGAACACCGCGAACATGTCGAGGGTGATGGTCGCGAGCACGACCTGTTTGCCGCGAATAAAACGCAGCCCTTCCATCAGGCTCCGCCAGGCGTTGCGCTCAGTGCTGCTTCCGCGATCGCTGCTCCGGATCGGCAGGACGAGCAGAAAAAATGAAAATGCGCAGGCGGCGTCGAGGGCGTAGATGAACGGAAAACCGGCCCGGACAATAAGCAGCCCGCCAAGCGCCGGGCCCACGACCGATCCGATCTGGAACACGCTGCTGTTCCAAGTGACGGCGTTCGCAAAAACTTCCCGCGGGACGAGCTGCGGAAAATAAGAGCTCCGCGCGGCCCACCCGAATGTCCGGCCGGTCGCCGAGACCAGCAGGATCAAATAGATGAGCGGGATCGAGAGATCGTCGAAATGAAAATAAGTATGGCGCTCGAAAATCGTGGCGATCGAATAAAGAAACCGATTCCCGGCTCGCAGCGCAGCCGACTCCGGGATGTTCAGGTGGTTCCAGGAAACAAAAGCCATCGCCAGCGAACAGACCGCGCTCAGCGCCTGGCTCACGAGCACGATGCGTTTCCGCGGGAACCGATCCGCCACAATCCCGGCCGGCAACGACAACACCACCACCGGCAACGCGATCACCAATCCCACCAGTCCCAGGGCGGTCGCAGAATGCGTCCGCGCGTACATCTCCCATTCGATCGCCACGATGAACATGAGGCGACCGATCACGGAAACCAGGTTGCCGGTCGTGTAGAACACGAACCCGCTGAAACGAAACGCCGCATAAGGATCGTGTTTCGCCGCCGGCCGGTCCAGGGTCCCTTCAGCGGTCGTGGCCCGTTCCGCATGCGCGGCTTCGTAGGGCGGCTGCGCCGCGTGTGGTTTTTCGTCGGCCATTCTGGATGAACGCGTCTGCGTTCACATCCGCGCACCAGATTCTAGAAGGGTTGGTTAACGTGGCAACCAGTTCGGTCCAGAGAGCTGGTGTCCGGAAGCGCCCGCCCACTAAGGAAGCGGCTGGCCAGGCGGCAAGAAGCCAGGGGAATCCCAAGACAGGCCCTCACCCAGTCGCTGCTTTCTCAGCTTCCGGAAGAACCACGCCGAGATCCACTGTCTCTCTGTTGCGCCAAGGGTGCGCAGAATTGCTTCCGGGACCTCCTTCTCTGTCGCGGTCAACACGCCAGGCAACCTTGAAACGGGCGCGAGATTCGAAGCAGGTCTCTGAATGACGAGCACGCGGGGTGAGCCAGACTGAAGTAAGCGGTATTCCCGCTCGAGCGTACCGCGAGCCCCAAGGTCGTCCTCGGCGAGAATGACCAACAATTCGGCAACAGGTGGATCGAGCATCGATTCTTGCGAAGTGTGCTCTGAAGAGATGAAAAATTCTACACTGGCTTCATGTATCCGTAGACAAGGCTACCTAGCCTTCCGCCGTTCGACCATTGCTGGATGATTTCGGCGCGATTGTCTCCGTTCACATCGCCAACAAGCCACCTAATCGCCCCAGCGCCTTGTCCCATGTCGCCGCTTCCGAACACCGTCGTCATCGCGCTTCCATTCCAGCCGTAAACAAGGAAGCCGAGACGGCCGCCATTGGACCAAGGCTGAATGATCTCCGCTTTGCCGTCACCGTTAACGTCGCCGATCAACCAGGTTAGCGCCCCGGCGCCTTGCCCCATGTCGCCGTTACCCCAAAGCGTCGTCAGTGCATTCCCATTCCAAGCATAGACAATAACGCCCAACCGGCCGCCGTTAGACCAGAGCTGGATAATTTCCGCTTTGCCATCCCCATTAACGTCGCCCACCAGCCACCCCACCGCACCCGCACCTTGCCCCATATTGCCGTTGCCGAACAAGGTCGTCATCGCGCTTCCGTTCCAGCCATAGGCGATCAAGCCCAGGCTGCCTCCATTGGACCAGGGCTGAATGATCTCCGCTTTGCCATCGCCATTAATGTCGCCAATCAGCCAGGTCAGCGCTCCCGCACCTTGCCCCATATTGCCGTTGCCGAACAAGGTCGTCAGGGCGCTTCCGTTCCACCCATAGGCGATCAAGCCCAGGCTGCCGCCATTGGACCAGGGCTGAATGATCTCCGCTTTGCCATCGCCATTAATGTCGCCAATCAGCCAGGTCAGCGCTCCCGCACCTTGCCCCATATTGCCGTTGCCGAACAAGGTCGTCATGGCGCTTCCATTCCAACCGTAGACAAGCATGCCAAGCGTCCCTCCATTGGACCATGGCTGAATGATCTCCGCCTTGCCATCCGCATTAACGTCGCCAGCGAGCCACGCCAGGGCCCCGGCGCCCTGCCCCATGTTGCCACTTCCCCACAACGTCGTCATCGCGCTCCCGTTCCAGCCATATGTGATCAAACCAAGAGCCCCTCCGTTGGACCACGGCTGAATGATCTCCTTTTTTGCGTCGCCGCTGACGTTTGCAACGAGCCACCCCACCGCGCCAGCACCCTGGCCCATGTCGCCAGTGCCCCAAAGCGTGGTCAATCCAGGGCAGCCCAGATGCCATGGCGTGTACGGACACATCGCCCAGGAATTGGCCGTCATAAGACAGGCCACGCCACCGCCGGGCGCACAAGACTGGCAATTTCCGTTTACTACCCCGTACTTTCCGAATGTGGACGTGCAATTGCAACCGCTGGAGGAATACTCATCCGGGGCATTGAAGATGTGGCAGGACTCATGGGCGAAGACGCGGTCGATGTTGGAAGGTCCCCAGCCATCGTTTGAATACTGCATGCACAGGTAAGGGCCGCCGAGATAAGCATAGGCAAACCAAGTCTGCGAGTACTTCACAAAAAAAGCGCAGTAGGCCCAATCAGTAGAGAGACTGGTCCTGATACTGTTCACGTAGGTGAGCGGGTCCGCATAGCCTAATGCCGCCATCGTGGGCACCCGCCAGTAGCCTTCCATATCCGGTCCGCCAGGATCGTCTGGCAAAGTTAAGGCGACCGTGTGGAGGTCGTAGTAGAATTTCACGGGGGCCGGAGCACCGGTTTGAGAACCAAGCCAACTTAGGCCGTTCTGCACTTCAGCGTAAACCTGGGTTATCTCCGCGCTAGAAAACGCCAGGATGCCGGGACCGGAAACAATCACAACGCCTACTGCCACCTTGCCCGTAAGCTGCGCGCTCGTGGCGGTTGCCGCGGCGCCCATGTCACGGGCCCCGCTTTTCCGCGCGAGCACCTTAGGCGGCTGAGGTGGCAGCAATCCCCGGATACCGCCGGTATCCCATGTGACGCCTTCGTGTGGCCTGGCTGCCTTGGCGGCACGATAAACTTCCGATTGGCGCAGCCTGAAAGCTGCCAGTCCAGCACGGCCGATAGCGTCCAGACCAGCGGCCCCGGATTCCGGGACGGCATCTCGCCTCACGCCCGCAGCAGGCCCCACGTCTCCGATCACTACCGAGGGCCCATAATGATGGCTCACCCTGCCCTCGGGTTTGCTTCCTGGACGGAGAATCACTTCGTTAGTGTTTAGGTCGGCTGTCATGTTTCTATTCCTTGTAGGTTAGCGTCCGGTTCCTGGAGGTAGCCGGAACCTGGCGTCTTGGGTTGGGGGGGGTTGGGGTCGTCTTGGGGGTCCGCTACTGCAATGAAGGAGCGACTCGCTCACATGGCCTAGCGGGTGTTGGGTAACACCGGCCTTCGTTATTCGAACGGCGCCTTCGTTGTTACTGACTAATACGACAATGCTCTGAGAGAGTTCGCGTGTTTGTTTCGCAACTCAATTGTAAGCCATACACAAACGGCATGGGCGTGGTATCGCGGCTCCGAATCATTCTGGATGCAGTGATGCCGCTGTAACCAATCCGGCCTTGCTTCTTCCGTTCGTTCAACGTGGTCAGCTGCGTCTCCCAATCGGTGAGGTTATGCACTTGAATGAGGTCGACCGGCTTTTTGCCCAGCAATTCGAGCGAGGTGGCAGTCAAAGGCACGAATGACGTTCCTTCAAGAGAACGCCAAATGCGACGATGCCCCAAACAACATCTGATTATCTACAGCGACACGTGGAAAGGTTCAGCGGACGGCTCCGCGGCCGCGAGGTGATAGAAGAGATCGAGCGGTTCCACCGACTGACCTCTAGCGCCGGACGGCGACTCCTTGCATCTCGAAGCGGCCGCCGCGCAAAAGTGGGCCGGAGCCAATGAAGGCGCGCGCGGGAAAATCTTTGATGAAGTAGCTACGGTATATTTCGTTGAACTTTTCGTACAAGGTCAGGTCCGGACAAAACACCTGGACGGAGACCAGGTCGTCCATCGTCAGGTCGGCCGCAGCGAGAGTGGTCTTCGTTCCGTCGAGCAGGAAACGAATTTCTTTCTCCAGTTCAGCGGGCGGTTTGCCGGTTTCCGGATCGATGCCGATGCGACCCGCGAGATAAAGAGTATTGCCGACGAGAACGGCGTCGCTGTAGGGCAAGGTGTCCTTGCGGGTCGGAAGCACGATTTGTCGCACCGGGCCGACGACGGTCTTGGGTTCGGGAGTGGCGGCGTCCGCTCGTTGCCGAAAGGCGAATCCCGCGGCGAGTGCGATCAGTATCGTTAATCCGGCCAGGGCGATCCGGCCGCGTCTTGTGGTTTGAATCCAGGTGCGCATGAGCTCAGCATGCGAAAGCGGAGGGGCGCCGCGCAAGCGCGACCGCTCTACGGATTCTGCAGATTGTAAACTTCGAAGAGACCGATTCCGCTTCGACCAGTGCGCTCGTGAATCACGGCGGTGTAGGGACCCGAAGGAAGTGTGGTGATGATGGCCGACTCGAGATCGTTCGTGGGCGCCAGTTTCGATTCCTGGATCTCGAGCTCGGGACCTTCGCGCCAGTTGTCGTTCGCGGCGATCAAGCTCCCATTTCCGTCCCGCAGTTCCAGCGTCGGGTCGGGCATGGCGCCGGCGACGCCGAAAGACGCAAGCGACGGAGCGACGGTGCGAACGAGAACACGGGTAAGCCCGCTGCTTCCACTAATGATGAACCCGCCAATCATGACATCGCTCTGCGGCCCGACCGCGCCGCGGGTGCTGATGTTGCCGAGAGTTGAATTCGAAGTCGGACTGAGATCGTAAACTTCCACGAGCGCGGTCCCGGTGCCGCCGTCCCTGCCATCGACGACAGCGGTGTACGCGCCTGGCGGCAGGGTTTTAACGATGGCGGATTCCAGTTCGTTGGCCGGCGGGATTCCGCTCGCATTGATCTCGAACGCCTGGGTGTCGGCCCAGTTATCGTTCCTTGCGATGACGGCGCCAGTCGCGTCGTGCAATTCAAGGATCGGATCCGCCAACGCCGAGGTTACGCCGAAACCGCCAAGCGACGGGCCCATCGCGCGCACGATCACTTTCTTCGGCGCCGTTCCGGAAATGATGAAGCCGCCGATGAGCCGGTTGTCTCCGGCCCCGGCTTCAACGCGCGTGGAAATGTTGGCCAGGTTTTCAGCGACGACTGTGAAAGGCGGGTTCTCGAAGCTTCCGTCGGTGCCGTCGGGATCGCGGGGAAATTTCGCGTAGGGCAGGCGCGCGCCGAGATAGGCGAACTGGTCCGCGCGGATGGAAAACGGCGCCAGAAAGTCATGGGTGCCGGACGCGCCGACAATGTCATCCTGGTCGACGCCATCACCGCTGATGCCGATGGCGCCGATCAATTGGCCGTTGCGATAAAGCGGGAAACCGCCGGGGAAAATCGTGATGCCGTTTGGGAAACGCGGGTCGAGTCCGGAAGCGTCGAGCACGAAATTCGGGAGCGCGGCGCGATTGAACCCCGAGAATTGTTCCTGTAATCCGAAGTAGGGTCCGGGGTCCTGCACGTCGAGCCCCGGCGGATATTTTGTTTGCGCGAGGAAACCAACTGTCCGCGTCGACATGGCGAGGGAGTTGTTCGAAAAGCCAACAGCCGTCCGGCCTTTCTGGACGGCGACATCCCAGCTGAACAAGGTCGCTTCGCCGGTGCGAAACGCGCCGAGGCAGGTCGGATTCACCGCGGGATTGTTCGGGTTATTGGAAACGGTAATGAAAACCTGCATCGGCACGCCGATCGGCAAACGAATGCCGGCGCGCGTGGTGCGGGCGCGAGCGGCGGCGAAATTAATGATGCTCGCCACTTCAGCGGCGGTCAGGCGCGGCTGGCCATTGATCGGCGTGGAGATCGGATCGCTGATGATCGGCTGCCGGATCTCGCCCTGGACACCGCCAAAGGTCGCGATCGGGTAAGCAAATGGCGCAGGCGCGGCCATGACGGCGAATCCCGGGGCCGCCGCGCCTTGCAGCGTCCCGCCAACGCTCGGCGCCGGCGACAACACGTAGGGCAACGCGATTCCGTTGATGTAAACATTGTCGGCCCTAATCGAGCGCGAAGGACGGAACCCGGTCTGGCCGGCGAGCGCGACCTCTTCATCCACGTCGTAGTCCGGAATAAACGTGAAGGGATTCTGGGAACGAAACACCACCGGGCCCGGCCTGCCGTCGCCCGTCACGCCGATGCCGCCAACCAGGATGCCGTTCTTGTAAAGCGGGACGCCGCCGGGGGAACCGTCGAGTGAAGTGCCGAACACGGGAACGATCGTCAGGCCGGGCGTCGGGCTGAACGAGATGACGCTCCCCGGCGCGCGGAATTTGTTGATGTCGGAGCTGAAGAGATTGGAAAGGCCGACGCCCACGAGCGGGCCCGGCGCGGTGTTGCGGACGCCGGGCGGAAAATGTTGCTGAATGATAAAGCCGGCGGTCCGCGACGTGAACGCGTTTTGGTTGCTGCTTAAATACGAAGCGGTCCCGGCTTTCGAGACGCAGCTCGAAATATCCAGCGCACTCGGCGGCGTCCCGTTCACGCTCCAGACCGCGAGCACGTCGCCTTCGCGATCGGTTACGGCAATGACGCTGTTCGGCGAAATCTGAATGGCCCGGGTGGTCGCCTGATTAATGATGGTCTGGACGTCGATGGCCGTCAGCTGGCTGTAAGCAATCGCGGGCCAGACAACCAGGCCGATGGCGAATGACAATAAGGCACGCGATTTCACGGGGCTGGGTTTCATACTAAAAACGCGGAGCTTCGGCGATGAAAATCCCGCTTTTTCCGCGCGGCCCTTAAGCTTGCAATCGCAAAGCGGTTTCCGGCATTCTTCGCCTCCCTATGCCCTCGTGTCGGCCATTGCGCGGAGCGCGAAGCAGGCGGCTGCTCTTCGCTCTCGCCGCTTTGGCGTGGGCCGGCGGCAATCTGCGCATGGAAGGCGACGATAGTCCCGCACTGGATCCTGGGGTGCAGGTCGAAATCAATTCAGCCCCGAAGCGCCTTCCGCGGAAGCGACCAGCGGACGTAACGATCGACCTCGGCGACAGCAAAGATGCATCCGTCGACGCGTACCGAAACCGAAAGCGAAACGTCATTAATATCGATCTTGGTGAGAGCAAGGACGCCACCGTGGAGATCGTTCGCGAACGGCCGGAAGCCAACGTCGAGATCAACGGCTACCGGGTGAAGTCACGGCTTAAGCAGAGCCGCCGTTATCTTTTCGGCCAGGAAGAAATCCTCGATCCGCCGTTGCCGCCGTCGCAGTTCAATCCCGATCCCGGTGGCGGCAATCTTCTCGAGCCGATCGAACCACCCGATTTGTTTCCGCCCATCCTGTCGCCCCCGCCGGAATACAGCGGCCCCGCTCCGCGTTCCCTCGGCCTTCCGCGCCGCGGCGTCCGCGAGATGGAGCCGGAACGTCACAAGCTCGATTACGAACAATACCCCGACTCGGAAAGCGGGCGCGGTCTGTTGCCGGGCTCGGAGCCGGTGCCGAATCGCTGGTTCATCGGGTTCGGACAATGGCAGCGTTACGCCGATCCGCGGACCGAGACGCCGTATCAAACCGGCCGGCTCCGTTACTGGCATCCGTATCTGCAAAGCACGCTCAAGGGCGACGCGCCGATCATCGGCCAGGACATTTTTCTCAACCTGACGCTCAACGATTTTTTCCAATTTGAAACGCGCAAGCTGCCGATCCCGAGCGGCGTGAGCACGGCCCGGCCGAACAGCTCCGAATTTTTCGGCCGGAGCGACCAGCTGTTTTTCTCCAACGATTTCTCGATCGGCGTCGATCTCTTCAAAGGCGAGACCGCATTCAAACCGGTCGTCTGGGCGCTGCGCCTCCTCTTCGTCGCGAACCACAACTACATCCGGGTAAAGGAAAATAACGCGCTCGATCCCGATCCGCGCGGACCCGGTTACACCGCGCCGCCGCCTGTGCTGACCTTCCCGCCCTTTGGCGATCCCACTTCCGGGCTCGGCCCTGGCTTGACCCGGTTGCCGGGCGATCTCGCCGTCTCGCGTTACACGACCCGCCAAAAAGATTGGTACGCGCTCCAGGAAGCGTTTGGCGAAGTCCATATCCGCGACCTGACGAACAACTACGATTTCCTCTCCTCGCGCTTCGGGATCCAGCCGTTCGTGAGCGATTTCCGCGGCTTCATTTTCAACGACTCGAATCTCGGGCTGCGGCTTTTCGGCAACTACGACAACAACCGGTGGCAGTACAACTTCATGGCGTTCGACATGCGGGAGAAGGACACCTATTCCGATCTCAACAAGTTCGACGACCGCGATCAGCGCGTCTTTATCCTGAACGTTTTCCGCCAGGATTTCGGGGCGAAAGGCTACACCGCGCAGCTCAGTTTCCACGCGAACCTCGACGAGCGATCGCGGCATTACGACCAAAACGATTTCATCACCCGCCCTGCTCCGATCGGCGCGGTCCGCGATCATTTCGTCCATGCCTATTACCTGGGCTGGGCCGGCGACGGTCACATCGGGAAGCTGAATATCAGCCACGCGCTTTACGAAGTGCTGGGAACCGATGAGTTCAACGGCATCGCGCAGCAGCGGGTCGACATCAACGCCCAGATGGCGGCGCTCGAATTGTCGATCGACAAGGACTGGCTGCGCTTCAAGCTTTCCGGCTTTTACGCGAGCGGCGACGACGATCCGCGGGACTCACACGGCACCGGGTTCGACACGATCTTCGACAAACCGTTCTTTGTCGGCGGGCCGTTCAGCTTCTTCGTCCACCAGGGATTCAATCTTGGCGGGACGTCGGTGAATTTTAAACAGCGCGACAGTCTGGTGATCGATTTGCGGACGAGCAAAAGCGAAGGGCAATCGAACTTCGTCAATCCCGGCACGATCATTGTGGGGTACGGGAACGATGCCGACATCACGCCGAAACTGAAAGCCTTCCTGAACGTGAATTACATCTGGATGGCGGAAACCGAAACGATTCGCCAGGTGCTGATGACGAACCATACGAGCAACGCGATCGGGCTGGATTGCAGTTTGGGAATCCAGTATCGGCCGCTCTTAACGAACAACATCATCGTGACGGCCGGCGCGGGATTTTTGGTTCCGGGCCAGGGCTACAAAGACATCTATCGCGCGAACACGAATCCGGTTTTCGGGTATCCCGGACCGGGAGCGGGGAAGGTGGATGATTTTCTCTACTCGGGGATTTTGACGCTGACGCTCACTTACTGATGAAATCCCAAATCCCAAATCTCAAATCCCAGGGAAATCCCAAATCCCAAGTTCCTAGGGGGCGGATCATCGTGCGCTGGTGCTTTTTGGGGTTTGGGATTTGGAGCTTCCTTGGGATTTGGGATTTGGGATTTGGAGCTTCCGCGGAGCACAGCGACGCCGGCTACGGTCCGCCTACTTCCTTGCCGCCGAACTACACCGTCACGGCGCCGGCCTCTCGTCCGAAACAAAACTGGATCGACCAATCACAAGCCGCGGCCGACGCGAAAAGCTCGGGCTGCAACCAGTGCCACACCGGTGTCGAGCCCATGCACAGGGCAGCGCATGTCGTGCTCGGTTGCACCGATTGTCACGGAGGAAATCCGCGGCGTGGACTCACGAAAGAACAGGCCCATGTCCAGCCGCGACACAAGGAGTTCTGGAAAACTTCGGCGAACCCGCCGAACTCGAATGTCTGGCTAAACCACGAATCGGCTGAGTTCATCCGGTTCATGAACCCGGGCGACCTCCGAGTGGCGAAGCAGGCCTGCGGGCTGTGTCACGACGACATCATCAACCGGGTCGATCACAGCATGATGAACACGGGCCCGATGCTCTGGGGCGCGGCCCTCTATAATAATAGCGGGTTCTGGTTGAAGAACTACCGCTTCGGCCAGGCCTACGCCGCGGATGGCGCGCCGCTCCGCCTCATCAATTACACGCCGGTCACGCCTGAAGACACGAAGCTCCACGGCATCCTGCCGTTTCTCGATCCGGTGCCGCGATTCAACCTGAGCAATCCGGGCAACATCCTCCGCATCTTCGAGAAGGGCGGCGAAAAACAATTGCAGCTCGGGATTCCAACAACGGAGGAACCGAACGGCAAACCGTTGCGGCGATTGTCGGAACGCGGGCTCGGGACGTTGAATCGCACCGACCCGGTTTTCCTCGGCATTCAAAAGACCCGGCTGCACGATCCGCTTCTCGGGTTTCTCGGATCGAACGATCACGCGGGCGATTATCGTTCGAGCGGCTGCTCCGCCTGCCACGTCGTTTACGCCAACGATCGTTCGCCGACGAACTCCGGCTCCTGGAGCAAGTACGGCCACCAGGGATTGACCTTTACCGCGGACAAAACGATTCCGAAAAACGAGCGCGGCCATCCCGTCACCCACCAATTCACGCGCTCGATCCCCTCGAGCCAGTGCATGAATTGCCACATGCACCAGGGCAACCTCTTCGTGAACCCGTATCTCGGTTACACCTGGTGGGACCAGGAGACGGACGGCGAATTCATGTATCCGAAGGAGCAGCGCAATCCGACGGATGACGAGCTGGTGATCGAAACCCAGAGCAATCCGGAAGCGGCCGCGGCCAAGGGACTCTGGGGCGACAAGGAATTTCTCGACAAGGTTTCCGAGCTGAACCCGAAGCTGAAGCACACTCAGTTCGCCGACTATCACGGACACGGCTGGGTGTTCCGCGCGATTTTCAAACACAATCGCAAAGGCAACCTGCTCGACCTGCACGACAACAAAATCCCGGACAGCGATCCGCAGAAATTCGCGAAGGCGGTGCATCTCAAGGACGTCCACCTCGCGCACGGAATGCAATGCGCGGATTGCCATTTCGAGGTGGACGTGCACGGCAACGGGATGCTCTACGGCGAGCCGCGCAACGCGACCACGATCAACTGCATCGATTGTCATGGCACCATTACCCAGCGACCAAACCTGATAACGACAGGCAACGCGGGCGCCGTCGACCTTGGCAATACCAGCAACACGCCGTGGGGGCCGCGCTTCGTCTGGGAAGGCGCCCGGCTCTACCAGCAGTCGGTCATGTCCCCTGAAATGCGCTGGGAAATTCCGCAGACGATGGACACGATCGATCCCCTCTCCGACCACTACAATCCGAAGTCGGCTTACGCGAAAACGTTGAGGCGCGACGGCCAGACCTGGGGCGGCGCTGTAGCCGGGATCGCCGATCCCGGCCCAGGCAAAACCGCGGATAACAAGGATGTCTCTAACCGGATCCATCTCGCGCACGACAACAGCGCGATGGATTGCCAGATTTGCCACACGTCCTGGGCGACGAGCTGTTTCGGTTGTCACCTGCCGATGAAAGCGAACCAGCGCGTCCCGCAGAATAAATTCGAGGGCGTCACGGACCGGAACTACACCACCTACAATCCGCAGGTCGTGCGCGACGACGTTTTCATGCTCGGCATCGACGGCACGGTGAAGAAAAATCGGATGGCGGTGATCCGGTCCTCGAGCGCGGTCGTGGTCAGTTCGCAGAACGCGAACCGGGAATGGGTTTACTCGCAGGCCCAGACGTTTTCGGCGGAAGGCTACAGCGGCCAGGCGTTCAACCCGCATTTCCCGCACACCACCAGCAGCGTCGGGACGACGAAGAATTGCACCGACTGCCATCTCTCGAAGAACAACGACAACAACGCCTGGATGACGCAGCTCCTTGGGTTCGGCACCGGGACGGTCAACTTTTTCGGGCGCTACGCCTACGTCGGCGAAGGGCGAGAAGGATTTCACGCGGTCATTTGGACGGAGCCGGACGAACCGCAGGCGGCGATCGGCAGCCATCTGCACAGGCTCGCGTATCCGGACAACTACCGGAAACACCTCGAGGCCGGCGCGATCCTGAAAGAAGGGCACGAGCACAGCGGGCACGACATCCAGGACATCGTCTTGCGGGGCGAATATCTCTACACCGCGAACGGCCCGGGCGGATTCGAAGTGTTCGACGTGGCGAACATCGACCAGAAAGGATTTTCGGAACGGATCGTGAGCGCGCCGGTCTCCCCGCTCGGCCAACGAACGCGAATCAACACGAAGTATGCGACTTCGGTCGCGTTGCCGAGCACGCTCGCGCTCGATCCGGCGCGCGTCCGGATTCCGGAAAATGAAGAGCAACCAATCGACCTCTTCTACGCCTTCGTTTATGTCTCCGACCGTGAAGAAGGCCTTGTCGGCTCGAATGTGGCGACGCTCGTCGACGGAAATCCCGGCAACAATTTCCTGAAGCGCGACGTCACCTACAATCCGGACGGCGCGCTGACCGGTGCTTCGTTCGTCACGGCGGCCGGCCACCGGCTCTACATGACGACGCCGCGCGGCTTGTTCGTGATCGATTGCACGGACCCGATGAATCCGAAACTGGCCGGGCAATATACCGGCGATTTCCTGCGCAATCCGCATTGCGTTGCGATCCAGTTCCGCTACGCCTTCGTCACGGACAGCGAAGGGCTCAAGGTCCTCGACATCACCGATCCGTATCGACCGGAACCGATTCGTCGCGCTGTGGTCGGTTTGCGAAACCCCGGCCGGCTCTACGTCGCGCGGACTTACGCGTATGTCGCGAACGGGCCGGAAGGGCTCGCGATTATCGACGTCGAAAATCCGGAAGCGCCGCGTTTGGACCAGATGTTTAGCGGCGACGGCCAGCTCAACGATACCCGCGCGGTCCAGATCGGCAGCGTGAACGCCTCGCAGTTTGCCCTCGTGGCCGATGGTCGAAACGGCCTGCGCATCGTCCAACTTATTTCGCCGGACACAGTCCCGGGCGCGCAAGGATTCAGTCCGCGACCAAATCCGCGGTTGATTGCGACTTATCCGACGCACGGCGAAGCGATCGCCGTCTCGCGTGGCCTCGAACGCGATCGCGTCGTGGACGAGACCGGCGGCCAGACGGTGGTCTTCGGACGGCGCGGCTCCCGGCCGTTTCACCTCGATGAGATGGAAAAATTTTATCTGCGGGCGGACGGAGACTCGAAGGATGGGCGGCGCTGGGGAAGTTTGTATTTCGTCGAGGACGTGGCGGCGCGAAACGGGAAGCTGATGACAAAGAGCGGCGTGATGCTGAATCCCCTGCCCGGACCCGAACCAGCGGCGACCGTCAGTCCCACGCCGCCTCTCGACTACGCGCCGGACATTGAGCCGAGTCCCATCGAAGGTCCGAGCCCCCCACGAAAGTAGGGCGACTTCAAGGAGCGGCGGTTTGAAACCGCCGTCTTATTCGTCGGCGATTTCAAATCGCCGCTCCTTGATGCTTGGCGACGTGCCACGATAAAAGACATTGCGGCCTCCTCGTTGTAGCGACGCCGCTCTGTCGGCGTATTACGCGCCGTACGGCGACAGAGCGCCGTCGCTACAACTGCATGACATGGAGTTTGACAGAGAAAGGCATTGCTCTCCGCGGCGGCTTTCAGCTAAAAATTCCGGATGGCCGACAAAGCAAACAAACTTCCTGAAAACGTTGAGGGCGCCTGGTACGTCGATAACACCTGCACGCCCTGCCGTGTCTGTCTCGATGAAGCTCCGAATCTTTTGAAATACAACGACGACGAGACCTACGTTTATTTTTACAAGCAGCCGGAGAACGACGAAGAAACCGCCGCGGCGCAACGCGCCCTGGACGTTTGTCCCACCCTCGCCATCGGCAACGACGGTCCGTAACCGCCGCGATCACCAATCGCGGCTCCAACATGGCAACTGAAACTCCAGCTGCGCCGGCCAAACCGGCTTCTCAGTACTCCCGCACGAACCCTTTTCCCGGAAAGCTGACCGTCAACCGAAGCCTGTGCGGTGAAGGTTCGGAAAAAGACACGCGTCATTTCGAAATCGATCTGACGGGCTGGGGATTGAACTACGAGGTCGGCGATTCGATGACGGTCTGGCCGACGAACGATCCGGCGCTTGTCGACCAAATCCTGAAAGCGATCTGCGCGACCGGAGACGAGCCGGTCAAGGGACCAAAAGGAGAGACCACGTTGCGCGAGGCGCTCTTCCGCGATTGTCGCATCACCCAGACGACGCCAAAATTCTTGAAGATGATTACGGAGCGGGCGAACGCGGCGCCGTTGTTGACCGAGCTGCTGGACCCCTCCCGCAAGGAAGACCTCGACCGTTATCTTTGGGGAATGGAAGTGATCGATTTCCTGACCGAACATCCGTCGATCAAAATTTCGCCGCAGGAATTCATCGACGTCCTGGCGAAATTGCAGCCGCGTCTTTATTCGATCGCCTCCAGCCTGAAGGCGCATCCGAACCAGGTGCATTTCACGATCGACGTTGTCCATTACACGAGCCATGGCCGGAAACGCGGCGGAGTTTGTTCCACCTTTCTGGCGGAGCGCGCGGACAACGTCCCGGTCCCGGTGTTCCCGAACGCCTCGAAGTTTCGTCTCCCGGAAGATGGCAACACCCCGATCATCATGGTGGGTCCGGGCACGGGAATCGCGCCGTTCCGGGCTTATCTGCAGGAACGCCAGGCCGTCGGCACGAAGGGAAAAAACTGGCTCTTCTTCGGCTCGCAAAAATCGGCCTGCAATTATTTCTACAGGGACGAATTCGAGGCCATGCAGAAGGATGGGTTCCTGACCCAACTCTCCCTGGCCTGGTCGCGCGACCAATCGCAAAAAGTTTACGTGCAGGACCGCATGATGGAGAACGCGGCTGAGCTCTGGAAATGGATCGACGGCGAGGGTGCGCACTTCTTCGTTTGCGGTGACGCGCGCCGGATGGCGAAAGACGTCGACGCCGCGTTGCGCAAGATCGTGCAGGAGCACGGCGGCAAAGACGTCGATGCCGCGAACGAGTACGTCGAGAAGCTCAAGAGCGACAAGCGCTACAAGCGCGACGTTTACTGAGATTCAGTTCCGCTTCTTCTCGCGAACGGCCAGCACGCTTCCCATCGTAAAAAGCGCGGTGCACAATAGCGACACGCCGCCGCCCCACATCAGCCACCAGGGGCGATACGACAATCTGAGTCGGCCATTCAGGCCGGCCGGGATTTCAATCGTGGGGATCAACCCGCGATAGGATTCCACTTTTAAGGCAACCTTTCCGAGCGTCGCGCGATAGCCGGGAAAAAATGGTCGCGCCACCACGAGCAAGGCCGGCCGATCCCCGGCCGAAAGCTGGACGTCCGCTTCGAGCCCGTTTCGACGATCGACGATCCGCGTGACAGTCGCTTCCCCGAATTGTTCGTTAGGCCGCGATTGCAGCGTCGCGATCGAGCGAACGGTCGGGAGGGGGCCGCCGCGACGATGAAAAACGCGTCCTTCGCCGGTCGTTGTCGCCAATTCCCATTCCGAGTCCGGATACGGATTCGTGGCGACTTGGCTGGCGACGATAATTCCGTCGATCCCGAGAAGCGCGAGCAAGCCATCGCGACCGCTCTGACTGTAAAGGGTAAGATTGGCAACGTCGGGATGGATCTCGCCGTGAATCGCCGCGGCAAATTCTCGCGCGACGCCGGCGGGGCGGATCGGGCTGTAGCCGTTGATCAGGCGGACGCCGGAGAACATCGAGGTGCTCCCTGGACGGACGATCAGGCCAAACGGCGCCGGGTGTTCTTCGATGCGATAGGCGTGCTCAGGCGCGGGATAAATGCTGAGGTAGAGGCGTTGCGGATCGAGCGGCGCAGCCTGGGTGAGCTCCTGCGCCAGGTTGTATTTCGGCACGCCGCAGTTGGGCGGGATCCAAAGGTAGGTCGCGAGAAGCGAGCCGAACGTGATCGTTGCTGGAAGCCACGAGCGGGCAAGACGAACACCGGATTGCGCGAACAACTGCAACGACTCTGCCGCACAGAGGGCGAGGACGAGATGAACCAAAGGCAGCCACCGGAAGCTCCAGCGGAAAACGCCCGCCGTCGGCAGCATGCAAAGGACCAGCGCGATCAGAAGAAGAGCGAGGTCCCAGCCGATGCGCCGCCACAAATTGCGGCCGGGAATAAATAACCCGGCCAGCAAGGCGATCGGCGGGACCAGTCCGCAGGCCAGCTCGGTCGCGGTATGTGGCATGAGGCGAGAAGAAAAATCCGCCCAGAGCACTGTCCACTTCGGGAAAATAAAGCCCGGCAGCGCAGCGAACGGAACCCGCCATTGAAAATGTTCGGCACTATCCTGGACGGCGCGGGCGGAACCGAGGACGTAATCGAGCAGCGCGAGCCAGGCCGGCGCGGCCAGACCCAACCCGAGAACGATTCCGGCGGCAAGAGGCGCGATCGAAGAAAACCTCCGGGTTTGGCCTAACGACTTCAATCCGAGCCAGGCCGCCACCAGCCCGAGCATCAGGACCGTGTAAGGAAAACCGCCGGTAACGACGAGATACACAAACGGCGCGGGCCAAAGAAATCGCCATCGGCTACGGCGCGGATCGAGCGCCCGTTCCATTGCCCACCAGGCCCATGGCAGCCAGGCGAACGCACCCAGCGCGCCAAACCAATCTGTCGCCCCCCAGCAGATGATCCAGCCGTTGAGCGCGGCGACGAGCGCGACCATCGCCGAGAGCGGCGGCGACAGATCCCGACCGCGCGCCAGCAAATAGCCGCCCATCGCGAGAACGAACAGGTGCGCGATCGAAAGGGCCGCGGCTTGCTGCGGAAATGTCAGCGCAAATTTCCAAATGAGAACGACGGCGGCATTCAGAAAGACGGAGAAGGTGCCGTACTGATATTCGCCGGCGAGATTGCCGCAGACCCAGGAGGAGGAACTGAGCAGCGGCCATTCGCCGTGCGACCAGCTTCGCGCTACATCGGCGAAAACGGGAAGGATGGACAGCTGATAGTCGTCGTTCCAAAAAACGAGCGGATCGTGCCAGAGGAGAGCGAGGCAAAAAAGAGTCACGAGCGCACCCGCGCAAAGCGCCGCGAGAAAGTTGTGACGCTCGAGGCGTTTCACAGAAACGCCCTACAAAACAACCGGCGTCCCCTCGGTGAGCAACAGGACTTTGTCGCGAATGGCCTGGGCGCTGGCGGCGGCGAGCAAGCGCGCGGGCGGTTCGTCGAGCGGTTCGTAGCCGAGACGAAAGCTTCCGTAATGCATCGGCACCAGAGTTTTTGCGCGCAATTCGAGAAACGCCCGGACGGCTTCCTCCGGATTCATGTGGACCTCGCGGCCGGTTGGCGCGTCGTAACCGCCGATGGGCAGAAGCGCAATCTCGACGTCGTGGCGTTCCCCGATCTCCTTGAAGCCGTCGAAGTAGGCGCTGTCGCCGCAGTGAAAAATCGTCCGGCCATCCATCTTGATGACGAACCCGCCGAAGCCGCGGTGCAAGTCGGCCAGAAAACGGGCCCCCCAATGGGCGCACGGTGTCAGCGACACTTCGATCGGACCCAGCTTCACGGTCTGCCAGTAATCGAGCTCATGGACGATATTGAACCCGAGATCGTGCACGAGATTTCCGACGCCGATCGGGACGACGATGGGTTGGTCGGCGGCGACCTTCGCGAGCGTCCGCCGGTCGAGATGATCGAAGTGGGCGTGGGTGACCAGGACGAAATCGATCTCCGGGAGATGATGAATATCGAACCCCGGCCGCTTCAACCGCTTGATGACTTTCAACCACTTCGACCAGATCGGGTCGATGAGCAGGTTGAACTCATGGGTTTGAATGAGAAACGAGGCGTGCCCGATCCAGGTGATTCCGATGGCGCCTTTCCGGATTTTCGGGAACTGCGGGCGCGGCTGATCGCCGGACCGCTTGGTGAAGAGCGACGGAATCAGAACTTCGGTGAGGAAATTGCGCTTGTGCCAATCCGCGCTGGGGATGAGCCGGACGCGGGTGGAACGTTTGTTTTCCGCACCGTTTTCGGTCCCCTGGCGAACGACGTTCCTCCGGCTTTTTTTCGAAAAAGGAATCGGCACGCGGGGCAAGCATATAAGCTGGCCAAGGTGAATCAAAGGCTTTCGCGGCGGAGCAAAAATGCTCGTTGCGGCACGAATGGCTTTGATTTGGCTGGCCTCCTTTCCTCTTCCTGTTCAAGCTGGGCGCATGAAGCCTCCTCTAACACTACTTGCTGTGATAACTCTTGTGAGCGTCTCGGGCAGCAGTTTCGCGACACAATCGCTTGCAGCAGGGCGAAGCATCTCCGACGTCCCGACGATTTCCCACAAGGTGTTACAAAGATCGATCAGCCCTAAATTCTATAAGAGCCTGTTACTCTCTCCGCTGGAGGGATGCGTTATCGTCCGCGCGCAGTTGTCGAACACACATCTCCAGGGAATGAGCGTCATTCACTCAGAACTCGGTGGGGCCTACGACTCCCTCGCTCTTGAGCGGGCAAAAGCTCTGACCATTGCCGGTTACTACGGCCTGGGAAAAATGAGTCGGACGGGCAATGTCCTGGTGCACCTGTTGATTTATAAAATTGCCGACGGCACGATGGCGCTTTCCTTTGCGCAATTGGATGAGCCTGGCGGAGATCAGCAGGAGCACTTCGGTTCCGCGATGCTTACGGTGCGCAAGCGGGATGGTGAGTGGACCGAGGTCAAGTCCGTGGACACCCTTCAAGGTAAAGGTCTGGTTCTGCGAAAGAGCAGATTTGACATGAGAGATATCTGGTTCTTCGCGGGCTTTGTGCCGAAGGGGTAACTGAAGCCGCGTTCATCGGTGTCCTGACGCTTATCTCGAATAGCTGAAATTAATCTGAACTAGTTCGCTTCTCCCCGGGAACGTGAAGCAGCTGACTGCATGGCCGCGCCAGCCATTCCTCGGTTTGGCGCTTGCAGCAATCATCGGAATTCTCCTGGCCGATCGTTGGTCGAATCACTCGCTGACGCTGACAGGCGTCTTCGTTGCGATCGCGGTCGCGGCTTGGTTATCCCGCCGATCCGTTGCCATATACGTACTGGTCGCGGCCGGATTTTTCTTTTTGCACGGCGCCCGAACGCTCGACACGCCGGGGATGGAATTGGCGCGCGCGCTGGGTGACGCGCCACGGCCAGTGACCGTGCAGGGCGCGGTCATCAGCGAGCCCAGAATTTCCGAGCGCGGCGCGGCGTCTTTCCTCTTCCAGGCGAAATCGATTGAGATTGATGGCGAATCGCACCCGTGCCGCGCGAAACTGTTCGCGCGCTGGCGACACGCGGTGGAATTCGGAGACGAGGTTCGGCTCTTCGGAACCGCGCAACCGATTGACGGGCCGCGGAATCCCGGCGAGTTCGATATGCGCGTTTATCTGGCGCGCGAAGATGTTCATCGCGCGTTGATCGTCCGCTATTCCGAGAACGGCACGGTGGTCGCCCACGGCGGCGGCAACCGTCTCCTCCGAGCGGCCCACCAGTCGCGCGCATGGATGCAGGCGACGATTTCCCGCAGCCTCGAGAATTCACCGGATGTCACCGGCGCGATCAACGGAATGGTGCTCGGCCTCCGCCATCAAACCGCGGAGGACATCGAGGAGCCATTCCAGCAGACCGGCACCCTGCATCTCTTCGCCGTGGCCGGTTTGCATGTCGGAATCGTGGCGCGATTGCTCTGGATTCTCGCGACGATGGCGCGGCTGCCGCGCAAGTGGGCGACCGTGCTCATAATTCCCGCGCTGCTTTCTTACGCAGCGATCACCGGACTGCATACCTCAAGCGTGCGCGCGGCAGTCATGAGCGCTGTTCTTCTCGGCGGATTCATTGTGGAACGAAAAGCGTTCGCCTTTAACAGCCTCGCCGCCGCCGCCGCTCTGATCCTCTGGTGGGACACGAATGAACTGTTCGCCGTCGGATTCCAACTTTCATTTTGTGTCGTCGGGGCAATCCTCCTCCTTCATGAGCCGACATTTCGCTTCCTCCAACGGCGGCTGGCGGCCGATCCATTTCTGCCGCGGACTCTTTTCACGGCGCGCCGCCGCGGCCTGAATAAGGGCCTGACCTGGCTGGCGCGCGCGAGCGCAGTGTCGTTCGCGGCCTGGATCGGGTCGCTCCCGTTGATGCTCTGGTACTATCACCTCGTCACCCTAATCTCGCTGGCCGCCAATCTCGTCGTGGTGCCGATCGCCTTTTTCGTTCTCGCCGGCGCCCTCCTCTCGCTCGTTACCGCCCCGCTCTCGTCGTGGCTAACCATTGTTTTCAACAACGCCAATTGGGTGCTGACAAAATTTATCCTCGGGGCCGTCCAACTGTTCGCTCAGATTCCCGCCGGTCATTTTTATGTCGAGCATCCGCACCGACCGAGCGGCGCGCTCCTGGAAATCAATGCGCTCGATTTGCGCTCGGGCGCGGCCCTGCATGTCCGCGCGGCCGGGCAGGATTGGTTGTTCGACGCCGGGCCCGCGCGCGATTACGAGCGCGTGTTGTATCCGTATCTGCGGAGTCGCGGCGTAAATGGGCTCGAAGGTTTGGTCCTCACCCATGGCGGTGCTGCGCATATCGGCGGGGCAAGCGCGATCGTCGGCGATTTTCGGCCACGAAAATTATTCGACACGGCCGCGACAAACCGCTCCGTCCTGCACCGCAAATTCACCGAACTTCTGGCAACAGAGAAACGCGCCCCTCGCCTGTGTCAGGCGGGCGATGAATTCACAATCTCGCGCGCCGTCACCGGCCGGATTCTGTTTCCACCGCCAAACTTCCAGGGCGAACGCGCGGACGACCACGCCCTCGTCGTCGAGTTGGTCGTTGCCGGACGGCGCCGTGCCCTCCTGATGTCTGACATCGGCGACGCGGCGGAAAATTTCCTTGTCCAACACCATTCCGAACTTCGCGCCGACCTTGTGATCAAGGGCCAGCATCACACCGGCCTCTCGGGCACTCCCGCGTTTCTCGATTGCGTTCGGCCGCAGGCGATCATCGCGACGTCGCGCGATTTTCCGGACAGTGAGCGGCTGAAACCGGAATGGGTCGACGAGGTGCGGAAGCGAGGAATTACGTTGCTTCGACAAGATGAAACCGGTGCGGTCCAGGTCCGCATTTTCCCCGATCGATGGGAAGCGACGAGTTATATAACCGGCGAAACCTTTCGCAGTTCGAGCCGGTGAATCGCAAGACCCCGCGCGCGAAATCTGCATTCGAATTTACTCGCGGAAGCAGCCCCTTCTGCATTCGGCTTCAGGGTGAACAGGCCGGACTGCGAAGCCATGCGGGTGATCTGGCCAAAGTACGGGCTCTCATCCGTCGCAATTTGGACGATGCCACCGGGACGAAGCGCGCGATGAAGCGCGCCGAGAAAGTTTTCCGACACCAGGCGGCGCGACGCGTGGCGCCGTTTGGGCCAGGGGTCGGGAAACAAAAGATGGAAAGCCGTGACGGAACCCGGCGGCAACAAATATCCGACCGCGTAGGAGATCTCGAACCGGAGAACTCGCGCATTCGTTAGGTCATTGCGTTCAATTTTTCGACAGGCAGAGCGCACCCGTCCAAGCAGGCGTTCGATGCCGAGAAAATCGGTGTCTGGGTTTTCCGCGGCCAGGGCGGCGAGAAAAGTCCCGTCACCGCAACCGAGGTCGACCTCCAAAGGTGCGCTCCGGCCAAAGATCGACTGGAGATTGAGGGGCTCGAAACAATTCACCGGGACGAGTTCGCCCTCGCTTGCTATCGTTTGGACAGAATCGGAGGACATTTCAGAGGATGACAAAACTTGTGCTTTCACTCTTCGCCCTGATGACCGTCGTGGCGCAGGCAGCGGAGCCGGTCACAAGCAACCTTCGGACAGCCGTTTTCGCCGGGGGCTGTTTCTGGTGCATGCAACCGCCTTACGATAACGCCAAGGGCGTTGTCAAAACGATCGTCGGTTACACCGGCGGCAGCGCGGACGATGCAACCTACGAAAAAGTTTCCGCCCACCGCACCCAACATCGGGAAGCGATAGAAGTGACTTACGATCCGGCGCAAATTTCTTACGACCAACTGCTCGACATTTTTTGGCGGAACATCAACCCGACCCAGGCCGACGGGCAGTTTCACGACATCGGCTTAAGTTACCAGGCAGCGGTTTTCTACGGGAACGAGGACGAGAGGAAAGCAGCCGAAGCATCCAGGGAAAAGCTGAGCAAATCCGGCAGGTTTTCGAAGCCCATCGTAACCGAGATTCTGCCCGCCAAACCCTTCTATCCTGCCGAAGAATATCACCAGAAATATTACCTGAAGAACGCGGCGGATTTCGAGGCGTATCATGTTGGGTCCGGTCGCGTCAGCTTTCTCGAAAAAATCTGGGGCCACGAGACGAAGAAGTGATTCTAGCGGGCGCGGCGCGCAGCTTTTCCACCCAGGCGCGCAAGCCCTCGACCTGCATGAAGTTCACCACCCGGTCGGCCGGGATGCGCGCTTTCAGCGCAGCGGCAAGACCCAGCTCGATGAATTCCAACTGGTCCGCATGATGCGCGTCGGTGCCTAGCGAAACTCGAACCCCTTCTTGCCGCGCGACTTTGAGCAGCGCGACATTGAGATCCTGGCGGTCGGGATAGCTGTCGATCTCGACGGCCTTATCGAGTTTCGCGGCTTGAGCAAAAACGCGCGGCCAATCCGCTTTCAGGCCCAACCGAAAGTTGTAAATCCGGCCGCGCGGATGGCCGAGGATCTGGATATCAGGATTGCGCAACGCCGCCAGGTAGCGCGGCGTTTGGTCTTCCTTCGTTCGCAACGAGGAATGAAATGCCCCGAGAACGACGTCGAGCTGAGCCAGCGATTTTGAATCCATGTCGCCCTCACCGCGCGGGTTTAGATTCATCTCAATCGAGCGAAGAACGGTCAGCCCCGAGCCGCGCAGGAGTCGGTTCGCGGCAACGATCTCGCGTGCCTGTTTTGCCAGCGCTTTTTCATCGATCCCGCCTGCGATTTTCAGGCCTTTCGAATGATCGGTGATCGCGATGTACTCGTAGCCCCGGCTCTTTGCCGCTTCCGCCATTTCCAGAATAGAAGCAGAACCGTCGCTCCACCCGGTGTGCATTTGCAGATCCCCTTTCAATCGTTCCGCCCATTCGGGGTTTTCCGCCAGGATTGCGAGCGCATCGGCCCGAGTAAGAAAATCACGTCGAATCGCCGGCGGCCACTTTTCGTCCCCGGGCGGTTTTTCAATCCAGGCGCGAAGCTGCTTTTCGATGAACGGCCCCACGCCCTGCAGATCGGTCAAAGGACGGCGGGTTTGAACCAGGTCACTCGCGAATTCGGGCCAGAGAAACGCGCTCCGGGCGGCGCGCCGAAACGCGCGCACCAAAATGCCGGAGCTGGTCTCCGCCTTTCGGGCCAGTAGTTCCGCCAAACCCGCGTTGGAAAGTCTCGTGGCCATCGCTGCGAATCTGGCGCAGCCGGCGCCGCGTCCTTCGCGAGTTACGAAAACGCCGAATCGCTCGCGGCACAACGGCTGCTTAAACGATTCTCGCGAGCCAGGAAGTCACTCACTAAATCTAAAGTTACGTTACGTTCCTTTGGTTTCGCGGCGCGACCAG
>JBEEHG010000072.1:0-4905 GCA_041167265.1 Verrucomicrobiota bacterium | reverse complement strand
GCCATCGCGGACTTCTCAAAAGATTGTTTTGGCGAGACGCCAAAACCAACGCGCGAGACGCGCGCGCTCCCCGACAAAAACCCAGCACCGCTTCCAATCGCTGTTTGCGACATAACAAGTTACCTCCAATTTTCGAGAGGCAGACTCGTCGTCCGGCTGCCGCCGGTGGCGCTTCCACAGCTCTCATTCTTCTTTTTCGCGAAGAAGTTTTTCCGAGCTGCCACGCCGCAGATGGCCCGCGATCAACGAATCCCGGCTACGGGTTCAGCTCGAATGAGGTGGAGACGGGCAAATATTCTGGCTCCTGGCTTATGGGGAGGTTGAGGGTCTTTGGTTGAGAGTTGAGAGCCGTCATTTAACCGATCGGCGGCTCTCAACTCTCAACCATCATCTCTCAACTTCCCCGTCCTCTTTCCCGCCTTCACCGTCCCGCGTCCGCGGAACGATTGGCCCTGGGAAATCGTATCCAGTCACAGCAGCGCAACTGCTCCCGAATCTCACGGGAATTCCTCGCACCGCTCCACAACCGCAACTGACAAAGAACTGCCGCCAGTAGAGCGGCTTGCGCTTGCCCCCTCAAGATTTATTTCGCGTGGCTCATTGCCTGCCCAAGGAGCGGCGATTTGAAATCGCCGACAGACGGCGGTTGCAAACCGCCGCTCCTTGAAACACAAGCTGCTTGCGCTTGGTTGCTCAGGATTTAATTATCAGGCGCGCGCAACATCGCGCTTCTCGCTGTGTCTTCTGCAACTTCCATTCTCGTCACCGGCGGCGCCGGCTTCATCGGCTCCAATCTGGTTCTCGCCTTGCAGGGACGAATGCCGGACGCGCGGCTGACGGTCATCGACGATTTTCGCTCGGGCGATTTCAAGAACCTCGCCGGCTACCAGGGCGATTTGGTCGCCCAGAATCTGGCGACCCTCGATTGGAAAGAGCAATTCGGTGACGAAAAATTTGACGCGATTTTTCACCTGGCCTCGATCACCGATACGACCGATCACAACCAGTTTCGCCAGACGCACGACAACGTGGAGAGTTTCCGGCGCCTCCTGAATTTCGCCCGTCCAAACAAGACCCGTGTGATCTACGCTTCCTCCGGCGCAACCTATGGCGCCGCAACCGAAGCCATCCTCGAAAGCGACGCCGCCGCTCCGGCGAATATCTACGCCTTTTCGAAAGTCATCATGGATAACCTCGCCAACCGCATGTCGAAAGACGTTAGCGGTTGGATCATCGTCGGTCTGCGGTATTTCAACGTTTACGGTCCAAGGGAAGCACACAAGGGAATCCCAGCGAGCATGGTGTTGCAGCTCGCCCGACAAATAAAAGCCGGACAGCGGCCGCGCATTTTCAAGCACGGCGAGCAGAAACGCGATTTCGTGTACGTGAAGGACATCGTTGAGGGAAGCATCCGTGCGCTGGAAGCGAAGGAGAGCGGCATTTACAATCTCGGCACCGGCCAGGCGCGTTCGTTCAACGAGCTGGTCGACATCCTGAACCGCTCGTTAGGCACGGATTTCAAGCCCGACTACATCGATAATCCGCACGCCCATTACCAGAATTTTACCCAGGCCGACCTCACCAGCGTGCGCAACGGTCTCGGCTACGAACCAAAATATCCGCTCGAGGCCGGCGTGGCTGATTACATGAAATGGCTCTATCCGGAGGGGCCATCGTGACGCGGGCGGTTGTAGGGCGTCTGTGTCAGACGCCAGCCGAACAAGTGGCGTTTCACAGAAACGCCCTACAAATCGGATATTCCTCTGAAGTGAGTTTTCCAAATGATGAAAGCCAAACGGCGCTCAAATAGTCCGGAAGAGATCAACGCTGCCCTCGCGGCAAAAAAAGGTCCGGTCTCGAAATTCATCGCGCAGAGTTATCGTCACTTTAATGCGGCCGCGCTGCTCGACGCGGCCAAGGGTTACGAAACCCACCTCGCCGCCGGCGGCAAAATGCTGATGACGATCGCGGGAGCGATGTCGACCGCCGAGCTGGGTATTTCGCTGGCCGAGATGATCCGGCGCGACAAGGTGCACCTCATCGTCTGCACCGGCGCGAACCTCGAGGAAGACATTTTCAATCTTGTCGCGCACGACCATTACGAGCGGGTCCCGCATTACCGGCAACTCACGCCAAGCGACGAGCAGCAACTCCTCGGCCGTCACATGAATCGCGTGACCGACACCTGCATCCCCGAGATGGAAGCGATGCGCCGGATCGAGAAGGCGGTGCTGGAAGAGTGGGTCGCGGCCGACCACGCCGGAGAGCGCTATTTTCCACATGAGTTCATGTATAAAATCCTTCGGAGCGGCAAGCTGAAGAACAGCTTTCAGATCGACCCGAAGAACTCGTGGATGGTCGCGGCCTGCGAGAAGAACCTGCCTATCGTGGTCCCGGGCTGGGAGGACGCGACGCTCGGCAACATGTACGCGGCCGCGGTGATTCGGGGCGACGTGAAGAACGTGCACACGGTGCGGACCGGCATCGAATACATGACCTGGCTGGCGGAGTACTACACGAAGAACGCGAAGAAGCTCCGCAACCGGGAAGGTTCAATCGGGTTCTTCCAAATCGGCGGCGGCATTGCCGGCGATTTCCCGATCTGCGTCGTCCCGATGCTCCACCAGGATCTCGAACGCACCGGGTTACCGCTCTGGGGTTATTTCTGCCAGATCAGCGATTCGACCACGAGCTACGGCAGCTACTCCGGCGCGGTGCCGAACGAAAAAATCACCTGGGGCAAGCTCGCCGCTTCCACTCCGAAGTTCGTGATCGAAAGCGATGCCACGATTTGCGCGCCTTTGATCTTCGCCTGGGTGCTGGGGTTGTAGCCCGGCAAGCGACGCGCCTGGTCCTGCCATCCCTCGTTGTTGTCATCCTGAGCGGAGCGAAGGATCTCTAATCCTTTCCGGGCGTCTATCGCGCAGAAATAGTCAGAGATGTTTCGCTACGCTCAACATGACACGGCTTGGAGGCGCGCCCTTTCCGCAGACACCGCGGGGGTCGCTAATTAGCCTTCCCAGAAGAACTTCGTTGGCCGCTCGATCTCGGGCGGAAGACTTTTGTGGACCGGGCAATTGAGCGCGGCGGTTTCGAGGAGCGCGCGCTGCGGCGTACTCGCCGACAACGGAATATGAACTTCCGAAGGCAGGCCAATGATCCGGCGCGGGGCGTCTTTCGACATTTCCTTGGCGACTTTCACGGTCATCCCTTTCACGTCGAGGCCGTGTTCCTGCGCGGCCATTGCCAGGATCGTGCTCATGCAAGTTCCCAGCGCGGTCGCGACAAGATCGGTCGGCGAAAATGATTCGCCTTTCCCTTTGTTGTCCGTGGGTGCGTCGGTTGCGATCGTCGAGCCGGACGGGCCGTGGGTCGCATCGCAATGAAGATCGCCGGTGTATTCGATGGAGACGTTAACCATGGTTTCAATATGAGCGCGGAAATGATTGAGGCAATGAACGCGTGTCATCCCGAGCCGCGCAGACGGCGAGGGACCTCGCATAGCTAACAGATCACACAAATAACAGCCGGCTTGTTCGACATATTTAGTGCGCGCATCGCGAAGCGCTTTTCGTGTGAATTTCCGTACGACTGTGAGGTCCCTCGCCGTCTGCGCGGCTCGGGATGACATGCTTTTCGTTACCGCACCAAAAATATTGGTGTGGACTGCAGCTTGTCGGCATGTTTCGCCAGCTCCTCCCGAAACACCTTCGTCAACGCGGCATCGTGCAAAATATTCATGTCGGTGTTGTGCTTGCGCACATCGTCGTTTTCCCACGATTCGTTCCACCAGCAAAAACCGATCACGGCCGGCCAGCGCCCGGAAAACAAATCTTCCAGCGCGTTCCTGGCCCACACGCTCGCCTCTATGTTTCGGTGATGAAGCGTGCAGCCAAACTCCGCGATCACGACCGGCTTTCCCGGCGCGACCTTGATAAGGCGCGGGTAGGCCGCCTCCATTTTGAATCGGAAATTTTCGGTGCCGTCGACTGCCTGCGGCGTGAGCGGGCCGTAAGCGCTAAGCCCGACCCAGTCGCAATAGGTTTCGCCCGGATAATAATTCTCCAACCGGTTCCATTTCGCTTCGGGCTGGTCGAGCCAGTTCACGTGCCAGACCCATTGCAGATTGGCGGCGCCCTCCGCCCGCATCAGGTCAACGATGTGGCGGTAAGCGGCGACGTACCGGGCCGGCCCTTCTTTCGCGCCGCCGTTCCATTTTCCGTTCCACGAAAACCATTTGCCGTTGGGTTCGGTTCCCCATTCCACCAAAACCGGCGCGCCGAATTGCCTGGCCTCGCGCGCCCACGCTCTCAGGTCGTCGTCGAATTTGCCGGCAACGATGTTCGCGAGCGTGAAGGTTTTCTCAGGGCGATCCTGCTCCGCATCCGAGCGCAACATCAGCCGGAGGTACGGAACCTTGCCCAGTCCGCGAATCCAATCACAAGTCACCCGCGGAAACGCTCTCGACTCGAACCAGTTGTCCGAAAAGAAAACCCAGGCCGTGGTTGTTCCGAGTGCCTGCTCGAATTGGGCAACCCTGGCCGCAGTCACGTCGTGCTCAGTAGGATCTTGCCCGGGAGCGGGCTCATCAAAGTAAACGCCTTGATACAACTTGCCCGCCGGCGGCGGTGAAATGGATTGTTCGCCCGCGCGCGCCGGCGACAACGTCAATGCAAGGAATGCGAGCGTGCGACCCCAGCGCATGCCGGAACGCTACCACTGCTGTAGCCGCGGCGCTCAGTCGCCGCGCGTCTTGCTAGTTGTAGCGACGCCGCTCTGTCGGCGTAACCAGCGTCCAGCTGTAGTCGCGGCGCTCAGTCGCCGCGTCTTCTGGTGTAGCGACGCCGCTCTGTCGGCGTAACGAGCGTCCACCTGTAGCCGCGGCGCTCAGTCGCCGCGGCATAC
>JBEEHG010000071.1:0-82334 GCA_041167265.1 Verrucomicrobiota bacterium | reverse complement strand
AAGTCAGGGCGGCTTGTGGCGCGATGATCAGTGCGTTACAATGCGCGCGAAAACGCCGGCATAGCTCAGTTGGTAGAGCAGCTGATTTGTAATCAGCAGGTCGTCGGTTCGAATCCGTCTGCCGGCTCCAGCTTATCGCTCTCGCGATAAGCTAATTACGAAAGCATTCGCTTTTTGTCAATCCCGGTCTTTCCGCGGGTGTGGAAAGATTCGACACATTTTTTGGAAAGACGTTGTCGGAATTCGGCTTTGAAAACAGAAAGCTTAGGATGAAGGCAATTGAGAAAAATCTGTATTTGGGGCCCAAAGGGGTTTTGTACGCTGATTGGACTGTTCGCGCGCAAAGAACGCGCAAAAGTCTAAAAACCCGCAATCTGAAGGAAGCTCGCGCCGCTCTAAAGCGGCTAAAACGCGGTGAGACCAACCCAAAAATTTCTGGGGGAGACTTACCAACCCCAAAAAGCCTTGGGGGTTTGCCTAATTCGCGACCGAGTTTGGAGGTGGCGTTGGATGATTTTATCCAGAACACTTCCTTTCCGTCGCCCGACACGATCAGAAATTTGAGTACCTGCCGGAGCATCTTCGACCGGCTTTGCTCGGATTGGCAAGATTTTCGCCCCGTCCAGGTTTGGCGCGCCTACGCGAAAAACGGGCATATTTCTGCGCCCAACCAACTGCGCTGGTTCCTTCGAAAGTTTGCGGGTTACTGCTTGGATCGAAGCTGGGTTGGTGAGGTGATCTGGAAGGAGTGCCAAAGCATTCCTCTTAAAATAGTCCCTTCACGGCGCGTCGAGATCCCATCGCCGCAGTTGGCGGCAGATTTCTTGGCGATGTGTCTCGCCGAGGACGAAGAGCGCGGCCAATTCATCGCGTGGCTGGCGTATTCGGCTCTTCGCATCACAAGCGCGGCGTTCTTGCGCTGGGAAGAAGTAAACTTCGATGCGGCCCGGTACCGCCGGGTAATGAAAGGGGGGAGAGAGGTTTTTATTCCGCTTCTCCCCCAAGCGGTCGATCTTCTCCGACGGCGCTGGGAACGGGCCCGTCGGCCGCAAACGGGGGCCGTCTGGACTTGGGAGCATGGCCTTGATAACGAGTTTAAAAAGGTTCGCAGGATCATGCGTAAATTCGCCGTGGGCTTGGGAATTGGGTTGAGCTACCCTCACGCGTTAAGACACCACATGGCGAGCATTGCTTTAGCCAATGGTTTTTCGCCAGGAGAAGTTGCCTTAATGCTTGGGCACCAAGACGGGGGCGCATTGGTTCTTAAGACCTACGGCCACGTCATTCCGACCGTTCTAGACCGCAAAGTGGCCACGTTGAGGATCGCGGCGGTGGGATAGATTCTTCGGGTAATCAGCCGCCCACAAGGCCGCGTCCTTCAAGGGGCTCTGCAGCTTGGGGCGCGCCCATTTCCGCGAGTTTCTCGAAGTCCCTGTGCTAATCCCAAGGCAACGTTCCGTTCGGCGATTTGCTGGAATTTACCAGCGACAGCACCACGTCGATCTCATCCCAGCTTTCTCGGAGTGGGTCAATTAAACGAACGTGCGCCGGCGCGTAAAAATCAACCGCAGCGGAACAGGAAATAACCTTCCCGCAGTAGAGGTGAATGTTCGCAGAAAAGCCGGGCGGCCCGATCAGCAAAGTGACGACGCCGTAGTCTCCGTTTGGTGCGAAACAAGAGGAGAAATAGATTTGCGACTCATGCAAGTCCGAAGCCAATGGATTGTCCGACGCAACGCCTCCTTCAGTAGCAATGCTCCAAAGAAACTCGATCAAAGCCCGACGGTTCAGCATCTCGGAAATTTATAACGTCATACGCTGAGCATCGCCAGCTCCAAACCGATCGCGATCATATTGCCACTGACATTCTCGAATGGCATGGCTGTTGTCTTCCGTCGCGCTTTGAGCGACATCCCTCACCATGAGCGATAAATTCCACCGCAGCGAGTGCGCTAAGCAGCACCGTATTATTGGACACTACCTCGCCGTGCAAGCGTGGCTCAGAGGATTAGACTGCATTGTTCTTGATCGTGTCGATTTAGAGTTTTTCTTTGGGTTGAAGCGTTTCAAGGGTGCGCGTGTTCGCTGGCTCAAAGACGATTTGCGCCCTTGGTTCCCGTATCAGGAGGACTACTACCGCACCGGCGCGCCGTCGTCGATCCACTCGCTTTTTCTGGCCCGCGTTCCGGTCGCGACCTTCTTGCCCGGCGGCAGTATGCGTACTGACGAGCGAATCGAACGCATGCCAGGCAATTCGCCCAAAACGGCATTATTCTTCGATGCTGAATGGTTGAACAAGCGGCCTTCGGAGGGTGATATGATTTCCCAGTTGGCTCTTATGGCAGCGGGTGTGGCAACACCGGATTCGTTCAAGAGCGTGAGCACCCCACCGCGCGCTCGGCCGACGACGTCATTTATAGATCCGCTAGAAATCTTTTCCGGAGCATTCCCTGCCCGCTAAGGACCAGCCCGAACAACGCCGGTAGCGCACCGTCGGAAGCCCCGGAAAATCCTAGCGTTGGCACACAGAGAACGTTGCGATAATCATTGGTGTGGCGCTGCTCGCTGAAACACTGGTTGAGGAATGGCTGAATCGTCAGGGCTTCTTCACAATTCGCGGTATCAAGCTTGGCGTCCACGAAATGGACCTTCTTGCCATTGATCATCAAAACGAAAGGCGTGCGTGGCACGTTGAGGTGCAAGCGAGTTTTCGCCCCGTCAGTTACCTGGCTGGTCTGCCGACGAAGCTAGCCAAGGAGCGTGGAATCAGCAAAACGTCGACGAAAAGGCGCAGCACGGAAGATATCCGCGCTTCAATCGCGGACTGGATCCAACGCAAGTTTTTTCTCGATGCAAAGCAGACCCTGCGGACGCGTCTGTCTCCCGGCACGGATTGGAGTTTCAAGTTCGTGCATGGCGTGATCAATGAACAACGGGAGCTCGACGAGATCCAAGCGGCGGGCATCGAGTTGATTCCTCTGCAGGTGATTCTCGAGGATCTGTGCCGCCCGCGACGTAGCAAAGCGGAATTCACCGCAGCCGCCGGTGGAGATCTGGCTGAGGTGATCCGCTTCTATTCTGACATTAAGACGTCTGTGCCAGCGCCTCATGTACCTTAAAAACGCCAGGGCGACCTCAGCGCCGATTTTGAGGCACCGATTGCAGCCATTTAACCCACTGCGCAGGCATCATATCTTCCAACAGTGAAGCCAAAGCCGCCGCCGACAATCGTATCAATGCTCGAAACCTCGAGCGTGGCTTTGGCGACCATCAACGCGTTGAATCTACCGGAAATCTTGGCTTCGGGATGTTTGATGAATTATCACGGCCGTCGGCTATTGCTGACTGTCGCACACGCGGCTGAGGAACCAACGCCTCTAGCGTTGAGCCTCGGATGGGAACCATCAATCCGGCGCATGAAACTTTGGAAGCTCGGCGGGCTCAATTTTCTGGTGCGAGGCCAACTGGGCACTGGCTCAACAGCGCTCGACCAGATGACGGTGATGGATGTGGACTTCGCCTATGTCGAGGTACCCTCGCACCTCGAGCCGCGACTTGAGAAGATCGACCCGCACACGGGGAATATCACGAATTCCCGCGCTTGCACCGTTTGGAGCGCAACCGCCATCGCCGAGCCGGAACCTCGCGCGTGCTACGGCTTCGCCGGTCACACGAAGCCCAAGTGGGAAGAGCATCCGCTCATAACCAAGGACGTTAAGTTGTGCTCGACGGAACTGCGCGTGTGCTTCCCGCTTTCGTTCGTGAAGCGTCATGATGACTTGTTAGCCTTCAGATTACCTGTCGAACACCCTGGTCATGACTATTTTCGAGGATGCAGTGGCGCGCCAATAGTAGACGTGGACGGGCACGTGGTCGCTTTGGTCTGTAGCGGTGACGTCGCAAGTTCGACCATCTTCGGCATTTCCTTACGCCATTACCAAGCCGCACTCGACGTTCACACCGGGCGCATCAGTTAGCGACACCGCTATCCTCGCCCGCTTATTTGCTCCTGATGAGGCAGCTCACGCCGCGTTCATGACCAAGTGATCGTTATCGCGGCCACTCACTGATGCGGTGCCACCAGCGATGCAGCCACCGTTCGAACTCGGCCGGACTCGCGGCGTGGGCAACTCGGCGCTTCGAGCCTAGTGATTTATCGGGCCATAAGTGCAGTCGATCTGCCAAGCCGAGTTCACCAGCAATTTTCTCCACTGTGGTGAGTGCCCGAACCGCGTAGTCCTGCCAAGCGTCGCGGCTTGCGAATACGCGCGTGTTGAGTGTCACCCCCAAAGCGGCTGCGGTGCGTTCAATTCGTTCGACGTTGTCGGCCCTGATGTTGATCGGTTCGTGAAAAATCGTGATCGGGTCGAGATCTCCAACCGCCTTTAGGGTCGTTCGGAGGTCATTTTCATCGCACTCTGGATACGTTGGGGCGCAGGCGACGTACACATGCAATCCTGCCTCTTTAGCCGCTTTTAAGGTCGCCAGTCGCTGTGTCGGCGAAGGCGCTTTGGGCTCGTAAATGCGAGCGAGGTCATTGCGCGTGGTGGGCAAGCTCATCCCAAAGACAAGCCGTTTTCCGAAGCTGCGGAACAGGCCGAAATCGAGTTTTGCTAACGGACTGCGGGTTAGGATTCGGACGTTAAGCGTGGAGCGGTCTCTAATCAGTTCTAACGAGCGGGTCACCAGGTACCGGGCCGCGCCAGCCAACTCCCGTTGGCGCGTCGGGTCGGGGTGACGAATGACTTGGTACGGATCAGTCGTGCTGCAGTAAATCACCGCGCGGTTGCTGTCCGGCTTGATTGAAGCAGGCGGCAGCCGTTCGGCGGCATTCAGCGAGGCCAAAAACTTTTTTTCGTTCCAAGCGCGAACGAGGACGTAGTCGCCCCACTCCTCGTCGGGGTCATTGACCCCGTAACTTTTCAGTGACGGTCCCTGCTTAATCGTCGCCGCTGACGGAACGTAACAAAAACGACACGCATGAGAACAGCCAACCGAGGTGTTGAACGCCCATTGAGAAAGGCTTTTGTAGACAAAATTGTTAGGCTGAATGACGGCTGGCGCGTGCCAAAAATCGACGGGTGTCCGCTCAACATGATCCTCAGATATGATCATAGTCGCAGTAAGTAAGATAAAGCCGTTGCGGTAATCGTTACGCCGGGAACGACCGGGCACCTTACATTTTCTATTTTTGGACTGGGCACTCTCGACAATATGGCTCGTTTGAACCGATAGTGCATGTCAGATATGGCTATGTCGCGGGAGCAAAAGGAGACAGTGCTGCGTATGCTCGCAGACGGCTATGACCGTCACCGAATCGCTGAAGCGGCCGGCGTAACTGCCGCACAAGTTTCCGCAATCGCAGCGCACGTAACCATGGGGACGTATGGAGCACCGACTTTAGATGCGGCGAAACTGCAGGTAGAGGCCGATGCCGCGGCGCCCCGAGCGCTTCCGGCAAATCTGCGTAAAGAGCCCCAAACAATCCTCCAGCCCTCGGATTCGAAACGAACTCCAGTATTAATCGGCGACGACATTTCGGACGGGCAGCCGGTTTTTTGGGATCCGTTTCCCCCAACTGGTTCGGCCAATCCACACGTGCTGATATTCGGAGAGAGTGGCTTTGGAAAAACTTATGCTACGCAATGCTTGATAGCTGAATTGGCAACTAAAGATGTCCCCAGTATTGTCTTCGATTACGGACAAGGATTTGCACTCGATTCCGCCTCAGCGGGGTTTACCGAGCTAGCACATCCCGTCGAGATCTACGCGAGCCGCGACGGGCTCGCTTTGAATCCGTTACAGATCTTTTCTTCCGACGTCCATGGACCTCTCAATGTGGCGCAGCGGATCGCCGACACGTTTGCTCGGGTGTATCCGAAGATTGGTATTCAACAGCACGCGTTGCTTCGGGAAGCAGTGCTTCACGTGATGAATGACGCTGGTATTCTCGAACGTGAATCGCGTACGTGGAGCATTGATCCACCTCAATTCTTTCGCCTTCAAGAAAAGCTCGCCGCGTATGCTGCTGATCCCGATTTTCCGAAGCGCGGAATTGCCGACCGACTGCATTCGCACATTTCCACCATCTTTGTCTTCAATACTTTCCGTTCTTCCGGCGTGCCGCTCGAGTGGCCGATTATGCTAAACGGGCAAAATCGAACTTTCATTTTACGGCTCCAGGGGCTGGAAGCTTCGCTCGAACGTGCTGTCACAGAATTATTGCTTTGGAACTTAATCGGTTTCTTGGAATCACTCGGACCTGGGCCCCTTCGATGCTTCGCAGTCCTTGACGAGGCGCATCGCCTTTCGTTTTCAGAAGGATCTCCTATGGATCGGCTTCTGCGAGAAGGGCGGAAGTTCGGCATCGGCGTTATGCTTGCTTCTCAGCAGCCAGGCGATTTCTCAGAGGTCACCTTCTCGAATACCGCCACAAAGCTCGTGTTCCAGACCGTCGACGCGGCTGGCAAGATTGCCCGACTCTTGGCGGCGAAAGCGAACGTTGGCCTCCGGGCCGAGACGATCAGGCAAACGATCTCGACACTGCCGCGTGGCATTTGCTACCTAACGACAGCAAACACTGGTCGGGTTGTGTCGGTGGCTAGTATGGACCAGCGGGCGGCGGCTCTGAAATTATGAACTGGAAAACAGTAGAAGACGAACCATCTATTCAGGACGTTGGCGCGCGGCTCCTAGCCAACATTGCAAAGGGAATTTACAACCACGAAGCCGTGCTGCGCGAATATGTGCAGAATGCGGGTGACGCAATCGCACATCTTTCGGAGCTAGACGATGGCGCCGTGGATGACTCAATCCAAATCAGAATTCTCGACGGCAAGTCCCTCGAGATTCATGACAACGGCATTGGGATGGACTTGCAGGACATTAAAGATGCGAAACGGATTGCTGTGTCAGGCAAAGGGGAGCTGGATCGGGCTGGATTCCGAGGAATTGGCACTTGGGCTGGGCTGCAGGCTTGCGAGCGGCTGGAGTTGGTTACCACTAAATTCGGCGAGACAACGCGCTTTCGCCTCACCATCGACTTTGCGGAAATGCTGCCTGATCTGGAGAAAAACATTCACATCGGCGAGCTATTAGCCGGGCGCTATCGAATCGAAGAAAGCACCGCCTTGAAAGAGGAGCACTACACCTCCTGCCGTCTCGTAAATGTCATGCCGGATTACCGTGCGCTCCTCAACAATCAGGAAGTGAAGCGCATCGTAAGTCAGATTCTGCCCTGCAAGTTTGATCCCGGGTTTGAGCACGCTAAGAAGGTAGAGGCCGAACTACGCATGCACGCCGACGGGTTCCAGCAGTACACTATCAAAGTCGACGATGATGAAGTTTTTAAGCATTTTCCTACCGGACTGCCAGTCCCTCAAACAGAGGTAATTAAGCAGGATGGCGTCGACTATGCGTTTGCGTGGTTTTGCACGGGCACCGAACGCATCAAGGCTAACGCAGCAAAGTTCGAATCAAACAACTTCAGATTGCGGGTGAAGAATATCGCTATAGGTGCAGCCGGCGCGTATTCGGCAGAGGACGCGTCGGAATGGAATTTGAAGAAGATGTTGAAACTCAAGTCTCCAGAGACTCTCGGGTGGCACGTCGGAGAGATTCACATAACTAACTCCGCTCTGAGACCCGACACCCCCCGCAGTGGATTTGAAATTGACAGTCAATCTCGACCTGGCATTGAAGCGATCCGTGGCTTTTATGAAGACCGGATCGCAGATGCTCGGGCGACAGCCGAAAGCAAGAAGTTCATCGCTAATGTTGAAAAAGCTGCGGCCATTCGGAAGGACCCGAGTAAAGCCGAAACTTTCGATATCAAGACCATCTACGACAGCTTGGTTGAACAGGAGCGATTGTCGAAACAAACGGGAAAGAGTGACTTAGCGGCTGGCAAAAAAGCGCCGAGCAAGGTGACGACCAAGCTTCGCTCTCGACTTCGCGCTACAGCGCTAGCAACGGAGCGGAAAAAGAGTATCCCCATTCTCAAGAAGCTCGTGGCGGCAGCGGAGCGAGCGCAAAAGGACGACCCGCAGAATAACGGGAATCGACGGAAGGCATCACGGAATCGCGACAGCGGCGAGGCAGCTGTGAATGCGGAGCCGAACGCGGAAAAGTTGCTGTCCGACGTGCTGGCGGTAATCGAGTCGATGGTGGATGACGACACCGTGGAATCGCTTTCGTCTGCAGTGCAGGACGTATTCAAGCAGCATGGATTCATCGAGTAAGAGCGCGAGGCGCGGTGCACTTAGAACGGCTTAATGCCCGAAAATAGATTTCCTGACAGTGTTGAAAAGCGGGAGCTGCGCCGGCGCGACGCCCGACGGATCAGGCAGTTTGCCGCTGCCCACGGTCTAACTGGGCTGCAGTATTGCGGTATGCCAAGCGTTGAATACCTCGACGTTCTGGAGTGGAGGGAAAGCTTATCTGATGTTCTGGCGATCGAAAGTGACCCAGATGTGCTCAGTGACATGCGAATTCAATGGGCGCGCATTGCGCGTGATGTTCAAGTCAACATGCGCTGGCACGAAGGAGATATTCTCGACTATCTCACCGAGACGAGCGAGACGTACGATCTTTACAATTTAGACTTTTATGGCGGCTTTCTGTATCCATCAGAGCGCGTTGCCTCTCGATGCACAACAGCGTTACGCAAACTGATCAGCAACCAAGGACGCGCGGGCCGATCGTTTTTGTTGGTCACGACATTTAATCTCAAGGACAAAGGCTTGGACGATTATCTTCGTCTCGCCGACGACATCCCCGGCAAACTAGTGGGTTGGGGTGGCGTATCTCACTGCATCGCGAGTCACAAAGCAAAGGGGCACCCGGGCCTGCTGAAGCTTTGTTATCCATATTTTTGCTGGGACACCGGACGGTCCGAAAACTTCCGTGTGAGTTTTGAAACGCCCTATTATTATCAAAAGAAGACAAATCTTATGCACTTCTGTGCGGAATTCGTTTTCGAATCCTCTGCGTTGCAGCCGCTCTTTTCGACTAGCGAGTTTGCTGAATTAATGCAAAAACCCATTAAGAAGCTGGATGGCCAGGTTCCGAAAGCCTACCTTACGCCGCCCGCGATAGTCCCACCGGGTACTTGATGGCCCCGTTACCTTGCGGTTTCGAGTCGTTGGACAATCGCTTCCAGGATCCGCTTCACGGTCACCCGACCCGAGCTCTTGGGGCAATGCTTCTGAACAAACTGCAGAACCTCAACGTACGCTTCGATTCTGTCGGGGGAGCATCGGTTCAAAAGGTGAACCTGCTTCGGATTCAGATAATCCGAAAACTGGAGCGTCAGTTCATCGGCCGATGCTGACTCCGCAGTCCGCGCAGAGTGGCGTGCGGCAGATTTCGACCTACTGAGCTTGGTGATTTGCTTAGCGACGGGCATTACGTGCTTTACCAAGTTTTGCTGATGCGAGCTGTACTCTATGTCGTCGCGCCGCCCGTTTGGTACGATGCGCTTCGAGATCAGGTGGACCTCGCCGACCGACCAAGCGTTGAAACGCGGTTCCGGAAAGGCGCTGTCGAAAATCCTTTCATCTCCGATTTGGATGTTGCCCGCGCGGAGACGTAAACCTCGGATACCGCTTCGTTCGGGCAAGGCTCCATGATAGCCGTGATGTAGAACCCAACCAATTGCATCCAGTTCTCCCTCGATCCCTGGTACTTTGAAATAAGCGATTTCAGCGAAACGATCTATGAGCTGTTGTTTAGCCGCAAAAACGTCTCTGAATGGTCGAACGATTCGCGTGCTGCGGCTGTTAAGATAAACATCGTACGTCTCGCCCGCATCGTGCTCGGCCAAAAACTTGGTGATCTTGCCACCAAACCCGAACTCGTCAGCGAATGGCACCGGCGCCACCTGCGAGAGGTACGCGTCGACACTCGCTTCATTCAAAAGAAGATCGTTCTTTATCCGGTTTACACCGCGAAGTTCGACCTCGAAAAAGTGCTCGGGATAGCCCTCACTGGAGATGTTATCAAACTCGATGATGTCCGACATTATTCCGTGCAGGTCGCCCTTATAGGTGTGATCTCGGAGCAGGTTCTTTAGCTTTACGCAATCCCAATGAATTTCCCAAACGCGAGGTGAGGCAGCCGCCTTCGCTCGGAAAATTAGCTTCTGGCAATAGGCGAGTCCGGCTAATCGCCCAACGCCTCGAAATCCGCGTGCTCGGGACCCACGTTTTTTGCTGGCACCCAAAGCCGTCAGCCGACGGGCGAAAACGTTTGGAGGGATGCCGATCCCGTTGTCTCGGATCTTAATCGACCTTTGCTGCAGGTCCAGCATCACGTCGATCCGCGGCGCGCACTGATCGTAGAGACCCGCAAGCCGTGCGTCGTCAATCGCATCGGTAGCGTTCTGAATGTACTCACGGTAGATGCACAGCGGATCGACGTACATCGCACTGCTGAGCAGTTCGAGGACGTCTTTGCCGACGACAGCAGGCTCTTCGAGCTTTTGGCGTTTTGTGGACGAAGACGCGACGGCTAGCACTGGGTTGTTTACGCCGAAACAGCTGTGAGTTCCAGGCCTGCGTCTTCAACTCGCTCGTCGTCCGGAACCTCGAACGCGCGGCCCGCTGATTTCTGCAGAGTTTTTTGCGTCCGCCAAATCTCTTGTTCCTCCTGGTCGTTCAAACTCGCGTAATGGCGGAACACACGTTGGAGGCGGGGATTGACGATACTGTTCTGGACGGTTCGATGGTGCCGATTTTCGTAATCCGCCAGGATCGCCAGCAGCTCGGTTTGATCCGCCGGCGTTAGCTTCGCTGCGTCGGCGAGGTATTCTTCATATTCGTGCCGCCCCCCAAGCTCTTCGTACCACACGCGGTTAAAAATGAATTTGTGCGGCCGAATAAGCAAACGCGTGAACGCATCCTCAGTGTCGCCGAAGGCCCGTCGAAAAAACTGCGGAGCACCGCTGACGATTCCATGGGTTGCCTGCAGGATGATTTGCATCGACCTGAGATAGTATTTGTTCCATTTCTCGCCGACGAATCCCCTGTCCTTTCGGTTCGTCGGCTGGTACCGCATGGGGAAAGAGAAAATTCGGATGCCCAGTTCCTCATTAAGTTCAAGGTTAAGCCGCATGCGTTGATACAGGTCGGCCGGCGAATCGTGAAAATTGTAGAGCATGTAGTTGGACAGATCATCGAGGCCCACGGCATGGGCGTAACGTATGGCAGTCTCGTACGGCTTTCGTAATCCGATGTGGTCGAAAGCAATCCTCAGAGGCTTGATGCAAATCGTGGCGAGCTCGCGCAGATACATGGGATCTTTGCAGAGGATGCGCGCGTCAACCCCCTGATTAAAGTCAACACGGCGCTGGACCGGCGGTCGCTTTTCACGCTTCAGTTTCGCTCCGCGAACGAACCCGAGGTCGCGGATTTCTGCGATGATCTCCTTGAACCGCGGAGAAGCGACCACGTTGTTGTCCATCAGGACGAGATCCTTCTTTGGTCCGTAGATTTTCTCAATGCCCCGCACAATTTTGGTTAACGACGGCGTGTCATAAAGATCCCCCTCGAGTTTCGGAACGCCGCAAAAGCTGCATTTTCTGACGCAACCCCGCGAGGCGTACGCGAAGTACGCATCGACCACGGAGTACCGGTAATCGACATGCGCAAGAATGCTGTAATCGGGTATCTCATCTTCGATCGGCGGCGAAGACACGTCAGATGAATACAGCTCCTCCTCGAAAACGTTCAGCTGCAGGGAGCGCGCCGGTGCCTCTTTGAGCAGCCCGTTTATGAATCGCACTCCGCGCCAGCGCGTTTCCTTCAGAAACTCTTCGTGCATCAGCGACGCCGCGATGCCGCCGACGAACACATTGTTCGGCTGTCCGCCGGAGACTTCGACCGCAAAGTCGATCGACTGCGCAATCTTGCGCCACTCAAACGAGAACAGTGTAGTGACGTAGATCCGGTCCCAACACGTATCGAGGACCCTCCGATCTTCACCCTTGATGAACCGGACATTGTCATTCTTGCCGCGCGGTCCGTGATACTGGGCGAGCTTCATCAGGCCGAGTGGGGGATATTTATTTTTGTACCCCGGCTCGATCAGGAGGATATTTTTACCGGCCATATCAAAGAAGAGGGCCGTGCGTCGGAATTCGCGGCAGGAATCGTGACGACTCAGCAGCGAGGCGGGGGGGTGCCTGAAAAATTACGTCAACGCGATTGTACAATGGCTCGTGGTTAACCGATTCAATGCGGATAATCAAAGGAAAACTGGTGTTTGGGGCGGCTTTCACCGCCTTCCATGGGCGGCTGGCGGCTTGGCGACGCTCGTTCTGTCCGATAGAATCAGCTTGGCACCTCGATTTCATGAACCGCGTTTATTCCGTCGCCGCTGATCAAAGTACCGCAGCTTTCGTCCCGATCCACTGCATAAACGAAGAAAGGGAACTGCAAAATCTGCTCGAAAAGAACCTGAACCTGATTCCGGGTGACCAGGTGTCGCCAGAAAATCCGCGGCGCTGGCTGTTAGTGAAAAAAGAGATGGATGTGGAAGATCCTGGGACGGGCGAAGGCCGCTGGAGTTTGGATTTTCTGCTGATCGACCAAGACGGCGTGCCCACCCTGGTCGAATGCAAACGCTTTAAAGACACTCGCTCACGGCGGGAAGTAATTGGCCAAATGTTCGACTATGCGGCGAACGCTTCGTTTTACCTGTCTCGTGATACGCTCGTCAAATACCTGGAAGCGCAGGCCCAGAAACGCGGCGTTCACATCGACGAACTCGTTCGTGGGCTCGAGTCGCCGGCTGGCGCGTCAGTCGACGGATTGCTTGATCTCGTCGAAAATAATATCACGCAAGGGCAGCTGAGGCTGGTCTTCTTCATGGAACAGGCGTCGGCGGAGCTTCGCAGTATCGTAGCGTTTCTAAATAGCCAGATGGAACGGACTGAGGTCTGCCTCGTTGAAGCGAAGCAATTTGAACTGAATGGCGCGCGCGTCGTCGTGCCCACTTTATTTGGTTACACCGAACAGGCCCGGCGAGTGAAAAGGACGGTTACCCTCCAGAAGAGTGGAGGCCGACGCGCGTGGACCCTTGAAATGTTCCGTGAGGATGTCGCCAAGCGCCTCGACCGCAAAGCGGCTGCCGCTGTTCTGTCGTTCCACGATTTCTGCAAGGGTCTCACCGGCGTAGAGGTGCGGTGGGGTAATGGAAAGGACCGCGGTTCATTCAGCGTTGTCGAGCCGCGAATCACTCACAGGTCTGTTTTTACCGTCCTCTCTGACGGCGAACTATGGCTGAATTTTAATTGGCTCGGCGAAAATGAGGGCGAACGCCGGATCAAGACCGCCTTGTTCCAGCAGCTGTCGGCAATTCCGCAGCTTGGGCTCAACGACAGCGACGCTTCGAAAGGGCGCGTATTTCCGGCGGCAAAGTGGATTCCGTTTCGCGATCAGGTCCAACACGCTGTGGCCTCCGCAATTGGGAGCACCTGAAATGAGCGCCGATTCTATTAGCGGCGACATCAAGTATTAAGCTTTCCCAGAATGTTCCCAGAGCTTGCCATTTCCTCACCGTTGATCGGACCGTTTATCGAACGAACAGATCTTAAAGGAGAGATCGAAGGCAGCACGCACCTTGGCGTGGCGATTTGGTGGAGTTCTCCGCTCGGGGCTATGCGCGGTGACGTAGTCCGAAGACAGGAGTCGAATTTTTGGAGAGAGCATTTGGGGTTTGCGCAATGGCCTAACTACGATTTCGAGGAGATCTTTGATGCGCTTTTCTCGGAGCAATCGGAGCGCCTTTTCGACTTTCTCGATGAATTTGGGGAGTTCATCCGGGTAATTGATCATTCCACGTTGCAAAGCCGAGCCGATCGCTGGTTGAATGAGGGACTCGTGTCGCGAGGCTTTTCCCTCGGCCGCGCACGGACACCGCGACGGCGTTACCATTCCCCTGGTCTGGGTCTTCCGGCGGAAGGTGAAAACGCGATGGTTGGGAATGCCTTATATCGGCGTGGATTATCTTGAATGGACTGAAAGCGGAACGCGGCTTCGACAAGGCAATTATGTCATGTGTGGAGGCTTCGCGACCGAACCGCTGCGTCGGTTCGCTACGAAGCAGGGAAGCACTTCGACCTTTCGGTGGCTGACGGACGAGGGCGAACTTCGTATGCGCAGTTTGTTCGATGCCGCTGCAGCACGTCGACGTGCGAAAGGCTTGCCGATTACGAAACGGCGATCGACCGAGGAGGCTGCGGCGCTTGTCCATTTGCGGCGTCTATTGAGGAAGCGAGACGCGTGCGACGGTCTGACGGGCGAAATCACTTCAAAACTCAGCGACAACCGCTACCTCTCTGTACTGCGAAGCGGCATCACTGCTAGTGCTGACCGGTTCTGCACACGTCTCATTTCGCTGCGCAAGCCAGTGGAGCGAGCGCACGAGGAGCTAATGAACTTGTGCTTGGCAAAAAGCTTATTCGGAACAGCGGAAGCTTTGCTTCCGTTACTACGCAAACAGGACGGCCGTTTCAATGCAGAATGGACTCACCTCTTGAGCCGCGCGGCTACGACGGGTAATTTGCAGGGGCTTCAATGGGCCCTGAAGGTCTCGCCGCCAGACAATGCACGAGTTCTGCAATACGCAATTGAGCGTGCGGCGCAAAGCAGTGCGGAAGCTCTCGCGTTTCTCCTCAACGCCCCCGAAACGCGGCACCTAGTACCTGAAGCGATGCTGTTGGCATTTCGGTCGGACATCGCCTTTCAACGATGGGATGAGGCCTCGCGTTGGTTGGATCTGGGGCTTCGTGTCTTCTCGGTCGATACTGCCGAGTTTAGGGGCCTAAGCGAACTCCTTCAGCCTGGCGCACTGGGCATCCTACGAAGGGTATTTTCTGTTGAACCTCCGACCGACGCCAGCCTCCGGAAACTGCTCGATGGATGCGTGCATGGTGGCGCGCCGACAGAACTGTTTCTGGAACTTAGTCGTGCAACTCCAGGACACAAAGCGCGGATGTCGCAATTTCTGCTGGATCGCATTATGCACTTCATTTACTGGGGTCACGAAAACAGCCTTTCGGCTCTCGTTCGTGCGGTCCGGGAGGGAGGCTCGCTTCGCGGGTATGCCGATGATCTTTCATCAAAGGCGCACCTCTTGCGTGGTCACGGATGGCAAGAACGACAGGACCGCCTCATCACGGTAGTCGGCGAGCTCCAGAAGGCAGGGTTTGTTGATGAGGCAAAGATTGTCGCATCACTTAAGCGCGGACGCGTGCGCGCGAGATGCCCCTTAGCGTCCCGGACGTAAGAGCTGAGCCACGGAAATCCGGTGCGCGTCAGCAAGGCGTTCCAAAGTCGAAAGTCGCAGATCCTGCCTTCGCCCGGCTTCGATGTGCTGGTAATATTTGTATGACAGGCCCGCTTGCTCTGCGAACTGTTCTTGCGTCAGATTTGCCGCCTCACGAAGTCTCCTCAATCGCTTCACTAAGTGCGGCAGGATACGCGGCTGCATGCCGCTAGAATCCGAAACAAAATGGGGGCTTTACACCTCTCTATCGGTAGTGCTATGCTCACGCGATGCGCCCCCGATCAACGACTCCACGCAACCCCGCTGGCAATCTTTGGCGACCATGCTTGGCAATCATGCTGATGGTAACGCTCCATGCTCGATCGGCCTGGGCCGCTGATGATCGCGCCCGGATCCGACAAGCGGTCGTTAGCGGAAAAAGTGAAGATCTCAGAACGCTGCTCCAGCTTTCCACAGTGAAGCCGCTTATCTCGAAGAAAGATGACAACGACTTTCTCTACCTCGCCATCGAGCCGGTTTCCCAAGCATTCAACGGCTATAACCCTTCGCCTGAAGAAGTGGAACGATTCCGATCGGTGGATACTCGACAGGCAGAAGTTCTCAAAGTTCTTTTGGGCAACGGAGCCGCTGCCAGTATAAATAGCGCGAACCCGCGCCCGCCGGCCCTGATTCATGCTGTGCGGCTCAGAGCGACGCAGTGTGTCAAAGCCTTGCTCGATGTCGGCGCGAATCCGAACATCACGGACAACGGTTACCGTCCGCTACCGATGGCCGCCAAGAACGGCGCGACCGCGCCGGAAATCGTCCGGTTGCTTCTGGACGCGAAAGCCGATCCCAATGGTTCCGACAAAAACAACGGGCATCCTTTGGTCGCCATTTTGGATTACGGCGCCTGGAATTACGACGCCTACGAGGCCCGCCGCGAAAAGATCCCGGGACGATACAAAGCGCTGCAAACCAATTCGAAAGAAATAGTGGAAATGCTTTTGCAGGCCGGGGCCGATCCTTCCGTGGGTCTGCAAGCCGCGCTACTCCACGAAAAGCCTGCCGCGGCTGACTCGGAGCTCATCCCTATGTTTATCGCGGCGGGTGGTCTCAAACAATCCCGGTACACTCGAGAACAGGCCTTAGCGGACCTGCTCCGGACCAAAGTGGACCGGGGCTGGCCGGACTCAAAATTCACGCGAATAAAAGCTTGGATCGAGAATGGAGAACTTTAATGGAGGGCGGGGAGTGCGTTATTGCCGAGTCGAGCGACAATTATGCACGGCCTCTAGGAGAACGTTTTTTGGGGGCCCTTATTGACCACAAATTAAAGCCCCTTAATTTCTAAATGTTCTGGGGGGAACAGACTCCGGTGGCGCGGCCTCGCCGCGCTGCCGGGGTTATTCGCTTCTAATGTATGCGCAGCAGTCGCTGGGCTTTCGCAACTCTTTTGATCGCCGAGAAGGTGTGGGGTGTCGGTGCGCGCCGAGTTCGTCAAAACATCCTGAACCGGGCAAATTCATGCCCGTGCAAATCCTCCTGCGCCGACGGCCCAGGCACATTGGAAAAAGGCGATCGGCGATGCGAATCAGTTCTGTTATTTGCGCCCGCGTTTGCTGTGAATCAGGTCGTTGAGCGATTTGATTCCCTTCTCACGCAGATATGTGCCAAGCTGCATATCGCTGCGGACGCCGAAGTCGCGATCGTACTTTTTCTCGATAGTGCCCATGTGCGTGTCGTCACGTTTGTCACGCAGCTCACCATCTTGATTCCGAGACCGGTGGCCCCGCATTCCTGGAGCATCGTTCGCCATAGTTTTGAATCCCTTCTATGGGATCAAAGTCTCGCATATATCAGACGTTTTTGTCGAAGTGATTTCGCGGCCTCCTACGGGTTGTTAACAAATTTGCTGCGCCCGTTGGTGTACCAAAAACGCGACCTAGGTGTCGTAATTTTCGATGAACGCACCGTGGAGTACCCATCGCAAGGCACCCAGCCGCCCCTCAGCGCGAAGGAGGCAATCGTCACATAGCGTCAAGAACTCTTTTGGATACTTGGATTCAATTGCAATGGCAGATTCCTCCCCCGGTTCGGGCCGGCCCAATTGCACATGCCGGGCGTGCCAGATCTGATCAAAGGTTTGCTCAATCATCTTTGCGATTTGCTTTCGTGATGGTTTGAGAAGGCCAATGTATTCCTGCTCCGCAAGTTCTGCCGCCGAGCAACACATCGGGGTGTCCAAATCCGCAATCATTACTTGTGCGAGGGTGTAATTCGGATCTTAAGCGCTAGGGCGTCCGTCGGCTGCAATCGTAAGAAGCGCTTTCCCGTTAACGACACGTTAACACAGTCGATCTGAATAGAGACGGTTCCGACGCGAACGACGCCTAGTAGACCAAAGAGGTCGAGAATGACGTGAGTCACCAAAAAGCCGGAGTCCTCCGGAGTCTTTCGTAATTCAACTACCATGAAGCGCCCAGACATCGCGATGAAGCGCGCAAAGTGATATCGACGCTGATCGTTTGCGACTACGGTCACAGGGTGCAGCGGAGCCAAGTTGATCGTGATCATCGGTATGGTCCGGCGCTTTTCGTCCGAACAGTTTTCGAGAACGGTGCTTCGGCTTGCGCGGAGTGCGGCGGAATCGAGAACTCCGCGTATAAAATTCTAAACTCGGCCCACGTCGGCATCCATCGCACGTGAGCTCCGGCTTTTCGAACCGCCGATCCAGCCTTCCATCGGAGCTCCACGACGGGATGTCTGACCGAGGCTACCGTCTCAATTCCTATCTTCACCGTTCTATCGGGCGCCGCGAGCGCGATGAGAAATGGAACGTCCCGTTTGCCCGGAACGTAACCGCGGTTCACATCGTAGATCGGCGTCTTCAGGTCAGTCCGTAGACGCGGATGCGCGCGATTCATCGCGGCGGCAAGAATCCGCACCTCCGAAGCAACAAAGGCTATACGCAAAGCGTGTGAATCTATCGACACGACCCGCGAATTGGAAAGCGGTTGCATGCGGATGACACAAGCGCCGTAAGGCCGAAAGGGATGCGAGCTATCCCGCAGGAAGACTCCAATCTGTTTTTGTTCTGGCGGTTCACATTTCATGTACTCGACTATCCCAGATTGGAACAGTGAAGAGGTGCCAGCGCATCTGGCCGACAGGCAAATGCGTACCGCTCGGAACTAGCGACAATTCTATCAACTGTGTCATTCGAAGAAGGAGCAGACTTGCGTGTTGGCGTCGGCAAAGCCGCCCTCAGTTCAACTCGGATCGAGCATTTCACGCGCTGGCCCTATTTGAAGCTTGTTGAGTTGACAGGTCCGGACAGCGCGAATCGCTGTCGCAACCAATTCCTCGATCCAACGATACCCTCTTTGCGTCCGAACCGCTTCATTCAGCGATTTTGCTGCCCCGTCTTGAACGAACGGCGCGAATTCCTGCGGAAGGCGATGCAACGTCTCCTCAAGGAGAGATTCGTAGTCTGCCTTAGTCAACGGTCCTAGGTATAAAACTTCTCCGCGAAATCGGTTCAGAATTTCTGCCGGAATCGTTTGCAAGAGCTGGTCGTATGTCGGCCGCTGAGCGGCATTGGAAGGCGGGATGAAGCCAGCCGCGCTTGGCGCGCGCCATAGGTGCTCCCACGCCCCGCTACCGACGATGAAGTAGCCCCGAGCGAACCGGCGCTCGATGTCCTCTCGCCTCAGTGTAAATAGTGGCCCGTCCTCGCCGTGCTGTCCGGCTTCCACGATCCCGGGCAAGACGACCTTGTCCAAGACAGAAAATATTTCCAACTGGACGGCTCGCGTCCACTCGCCTGTCCCGTCTGGGGAAGCGATCTTGTCGATTTCGTCGAGCGCGATGATTCCTCGTTCGTATCGGTCGATGAAACTATACAACAGTGGCAACGTCTGGAGTCCTCCCCGAGCGCGCGCACCACTCACAATCCAATTTCCGAATGTTAAGAGCAGGCGTGGGATTCCCAGCTCGCGTGCCAGGTGTGCTGATAGGAATGTTTTCCCGGTACCGGTTCCCGAACAGAGGAGAACGTTCATTCGCGGTGACACTGGGAGGGATCGCCAATCAAAGTCGTAGTAGTCGGCCGCTAACTCGCGCAGCTCGTGGAAGGCTGAGAGTTGGTATCGAGCCGGTCGGGCTGCACTGTTCATCGGCGATTCCTCCGGTGTCGCCAGGCGTTGAGTTTTTCGAATCGCAGACGCCGCGCTTCTGGTTTGTCCGACGGCGCTGTGGTTACGGTTAACCCCATTTGCAAAAGCAGCGACAGGACTTCGCTGTACCGCGGCATCCATTCTACCCCGGCTTCAGGCAAGGGCAGGATACGTGTTCCTTTTCGGGGTTTTAGCGTGACGATGACGACGGGGAAGGAGTGTGGTGGCCAGCGCCGCGGTCGCGTTGTGGTTGTGATACGAACCAAGCCGTCTGTTGAAAGAAAGGTTCTCTGTTTGTTTGATGTTGTGTTTTCCATTGGGATTTCGATGTTTTCCGGCTTGAGCGCCAGTCGGCGGCGAACCAATCCCAAGATGCAAGCAGGCAAGAAACCCAGGACAGGTCGAAGAACGGGAGGCAAATTGAAACAAGCCCTGCCAGCGTTGCCGTGCGCCAGCGCGGCAACCCTCCGCACTGAGGCCAGCACAGGCATTTCCATTTCTGACGGTGTTTAGACTTCCCCGCTCGGGTTGGCGTTTCGGGCCGCGATTTTGGTTGGACGGCCCGGGGAGCACGGGACGTCAATTTGCGGCACGACCGCATCCGGCCTTGCCAAGTCTCAAGCCGGATCGCAGCTTTTGGGCGGGTCCAATTGCTGGTGAGGTTGCGCGCGTTCTACGACCGTCCGGCTGTCTTTTCGTAGCATCGCGAGCGGACGGACGGGCGCAAATGCGTCTGCGCCGCGACTAGCTTTGGCGCCTTCAACCAGCGAGCGTCTTCGAGCGTGGCTGCGGGTCTTAGGGGTCGACCCTAACCATGGCTGTTATATCCCGAGGTTCGTGTAAACGAACCGGTCAACAAAGCGTTTACGCTTTTGTTTACGGGATATAACTGCCTGGTACGTTTCGACGTTAACGAGATGGTTTACCATTCGTTGACGCAACCGTTTACAGGTCGTCAGCCGCCTGGCTGCCGAGCTGTCTCTTCTTTCTGGCGGCCGTTTTGGCCGCCGCAATTTGCCGCTGTTTAGCGCGGTCATATGCCTGAACGAGTTCGTCCAGATAGAGGCGAACCGCCCTCTTGCGGCCGGGCAGGACCACGCTCAAGAACTCGTCGTTATGACGAGTCACGGCGATCTTTTTCTTTCTCAGGATGGGGATCAGGTTTTTCCGCTCCCCATCCCAATCCGGCCCAAGAATCGTGATCAGGATGTCTGCTGGAGTCTGCTTTTCGCGGTTTCGTTTGGGACGACGTTCCCGGCCAACCTCGGCGGTGGTGACGAGCCGGTTCTCGATCGGGCCTCGCGCTTGATTCAAGCTCTCGTTGATCCGTTTTTCGGTAATGAATGCGGTAAATGAAAAGGAGCGTTTTCCGGCTCCATAACGGGCGCTGAGCAAGACTCGGGGGGGATTTTCCTCGGTGTGATAACCGAACAAAACGTGCAAGTCGCTTCTCCCGGTCACGGGGTCTTCGTGCCAGGCCAGCCGGATGGGAACGTCGGGAAAGAGCGAAACAATCTCTGCCCCGATTGCGGCGCGTTCCGTTTTCGACAAGAAGGCCGCCTCCGACGACGAATAGATGAATTCGTGAAAAATAATCGAAGTGCGTTTCCCGACCTTTCCTTTCCGGCTCTCCCAATAACGGGCGGCGTTCCGAAGGACCGCCGCCGCGAACGCGGCCGGGGTCTGGTCTACGCAGTTATAGTTTCCTGGGGTATGGAGAATTTTCTTTTCGTGATCTTTGTCCTCCTTGTCGACCTGATACCGGATTCGTCCCCACAACCCATCCAGCCTTTGCAGAATTTCCAAAGGGAGATCAGCCAGCTTCATCATGGCGATGGCGGGCCGTCCGCGGGGGTTAGCGCTCGCATGATTTCCTGAAGCGCGGAGGTTTCCTTTAGAATTTGCTGAGCGAATTCATTTTGCGCGTCCGCTCTTGCCTGCTCCCCATTGCTCCTATAGGCGGCCTCCCTTTTCTTGATATCTTGGACAAAATCGAGCCAGCGTTTAAGGCCCTGTTCGGCGATCGGCAATAACGGTGACAGCGTTGCCACCAGATTCCGGAATTGATTCGCGTCTTCGCTGATTCCCTTAACGCTCTTCCGAATATCATCTTTTAGGACGAGCAATGCTTTTGCGGCTTCTCGTCCGGCTTCCTGATCTTTTGCATCTGCGAACTTCGCCCGGGTTATAGCCTTCGCATTGTTCTCGATCCGTTGCTCGAATGCTGCGAGTGTGGCGGCTGTCTGAATCTGGATCTCCGGGTCTTGTGCACAGAAGTAGACGATTGGCTGCGGATTGCCCATCAGCGCCTCTAACCCCTTTTCAATCAGTTCAGCGTGGCTGTGGCGCGGGTACGAGGCAGCGGCGTTTGGCAACAGAGAGTCCAGGGTCTTAGCCGTGATGCGAGCCATCCGCTGTTTTCCCTTGCCCCCCTTTGCCGGCAGGGAGGTGTTTTCTGCGCCGATCTTCATTCGCAGACTTCCCGGTTGTCCTTGCCGTCGGGGCGGCGAGGGGTTGACAATGTCATGAGTCGGCCTTTTCCCGGAATGTGGGCTGCGTGGCGACGGCCAGCCTCCGGCGGGCCCCATCGCCCGCCGGAAGCTGGCTGTTCCTGGGTTATTCCTCTTTTGGCTTCGCCAATCTGACGCGGACCACCCGATTGGCGATTACGATGGTGGCGCCGAGAATCTTATCGGCGGTCTCGTCATCTACGACGAGTATTGCCCAGCCGGCATTTTTGTTCCCCGCCGCCGTTGGTTTTGACAGGAACGCTTCCTTGATTTGCCCGTATTTGGAGAACGGTTCGACAAGTTCCGCCATGCCCACTTTTACATAGTCGAGGTTGTTGACCATTATTCGTTTGGTCCCGGTCACCTCAGTGATTTTTTTGGTTTCAGTCTCCATGGTTGTTTCTTTCTAGGTGTTTTAGCTCTTCAGGGTCGCCCCTGCGTTGGTGTGATGCCGCCGACTGAGCTCTGCCGGTTGCACTGTTTTGGGGTTTTTTTTGTTGTCCTTGGGGGGCACCACTTGGGAAAAATTCGAAAAAGGGGGATTTCCCGCCTGAGTCAGTGACGAAGGGAGAACGGATTCGTCAGGGGGATTTACGGTCACGTGTCGCTCGCCAGCTCCCGCAATCTCGTCTGGTATTTCTCCAACGATGAACGCGTTGATGTCGCGGACTCGGACGTAGTCCGCGTTTCCGAACCGGCGGGTTCCAATGCGCCTGATGGTGCTTAGCCCAAGACCGGTGGCTTTCGCTGCCACCTTCGCCCGTATGTACGGAGCCCCTCCGGTTTCGGCTGAGGTCAGGGGTTTTATGTATACCGCTGTCACGTTGGTCTTCTTGGTCAAAAAGCGCCGCAGCAAAGGAAAAAACTGAACTTGCGACGCTTTTTTTTGCGCGAAGACAACGGAGGGATTTCTTCATCTATCCTCGCCCATCGAGAGTAAGACCCTTTTGAATAAGCATTTACGTCATTTCGCGCGTCTCGGACGGCCAAGGAGATCGCTATCTCGCCGCCCCCGGCGATTTGGTGCAAAAGACTTATGGGTTAACGATTGAGCCGCCCCGGGGCGGGGTTTTGGGGAAGCTCGACGTCTTTTGGGGTTCCCTTTTTGGGGAGCGTGTTTTGGGGATGCCTTTTCGGGAGCCAGTTTTTCGGGGCTCTCTTTTGGGGCGTGCTCGCACTTGGGGATTCCCTTTGGAAAGCGGTGGCTCTTTGAGGGTGCGTTTTGGGATCCGGCTTCCTGGAGATTCCCCTTTTTGGGGAGTCGCGCCGCTCTTTTTGGGGCGAAGGGAAGCCAAAGGGGGCTTTCGCCGCAATTAGTTAGAGAAAAATGTTTTTGAAGCACTCGTACACCTGACCTGGCGCAGATTTCCGTATGGCCCCCGTTTCCCCCCTCGCACCAATTTCGGTAGCCTGAGTTGACCGGGAGAAGATGATCAAGGGGGTTTCCTGATCGCCGCCGAGAGATCAGTGACGGTGGCCCGACGGGGCAGCCCCCCAAGGGGGTGCCGATTCCCGTAAAGCAATGATACGCGCCCTGTGATGATCACTCTGGACCTTCATGTCCGGACACCTGGAGCACTAGCCCGCCTTAGTGCGTCGTTTCAGAGAAGTGAGCCCGCAAGTGACTTTCAGAACTGTTGGGAAATATTTCGAATGATCGCCGTCCTAAGCGTCCTGCGAACTCTATTCGGATACCCTCTCCGCTGATTTTGGCAACGTACCGGCCCGCGTCCATTATTCTTACTGATCCCCTGCCCTGCCCGATGTCGCCTTCAAAGGATAAATACCGGCGGCGATGAGTGCCATGATTCTGCCAGTCAGTAACGGGCCGGCTCACAGTCGGATCGGATGTGGTCTGTAGTCCCCAAAGCCTGCGACGCGGCCCCATCTCGAGCATCAAGTCAAAATGGGGGGGGCCGAAAGGGAGAACGTGTTCAAAGAGAACAAATCTCAAGGGCGTCCCGCACTGGCCTAGCCAAAAAGGATGTGAATGCCGTTTTCGCAAAGAACTCACGACCAAAAAATAATCTTCCGCGCCGTGCCATGTACTACAGCGCTCAATACGACGCCTGCCAGACCGGTCAGCAACAAGAATCCAAATACCGGCGCCAGTTCCGCCCCGGCAAAGAAGCTTAAGAGACGCGCCCCCACGCCGTACGGAGGAATGGCGAGAGCCTCAACAACTGTCGTCACCACAAAGCAGATGCCGACGGCCGTTTTTGCGGATGGTACAATTGTTCGGCCTAACGCCTCGAAGAACAAGGCTCGCGAGAGAATGAACCAGTTGCCCGCGCGTAATGCTCGCAACACGTCAATTCGGTCGCTGGGCAAAGTGCGTAACGATTCCGCGCATTCATCGGTGATTATCCACGCGCTCGCCAGTGCGGCAGTCGCTATGCGAGCGGTCTCGCCGCCATGACCGACGGCTGCGAACACGACAATCAACAAATAAGCTGGCAGGCACCGCAGGAAGCTCAGAACCCCGCGAAAGGAATCATAGAGTCTCTGAGACCAGCCTAGAACCAGTCCACTGGGAACGCCGACCACCAGTGCCAACAATAAAGCAACACAGGCGCGGGTCGATGTCGCGAGCAGGTCTCGCCAATATCCGCCGATGAGCAGTTTCCACGCTGCAATTACCGTTGCCACGGGTCCGGGCAGCGTCCCAGCGTCACCGGCCGCAAATGCGACTGCCTGCCATATCAACAACGTGGTTACAACTCCGAGGATCGACAGACCGAATTTGGCCCTAAGGGTCGCGAAACTCATACCGTCGGAGCCATTGCTGGATAAATGGTTTCCATCTGCTTGAGCAATTGTTGGAATTCCGACGACGTCGCGAGACTTTGAGAACGGGGAGCCGGCATATTCACACGGATTAGGTCGTTCTGGTTTATCGTGACCGGCCGTTGCTTGAGGGGAATGAGCCAGTCGCAAAGACGAGCGGCATCGAGAAGCGAATGGACCGCGATGAATACAACGCCCAGCATAGATTCCCTGACCGAGCCGAGGTAGCGGAGCACCTCCTCGCGAACCGTCGGGGACAAGGCCGCCAAGGGTTCGTCGAGGATGATTACAGCTGGCGGGTGCGGACCAACGAAGGCGCGAGCAAAATTGGCAATTTGCCTCTGGCCGGAGCTGAATCCATTAATCCGCTCGTTGAGCGGGAGGTCGATCGAAAACCGATTCATGAACTGGGTCACATGCCGATGCCTTTCCTTCCGCGAAATACCGGTTTGCTCCATCCCAATCGCAATGTCGTTTATCGCACGGCGCCAAGAAAAAACTGGACTAGATGCAGGTGCAAATCCGATCCGGCCATCGTGCGGTGGCTTGCCATTGATGGTTACAATCCCGGCGTCCGGCTCCAGTAATCCTGCAAGAATTCGCAAGGTAACAGATTTTCCAACGCCATTGGGGCCGAGGAGTCCCACCATGGCTGGTCCAGGAATGGCAAAAGATACCGACTGTAAGACCTCTACGGTTTTGCCATTAGCGCCCCGGAACGTTTTCGCAACGTTCTCGACTTTAATAATATCCATTTTCGACTACTTGGCTGGCGGCGCGTACAACAACTTTTCGAGAGCAACGTCCCCAGAAAGCAATCCTCCGTCCTTTAGGGCCGTGGCAAACTGCGTGAATTGAGTCTTGTCTAAATCCTCCGGAAGCGAGGAAGCCGGTTCCACGACCTTCGCGGCAACGTCCGGAGCCAATCCGAACCGTGGCTCGGTCAGGATCTTCACGACCAATTGTTGATCGCGGTGGTTTACGTCGGCGAGGTACGCAGCGCGCGCGAGACGAACAAACGCGGCGCTTTCGGTCGGATGGCTGTTCATCCAATCCGAAGATAGAACCGACAAGGCGGCCGGAACGCGGGCATTATTGAAGATCCGCTTGCTGATTAGGTTTGTCTCTAATACCCGGTATTTCGGGTTCGTCTGAGCAACGCTCAGAAAAGGTTCCAACGCGTAGACGGCCGACATGTCGCCCGAGTCCAGAGACGCCAACGGCGCGGCCGGGTTGTAAGGCCTCACCGAGCAATCAGGGAAGAGACGAGAGACGAAGAAGGTGACTTGTTTCGACGGATGGGAACCGACCGCTTTCCCTTGTAATGCGTCGATTGTGGTCACGCCGCCGTCGGCGCGCGCGATCATTCCATCATACGGTGTTTTGTCATCAAAATACCAAACGAGAAAGCCACGGCATGGATATGCCCCGTGCGTGGCTTGATCCAAAAGCGGTTCGAGAGGAATGCCGAGGCTGCCTTGAATCTCTCCTGACTTGAACGCCGCAAAGATAAGGTCGGCCCGGCCGTATGGCCTCAGAGTGATATCAAAGCCTTGCTTCGCAAGATCGCCCCGTTCAATGGCCTGGAGGAGGCCCAGATCGACGGCCACGCCGGGACGAAATGCGAGGGTCAGAGCGATTCGCTGCTTATGCGCATTGACATCCGGCGGTGATCCGGCTGAAACCGGCCCGGCGCCGCGGCGCGAGATTAATAGAGCCGCGAATAACGCAACAGAGATTGCGGCCAGGCTTAGGATTATAGTTTTCGTTTTCATAGAGCGGTTGATTTTCTCACTCCTTGGCGCCGGGACAGAGCCGCCTGAATAATTCAGCGACTGCTGTCCGACTCACTTCTTCGTCGGTCGGTTGTTTTAGGGCAGATGTGACAGCCCTTCGACATAATCCGTGAAGGAAGCTGGTGGCAGTTTTGTCGAGTTCGAGAATCACTCGATTCGTTTGACGCTCGGTGCTCCTCGCGCGGTTCATCATCGGCACGGTTACGGTCGCCCACACCCGTGAGTGCTCGCCCGGGTTGTGATGATAGAGAGCAAACCGGAAATAGGGGACGCAGATCGTTGGCCACCTGAAACCGATGCGGGTTACCTGTTCCTCGACCCGGGATCTTTCTTTCTTCGGCAGATGCAGCGTGAGAACGTCGATGAAATCCTTGAACCGAGCGCGGAGAAAACCCGGCTCGAGGGCGGGAAATCCATAGCGTTTCAATTCATCGTAGAGTTCGTCGCTGGGATGCAGGTATGCGATCATGGCGCCGTTCATTATTGCCTCGGCGACGCGCGGAAGTGCTGTCGCGGCCTGCTCTTCCTGCCAATGAATAGGCTCCTCGTCTATGACGGTAAGAAATAGAGAATCGGGTTTACCAAGTCCGTGAAACAGCCCTTGAATGTTTTCTCCGGCCGAATCGACCACGCGGGCGATCTGCTCCTGGCGTGCTTCATAGTAATCAAAGGTGGCTGGAAGGCCGGAACCGTCGCGCTTTAGCGGGCCCGCGAGCATCGCGCGTCTGCGTTCGTGGATCTTTCGAGTGCCGCGGACGCCTGCTCGGGACTTAAACTCGTATTGACCGCGTAACTTCACGGGATCCGTCGGGAGCCCGACCGCATCGCACAAAATCCGCAAGTCCGCGGCGGAAAAATTATTTTCGGAAAGGTCTTGGCGGAGCCTCTGATAGTTTAACTGCAGACGATCTGCCGCGCGTCTGAGGTTTCCCTCCTGTCGAGTTAGCCGCTCCCGGAGGATTTCGTTGATCTTAGGCTTCGCCGCTTCGGGTGCATGTCGTTTGGCCATGGAAATCACTTCACAGCAGAAAAGCGGCCGAGGAAAGTCAAAACTTCAATAATATCTGTCAAGATCGTTATTGACAACAAGATCGAACAGAGGCAAAAGAGGGAAGAGGGGAGGAAAGGTCCGTGAAAAATTGTATGCAAATCTCGGATTCGATCAGTGGCGTGGAGGCCAAGGTCATCGGCGCCGCCTGGGACGCCGTGATCATCGTCTCCGACGGGCCGCGTGGCCGGCTGTTCTTCTTCTGGCCGCCCGAGCCGTCGGACGGCGACTTCGCAGCCCGTCTCGGCGTCGACCTGGGGCGCGGAGCCAACCCCCGATTACTTCACGAACCGACAGTCGAGTAAATGCAGCAAACAAAGAAAGGCACCCGAAGTGAAAACACGAACAATGATAATTGACCCAACCACAACATTCGAACCCCGGGCCGCCGTTAAGCGTGCGTGGCTCAGCACCAGAAAGCGACCGATAACGCTGGGCAGCCGTGAGTGCTCGATTACCCACCCCGGCTGCTTCGACACCGACAACGTCGCGTCCGACGTTATCTGGTTTTTCCTGGCGCTGAGCCTGGAAATCTATTCGGTGTGGCAACTACGGGCCGTCGGCGCTTTCGAAAACCTCGTGGCGCTGGCTGGTTTCGTCCTGCTCGACCTGCTTCTGGCGGGCTTCGCGCATTCTGGCACCGCCGCGTGGCAGGAATATTACATTAACCGAAATCGCGCCCGAACGCCTGATGAAAAGAACTGGGCGAGCATTTTCAAACCCGCGATTTGGCGTCGAGTTTTGTCCTGGATTGGTATGATTGGATTGGCAACTTCGGCGCTCGTGAAAGCAGGTTTCTTTATCGAGCGCGCGGATCCGACCATCGCCTTGGTCGCCGTGCCAGTATCGTATGCGTTCGTTGCGTTTCTCCACATCCGGAAGACCGGCTACCTTGGCGCGCACGTCTTTTTCCGTCTCCTTCTCGCGCTGAACTGGAGACGCTACTGCCGAGGCGATAGCGATCTTAGATTCACGGAGGCGCGGCGGTTGTCGTTCAAGCCGACCTCCAAGCTCCGCAAGGTCGCGGTCAACCAACAGGAACTTGTGGAAAACGCGAATGGCGACTGGGTACTCCTTGTCCGTGGTACGTTGCAAGATGACGAAGCTATGGATCTCGCGACGCAGCAAGAGACGCCGGAAGCACAAGCGGAAGTGCTCTGCGCATGCCTCGACTTTCAGGCCACGCAGATCGCCCTGAACCCGAATCAGGAAATTGTTGCGGTGCCGCACAGCAGCCAAGCGGCTCTCATCGCTGTCGCTCCGCTCTTGCTCGCGATGACAGGCATGATCTTTGTGAGTTGCGCGAAACCGAAAGAGAAGGCCGCGGCCATCAACACTGTGGATATCGTGGTGGTCGCGCCTGAGCCGAAGAACAACGAATTGTCGGCCGAGCTTCTCGAACTGCTGTCGCCCTTTATCACGCCCGAAGGCACCGCATTGATCCCGAACGTGAAGTTGCTCTTCCGCCGCGATGCGGACAAGGCGATATGCGAAGCGTCTATCGTCGTGGATCAGAAGAATCTTAAGCCGAGCATCCTGAGCCGCTTATTTGGGAGCAGCGGACTGCCCGCAGAGCAAATCATCAAGGCGTGGGCGCAGCAGGCGAAAAAGCCTCTCGTCATCCAGGAACTAGACAAGCCAACGTCGGCATCCGCCCCCCCAGCGTCCGACAAGCAATTGCTCCAAGAGACGATTGCGAAAACTGGCTCGCGAAATCTCTTTGCTCTTCGCTGCGGTGACTTGGACGCGATGGGCGTCACGGCCGAGCCGATAAAAGATCGAAATCACTTCCGTGAGCTCGCCACTCGTGGTGCAGCCCAGAGCTGGGCGGCCCAGGGCCAGGCCATGGTGATCCTTCATGAATTTAAGGCGCACGATGTCGCGGTGGCGGTGCAGAAACCGGAACCCGAGCCCCCGCCGCCGTCGGAGGGAGAAGTTCCTCCCCACGTAGAGGGGGAAAAGGGCGAAAGCGCACTAAAATCAGAGAAGGAGTTGGTGCCCGTTACGGGTGGAACGACGGTTATCGTGAACCCGGCTAGTGGCGAGAAGCCCACGATTGTAGTGCAGAGGCCCGAAACCGCTCAACGCATCGGGGAACCAATTCTTTTCGAGTTAAATTCGGCGAAGCTATCGCGCCGGGCGTGGGAAATCATCGACGAGATCGCCGCGCAGTTGAAACACACTCGGCAACACCGAGTCATTCTCGAAGCCGGTACGGATGCCTCCGGCGGAGAACGGGCGAATGTCGATCTGGCGGCACACCGTGGGCGCGCCGTACAGGCCGCGCTCCTGGCGCGAGGTATCGTTGTGGAGTCGTTGCTTTCAATTGGAGAGAGCCACGCCCCAGACGACGCCAACCGACAGGAGCGATCGCAGTTCCGTGCGGTCCACGTTTTCACAATTGACCCGCCCACCACCGCCGCGCGGTAACGTTAAGGTTCCGGGCGGAGTTCCTCACGGTCATCAGCGATGGGAGAGCCCCGACTTCACGCAGCTGGTCGCCCTCCAACTTGCCGAGCCGTGATAAACTGACTTCGGTGAGTTTCTTTGGAAAGATTTTGTACAAATCTCTCCCCCCGATTTGCCTTGTTTTGCGCTGGTTTCCGTCGTTTTCTCCCGGGATGAGCCGTTTTCGACAGAGAGCGGGTGTAAATTTGTAATCAGCAGGTCGTCGGTTCGAATCCGTCTGCCGGCTTTGTTTTTCCAGTGGAGTAACCGGCCTCACATTCCCGAGAGTTGATGACCACCGCCGCCCACGTCGACGCGCTCGAGAACCACAGCATCTTTATTTTGCGCGAAGCGCACCATGCCTTTCGCAATATGGCCATGCCGTGGTCGATGGGGAAAGATTCCAACGTGCTTCTCTGGCTCTCGCTCAAGGCGTTCTTTGGCAAAATTCCATACCCGCTTCTCCACATCGATACGACCTACGAGTTTCCCGAGATGCTCGAATTCCGCGAGTGGGCGATCAAACAATATGGCTTGAACCTGATCGTGAAGGTGAACACCGACGCGCGGGCGCGCGGGATCGGTTACGAGACGCACGATCCGGTCACCGTGACGCACGAGCTGAAGACGGTGGCCTTGAAGCAGGCGCTCGCGGAACACAAATGGGACGCGCTCATCACCGGGATCCGGCGCGACGAAGATCCGACCCGCGCGAAGGAACGTTATTTTTCCCCGCGCGACGCCGATTCGGAATGGCATTACAAACAACAGCCGCCCCAGTTCTGGGGACAGTTCGCGATCAAGAACGCGCCGGGCGAACATGTCCGGGTCCAGCCGTTGCTTGATTGGACGGAGGTGGATATCTGGCGCTACCTCCAGCGCGAACAAATCCCAATCCCGCCTTTGTATTTCGCGCGGGGCGGAAAACGTTATCGGTCGTTAGGCTGCCAGCCGATCACGCATCCGATCGAAAGCAACGCGGCCACGATCGAGGAAATCATAGCCGAGTTGGAAGCGACGCGCTCGAGCGAGCGGGCCGGCCGCGCCCAGGACCATTACGAGCCGCACGCGATGCAAAAACTCCGCGCCCGAGGATTCATGTGAAAGCGGAAACAGGAGATCAGAAACCGGAAAGAGAAGCATCGCACCCCAGCGATTTCCGAGACAGGACGTTTCAATTTGGTGTTCGATGCGTGCGTCTTGTCGAGAATTTGCCGAAGACGATGGTTGCGCAAACCGTCGGGCGACAGCTGTTGCGTGCAGGAACAAGCGTTGGAGCGAACTATCGCGCCGCGGTGCGCGGGCGCTCCCGTGCCGACTTCATTTCCAAAATGGGAATCGTCGAAGAAGAGTGCGACGAAGCCCTCTATTGGATCGACGTCCTCGTGGAACTGGGTTTAACGGCAGAGAAGCGCGTGAAACAACTGCGCGCGGAAGCAAACGAGATTATCGCGATCACAGTGTCGTCAATAAAAACGGCGCGAAAAGGTGCGCACAAGTAACATGGCCTCTCCGGTTTCCGGTCTCCACTCTCCGGTTTCGCTCAAGATCGTTTTCGTTGGTCATGTGGATCATGGCAAGTCGACTTTGATCGGGCGGATCCTGGAGGAGACGGGATCGTTGCCGGAAGGGAAGATCGAATCGTTGCGCGCAAGCTGTCAGGCCGCCGGCCGGCAATTCGAATATGCGTTTGTGCTCGACGCGCTCGCGGAAGAACAACAGCAGAACGTCACGATCGACACCACCCAGATCCAGTTTCGGACCCGCGCCCGTAGTTACGTGATCATCGACGCGCCCGGGCACGAGGAGTTCCTCAAGAACATGATTACCGGCGCCGCCAGCGCGGACGCGGCCGTGATGGTGATCGCCGCGGACGAGGGCGCGCGGGAACAGAGCCGGCGCCACGGCCAACTGCTCAGTCTTCTCGGAATTCGCCAGGCGATCGTCGCGGTCAACAAGATGGACTTGGCGAACTACAGCGAGTCGTCGTTTCGCGAGATCGAAGCGGAATTCGCTGCGTTCCTGGGCCAGCTCGGAATAAGGGCCCGCGCGTTCGTGCCGGTATCGGCTCGCACAGGCGTGAATGTGGCGAAGAACACGGAGCCGGCCATGAAATGGTTCGATGGCCCGAATCTGCTCGACGCCATCGACGAATTGGAACCGCCGGAAACATTCGGCGCCCAGCCCCTGCGTTTTCCGATCCAGGACGTTTATCGGATGGACAACCGCCGGATCCTGGCCGGGCGGGTTGAGTCCGGCACTTTGCGGGTGGGTGATCAGCTTTTGTTTTCTCCTCATCACAAAACGGCGCGGGTGGCGACGATCGAGCGCTGGCCCAGTTCATCCACCGAATCTGCGACCGCCAGGGAATCGATCGGGATCACTTTACGCGACCACATTTTTATTGAGCGGGGCCACATTGGGTCGCACGAAACGGATTCGCCCATCGAATCGAACCGCGTCCACGCGAAGGTATTTTGGATCGCGAAGGAACCGTTGCGAGCTGGAGCACGTTACCGGTTGAAGCTGGTGACGCAGGACGTCGAGTGCCAGGTGGTTGCCGTCGGCAACGTGATCGATGCCGCGACCCTGGATGCAGGGCCGACCGGTCGCGACGAACTTCGCCCCAATGAAGTGGGCGAGGTGACGTTACAAACCCGGCGTCCGGTCGTTCTGGACAATCATGAGCGCGTTCGGGCGACGGGCCGGCTCATTCTGGCTGATGGCAACAATCTGCTCGGCGGCGGGATTATTTCCGGAGCGGTTTACACGGAGCAAAGGGCGGTCAAAAGCGACAATATTTTTTGGAGCGAAAGCGAAATTACCGCGGAGCGCCGGGCCGCGCGGAACCAACATCGCGGCGCTGTCATCTGGCTCACCGGACTTTCCGGCGCCGGAAAGTCGACGATCGCGCGCGGCCTCGAGAAAGAATTGTTCCAGCTTTCCATGCACACCTACGTGCTGGATGGCGATAACCTGCGCCACGGGTTGAACGCGAACCTCGGGTTCGCTCCGGAAGATCGCGCCGAAAATATTCGCCGGGTCAGCGAAGTCGCGAAGCTAATGGCCGATGCCGGGACGGTGGTGATCACATCCTTTATTTCGCCCTACCGCGCCGACCGCGCCCGGGCCCGGGCGATCGCCCTGCAGGCCGGCGCCGAGTTCGTGGAGATCTTCGTCGACGCGCCCCTGGCGGTCTGCGAGCAACGCGATCCGAAGGGTCTCTACCAAAAAGCGCGCTCCGGGAAATTAAAAGGGTTCACCGGGATCGACGCGCCTTACGAGCCGCCGGAGGATCCGGAAATCGTGGTGCGAACGCATGAACACGGAGCCGGCGAGTGCGTTGACCAGATCATGGCGGCGCTCCTGCCGCGTCTGCGATTGGCCAATAATTAGCCCGTGGATAAGAACGCGAGAACATCACTGGTTGGCTGCACGATCGCCCACAGCGCGACCGCCGCGCAGGCGCTTGTGCTGGCGAAATCTTTCCTAAATTTTCATCCCCGCGCTCAGTTTGCGCTCTTTTTTCTCGATCGGATCGAAGCGCCGATCGCGATTCCCAACGCCTTTGTCCTGGGGCCGCGCGATCTTGACGTTCCCGCCGGGGAAGAATGGCGACTGCCGATGATTCTTACCGCGCGCGAAATCACGGCCCTGCTTAGGCCCGCGTTGTTGCGGACCGTGCTCGAAAAACGAGGCGCAGACGTCGCCGCCTATTTCGAATGTTCGACGGTGCTGTTCGGATCGCTGACTGAGTCGGAATTGCCGAACCCCGAATCGCCAATCCTGGCGTCGCCCCGAATCGAGAACGACCACCCGGATTTTGGCCGGAGTTTTATCGCGGCGCGCGCCGGAACGGAGGCGGATCTGTCTGCATGGTTTGATCGAGCGTGGGAAGGGAGCGTCATCCGTCATCGGCATTCCCCTGTCGAAGATCGGCTGGAAACTCTTGAAACGGCCTTTGATGCCGTCCCCCACGCAACCGTGCGATCGCCCGGCTTTGCCTGCTCGTATCAGACCCTCGATCCGAAAACCTTCGAGGCGGCGGCCGACGGCTACAAAGTCGACGGCGGGCCGCTCCGCTCGTTCGACTTTCGGGGCTACGATCCCCACAAGCCGCATCTCCTAAGCAAATATCTTGGTTTGGAGCCCCACATTCTTTTGAGCGAATACCCGGCGCTGGCTCGATTCTGTGAGGAGTATCGCGACAACCTGCTGCGAAACGCGGTGGGCCGATCCCTTCGGCTATCATCTCCCTTCGACAACATGGCCAGCGGTCTGCGAATCGAGGATCGCATGCGCCGACTCTACTCCGACGCACTTGAAAGGTTTCGGCGCGACGGAACACCGGAGCCGCCAAGCCCGTTCGGTCCACAGGGTGAAGAGGGTTTTGTCCGCTGGTTGAACGAGCCGCTTACCAAGTCGGGAGCGACAGTCACTCGCTACATGCTCGCCGTCCTCGACGATCGGCCGGATGTAGCGCAGGCCGTGCGTGAGCCGCTCGGCGTCGACGCGGCTGCGTTCCGGCATTGGTACCAGCTTTACGGCCGGCACGAACTGGAGCTGCCGCCGGTCCTCGCGCCCGATGATGTGGCCGCGAACACGGCGAACGCCCGCGAATCGGCGAATCCCGCGACGGCTGCCGTGAATGTTGCCGGTTATTTCCGGGCCGAGCTCGGGCTGGGAGGCGCCGCGCGCTCCATTCTGTCAGCGCTCGAGGCGGTCGGCATTCCCTTCAACACGGTTTCGTTCGGCGCCACCGCCAACCGGCAAGAGCACCCCTTCACCGAGCGCCGCGCCGACGGGCCACCCGCCGATATTAACCTTGTCTGCGTGAATCCGGATCAGTTCCCCCGGTTCGCGGAGGAGACAGGCCCGGAGCTTCGCCACGGTCGCTACACCATTGGCGTCTGGTTTTGGGAAGTTGAGGACTTCCCCAAATCCCTCCACGGCGCGTTCAACTATGTCGATGAAGTCTGGGTTGCGAGCGAATTCATGCGTGAAACTTTCCTCAAAGTTTCGCGGAAGCCGGTTTTTAAATACCGGCTACCAATCCCGGTGCCCCAGGTCGACCGCACGCTCTCTCGCGCGGATTTGGGGTTGCCGGCGACGTTCACGTTTCTATTCAGCTTCGATTTTCTCAGCGTTCTCGAGCGAAAAAATCCCGTTGGGTTAATCAGAGCGTTTACCGAAGCCTTTCCCGACGGCTCGGGTCCGGCCCTCGTCATTAAAACAATCAATGGCGATAAACGCGTGCTGGAACTGGAAAAACTGCGCTACGCCGCGCGCGACCGGAGCGATATCATTTTAAGGGACGGTTATCTTTCGCCCATTGAAAACAGCAGTCTGACAGCGCTCGTTGACTGTTACGTCTCGCTTCATCGCTCGGAGGGCTTTGGCCTGACGATGGCGGAAGCGATGGCGCTCGGTAAACCGACGATTGCCACCGGCTATTCCGGCAACCTAGAATTCATGACGCCGGAAAACAGCTACCTCTGCCCATTTCGGCTCTGCCCGGTGGGTTTGGAGCGCGAGCCATATCCGGCCACGTCTCGGTGGGCTGAGCCGGACACGGCGGCTGCCGCTAACCTTCTTTGCGAGGTGTATGCGAATCGTAAGGCAGCCGAGCTGCGAGGCCGACGTGCCGCCGAAGATATCCGGGCCCGGCATTTCCCAACCCTGGCCGGCAGGGTTATCCATGAGCGCCTCGCCACGATCCGGAGCAGACGCCGGAACGACCGGCCTCGAAGCGCGGAGTTCCTGGAAGATATTATCGAGGAATTGCAGGCGGAAAACGCGAGATTGAGCTCCCGGGCGAGCCCGAGCGAGGGGTAATTTTTATGCTTGCGCTCGGCCGGACTCGCTTGGATGGTCGCGGATTGCTCGGGCGGGGTTTTGCTTCGCAAATGATCCTCCCAGAGTTATCCCATGAAATTATCGGTCGTCATTCCCGCCTTCAACGAAAAAACCACGATTGCTGAGCTGATCGATCGCGTCGTCAACGTTGATCTCGAGAAAGAGATCATCGTAGTCGATGACGGTTCGACTGATGGCACTCGGGCGATCCTGGAGGAGTTGAAGCCGCGCATCGACCGGTTGATTTTCATGGAGCGGAACAGCGGCAAAGGTGCTGCGGTAAAGGCTGGATTCGCGGCGGCGACTGGCGATATCCTGGTAATTCAGGACGCCGACCTGGAATACGATCCGGCGGATTTTCACGAGTTAATGAAGCCGATTCTCTCGGCGAATGCCGATTTAGTGCTCGGATCCCGCATGACCGGGGCGAAGCCGCAACGAGCGTACTATTACTGGCATTATGTAGGCAACAAACTCATCACTTTTGCCGCCCGCGTGCTTTATAACACAACGCTCACTGACATTTACACGTGCTATAAAATGTTCCGCCGCTCATTACTCCAAGACATTAAAATCGGAAGCGACGGGTTCGAGTTCGATGCCGAATTGCTCGCGAAATTATTACGAACCCGGCTTATCGTATACGAAGTTCCCATCGCCTACTACGGGCGTTCGTATGACGAGGGGAAAAAGATCCGCTGGCACCACGTTTTGCTTGTCATGTGGAATTTATTGAAGTACCGGTTCGTCCCCTAAGAGACCCGATCGGATTTAGAAAGAAAAAGGATGAAGGAAACGGACAAAGACGTGATCGTGGCGGTTCCACCCCCATTTCAGGATGACCGAGGAGCAATACATAATCTCGTGGAGGCGCCGTTTGGAAGCGTCCTACTTATTTCGTCTAAGGCGGGAGCGATCCGCGCGAATCATTTCCATAAGACCGACTACCATTACTGCTGGTTGCAGTCGGGCCGCATGATCTATTACCAACGTCCCGTAGGCAGTAAGGCCGAACCGGAGGCAGTGTCGATTGAAGCGGGACAGGTTTTTTATACACCGCCGATGTACGAGCACGCCATGCGATTCACGGAAGACTCGGTCTTCTTATGTTTCGCCAAGAATAGCCGGCAGTCCGCCGACTATGAAGGAGACACGGTTCGCGTGGCGCTCGTCTCGTGACGGAGTCGCAGCCAGTTATGCCATTGGACGTGTCCGCGCCGGCTGCGCAGCCGGCGCCGGCGTGGGAAATCCGACGACGCACCACGTGTCGTCTTTGCGAGAGCGTCCATTTGCGTCTGCTTTTCTCCCTCGTATCGACGCCGCTGGCCAACGCCTTGGTCGATGCCGCCCGCGTGGATGAGCCCCAAAGCGTTTACCCCTTGGACATCTACTTCTGCGACCATTGCTTCCATGTCCAGTTGCTGGACGTAGTCAACCCGGAGATCCTGTTTCGCGATTACGTTTATGTTTCGGGGACCTCGCCTTCGTTTGTCGACCACTTCCGCCGCTATGCAGAAGACGTGTTGTGGCGCTTCGAGTTCACTCCAGGCCAGCTCGTGGTCGACATCGGTAGTAACGACGGCACGTTGCTACGTTTTTTCAAAGAGAAGGGTTGCTCCGTCCTTGGCATCGAACCCGCCACGCTGATTGCGGAACGCGCCGACGCTGCCGGCATCAAGACAATTTCAGCTTTCTTAAACGAAGACTTGGCCCGCGCCGTGGCGCGGGACCACGGTGCGGCGACAGTCGTGACAGCAAACAACGTATTTGCGCACGTCGATGACCTGCATGGCTTCGTCGAAGCCGTCAAACTTTTGCTGGCTGAAAACGGAACGTTTGTTTTTGAAGTGTCCTATCTGCTCGACGTCTTCGAAAAGACTCTGTTTGACACGATCTATCATGAGCACTTGAGCTACCACTCAGTGAAGCCATTGGCGACATTCTTCCAGCTCCATGACATGGAGCTCGTAGACGTGCAGCGGGTCTCTTCCCATGGCGGCTCGCTGCGGGGATTTGCACAGCGCAAGGGCGCCCGGAAAAAACCGACGGTCGACGCCCTGATCAAAGCCGAGGCGGCCCTTGGCCTGCATGGCCCTGCGGCTTATCGGAGGTTCTTCGAAAATATTGATCAGCGTAAAAACGAACTACGGTCATTGCTGCAGCAGCTCCGCAGTAAAGGCCAGCGCGTCGCAGGGTTCGGCGCTCCCGCGAAGGCCACTACTTTAATGTATCATTTCGGACTCGGTCCGGACGTCCTAGAGTACGTTGTCGACGACAGCCCGCTAAAACAAGGATTGTTCACGCCAGGCCTTCACGTGCCTATTGTTCCTTCAAGCCGGTTATATGAATCGAAGCCGGATTATGTTCTGATCCTGGCGTGGAATTTCGCCGAATCGATCATGCGTTCGCACGAGGCCTACTCCAAGGCCGGCGGTAAATTCATTATTCCTCTTCCTGCATTGCAAGTTCACTAAGATGTTAAGCTACCTTCCAAAGGACATCGAGGAGATTGCCGACCGACTCGGCGACTTGGTCGACGAGTTTAGTGGGACGCGCGTTATGCTCACGGGAGGCTGCGGCTTTCTCGGTCGCTATTTCATTGAGCTTTTCCGCCATCTTAATAGCGAGCGACTAAAGCAGCCGTGTCAGCTGACGATTCTAGACAACTTTATCACCTCGGACGATGCGACCGTGGCCATGGCTCAGACGCCTAATATCCGGTTGGTTAACCACGATGTCATCAATCCGATGGAAGGCGCCGACTTCGACCAGCCAGTCGATTTCATTATCCACGCGGCCGGGATCGCCAGCCCCTTTTATTACCGAAAGTATCCACTCCAAACCCTTGAGGTTGCTACCATCGGGACAAAGAACGCGTTGCGGTTGTGCGAGAAATATCGTTCCCGCGCATTTCTCTACTTTAGTTCGAGCGAGATCTATGGCGATCCAGACGAGCGCCATGTCCCCACGCCTGAATCTTATCGTGGAAATGTATCATGCCTTGGGCCGCGCGCTTGTTACGACGAGGCGAAGCGCGTGGGCGAGACGCTCTGTATGATCTTCCACCAGCAGTCCGGTGTGCCAACGAAGAGCGTCCGGCCGTTTAACGTCTACGGCCCAGGGATGCGGCGAGGCGATTATCGGGTGTTGCCGAATTTTGCCGCCAAAATCGTGGATGGAGAACCGGTCTCGGTTTATAGCCAGGGTCGCCAGACGCGCACCTATTGTTATATTGTCGATGCGATAGCTGGGTTCACCCGGGCATTACTTCAAGGCATTCCAGGCGAGGTATACAACATTGGCAACCCCTCTCCGGAGATTAGCGTGCTCGAGCTTGTCAAGGAAGTAGAAGCCGTTCTCGGCCGTCCCATCGCCTATCGACTGATAGAGTATCCTGATTCCTACCCCGCAGATGAACCGATGCGACGCTGTCCGGACATTTCGAAAGCGATCCACCAGCTTGGTTATAAGCCTTCGGTGGCGCTGCGCGATGGACTCGATCGATTCCTCGCCTGGGCAATGCAGAGTTACCCGGAAACGCGATAACCGGGAAAGCGCCGGCTTTTCCAAATTCCAATGGCGCCTTTCGCTCTGGGTCTCCTTGGCGCGGGACGCTGGGGCGAGCGGTACATTGCGACAATCAACGAGCTGCCGGGTGTTGAATTGCGTCAGCTCTACACGACGCATCCCGAGAAGGCGAAGCTGGTCGGAAACCCCGTCGAAGTTTTTAGCGACTGGCGCCGGCTAATCGCAAGTGGCGGATGTGACGCGGTGGTCGCGGCCACACCCCCGCATACTCATATCCATATCGTGCGGGAGTGTCTCAATGCCAACAAACCCGTCCTGGTGGAAAAGCCGCTTTGCTTGAACGCCGCGGACGCCCTTGCCTTGGAGGCCGAGGTCGCGAAGGCCGGGACGCCAGTTCTGGTAGGACACACGCAACTCTTTAATGCGGCGTACGAAAAACTCCGGCAACTCGCCCGAGACCGCGGTCCGATCCGATTCCTTATCTCTAATAGCACCGGTTTCGGCCCGTTTCGCCCGGATACACCGCCGCTCTGGGATTGGTGCGCACATGATGTCGCCTGGTCCCTTGACCTGATGTCTGAAGTGCCGCTTGCCCAAGCAACTCTCGGCGCTACTCCCGGCCCGGTTCAGCATTCGAACCCGGAGATGCTCGCGATCCGGCTCGATTTTCCCTCGCAAGGTCCAGCCTGGATCGTCGCCGGCTGTCTCTCGCCACTCCGCGGACGATCCCTCTCGGTGCAGTTTGCTGACTCGGTGTTGTTCCTAAAGGACGATGACACCGGCAGCTCGTTGTGGTCTTATGACGTGTCTTTCGAGGGGCGCTTTAGCTTACCGCCGACTTTCCGGTTACCGCAACCTGTCAACCTGGCGGTCGGCTCCGAAAAGCCGTTGGCTCGCGAAGTAAAATATTTCGTGGAAGGCCTGCTGGGCGGAAATCGGGAACGGTTCGGGCTAAGACTGGCGGTAGATGTGGTGCGGACCCTCGAACGGGTCCAACAGGCCCTCACCCAACAGTCGAGCGCTGCCGGGTAGAGCTCTTATTTTCGAACCTCGCGCTCGAAAACATAGCGGCCGCTAGCATCCGACGCGCGCACTGCGAACGCGCTTGCCTTTTCAAAGTCGCCGAAATCTGGAAAGCATAGAGTGACCTGGATCTGATCGCTGCCTTCCTTCTTCTGGCTTTCATGAACCTTGATAAGCCACCATCCCTGCGAGTTCGGAGTTGTGACCCAGTGCCCGTGCTTATCGTCCGTTTCAATCTCCCATGCGCGAATCCGATCGAACAGCCGCTGGTGAAGCGTGACCCGAACTACTTGGTCGGGCTCTCCATCGGGTTCGCCTTTCGGCCCGATAATATCGACGTTCTGAGTTTTGCCTAACAGAACAATCGTGGGTGAGAAGAGATAATCCTGCAACGCTAAGACCGCCGTTCTCGGTGTCCATCGCCGCCGCCAATCCAGGGTTCCAAACTCCGGGGTTTGTGAGTTCGCGACGCCTTGGAGGGCGATCTTGATACTCTTCTCCTGCATGCCACTAGCCATTAGAGCGGCGGTCCCATCAGGTCGAATTGGAGCTACGTACTGCGAGAACTGCATTAACTCCCGGCCGTCGACGTATAGTTTAGGTAGTGCGCTCGCCCCCGGAAAAGCAATCCAGTCGATGTGCTGGCCTTCAATCGGAGTAACATCCACCGTGGAGTTCGGAGCCAAGGTGCCTCTGCCCCGGGTTTCCTCCTGTAATGACAAAAAGCAGACTGGAAACAGGATCAGGAGCACCAGGCCATAGCTCCAGCGGCCCACGCGGTTCTTCCAGGAATGCTTGATCCCCGCATAGGTGAACAATGCCAACAGCGGCAAAGTCCAGAAGAGATAGTGGATCTGACCGAAACGGAACGTCGTATGAGGCCAGAAATCGTTATAGGAGAAATAGGCGGCGTACGTTACCGCACCGCTCAGCAGGACACCTATAGCCTTTGCGTCATAGCGCCGCAGTAAGTAAACGATTCCAACCGGAGCGAGGACCAGCCATGGGAAATGAGAAAAATAGGCGGTATCCCCCTCGCGAAAAACAGGACGCCCATCGACGAGCAGTATAAAAAGCTTCTTAGCGAACGGATACGCGCCGAAGCCCATGCGCCCGCTCATTTGTTCGTAAGGAGTAACCCATGCGCCGAAGACGGACCGGTTGATCAGTAGAATGCAGCCAACGGGAATCGCGACAACGATAGAGGAAATGAGACCCACCTTGAACTTGTCTCGCCACCCCGGCACTTGCAGAATCGCAACCGCAAGGATCAAACCCATGCAGGCTGCATCCAGAGCGCGGCAAGTATAAATCAGTCCCAGGCAGAGGGCCGCGGCGTAAATGCGCATCTTGGTAAGTTCGCGAAAGCCAACCAGCCAGATCATCATGTAACAAAGAAAATGGGTCGGGATCGTGTTCCATGGCGTAATGACGCTGATTGTTATAGTTCCGGCATAAGCAACGACAAAAACCGCGATGAGCAGGATTGCCTCAAGCGAACTGACCATCCGTCTGGCGATTTTGAAAAACAGGACGACGGCGCCCAGAACCAGCGCCAAATCAGGCAGGAAAAAGGCGTGCTGTGGCACCCACCGGTAGAACAATGCCCCAAGGGCAGGATAACCGAGCGGATACCAGTAAGTCTCGGGTCCGAGGGCCCAGTGCGAAATGGCAGCCGCGGACCGTAAATACTGCCCTTGGTCCCACCATCCCCACCAGCCATTCGGATGTTCCAGATTGTTCCCGGGCAGGAGAGGTTGGCTCAGATACGACAACAAGTACAGCGCTGCAAGCAACACCAGCAGGATGGCCTGGCTCCGACTCGAGTCCGCGACCCGGTTTGAAGCGGAAAGCCAGCGATTGTCCGCAGACGCCGGCGCTGCCTCCGGTGGTTCTTTAAGAGGAGTTGGCATTTATTGTGGCGAAGTTTCTAGCGACGGCCTCCGCGTAGGCAAAAAAATCAAAGCTATTGAACAACAAATTTGACGATGGACCCTGGCGCTCCGATGTCCGCCCACCACGCTACGCCCTCATGCACCATCGAGAGTTTCGCTTCGTAAACACCGGGCGTACGAGGAGCCTGCATGCGAAGCGCGATCGTTTCCGAATCACCGGGGCGCACCGTGTGAACAAACGTACGCGGGGACGGCGGGTCAATTACATTTACGCCGCGGGTGTCAAACAGCCGGTACGACGCGTAGATGTGGAGCACGTCGCACGGAACGTCACCGGGTTCTTCGGAGTGCAACGTGATCGGTAACGTCGCTTCTTCACCGGGACTCAGCGTGATTTCGGTAGCCTTGGCCTTCGGCACAATCCGTGCCGAGGTCGTATAGGTCTGAATGCCCAGCCGCGCTTTGACCGCCTCGGGCCAATCGGTAACTAAGGAAACGGCCGAAACGTTAAGTCCCAACGTTGTCAGGAGTGCCTTGGCGTTTTCGACCGACGGCGTGTTGAGGAACTGCGCGTAATTCGCAGGCTGGTTTCCGCTATAACCGTTGATGGAAAATCTATGCAAACTGAGAGCGGCCTGCCAGCTGTCGGTATTGATCGTTTCCGCACCCTGGTTGCTGTAACCAGGCGCAAAAATCAGGACTTGGTGGTCGCCGGCTTTCCGCCACATCTCAACCAACCCCGCGACACGCAGTTGCGCGATCCAGGGTGAATAGTGAAACTGCCCGAGCGAAAGCTGCTCAACGGCAATCGCCGCAGCGACCACGACAGTCAAGACTCGGACGAGGCGCGACCGCGTGGAGACATAGACGGCGTTAAGAAAAACCGCGATGGCCGCAGCCTGAAGGACGAATAACAAATACGCGATTCGCGCAAAGGAACGGAATGCGCGAAGACTCGAAATATGATCGGCAACCCAGAGGTAGGCGTTCCCAGTCGTCCCGCGCCAGGTAGTAATGAAACCGACCAGAAGAACGCAAGACCCGGCGAGAACTGCCGCCAGACGGTAATCAGATGGCCGGCTGGCCCTGAGCCCCGTGCCCAGCGCCACCAGCGTCATGGCCCAGGCAACCCAGCCACTGAATAAGGTATTTTCGATGATGTAACCGCCAGGTTTATAGAACTTTTGTGCGGAATAGAATGCGCTCTGGGCAGAAGCGCTAAACCATGCCCCCGGATTCGGGGCGAGCAAGAGGAGCTCGGCCATCGGCCTGGTGCCGGATTTGGAGCTAAAACCGGCATAGGGAGCATACAAGAGCGCCAATCCCGCCATACTAAGGACGATGGTACAACTTAGAAATACGGCATTCCTGCGGGCCGATTGAGAGACGAGAGGCCAGAAATCGCGCGGTGCCGTCAGGGCCATGAAGACAACCAAGACAGCGGTAAGAATAAGGACGCTAAAGTATCCATCGTACATGTAGCACGCATTCTGATAGGCGAACCAAATGACCGCCCATGCCAGCAGCCGTGCGTCTGCCGAACGAAGAAAAGAAAGGAAACAGGCCAGAGCCAGAATGAATGGAAAGTAGGGAAGGACCTGCGGGTGACCACACTTGAGGACCAGGGAACAGGACGATGCCCCGAAAAACGCCAACGGACACGCTAGAGCGCGGCTGATCCGGAGTCTGCGAAAGAGGAAGAGGAGGGAAGCCGCATCAAGGGCGATGACCGTTAAGAACCAACCTTGGAACGACCGCTCCATGGAAAAGCCAACCCATCGATAGATGGCATAGATCGGAAGCGTCCCCAGATGGTTATCGGTGTATACGAGAGTGCCTTCTACCGGATAGAATTGGGACGGCGAGAGCAGGCGGGCGTAGCCCAGGATGGATTGGAATCCGTGTTCGAGAATACAGTTCGTCACTCGCGCATCAGCAAGGTCGCCGGGGATCCCATCGAAGAAGACAATGCTCTGCCCGGTATGCAGACAGGCCAGCAAAATGGTCAGCGCGTACAAACTAATCCAAAGTCTGGGCAAAGGGGGGGATGGCACCGCCGCGATGCGGCCAGTGTCCTGGGCTGATGCGTCTTCGAAAGGCATGTTCTTGTTTTATATTAGGCGGTGGCCTGCCGCGCTCTCGAGCCCCGGCCGCGTGTCGAAGCCACCGCGAACCGGTTGCTGCTTACCGGAAGCCATCTTAAGAAAGGCTGACTCGATCGTATTCCAGGAGTAGTTGTTTCTTACGTAGGTTCGCCCCTGTTCGCCCAGGCTTTGTTTCGTGGCCTCATCGACGTTTCGAATAATGGCAGCGCATTCATCGTAATCATGAAACCAGAGTCCGCCATTCGAACGCTCGCAGTGCCCGACCAGGACCTCGGACGCCGCGGTGACAAGCGCCGGACGCCCTGCCGTCCACGCCTCTAATAGCACCATCGAAAGACTTTCATACGGAGAGGGCGCCACGAGCCAATCGCAGGCCGCCAGGGCGTTCCATTTCGCCTCATCGGAAAGCACGCCAAGGTAAATCAAGTCCTTGTGATAGGGAACAGGCAGAACTTCCTTGCCGATCAATACCAGTCGATGCGCGATCGCATCACTATCACGCAACCGGATGAATGCGTCGAATAGCTCTCCACAACCCTTTGAGGCATCGATGCGCCCAACGTAAAGAAGGAACGGCTTCGAGAGACCATAGCGTTCGCGGAATTCCTCCGGATTCAAGGTTGAGGGCGCCTCGACGCCAATGCCTACCACCGGGCCCGAAAGTTCCAAGAAAGGAAAGCGCCGTCCTAAAAATTGTCGTTCCTCGACGGTATTAAAGAAGAACCCGCGGGGGAGCGAGAACAAGTTGTCCCACATGCTGAAGTAGATTGGCCATTCGTCGTGCGCGAGCGGGGCGAGAAACGCCTTCTCCTTCACAATGGGTAACCCGAAATACGTGGTCGCGTACAGATACCCGAAGAAAATGAAGAAGTCGTATGCGTGACGTTTCGAGCGGAGATACTGAAGAAGCGGAGTCGACATCGGGCCTTGCGCGCGCATCCATTGCTCCTGCTCCGCCAGGGTTGCGGTCGCCCGCCGGCCCGCGAGATCACCGGACAAATTGTTAAAGCTGGCCACATCGCGCGGCTGATCCACGAGAAATCTCCGGACGACGGTCTCGCCGATCTCCTCAGTCCCTTCCGGATAATGGTTCTGCCACTCCATGTAGTCCAGGGCGCAGGTGGTAAGCACCTCAGTGCGCCAATACTTCGCCATCCGTTGTGCAACCTGCAAGCAGTGGGATTCCGCGCCCCCTACCACTTCCTGGCCACAGCGCTGAACAACAAAAGCGACTCTCATGCTGGATGAAGCTCGACTGGTAATAAACGACCCGCTACTTACGCTTTCCTCCCGCCGTGCCAACGCAGCCAAATCATCGAGTTTGGTGTCCGTCACCTACAGGCATGACGAGCCGTTTCGTCCGATGGAAAGCGCGATCTGATCCGTGTCAGCCGAGGTTGCGTCCTTGGAGAAAACGAAGAACGATTTTCGTGCGGGAGCAGACGCGAGAAAAAACGGATCGTATACTTGATGGAGAGCTTGTTCGATTCCCGTTTCTCTCGAGAATCCGGCGTCTTCGAAAATGCCCTGCCACCATCGCGATGTCGCCCAAATCAGGTGCCCATTGATAGGCCACCCAGCGTCGTCGACATTCAACAGAGAAAACAGAGATTTTTGGGAGGATTCGGTTCGCCACGCCTCCAAATAAAGAGGGAATACTTCGCCGAAAATGCGGTCGTTTCCAAAAGCGGGAATATTGGTAAAGACATAGCCGCCTTGCCGGAGCAGCTTGAAACATCGGTTCACATATTGGGAGATCTTGTTGGGATTAAGATGCTCGAACACATCCATCCCAATGATCATGTCGTATTCATCCTTCAGATCGAGATTCAGCAAATCACCAAAGTGAATTCTCTTTTTAATCTCGGGATAAGCCAGGGCCAGCGCCATATGGCTGATCTCCACACCTTCCGGTTTGATTCCCGCTTCCAAGAGAAGTTTAAGGACCGGACCGGTCGCGCAGCCCAGCTCCAGACAGCGACGAACTCCGAAGTGACCGATGATCTCCGCAATAATTCTCTTATCCTGGTCAACCGCGAGGGACCAGACACCCGGCTTTTCGTAATAACCGTGCTCCAGAATCATCCGCTCCAGCCAGTCATAATCCGAAGCGTCTCGAACGCGGAAGGTGTTTGTCTTATCGCCCGACGAGGTAGTCAATACCTCAAAACTTTCCGGACGAATCTCCTGCAGGCGGGGGAGCTTGAAATCGCCGAAGGTGGATTTCGTAAGAACCGTGTAGAACTCGGGACTCGTTACCAGGCCCACAACCACATCGAAACGGGAAAGACCGTTGCGCAACGCCGCCACGTTCGCGCCAAGGCCTCCTTCGTCAGCTTCCCGGCCGAGCAAGCGTCGGTAACATAATTGGACGAACGCCTCATCCGACATCCCGGTCAGCAAATCCGGCCGAGGGTCCGGTGTCATTGGCGGGAACTTATGAGAACGCAGGTCCGAGGATTTGCGGTCGCGGACTTGATAAAAACAATGAAATTCATTTCTAGGGATCGAGCTCGCCTGGCGGGTAGCTACGATAAAGGAATGCCGGCCGTTTGCGGCCCGCTCGGCGCGAGTTTCGGGAGCGGCTGAATAGGTACTGCCCGAGATCGTGCTGCCGGAACTTTACCAGGGGCACAATATCGTCCAGGGAAAAGAGGCTTGAAGTAATATTATCATGAACATCAGCGGAGAACAAAACTTCAACGTCAAAACCACAGTACCGCAAAAGCAACGCGAGCTCGTGCTTATTGTATTCGCGGTTGTGTCGGCCATAGGCGCCGTAGCCTGAGTAGGGGTCGTAAATATTCACGCCGGCAATCATCCGGCCGACGTTCTCGAGGCGACTAACATTTGGAGTCGTCAGGATTAAATGACCGCCAGGCTCAAGGACGCGCTTGATCTCGAGTAACACCTTCACCGGGTCCGATTGCAGATGTTCGATTACTTCACAAAAAAGCACAACGGCGAAGGACGCGTCCGGGAATGGGAAGGCCGCATCCTCGATGTTGAAATGCGCGAACTCCATGGTGCAATGCTCGAGCCGCCCAGTATGGGGATTGCGGACCTTGAGCTTCTGAGAGGAATTCCCTGGAAAATGGGGCCCGAAGTAGTTCGCCAGGGTGAGCTCCAATTTTGTGAAAAAACGCAGCAAGGTGCTGGTGAAGTATGGATTGGACCCGAGTTCAAGACATGCGCCGGTCAACCGATCGACCATTCCCAAAGTGTGGACGAACCGCGGCCAATCTTCCTGCCAGTATGTCCTGAATTCCTCCTTTGGCGAACCTTCCAGTTCGATTGACTCAAACAACAGGCGGAGCGTCTCCTCCGTTTGCCCGGCTGGCAGAGGTAATGGCGGTCTTAACGGCAGCAGTAACGATGGCAGCACAGGGGTATTCAAGGCGGGCAGAACGGCGTTAGCGGCGCTCATGGATTGAAAACGAAAAGGGGGAATAGCGGGCCAAACAGCACGAGCTCCAGGCTGATGCCGCGCCATCCCGTGCTGCCTTGGGCCAATATCTTTGTTGGGCCGCCATACTGTCGCCTTATCCAGTCACGGTCTTCCGCGCGAAGTAAGCGTAACTTTGAAATCCGGGCCCGCCGCACGGAGAAAGTTCCACGTATTCGATGCGCATGTCATGATCATACAATAACCGCATTACTTCCGAACGTGGGATACACCACATGCTGAATCCTTCAAATGAATCCTTCGTTCCCGTGTTTTCTGGCTCGGCCCCGTCCGCCGAGTGCTCCTGATTGTTTTCAAGGGTCACCGGCCGGGGGGACGCGGGAAGGACGACTTCTACAGGCACCGAGATTGTCCCGCTGCCTTTGTCTTTGAACCAGGAGACCCCTTCTTGCACGAGGTCAAACTCGACCGTATACCGTCCCGGCGACGGCGGCGTTCTCATCTCAATCTCGACTTCAGCGATAGCTCCGGGAGACAATGAATTTGGCAGCAGGGCGCGCCCGTCGTCCTGGCGGACCGTTTGTCCGCTATCATCTATCCAATGGTTTCCAAGTAAGATCGGCATCCTTGGTTCGTATTCCCAGAGGACAGGACTCTTATTCTGGATGCGGACTTGAGCAGCGACGCTCGAAGAAGCCGGCCAAGAGAATTGTTGGTCGGCGCATTGCAGAGAGGCAACCCATGCTTCGGGAGGCAATCCTTTGGCTTCGTTAAAGCGGCTTGGCAAATGGAAGATTAACAAGCCGTCGGGCTTCAAAATCCGCGAGAACTCGGCGAGATACTGTTTTGTCAAAGCAGGAGCGATGTGTTGAAGGACGATATTTGAGTAAATGAACGAAAACGTCTCATCCTGAAACAACTGGAGATCGGAGCGCGCGTTCAAAAAGTATCTGCACTTGCCTTCGTGTTGGTTGAGGCGCTCGGCCGTTTCTATCATCGTTGGGGAGATGTCGATGCCAGACACGTGCTGGAACCTCCGGCAGAGCGCTTGACTCAGCCGACCGACACCGCAGCCAAAGTCGAGGGCCGCATCGGGCTCGAAGCCGATTTCGTGAAGGGCCAGCGTATCACACAAACTGTCGATTTCGTGCAGGCCAGTCCCGAAAAATTCGGCGAGATTCCATTTGCGCCCGACTTTGTCCGGACCGGTAAGAATGGCCCACAAAGGGTCCTGTCTGGCATGGCTCTCCCAGACAGACTGAAGTCGCGCCAAACCGCTTCCTTCGGTTTCGGGAGAGTCCGTCATACGTGCGCTGAGCTTTCCCGGCGGGGAGAAGCGGCGGGCCGCGGACCGGTCCGTCGCTTCCCTGAGGACGTGATGCTATCCCGGCGCGGTAAGAGGCGCTCGACAAGCTTTGTCAACTGCGGTTCAAACTTAGACGGCAAAAATGCCTGCCGTTGTTGGCGCTGCTTGCGGATGAGGGTCGCTCCTAACGTCTTGTCGTCTACGATTATCTTCGCAAGAGCGGCAACGGCGCGCAGATCAGCCTTGTCGGCAAACATTAAAGCCGCGTTCCCCAGCGTTTCGGGGACCGCAGAGCTACGGAAGGCAAAGACAGGGACATCGAACCACATCGACTCTATGAGAGGCACGCAAAATCCTTCGTGTTCCGACATCGACCAAAAAAGATGGGCCGTCCGATAATAGGCCGCGAGCTGCGAGTCAGAGATATTGCCCGTGATGATAACGGAGGGCTCGAGCCCACCGGAAGCGATGAGAGCGCGAACTTCCTCCGCGTACGGATCTTCCTGCTCGAGGGTGCCAACAAGAATCAGCCGGGCGTTCGGATCAAAGTTTAGGTACTGTTGGAACGCACGGACTAAGTCGTCCTGTTTCTTGTTTGGGGATATGCGGCCGACAAATAAGAGATTTGTGCGTCCGTCCTGGAGGCTGCGCATGAGCGACTCGTCCGGCGAAGTATCCCATTTACCAGGATCGACGCAGATCGATAAGACGCCGGGATCCCGGAAGCCGCACCGAGCAAGCTCTTCCACATTAAAGGCCGAATCGCCTACCGCAACGTCAAAGTGAGACGCCAGTTTACGAAGGTCTTCGCGCCCTTGCCGAAGAATGGCCGCAAAGTCCGGCCGGTAAGACTCAAAGAATTCCGCCGGGGTGATATTATGGTAGATGACACACTTTGGGCCGCCGTACTTCAGGACATGCGGGGTAATTTCGGTTCCAATACTATGATGATAGATGATCGCCGAAGAGGCATTAAGTGCGTCGGGCGAAAATATTGAACACTGATCAGCTACCCGCGGATCGATGAAACGGACGTAGATTTCTGAGTGGAGGCCACGGGCGCGGAGGTGGGAGCGGATCGACATGGCCTCATTGGAGATAGCGTCGCCGTAGGAAAGGTTGGGAAGAAACTGATGGATGCCCAAAGGGGCGGAGACGTCAATGGACCGGAAATCGTGGGCCGGCGGCCTCATGAGCTTCAACTCATGCTCATAGCGGTCCATAACCTTATCCCAGTCAGCCACCAGCTTCGCGCGGCGCTTCCCGTTTTCGCCCAGCCTCCGCAGCTCTTCCGGCTGGGCGCGATCGATCTCGACAAATAGCGCGGCCCAGTCTTCTTCATCTCCGGCTATCCAGCCGCCCTCGGCGTTCCGGGCTTCAATCGAGGTAGCCAGGCACTGACTATTGACCGCGACCGGTTTACCGTGAAACCAGGCTTCCATCATTGTCCGGGAGAAACTCTCGTTGACGCTCGGTTGGGCGACCGCAAGACAGTGGTGAAGCAACTGCTCCTTTTCCGCATCCGACACCAGGCCCAGGTCAGTGATGTAGTCGCCATAGCCATTTAACTCCACGGAGCCATGACCGGCCAAGACCAGCCGAAGCGACGAGTTGGGGCGGACAAGACGGAAGCGGCCAAATGCCCGGACTAACAGGTCGGTATTTTTACCGGACTCCTTGCGACCGAGGTAAAGAACGAAACGGTCGAACTTGGCCGGTTCCACCTCATCAGTTAGCGGCTCTGGTGGCCGAGTCTCGACGCCCTCTCCGACCACGACGGACTTGAGGGCGATGCCAGGCCCAAAGAGTCGAGCGGCCAGTTCGGCCTCGCCTTCGCTATTAAAGAAAAGCATGCGCGCTCGATAGAAGGCGGCAGCGACCTGCGGCAAATAAGCGTAGGCCTCATCATGAAGACAGGGTTGAAGAGAAGCGCGATCGCCGACAGCCATCAGGCCGTGGATGATCGGACCATAGAGATAGGGCAGAAAAATGAAGGAATCGAATTTCTCGCGTTGACTTACAAGGAATTGCTGAAGTGCAGATGATCTGATTAATTCGTCAACGAAGATACGAGCATGTTCCAGTGGAACAGGGAAAACCCCGGGCTTCAATGTCTCACGAGGAATCTTGCTCAACTTTGCACAAACGGAGTCGAAGCTCGCGCGGTCCCGCGGTTCCACCGGGAACCGGCGAGTTCTAAAACCTTCCGGTTCGTTAGTCTCGCCCGCCGGCAGGTGGTTAGTCGCCCAATCGTCCTGAAAGGACTGGCAACACGTCGTCAAGACTTCGACATGGTGGCCGCGGGCAGCCAGGCGGGTGGCAATCTGCCATGCTTGTTGTTCCGCGCCGCCTTTGAGCAGGCGGCCAAACCAGGGGATAACTACCGCCAATTTCATTTCTTCTCGGGCTTGTACGCGATTACGCCGAAGTCCTGAGGACCATATAGCAACTGGTTTAGGGTAGCAAACTCCTGGCTGTCACCTAACGACCTTCCCACCACCGGGGATAGGTACTCTATCCTTATCCGCTCGAAGCCATGCGACGCCAACATGAACTCTGCGGTTTCGGGGAAAACAGGATTGCGATGGGTGGGGTCCACATAAAAGTTGCACGCCCCCACAACGAGGTTCTTACAGTTGGGCGATTCGAAGATAGCGATACCTCCCGGCTTAAGAACGCGGCGGGTCTGCGCGAACAAATCCATTAAAACCTCGAACGGCAGGTGCTCGATAATATGAAAGCCGGTCACGGCCCCGAGGGAATTCGCGCGCAACGAACGCAGATACGGGACGGCGTCAGCAGCGCGGACATCCAATTTGTGCTCTTTCGAAACGGTGACCATAGCCAGATTTAGATCTATGCCTTCGGCCTTCAGCTCTTCGTCGCGGAGAAGCTCCAGCCATTCGCCGCGGCCACATCCCACATCGAGCAGGGGCCGATCCTTCAGACCGGCGCGCGCGTCGCGAAGAAACGGCAGGTAAAAGGCGACTCGTTGTTTGATTTCGCTCCTCGATCCGCGGAAACGGTTCTCGAAACTCACATAGAAGGAATCCAGACCGTGCGCTGCTCTCGATGACTGTTTCGTCTTTGCGCGTTCTGTCATAGCGCCATCGTGACCGTCTCCGAGCAGCCTCCGAAGCAGAACGCCGTATTCGGAGAGCCTCCCCTTAATGAAGGCCGAATCGTCTAGCGCCCTTTCTTCCACTACGGAAACTCTCTTAGCCAGGCCGACATGGTCGTTGATCCGTCGTTCCAATCCATGATCAACGGCAATTGCTTCGGCCGCATGCTTGTCTACGAATGCCTGGAGATTGTTGATGTGAATCCCCAGGCGGTCCGCCTGGACCTGGAGGTTCCTAAGATGCTCGCCTCCCAGGTCGAATTGGTGCCGCAGCTGCTCGGTTCGCTGGTCGCGTTCAGCCGCGGATTTGGTGAGGCTTTCTTCGAGTTCGCCGATCTGTTGCTCCAAGGCCTCTGTTTGTTGTTTTAGATTTCGAACCTCAAGCTGCGACTGGTCGATTTGCTTCTCGATAGTCGTCCCGGTTTCTGCCGCCGCCGCGGCTGCCACAACGAGACGCTTATCCAAGGAGCTGACTTGTTGATCAATCCGGGCCAGCTCTGCGCGCGCGTGGTTAGCCGCAGTGTCAGCGGTTCGCTGCGCTTTCGCCGTAGCCGCTTGAATTTGATCCTGCAGGCCGCGGACCAGCGGGCGGTTCTCTTCGATAGCCTTACTCAGTTCGGAGAGTTTGCCAGTGGTCGCTGTTTCCGCCAGATCCAGCCGCTCCACCAGCCGGCGTTGTTCGCGCGCGAGCGCCTCGATTTTACGGGCCAGCAGTTTCTGGTCGTCGGGCCATGAAGCTTGCGTTTTGCGGTCCGCGTCCAACTCGCTGACTAAGAGCTCGACCCGAGCTTGGAGCAGGGCGACTTTTGAAATAACGGGGGCGGCCGCTTTCATCCAGTTCGCGTCCGCATCGCTCTGCTCATGGACGGCGGTGAGCCAGTTGTTAAATTGGCCCACGATAATGCAAACGTCACCGAGACGACGCGTCAGGGCGTCGTTACTCTTGGTCAGGGCGGCCATGGTATCGAGGACCACGCGATTAAACGCCCCCTGTTTACGAAAAAATCGGCGAAGAAATTTGGGAATGCGCGAACCGATCCCGGTTTTCTCCCCGGCGGTCTGGAGGAGAGAATCGAGCCGCGGCCTGTTCGATTTAATCGGGCCCGGCACCCAGATGGACGGAGCATCTGGCAAGCGCGCAATTGGGGGCAACGAGACCGCCCCGTCCGTAGTCGCAACCGGCGACAACCGAGATGATAGCGGCCGCCAACGTCGGGCCTCCACCCGCACCCGCTCCATCAATTCAGCGACGTTGATTTCGGGAATCGTCGTCTCGATCATACCGCGGTATCATATGCTAATTCGCGCCCGCCGCGCCACCAGATTTCTAGCGCCAATCGGGGGGCCATTAAATTAGGACGTGGCAGACTTGACACTCTACCCAGTTTGGCTCAGTTCGACTCTATGAATCAAACATCATCGTCTTTGTCGTCGAGGCTTCGGTCAAGAACTGGGTGGGCGGCGACGGCGGTAGTATCTCTGGCATTGATCACTCAGGCGGGCTGTGACAGCTCAACCCAAACGACTTCCACCCCCGAATCCGCTCCCGCCACCGGCGACGTGGTAGGCCGTCGCATCGAATTCAAGGCCGGCGCGCAGAGCGAACGTTACCGTGTCTCGGGCTGGAGCGCGTCCGAACCCAATTTCACCTGGTCGGAGGGAACTTCAGCCAAACTGGCATTGCCAATATCCGCGGTTGCTGGCGGGTTGACGCTTAAGGTGAACATAGCCGCGCTGAATCACCCGCCCGAGCTTCCAACTCAACCGGTCGAGCTTTACGCGAATGGACAAAAAGTAGCGGAATGGCAAGTCGGAAACGTCGCTGAATTCACGGCCGCTATTCCGGCTGAGATCACCAAGGACGGCGGGACACTTACACTTGAGTTCCGGACGCCGAAGGCGGCATCGCCAAAATCGTTAGGAGTGAACGCGGACCCTCGGGTTTTGGGGATATGCTTGACGAGCTTAGAGCTGAGCAAAACCACGTAACCAAAGAAGGTCCTGCCAGGCAGGGCCCTGCCGCTGGATCTTCCTACCGGCTCGCGGTGTGCTTGCCGGTATGGAATCGAAGCGACCTCTTCCAGGCGAGCTTCACGTCATTGCTTCGCCAGCTAGCCGGGATTGAAGCGTCAATCTGGATTTTCGACAATGGCAGCGATGCGGAAACGGCACGGTATATCGAGAGCTTGAGCTGCGAGGAGCATCGCCTCTTCAAGGTCTTCCTGCCCCAGAACATGGGGATACCTTTCGTCGTGAATATCTTCTCCCAGCTGGTGACCCAGGACTGCGAGTTCGCCGGCTACCGTGCCCCTGCGCACGTGATGGTGGCGGATGCAGACGCCTACTTCAAGAAGCCCGTCCAGGATATGATCGAGATCCTCGAGGGCAATAGCCATTTCGCCGTTATTAGCGGCCACGACTCCATCGAGCATGAGACCATAGCTGAGGTGCCCTATCCATTCCGTGGTCAAACGATCATAGTCAGGGTAAAAACGATAGAGCGCGGTCTCTGCCTCATCATGAGAAGAGAGATCCTTGCCGCATGCGTGCCTTTTCCGCACCATCGCGACCGAGATGTGGATTGGGAATTGATGAAATGGCATCCGAACTCGATCGCAGCCCGAACGCGCCAGCTGGCAGTAGTAGACTATGTCGCGCACATAGGCCTTTACGACAGCACCTGGCACCCATTCGGGGCCCCCTCAAATCCCGCGGAAATCGCTGAGGTCAACCGGATTCTGGAACAGGAAGGGCTTTTCTCGCCCGAACGGGTGGCGCGAATGGAAAGGTATTGCGAGTTGACCAATTCTCAGGCGGCGATGCGGGCCCAGGCGGCCATAACGGTCTAAACGACAAACACCCCAAACTCCTGCAGGATTTCCGCCCGGATGCTTTCAAACCAGCAGACCCCCTCCTGCACCATGGTAATCTGGAGGACGTATTCACCAGCCTCGGCCGGCGCCAGGATGGTTAACGGATAGGACTCGGACGTGTTCGGATTGGCTCCGGGAAACAGTCCGCTCCGGTTGCCATCTAATACGACGATTTGCCGGGTAGTTTTTTCGATCCAATGATAGGCCAGACGAACGGGACAAGGCGGTACTGAATAAAGGACCTTGTTCGAGGCGTTGGTTACCCTGGCATTCAGCTTGAAGGTGGCGGAAGCGTTAACTTCTCGCGGGGGCGCACTGGTCACCTCGAGCGATATTGCTGCTACGTCCTCGGCCGAAAGCTTATCCATTCGAATGAGCTCCTGATAGAGCGTACGGTGCTTGCGAAGGATGTAATCATGAGTCGAACTCTGGATATCCTGCCCAGCCAGGGCCAGCATTGAGTTAGGACGGACCCGATATTCGAACGTTGGGTTAGCTAGCCGGCAGAAATGCCAGCCGCGCTTCGCCGTCGCGATCCAGAACTCCCAATCCTCCAGCACGGCGGCGCCGGCATCGTAGCCGCCGCAACTTCTCCAGATCTCGCGCCGGTAGACCGCGCACGCGTCGATATAATTCGAGCGCAGAAGGAGGTTAAGGTTGAAGGGAGGGATATGCGCGCGTCCGGAGCGGGCTCCAAAGTCCAGCCGATCGCCATACACCACGCCAATGTCGGCTTGTTTGTTCAGCAGGTCGATGGCTGAGGCAATGAACCCGGGCGCAAGCCGGTTATCGGCGTCTAACGGCAGAATGTATTGGCCCCGCGCCACTGCGATTCCGTTGTTACGCGCTGCCGCCAGGCCGGCGTTGGGCTGGTCGAGGATGTAATAGCCAGCCTTCCGCAAAATATCGAGCACATCGATCGTTCTCCGCTCCGTTGATCCGTCGTTGACGATAACCAGCTCGCATTTCCCTTCCGCAGTCCTTTCCACGCTCGCAATGGCGTCCACCAGGAATTCGCCTTGGTTATAACAAGGGATGACAACGGAAAGGTCGACAGGGTCGGCTGGCCGGAGACGCTGGCCGTCGATCGGAGCGGTATTCCAAAGGCCCGCTGCGGAAAGGTCCGCACCGGAATCGAGTTGCGAGAGCAGGCGGCAACATTCGAGCGAGGTCGCAGCCGTCAGCGAAATTAACGGATCGTCAGGGTCGAATGAGCGAAACAGCTTCTGGCGCCAAACTTCGTCAAATGGTGCGTCGCCCAGATCGAGCTCAAGCTTGTTTCGCAGGAGATCCACGAAACCTCCTGGATTGCGCTGGAGGGCATTCGAGTTGACGAGGATGGCCCTGTCTGAATGTCTTCCGTAAAAGTCCAACAGGTGGCGGTTGTAAAAGGACCAAATGCGCAAGGCGTATTCGGGATTTTCGAGGAATACATTGGCGCCCAGCCGCTGAATGGAATCGGCGACTTCCCAAGGCAGGCGATAAAGAAGCACGTAGACCGCTTGTCCGCCGAGGACGTCATCCCAGAAGTCGAGGAGCAAGCTAGTCCGCGGGTCCTTCCATCCCCAGGGGCCGGGCCCGGTAGCGCGGGCCGAGACTAAGTCCTGCGCGAACGGCCAATACCCAGGCAAACAGCTTCGATCAAACGACTCGCTTTCCGTCCAGCCCCAGTCGCGATGTCCACCATCTCCTTCCTGAGTCGCTGCCGCCAGGATTCGGCCCTGTAATTCCACGAAACCGACATCCTCAAAAAAACCCAGCGGATTGGTCCGATCAGAACGGAGTTGTTGGTTTCCGAGATGAACTCCGAGGTCGGCCAGAAAAGAAGCAGTCAGCGAGGTGCCCGAGCGGTGCATCCCGGTGATAATGACCGGTCGAGATGGGAGATAGGACATGAACTTGGCGGAGCATAAGGCGGCACATTTATCGTTCAACCTCGCCTTCGCGATCACGCAAAGAAAACGATTCGCCACGTTTGTGCAACAGCATTACCATTGGGCCACATCGACACTGGGACGCTGCGCCCCTCACGTCCTCCACGGATGCGCGAACGACCGTTGTGCTAATATCAAGTAGACGATGCCCAAAGTTGCCTTTCTGATTCCCGCTGACGGATCACACGCGTTTTTATCCCAGGTGGCCGCTTTTACTACGGCTTGTCGAAACCTGAATTGGCAGGAATGGGAACCAGAGATCCTCGTGTGTGTAGGTGGTAGCTTGGACAGCAATGTCATTGAGTTCTGGCGCAGGGACTTTCCTGAAGTGACGTTCGTCCTCGCCCCGCGAAGTCAATCCGAGAAGACACCGGTGTTTTATGCCCAAATCGACGGATCGTTTCGTTGGGCGCCCATCGACGCCGATGTTTTGGTCAGGATGGACGCAGATACGCTGCCGGTGGGCGGCTTTGAAGACGTGCTCGAATATGTTGCCAAGATCAATGCGATTGCAGGTGTTATGGCGCACCTGCCCTTCCCCGTCCCTCCCGGGATGACGGCGTTACAAGGATGGTTAAGTGTGGCCGACGGGCTGGTGACCAGGCCTTTGGACTTCCGCCAAAGCTATTCGCTCGTTGAGTCAACCGCCATGAAAGAAAATACGATAGCGCCATTCTATGTGAACGACGGCGCCGTCTTCATTCCGAGGCCGATTTTCCACGAGTTCGCGAATGCCTACCTCGACCTGCGACCGAAAGTCATCGAGCGACTCTTTGAACCGTACTATGCAGGTCAAGTCGCGCTAGCTTTGGCAGTCACACGTATAGGTGCGCGCAGTTGTGCCTTACCCATGCGCTACAATTTTCCGAATGATGAACGGGCCATCATCCGTTTTCCTGAGGAACTGGACAACGTAAAGATATTCCACTACCTGCGCACTCACGAGTTCGAACGAAAGACGATATTTAGCCACGAGGACCGCTACCAGGAGTTCCTGCATTCCACGGTCTCCGGTGTAAACAAAATATTCCAGGAGCACGTGCGAAGAGTGATTGGTCCAACCTTGCCGTTCGGCCAGGATTGTCTGGGAGGGCCGCCGTAATTGAGATGAATTCACCCAGCACTTCTTTGCATCCGACTGACATCCCGGAAATCGAACTGCAACGCGCCCTCGCTGCCGCCCCCAGGCCCGACCTGCTCGAGGAGCTGGTTGACATTTCCCGCCAAGCCTTCGGCTTTTATACGCGGCATTACCCGCATACGATCAACTACCCTTGGATCGCTGAGAAGCTCGAAGGGCTTCCCACTGGATCTCGGTTACTAGACATCGCCGCAGGCCTGAACCCGGTGCCATTCTTCCTCGCCAGGCGGGGCATGTTTGTCGACTGCGTTGACAAGCATCCCAGCATTCGGACACCGCCCACCCAGCCGGACTGGAGCGAATGGGGATTCTTCGATTACGGCGCCTTGCACCCTAATCTTACTGCCCATCATTGCGATATGGCAGACTTCGTCCCCCGCGCGAAATTCGATGCCATTTACTCCATCAGTTCGCTGGCGCACTTTCCCGCGCAGGCAAGAAAGCAGACCTTGCGCTTTTGCCGGGAGTGGCTGCATCCTGGAGGGCTTCTTGTTCTAGCTATCGACGTAATACCTTCAACCGATTTCATCTGGAATCGATCGGAGGGTCTCGAGGTCGAACCACCCATCCGGCACGGCACTGTAGACGGAGTTCTCGAAGAACTGACACACCTAGACTTCGGAATCACCGAATGCAAAGTAGAGCGTACCGTCTACACATCTCGGACCGACCTGCTTTTTATTGTCGGAGAGACCGCCGTTACGTAATCCGATAACAAACCGTCGAGCCTGACGGCTTAAGTGACTCCTAATTCTTGCACACGGGCGACGATTACTTCCGTTGTCTTCGGTGCACTCAATATTGAAAACGTCTTTTGCAGTTGAGAAAGGGTCTTTCGATTAACCGCCACGAAAACTCAGCCGCCAAGAGGCTCAGGCCGACGCTCAAGAGCGCTAAAATCCAAGGGGACTCCATATGCAGGAGATACTTACCATTAGCCCAGCCGAGCAGATAAGGGATAATGAAGTGATACACGTACACACCATAGCTGATCCTTCCAAGATGAACCGCCCAGGGGTTTTCCAGCGCGTGGCTGAGCAAACCCTCCGATTTCGTAAGCGCACTGGCAATCAGGCCTGTAAACGTGAGAGCGGAAACAAAGAAGTAGAGAACGCCGAACGGTAGATACCCGCGGTAGAACGGATCAATACCCAGCACCGTTCGGAGCGCCGTCATGGCGACCCACAAACATCCCCCAACCTTTCCCGCGATTACAAACGGGCGAACCCTCTCCGAGGTTCTCGACGGATCGTGCTGGAGGGCCAAAAGTGAACCCAATCCCAATGAATCAATACATCCAGGTATGCGAAAAAAGATTACTTTGTAGGGCGCTCCGACAGCCGCGAAGGAGATTTTATAGAGGAGGGATAATCCGATAAGCGCAAGGACTACCCGGGGTAGAACGGGCCGCGGTAACGACAAAACAGCGACCGGCCAAAAAAGATAAAACTGCTCTTCGACGCTCAAGGACCAAAAATGCGAGAGGGCGCCTAAATTCTCCGATAAACCCAAGCCCGGCAGGTTAAGACTATAAGTAAGGAAGCGAACGGCGTGGTCCCGTGCGGGCTGGTAGCCAATTGCTATTGCGATCGCAATCGTAAGGTAATAGATGGGAAAGATGCGGAGGGCGCGACGGATGTAGAATGATTTCAGGCCCGAGAATTTTCCACGTGCCGCCGGAGATTTAATGCTCAATAAAATGCCAGTAATTAAAAAGCCGCTGAGACAAAAGAACATTATAACTCCGATGTCTCCCCATCCCACAGTTGCTTGCAGGAATGGAAAAGGGATTAGATGTCCAATCAACACAGCCGACACAGCGATCGCTCTAATTCCATCAAGCTGCGGATAATAGGTCTTGCCCCGCCCTGCTGGTATCTGCGCGAGATTGCTAGACTGACGATTGATAAGCTATCACTCCGGTGCGACCCGACACACCAGATGGTGTTGAATGAACTCTTCGGGGCCGTTAATTGACGACACGATCCACCCATTCTTCGTAGCGAGGTGCCGCATGTACTTCTCGGAATAGCACGGATAGTCCAGCGGCTGCTCCGGGATTTTTGCCTCGAAATCATCGACCGAATTATCGAGGAAGGCCGAGAAGAAGAGAGTGCCAGCCGGTCGAATGTAACGCCGGAGAATTGCCAGAATGGAATTGGCGTCGGGCGGGTCGAGATGAGTAAAGACGGAGAAAAGCCAGATGACGTCGAATGTGCCTTCGATTGGCAAGTTGGCTTCTGGAGTCATTTTCACGCCCCCGGGATTGTATCGGCCGTTCTCCACAGGCCAGTGGGCGTAAGAGAAACGTGGATCGTCAACCTCGCGCGAAAGGTACTCGATAAGCGGAAGGTAGACGTCGATTCCGGTGTAGCTCTTGATGGGAATATTGCGGTTGATTATCGCCTGGGTGAAACGCACTCCGCACCCGACGTCGAGAACATCGCAATCCGACAGACCGTCTAGTCCAATTCGGCGCAGGGCAAGTTGAATCAAGGTCGAGCCAGTGTGCTCCGGACCCAAAGCGTGCACTTCCGGGGCGTTGCGGTGCAATTCGTCGGGAATGATCAAGGGCAATTTCAACCGTCGTCTCATAACAGATTTCAAAGCCTCGGCAATCCCGCACGCTCGAGCAGGGCGGCGTGCGAACGGCCCTTCGGTGACGTGCCTGGTATGCTCGCGCAGCGTTTGTGTTACACGGGCGACGCGAAGTTCAGGGTGCGAGCGATCGCCTGCCGCGTTTTAAGAGAGGGAACGCAATAGGAGGGGCTGGCCGCAGCTATTTAAGCGACGTCCCCCGCGTGATAGACCGCGCGTCGCCTGAAAGTTTCTCAGGGCAAATCCGCAGGGATGAAAAGGACCGGCCCGAAGGTTGATTCCCTCCCGGCCGGTTGTTCCAGCCGGGAGGGAATACGAAACAAGGTTACTGGGGATTGATTGGCGTAACGCCAGCCGCTACGTCGAAATCGTTGTTCTTGAACGAGAAGATGGTCCCGCCACCGCCGGTAGCTGCCCCGTTGTCGGTAATGCTGTTGTTGCCGAGGCGGACGTTCGTGCCCGGAGCGCCGACGACGCCCGTGCCGTTGTGGGTCGACACGCTATTCTCAATGTTCAGGACTGCGGGGGAAGTCGCAGCGGAAAAACCGGCGAACGCGTTATCGCCCGCCAAACAATTGCTCACGCTGCTCTTGGAGTTGCCTTGCACCTTGAGGCCGGCAACATTGTTCTCCCACCGAACATTATTGAAATGGGCGGTGACGGCGTTTGTCGGATTAACAAGCGTTCCCTGGCCCGTTGAGGCGCCGAAGTTGCCGTTGTTGCGCACGATGGTATCGAGCACGTTCAGCTTCGAGTTGGCAACGGTGGTGACGAAGTTAATGCCCGACACCGTGAAGTGGTTAATCGTGCACTTCTCGACCTGGACGGTCCCGCCGGTAATAACGGTGATGCCGTTCAAACCAGTAGTGAGTCCTTCAATGTCGAGTCCCCGAAGGATCACGGCATCCGAAGCGTTTGGGGTATTAACTACAATGGCGTTCGTGCCGCTGACGAGAACGCCAGCCTCGAAGTTTTCCGAGGATATGGTAATTGGTTTTGTGATGGTCACTCCGCCGAAACCGCCTGGATCCAATACGTTGATTTCACCGTTGGTTGCAGTCTTGGAGATGGCGCCGGCAAACGTCTTGCAAGGAGCGGTGCGGCTACATGGATTGGCGTCATCACCAACACCGGAGACCCAGGTGCGGGTGGCTTGAGCGAAAGCGCCCGTCGAAAAGCCGACGAGAAGTGCGCCGGAGCAGAGGAGTTTTAGAATCAGGGATTTTTTCATATGCAGTTTAGGGGTTGATTGTTAGAGCTCCGGGGTGAAGCGGCGAGGGTAGGCGTCCTGCCGGAGCACCGTCAAGAAAAAAAAAGGCCTCTGCTTCGCAGCTTGTCCGCCGTCCTCGCGCGGGTAGCGTGCTGCGTATGGTCCGCTTCCGATCCTCCGGCGAGCGCTCAACCGGCCCGCCGGCCTTCCATTCGGCGCCGCTGGATATCCACGACCCGTCTTTCCCGAGTCAGTCCGGTTTGAGGACGGACCCCGTCGACGCGGAGTCTGGCCAGCGTGTCCGCGACGTCTATTTGAGCGACCCGGCTCTTCAAGCGACCTATCCGTTGGGTCTCCTGCCCCTGGGCCAGCGGCATTTTTTGGAATGGCTGACGACGCACGGCCGCGCGGATCAACACCTCGATGACGCGCAGATTCTGGGGTTTCTCCGCGAGTCCGTGGCGGAGGTGCCCCGCGGCTTCTGTCTCACCTACCTGCTGCAGCCGGGCTGGCAGAAGTATTTTCCGGCCGCGCTCACGCCGGAAGGCTGGGGTGAATTCCGGGACTGGATTGAAGCTACCTACGGGAAAATTTTGCGCGAGCCATTGCCACGGGCTCTTCCCTGCCTCCCTTCGACTCCGCACGGGTATCCCGGAAACCGCAGCCGGCTGGACGGTGTGAACATTCTCAGCCATTTTTGTAATCCATCCGGCATCCAGCAGGCGGCGTTTTGGACGAAGACAGCCTTGGAGCGGGTCGGCCTGCGCACGTCATGCCGTGACGTCCCTGTGCCTCGCCGGGCGGTGCCGACCGATCGCGAGCAGTGGCTCGGCCTTGAAACTTATCCCGTCACTATTCTTACCCACGCCGCCACGCCCTACTTCCAGAACGGATACGAGCGCGCGGGACTCTGGCCCGGCGAAAATATTTATCGCATCGCCTACTGGGCTTGGGAACTTGAGGCAATTCCCGATGAATGGGTGGAGGCAGCCGAATTGGTCGACGAAATCTGGTCGCCGACGGAATTTGTCGCGCAGGCCATGCGCGCACGGATGCCGCGGCCGGTTCACCGGATGCTGCCCGGGGTCGAAGTTGGTCCAATTGAAAAGGTTCCGCGCCCCTCGCTCAACATTCCGAAAGACCACTTCGTTTTTCTTTTCACGTTCGATTTGCATAGCCAGATCCATCGGAAGAATCCCGTCGGTGTATTCCGGGCCTTCCGCGAAGCCTTCCGCCAGGATGACCGCGCGACGCTAGTGATCAAAAGTATCGGGGGCGACATTCATCGCGCAGATCTCGATTTGCTGCGCGAGACAATAACGGGGCCGAACGTGATTTTGTTCGACGAACTGATGACGCGCGCCCGGGCGTATGGCTTGATCGAGATGGCCGACTGCTTTGTCTCCCTTCACCGCTCGGAAGGATTCGGCCTCGGCCTTGCCGAAGCGATGCTCCTGGGGACACCGGTGATCGCCAGCGGGTATTCCGGCAATCTCGACTTCATGAACAGAGACAACAGTCTATTGGTCGACTATGAACTCGTGGAGATAAATGAAGACCGCCCTATTTACAGCCGCGGAAATGTTTGGGCCGAACCTTCCGTCAAAACAGCGGCTGCTTACATGCGCGAGGTCTACGAGCGTCCCGAAGAAGCCAGGGCTCGAGCGGCGCGGGCCCGGCCAGGCATCGAGCGGCTTCTTAGCCTTGAAGCGGCAGGCGGGCGCATGCGCACGCGGCTCGAGCAAATCGTTGGTGCCTAGCAATCCTGGCTGGAGTTGACACCTCCACCGGTGCCATGATTGTCGCTGGTGTCGGCCATTTTTCTTGAGGGATGGAAGCGAGTCTTTGTCTCCGGTGGGGCTGGATTCATTGGCAGCCACTTAGTTCGCGCGTTACTCGACGGAGCCTCGGTCGAACGAATTGTCGTCTTCGACAACTTCAGCTCGGGCCAGCGTTCTTATATCGACGACTGCCTGGCCGACACGCGGCTGGAAGTCATCCAAGGCGATCTCAAGGACATTGGCGCGGTCACCGCCGCGATGGCGAGTTGCGACACGGTCTTTCATCTTGCCGCTAATCCGGACATCGCGCGGGCCGTCACCCAGCCTGACATCGATTTCTGGGAAGGCACCTATTTGGCCCAGAATGTTCTCGAGGCCATGCGAATAAACGGCGTTCGGAAAATCCTGTACACCTCTGGCAGCGGAGTGTATGGCGAGAATCCCACTGTTGCCTTTGCGGAAGATTACGGGCCGTGCATCCCTATTTCTACCTACGGCGCGAGTAAGCTGGCCTGCGAAGGTCTTATCGCAGCCTACTGTCATATGTTCGGTTTAACCGGCCGTGCTTTTCGCTTCGCCAATGTCGTGGGACCGCGCCAGACCCACGGCGTGGGGTATGATTTTATCCGTCGTCTGAAAGCCGATCCGGCCCGGCTAAGTATCCTTGGCGATGGCACTCAAAAGAAGAGCTACATCCACGTGGACGACGTCCTGGCAGCAATCCGGCTCGCCGATGAACGCGCGATTGGGAACTACGATGTCTTTAACGTCGCGAGCGAAGACTACATCACGGTTTCCGAGATCGCCGATCTCGCGGTTAAAGTAAGCGGTCTTTCGCCAGCGGAGGTGAAGTACGAATACACCGGAGGCGATCGTGGCTGGAAAGGTGACGTGCCGATCGTTCGGTTCGATTGCTCGAAGATCAAGGCGCTGGGGTGGAAAGCGCGGCGCAGCTCCTCCGAAGCAATCACCGACGCGATGAAAGCGATGCACGAGGAAATCGCCCGTGCCTGAGGAAATCGAACATCTTCTCCCCCCCGGCACGGACGCCGGCGCCGCCGACATCACCATTGTGGTTCCGGCGTTGAACGAGGAGATCACCGTGGGCGAGTTTGTTGATTGGTGTAAGGAGGGGCTTGAGCGGGCCGGGGTTCGCGGTCAAATCCTCATCATTGATAGTTCGACCGACAACACGCCCCAGATAGTTCTGGCGCATGGCGGCGAAGTCCTACGCACACCGAAGCGCGGACTCGGCCGCGCCTATATCGACGCCTCCAATTACATCCGCGGCCAGTGGATTGTCATGGGCGACGCCGATCTCACCTACGACTTTCGCGAGCTATCGCCCTTCGTGGAGGCTTTTCGCAACGGCGCCGAGTTCGTGATGGGGAGCCGGTTCCGCGGCAGCATCGAGAAAGGCGCAATGCCGGGGTTGCATCGGTATTTCGGAACCCCTTTGACCACCTGGATTTTGAACCGGATCTACGGGAGTCATTACTCCGATATTCATTGCGGCATGCGCGGACTCACCCGATCGGCCCTGGACCGGATTGACTTGAAGTCGCAATCCTGGGAATACGCGAGTGAGATGGTGCTAAAAGCAGCGCGGCTGAAGCTCCGCACCGCCGAGGTTCCCGTCAAATTTTACAAAGACCGCGAAGGACGCTTCAGTCATCACCGCCGAATGGGTTGGTTGTCGCCCTGGGTGGCCGGCTGGCTAAACCTGAAAGTCATGCTCGTATACACGCCCGACTCCTTTCTGCTTAAGCCGGGTATCCTGCTGACTGCGATCGGGGCGTTGATTGCCTGCGTTCTCTCCGCCGGACCGATTACGGTTGGGGGCGTGGGATTCAGCCTCTACTGGCTTTTGTTTGGAGTAACCTGTGTGACTCTTGGTTATAGCTCTATTCAAATAGGAGTCCTGGCGCGGGTGATGCATGGGTTGCGCCCGACCTCCCTGAAGAAACTGCGCCGGGTTTTGAGTTACGACCGCGGCATGCTGCTTTCGGCCGGATGCGCCATTGTAGGTATCGTTTTACTAGGTGCTTTGGTTTACCGGTACCTTCACGCGGACTTCAAGCTGTTCGAGATTTCGCATCCGGCCATCTTTGGTTTACTTCTGATTATTGTCGGCTTTCAGACATTCTGTTTCACCCTGCTTCTGGAGATGGCTCAGCGGGTCGCACCGGAGCAACGGCTTTGAGTTACCGCGAACGGAAGTCGTATGGCCAGGAGGACCTTAGTTTCGTCGACCGACTGGGCGTCTGGCTTTCACAGCGTGCGATCGCGCGTGAACTGCCCAGCGGCAGCGATCTGGCAGTCCTGGAGTTAGGTTGTGGCTATCGGGCCACTCAGCTGGTCGCGCTAAGCCCCCGGCTGAAACGCGGCGTGGGCGTCGATTTTCAGCTGGCTCCGGAACTCGGAAGCCTTGCGAACTTCAGGTTCTATCAGGGAGCGATTGAAGAGACGCTGCCCAAACTGATATCGGAGAGGTTCGATGCGGTCCTGCTCATCTCGGTTCTGGAACACCTGCGCGACCCGTTTTCGGTTATCGAAGCTCTTTCGCAATTGTTGAAGCCGTCGGGCGTGTTGCTCATCAACGTTCCAACCTGGCGTGGAAAAACCTTTCTCGAGTTCTCCGCCTTCCGTCTTGGTCTCAGTCCGAAGCTGGAAATGGACGATCACAAAATGTATTACGACAAGCGCGACCTGTGGCCGCTGCTCGTTCGCGCCGGATTCAAGCCGAGCCTCATTAAACTCCGTTACCATAAGCTGGGCTTGAATCTGTTCGCCGTGGCGCGACGCGAAAATGGCTGACCAACCTCGCGTCGCGCGGGATAACTGGGATGCCCACTGGGACCGTTTCGCCGAGTCCGCCACGGGGAATCCGGCGCAACACATGCGCCACGACATTATCGGGCGGCTGATTTCCGAGAACGCCCGGCCAGGTGCCATTCGACTGTTCGATCTCGGGAGCGGCCAGGGCGACCTCGTGCAAAAGCTGCACTCGATATTTCCGAAGGCCGAGTTTGTCGGCGCGGAACTAAGTGAGAGCGGCGTTGGGATCTCGCAGGGAAAAGTGCCAGAGGCGACTTTTGTGGTGGCCGATATTTTCGAGGCGCCCCCGGTGCTGAAGAACTTTGCCGGCTGGGCCACCCACGCGGTGTGTTCCGAGGTCCTCGAGCACGTTGACGATCCCGTCGCCTTCCTTAGACATGCGCGAGAATACCTGGCTCCCGGCGCGCAATTGATCGTGACCGTTCCGGGCGGCCCCATCTCCGCATTCGACCGCGAGATCGGCCATCGTCAACATTTCAACCGCTCCAAGATCCGTTCGCTCCTCGAGCAGGCGGGTTATTCGGTGGAGCGCACTTACCTTGCCGGCTTCCCTTTTTTCAATCTCTACCGTTTGCTCGTGATCATGCGAGGCGGGCGCCTCGCCCGGGATATCGAAAGCACTGCCGCGGGCCAGCCATCGGGCCTGCTCCGCTTCGCGATGAAAGTGTTTCGGGCCTTGTTTCATGCTAATCTTCTCGACTCACCTTTCGGCTGGCAGGTAGTAGCTACCGCCCGGAAGCGGTTGCCATGATCATTACGCGCTCACCACTTCGCATTTCACTGGGCGGCGGCGGCACAGACGTGCCTTCGTATTACCGCGAGCATGGCGGGTTCCTTATCGCCGCGGCCATCGACAAGTATGTCTATATCAATGTCCATCGCCGGTTCGTAGAAGGGTTCCTTCTGAAATATTCGAACCTTGAAGAAGTGGCCACGATTGACGAGATCAAGCACCCGATCATTCGCGAAGCGCTGAAGCTGGTCGATATCCGCGAACGCAACCTTGAGATAACGAGCATGGCGGACATCCCGGCGGGCACCGGGCTGGGATCGTCGGGCAGTTTTACCACGGCGCTCCTGAAAGCGTTTCATGCTTTGAAGAAAAATCTCGTGCATCCGGCGGAGTTGGCGGAGCAGGCTTGCTGCATAGAACTGGAGAAGCTGGGTGAGCCAATCGGGAAGCAGGACCAATACATCGCAGCCTACGGTGGCATTACCTGTTTTCGGTTCATGCCGGATGGCAGAGTCGAAGCGGCGCCGCTCAAGATTTCGGAAGAAACGCTCTTCAACCTGGAGGACAACCTGTTGCTCTTTTTCACCGGCTATGCGCGAAGTGCGTCGGCTATTTTGAAAGAGCAGGACGATAAGACCAGGCAGTCAGATACCGCGATGATGGACAACCTTCATTTCGTGAAGGAACTGGGCAGACAGAGCGAGAAAGCGCTCGAGGCCGGAGATCTGGAGGAGTTTGCCCGCCTCATGGATGTCCATTGGCAGAGGAAGAAAGAGCGATCGAAAGAGATGAGTAACGCCGACATCAATGCCTGGTACGGTTGCGCCATGGCAAACGGAGCCCTGGGCGGAAAAGTGATAGGGGCCGGCGGCGGGGGTTTCCTCATGTTTTATGCGGGCGACAAGGTAAAGCTGCGCCATGCCATGCGGGAGAAAGGCCTCGCAGAAGTTCGGTTCCGTTTCGATTTCGAAGGCACCAGGACCCTTAGCTTATGAGCGGCTGCGATGTCGACCTGGCCAAATGGCCCGTGGCCATCCTGGCCGGCGGCATAGCCACACGATTGCGACCGATCACCGACAAGATCCCCAAAGCTCTGGTCACGGTTGCCGGCGAGCCTTTCCTTGCCCATCAATTGCGTCTGTTGCATGCCGCAGGCCTTTCCAAAGCAGTGTTGTGCGTCGGGTATCGGGGCGAAATGATTGAAGAGGAGTTCGGAGACGGCGCCGCTTTCGGAGTAGAGCTCTCGTACTCCTTTGACGGACCAGAGTTACTCGGAACCGGGGGCGCGATCAAGAAAGCGCTTCCCTTGCTGGGCGCGTCTTTCCTCGTGCTATACGGCGACTCTTACCTGCCGATCGATTACGCAGCCCCAGTCAAGGCTCTTGTTACTACCGGCAAGCCAGGCCTCATGACAGTATTCAAGAATGAGAGCCGCTGGGATAAAAGCAATGTCGCGTTTGATAACGGAGTAATCAATAGATATGACAAGAAGAACCCGACTCCAGACATGAAGTTCATCGATTACGGCCTCGGGATTTTTCGCGGAGAAGCGTTACAGGGTTGGCCGGAAAACCAGGCATTCGATCTGGCTGACGTTTATCGGGACCTGATTACTCGAAATGAGCTTGCAGGGTACGAAGTGAAGCAACGTTTCTACGAGATCGGTTCGGCGGCGGGCCTGGCGGAGCTTGACGAGGCGTTGCGCGCACGGCGATTCTCCACCACGCCATGAGCTACTCCGAGCAACATTTGCGCGAGACAGCGGAGGTCGTGGCCGGGCTTGATCCCGCGCTTTGCGAGAAAGCGGTCGAGCTTCTCGCGCAGGTCCGGTCCCGGGGCGGCCGGCTTTTCATTCTTGGTGTAGGCGGCAGCGCCGCGAATGCCTCCCATGCGGTGAACGATTTCCGGAAGATCGCCGGCTTGGAATGTTACGCGCCGACCGACAACGTCTCGGAACTGACCGCGCGCACGAACGATGAAGGCTGGACCACCGTTTTTGTGGAATGGCTAAAAGGCAGCCGGCTAAACGCGAAGGACGCGATACTTGTTTTCTCTGTCGGCGGCGGCAACGCGGAAAAGAACATAAGCCCGAATCTGGTGACGGCGCTGCAGTTGGCGAAAGAGCGCGGCAGCGCGGTGCTCGGCATCGTGGGCCGCGATGGTGGCTACACCGCGCAGGTCGCGGATGTTTGCATTATTATTCCGACCGTGAATCCCATGAACACGACGCCGCACTCGGAAGCGTTCCAAGCCGTCGTATGGCATTTGCTCGTCTCGCATCCCGCGCTGAAAACCGCGCAGACGAAATGGGAGAGCACGAAGTAACCGGGCGCGGGGCGCGGCCTCGAGAACGCGAACTCGAGGGATGGCTCCTGTTTTGTGTGTCCATTCTTCTTCTCAAGCTTGCGCTCTTTGCCATCGACCCAACCCCGAAGCTCTTGATGGGCGATTCCTGGAGTTACATTCAGACGGCCATCACCTATTGGATACCCGAGGCGCGCTCGTATTTCTACGGGTATGTCATTCGTTGGTCTTCCGTCTGGACGCAGAGCCTGACTGCACTTCTTGTCCTGCAGCTCCTCATCAGCGCCGCGGCAGCCGTTGTGGGCGCGTTGATTTGCCGGTTCGTTTTCGGGCTGGCGGCGCGCTGGTCTTTCGTAATTGGATTTCTCTGCGCGCTGGATCCTCTTCAATTGCTTTACGAACGCTATGTCATGACCGAAGCCATTAGTCTCGGCTTATACGCTTTCGTTCTCTACCAGTCATTTCTATATCTTCGGGACCGGCGCTTTCGAAACCTTGTCCTGGTCCAGGTGGTTTCTGTTCTGCTGATCGGTTTCAGAATGAGTTATCTCCTCCTCGTGCAGCTTGATACAGTTTTACTGCCCGTGATCGCATTCTCACCGGCTGTCTGGCGCACATTTCGGCATGGGTTCGAGCGGGCGGTCGTCTTCCGTCTTTTCGGCAGACTTGGAAGTCATTTGTTGATCAGTGTGCTTCTGATGTTTGTGCTCCACGAAGGGTACAAGCGAACAAATGGATGGATCTCTCATCGCCCGCCGGCGTATTTGCACGCAGCTGGGATCATCCAGCTCGCCATTTTTTCGCCGGTCCTGGAGCCGGAAGACTCGCCCGATCCCGGTCTCGCGGATGTGATTAGAAAGGGCGACGAGTTTCACCTGAAGGACATGAATTTCAGGGATAACCAGCGCTTCAGCCCCGGATACCTGGTCGACAGATTCTCGACGATTCATCCAGAACGATCCGGTGCCGAAAGGATCGCGCGGGAAACTGCGATGAACGCGCTGCGACGGAATCCGCTGGGGGTCCTGAACCTGGGGTGGCGCGTTTATTCCGACTACTGGAGTGCGGCTGCGATGAAGGCGTCCGCGAGATCCGATTTCGGGTTTGGCAATCCACCGAAAGAGGAGCTGCGCGACCTGCTCGCTTCCCGCTTTCATCTTGCAATCGATACAAACAGACAGACGGAGAGCTTTCTTCAACAGTGGTCGGTAGCAGCCTGGCCATATTACTTCCTGATCTTATTAGCGCCATTGCCTGCAGCTGTTGCGGTGGCTTTTCGGACGACGCGAGGATACGCCTTTCTGCTTTTTGTTCACATAACTGTCACGCTCCTCGTTTCGACCGTATTTGGAGGCCACACTGTGCGCTATCTTCAGCCAATCTCTTTCGCCACTTTGTTGGTCATCGCGATCTATCTCGGCCGCTTTATTAAACCTGACCGATCCGTGGCCGACAGTCGCCCCCGGATAGGTGACGCTGAAAGCATCGCCTGATTGCATGTCCCTGATCGCCGCGAAAAACCGTTGCGTCTTCCTGGATCGAGACGGCGTCCTTAATAACGCCCTTGTCCGAAATGGAACGCCCTGCCCGCCGAACTCGCCGGAAGAGTTGGAGCTTTCGCCTGATGCGGTCGCGGGCTGCGAACGGCTCAAGCAAGCTGGATTCCGCCTTGTGGTCGTGACCAACCAGCCCGACGTCGGGCGGGGAAAACAGACACGCGACCTGGTTGAGGCGATAAATCAACGGCTGGCGGAATTGATCCCAGTCCTTGATCGTGTTGAAGTTTGTTTTCACGCGGGTGCGGAGCATGGCGAGCCGTGTGAGTGCCGCAAGCCCAAGCCGGGCATGCTTGAGCGCGCCGCGGCGGCTCTCGACATCGAGCTCTCCGCGAGCTGGATGATCGGCGACCGCTGGCGCGACGTCGATTGCGCGCATGCGGCCGGCTGCCGCGCGGTCTTCATCGATCATGGTTATGGCGAGCGGCTGCGCGAGAAACCAGACTTCACCGTCAAGACCTTCGGAGAAGCCGTGGCCGCTATTCTGGAAAATTAGTTGTCGCCGCTCGGGAGTCAGGACTAGCGTCGAGCGACATGAGTTCGCCCGTTTTGCGCGACTTGCCGATCAAGATTTTCGCCGATGGCGCGGATCGCGATGGCATCGCCTCGCTCTATGCGAAGGACTACATCAAGGGCCTCACCACGAATCCGACGTTGATGCGCAAGGTGGGCATCGCCGATTACGAGAGGTTCGCGCGCGAGGTCCTTGAAGTGGTGAAGGATAAACCGATCTCGTTCGAGGTTTTTTCCGACGAATTCCCGGAGATGCGGCGCCAGGCGCTTATGATTGGGAAATGGCAGGACAACGTTTACGTCAAGATTCCAATCACGAACACGCGGGGCGATTCGGCGCTGCCGCTGATTGAAGAGCTTAGCGGCGAAGGGGTGAAATTGAACATCACCGCGATCCTGACTCGTTCCCAGGTGGAAGGAGTGGCGCGGGCGGTGAACACCGGGATGCCGTGCGTTGTTTCTGTTTTTGCCGGGCGCATCGCCGACACAGGCGTCGACCCGATGCCGTTGATGAACGACTCGCGGGAGATACTTCGGGAGTTACCAAAGGCGGAGCTGCTTTGGGCGAGCGTGCGCGAAGTGCTCAACATCTTTCAAGCTGCGCGATGCGGCTGTCACATCGTCACGGTCCCGCACGACATCCTGGAGAAGGTGGCGAAGCTTGGCGGCATGGACCTGGCGGAATTATCGCTCGATACCGTCCGAATGTTTCACCGGGACGCGGCAGCGGCGGGATTCAAGTTATAGGAAAAGAGCTACAGATAGTGCGGCATCGAAGCTCTAAAGTAACTCAGGGTTGCTTCGATCGTGTCCCGAAGGGCGCGCTTCGGTTCCCAACCTAGCTGCGTCCGAATCTTCGAGAAGTCGGCGTAATAATCGCCGATATCGATGGCTTGCCGGTCCGCCGGAAATTCATGGACCTCAAAGCTGCCGCCGCCGTTCACTTCCACCATCAACCGGGCGACGGCGGCGAGGTCGATGACTTCGCTGCCGCCGAGGTTGTAGACCTGCCCGTTCGTCACCGGGTTTTCAGCTGCCATGACAAATGCGTCCACGGCGTCCTCGACATCGGTGAAGTCGCGTAACTGCGTTCCGCCCCAGACTGAGATCGGCTTACCTTCCAGAAGCTGCCGGACCCAGAGCCCAAGGAAAGTCTGGCGCGCGTCTTTGATGCGCATGCGCGGCCCGATTGTATTCGTGAGTCTCAAGGCAGTCGCCGCAAGTCCGTGGACCTGGTTGTAAAGAAGATGGTACTGTTCGCCCGCGATCTTGTTGATGCCGTTTACATCGACCGGATTGAGCGGATGCGTTTCCGAGACCGGAAGCTGCGAAGGCCGCCCATAAATCTGGCGCGTGCTTGCGAACACGATCTTGATTCCCGGGTTACAGATCCGGCAGGTCTCGAGGATGGAAAGCTGGGCCTGGCAATTGATCTCGAGGTCCGCCATCGGATTGAGCATGGAATCCAGATGGCTCGTCTGGCCGGCAAGATTAAAGAGATAATCCTTCCCCTGGACGAGGTGCTGCATGCTGTGATTGTCGCGAACATCGGAGACGTTGATCTGGATGCGGTCCCGGATTCCTTCGACATTGTAAAGGTTCCCGCCGTAATCCCGGATCAGGCTATCCACGACAGTGACGTGCGCGCCGAGGGCGACAAGCCGCCGCGCAAGATTCGATCCTATAAAACCGAGGCCGCCGGTGATGAGCACCTGCGCATTCGTGAACGCGTTGTTCATGAGTGGCCCCAACTATTGCACGTCGTGATAACAGCCTCGACTTCGGCGTCGGTCATGAAGGGATGGATTGGAAGGGAAACTTCCTCGCGGACAAAACGTCGAGCGTTCTTGAGTTCCACGCCGGAAGCTGGCGTTGCGATTTCGTTCAGCGCGGCCTGGTCGGGGATGAGACGCGGATAATGGACGCTGGTCGTGATGCCGCGCTCAAGAAGATCTGCCTGAAACTCGTCCCGACGCTGGACCAATACCGGAAAGAGATGCCAGACGGAATTGTCGACCGAAACCGGAGCAGCGAACGCAATCGAAGGATTGCGGATTTGCTGGAGATATCGCTGCGCGATCCCTCGCCGGGCTTTTGTCCAGGCCGGGAGGTTCGGTAGAATGGCGTCGCGCAGGATCGCGGCGTGGAGTTCGTCGAGACGACTGTTCAGTCCGAGCTTCGAGTGGACGTAGTGCGCCGACTGTCCGTAATTGCGCAGCTCCGCGGCAGCCTTTGCGATGGCCGGGTCGTCCGTGAGGAGCGCGCCCGCGTCGCCCAGCGCCCCCAGGTTTTTCGTGGGATAAAAACTGGTGGCCGCGGCCTGCCCCGCGCTGCCCACAGTGTTCGCGCCGATGGCCTGCGCACAATCTTCCAGAACTTTCAGGTCAAAATCGCGTCGAAGTTCCGCGAGTTGGCGCGCATCGAGAGCATGACCGTAGAGATGGACCGGCAATAAATATCGAATGGATCGGTCGCGACCGAGAAGGTCTCGGCATTGGGCGAGATCGATTCCGCCCGTCGCATCGACGTCGACGAAAACGGGTATCCCGCCGGCGCGAATAATAGCGAGGGTGGTGGCGAAGGCGGACAGCGGCGTCGTCAGCACTTTGTCGCCGGGTTGAAGGCCGAGGCAGCGCAAACCGATCTCCAGCGCGTCCAGGCCGTTGCCAGTCCCGACCGCGTAAGCCTTGCCCCAGAGTGCGGCCAGATCTTTTTCAAACGCCTCGACCTCGCCGCCGAGAATGTAACGCCCGCTGGAGCCCACGCGCCGAACCGCGCCCAGCACCGGCTCTTCCACGACCTGCCACTGACGTTTGAAGTCGTTTGGCAGAATCGGTTGTTCGCGGCCGCTCATCGGGGATGTATCCGGCGGCGAGCGACGAAGTGTCAATCCAGAACGCTTTTGCCATTGGCAATTCGCCGGGCCGCTGTTCAATGCACGGAAAGCGATGAAGAACCTTTGGGATCCAGCCGAAGCGACCAAATGCAGGTCCGACCTCGAATTGCGGGTCTACAGCTCGCGATTGCTCGGCCGCGACGACACGCTCGTTCTTCACGGCGGAGGCAACACCTCGGTGAAGGTGCGCGAGAAGAACATCGTCGGCCAGGAGGAGGAAATTCTTTACGTCAAAGGATCGGGCTGGGACCTGGAGACGATCGAGGCGACAGGGTTCGCCCCGGTCCGGATGTCGCATTTGTTGAAACTGGCGGAGCTCGAGACCTTGTCCGATCCGCAGATGGTCAACGAGCTCGCCGCGAACGTGACCCGGGCTGGTGCGCCCGCGCCCTCGGTCGAAAGCATTTTGCACGCGGTGATTCCGCACAAGTTCGTCGACCACACCCACGCGGACGCGCTCCTCGCGATAACGAACACGGTCGAAGGCGAGGCGCGCGTGCGCGAGATTTACGGCGAAGAGGTCCTGATCGTGCCATACGTCATGCCGGGGTTCGAGCTAGCGCGCGAATGCGCCCGCCGAATCAAAGCGGACTTCAAGCCGTGGATGATCGGGATGGTCCTGCTGAAGCACGGGATTTTTTCGTTTGGGGAAAGCGCGGAGGAGTCTTACGGCCGCATGATTTCGCTGGTGGAGCGGGCGGAGGATTATTTGAAAAAGCAGGAGGCGTGGGAGCTGCCAGCGCGTGATCCCATAGGTCATATAGGTCGCATAGGACCTATCCTGGCGATGCTCCGTCAGGAGATCGCGCGGAGCGCTGGCTCGCCGGTAATAATGTCCACGTCCAGCGATCCAAAATCTCTCGCCTTCGCTCGTGCGAGCAACGTCGGCGAAATCTCGCAACGCGGCCCCGCTACGCCCGATCACATTCTGCGCACGAAACGCCTGCCAATGCTCGGCCGAGACGTGAACCAATATGCTGCGGCCTATCGCGAATACTTCGCCCGGAACGCGCCGCGCGCGAAAGAACCAAAGACGATGCTCGATCCCGCGCCGCGCGTGGTGCTCGATCCGGAATTTGGCCTAACGACCGTCGGCCGTTCCGCAAAGGAAGCCGCGATCGCGCACGATCTTTATTCGCACACGATCGGCATCATCACGCGCGCGGAGGCGCTCGGAGGTTACCGCGCTCTTTCCGAAGAACAACTTTTCGAGTTCGAATACTGGGACCTCGAGCAGGCGAAATTGCGCCGGGCGGGCAAGCCGAAGGTGTTCGCCGGCGAAATCGCCTGCGTCACTGGCGCCGCGTCCGGGATCGGGAAGGCGTGCGTCGACGCGCTGCTGAAGCGCGGCGCTGCGGTAGTCGGGCTCGATCTTGACGAACAAGTGGCCACCATCGCGGGTCACCGCGCCGACTACCTCGGATTGCGCTGCGACCTCACTTCCGAAGAAGCGATCATGACGGCGTTGGAGCAATCGGTTCGCCAGTTTGGCGGACTCGACATCCTCGTTCTGAACGCCGGGATTTTTCCGGCCAGCCGGCGAGTCGAGTCGCTCGATGCTGCGGAATGGCGGCGGGTGTTCGCCGTGAATCTCGATGCGAACCTGACCATGCTGCGCGAGTGCTGCCCGCTCCTGAAGCTCGCGCCGCTTGGAGGAAGGGTTGTCGTCATCGGATCGAAAAATGTGGCCGCGCCCGGGCCGGGCGCCGCGGCGTATTCGGCGTCGAAAGCGGCGCTCACCCAGCTCGCGCGGATGGCGGCATTGGAATGGGGCGCGGCGGGAATTCGCGTGAACACGCTTCACCCAAACGCGGTGTTCGATACCGGCATCTGGACTGACGACGTCTTGAAAGCGCGCGCGGCGAGCTATGGAATTTCAGTCGAGGAATACAAACGCAACAACGTCCTCAAGACGGAAGTGCGGAGCGCCGACGTAGGCGAACTGGCAGCCGAAATGTGCGGGCCGGCATTCGCCAAAACGACTGGCGCGCAGATCCCGATCGATGGCGGGAACGAGCGCGTGATCTAGGAAAAGCTTTTCAAAAGAACTCCGCTTCCAGCTCCGTCGAGAGCCAGTGATAAACCGGCAGATGCAGCTCCTGGATTTCGGCGACGTTATCGGACGGAACCTTGATCGCCACGTCGGCCAGCGGCGCGAGATCGCCGCCGGATTTGCCGGTAAGCGCGATCGATTTCAGGCCGAATGCTTTCGCCACGATCACCGCATTACAGACGTTCTTTGATTTGCCCGACGTGCTGATCGCCAGCAACGCGTCCCCTGCCCGGCCGAGGCCGTAAACCTGTTGCGCGAACGTCAGGTCGTAGTCTCCGTCGTTTGCCGTCGCGGTAAGCAGCGACATTTGCGACGGCAACGAAATGGCGGCGAGCGCGCCCTGGAGCCGGCTCGCGATTTCCTTTCCGGCGGCGCCGGCTGCTCCGTCGAGCTTCGCGGCGTCGGCGGCATTAATCGGCCTCCGCTTTAGAAAACCTTTCATCAGCTCCGCAACGATGTGTTCGCTGTCGGCTGCGCTCCCGCCATTCCCGCAGACGAGAAGTTTGTTTCCGCCTCGATAAACCGCGACGAGCAGATCGAAGGCAGCGCGCAATTCTCGCTCGCAGGATCGGAGCGTTGGATAGCGCTCGAGGAGCGAGGAGAGGCGCGTGCTCATGAATTTTATTCGTTAGGCCCCGGCACGCCGTAGCCATTCGGCGAAGGCGGCTACTTTGGCGCGTCCCCACCCGGCCCGCGAATGATCCAGCGCAGCACAACGGCGAGCAACGACAGCGCGACGATGACTTCCGCCCAAAAGAACGCCAGGAAATCGCTCATTGTCCCGATGGGCGGCGTGCCGGGCTGGCTGTTGCGAAGCGCCGGAAACGCGAAGAGCAATGCGCCGAGGAACGAAAACATGCCGATCTCGATTTTTCGATGGCCCGCGAAGACGCGATACACGAGCGAAACCACGCCGATGACCAGCGCCCACATTGCGATCATGATGAAGACAGAAAAGAAAACGGCGGTCGACGCCCGCTGGATGCTGATGTCGATGACCGCGTGATCGGGCGTGTTCTCCTTCGCGTATTCGGTGTCGAGCCGAAGGCCGGCCACCGATCCTCGCATTTCCACCGCGACCGGAATCGATTCGTTTCCGCCCGCTTCGGCGCCTTTGGCCGCGGACGGTTCAAAGAAAAACGACAGCTCCGCGGCGTGTTGATCGAACGGATAATCCATCGGCTCGCCCTCGTACATCTCGACGACCGCCTCGACTGGATTCATCCGTTTCCCCTTTTTGAATTCATGCACGTTCTTTCCCGTCGCGCTGGAAACGTAGAGGTCGAGGTCGCGCGCGAGCGTCCCGCCGTCACCCGAGGCCAACGACCCGTGCGGAGTGAACTCGAGACGCACCACGACGTCGCCCTTCATCGGATCGGCGGTGACGATCCGGCCGGTCACATCGATCCGGTTCTCGCCGGCTTTCTGAGTATCGGCCGTTAACTCGGCGGCACGATTGGCGCCTTCGTTTTTGTAGGCGGTAAAAACGTAAACGTAAGCCGCCGCAAAAAGGAGCAGCAGGACAAGGCCGATGATGAGCGGTTTTTTCGAGTTAGTGGGTTCTTCCATAAGGGTTCTCCGGAAAACGGATGCTGGCGAGCGCTGGGAAAACTGACAAGCGTTTTTGAAAACCAGATTCCGCCGGGCGTTTGCGCTTGACGCTTTTTGCGCCCGCTCAACAGACTTGGCCTATGCAAATCCACGTCGCGCGGGATGGAAAAGAGCTGGGCATTTTTTCAATCGAGGAAATCAACCGGCAACTCGTCGCCGGCATCCTGCGCCCGACCGACCTGGGGTGGTACGAAGGCGCCGCGGCCTGGGCCGCGCTTTCGACTGTGCCCGGCGTGACCGTGACGCCTCCAGGCGCGACGCCGGCGGTCCCGGCCCCCGCGCTCGTCACCGCCGCTTCGGCTCCGCTGGTTCCGCCGCGGAAAACCGAGCAGCTCGCCGTTCTCTCCCTCATCTTCAGCATCCTGGGACTGTGCGGTTTTTGCTGCGGTTTTTTCATGACCGCGGCGATCGCCGGAATTGTTTGCGGGCATATCGCTTTGTCGCGGATCAAGGCGAACCCCGAGCTGGAAGGTCGTGGCCTCGCCATGGCCGGGGTTGTTGTTGGTTACGTCGCGGTGGCCGGCTGGCTGGCCTGGATTCTTCTCTTCGGCGGAGTCGCTGTTCTCCAGGGAATCACCGAAAGCATGACGAAACACTAAGGACGCGCGCCGGGATTTTTCCCGGGAAAAAAACTTTGAAATTCCGTTGACAGGCTCCAGCGAAAACCGGTAATCAACCCAGCCATGAAGCGACTCTTTATTGGTTCACCGTTTGTTTTCCTCTCCACTGCGCTGCTGGCTCAAACCGAGTCGCCGACGCCCACTGAGCTGAGCAACGCGGCTGCCGCCGGAATTTTCGGCGGCGTCTGCATCTTCCAGCTGATCATGATCGCGATCTGGCTTTTCGTGGCGATCTGGATCATGCGTGATGCGAAGCGGCGCAACTCGCCGAACCGCACTCTCGTGACCGTGCTCGGCTGGCTCGTTTGGCCGATCGGCCTGATCGTCCACCTGGTGACGCGGCCGAAGACGATTGGCGGCTCGCCAAATCCGTAAGGGTTTGCAAGAGAATTTATCGCCGCGGCTGTCGTGAATAGCCGCGGCGATTCTCGTGTACGGGGATCGGATGGGAACATTGGGCCAATGTTCGAATTTGAACCGCGGATTACGCGGATGACACGGATGGGGAAGGGAGGATGGAAGATTGAGGATGGAAGATTGAGGATGGAAGATTGAGGATAGAAGATCGCAAACGCTGGCCGCCATTCTCCATCCTCGTGCCTTCCGATCCGTGCCATCCGCGTTATCCGCGGTCAACAATCACTCCGCCGTATCTTCCCTAATTGCGTTGACATTCCCGGACGTGACGGCCTAAGGATTCACACCATGAAGCGATTGATTTCGGGACTCCCGTTTCTGTTGACGACCGCGAGCGCGCTCGCCCAAACCGCTACGGCGACGCCGAGTGATTCGCCAAGCGCGCAAGATGCCGCTGCCGCCGCGGCCGCCGCCACTGGAATGGCCGGGATGGGCGTGGCCTGCTGCTTTCTTTATTTCCTCGTCATCGCCGTCTCGATCGGCGCTTACATTTTCAGCGCGATCTTTATCATGAAGGACGCGAAGGCGCGCAACTCCGAGAACGCGCAACTGGTCACGATCCTGGGCTGGATTCCCGCGACCTGGGTGATCGGGTTGATCGTGCATCTCGTCACCCGGCCGAAAGGAAACCTGGTGCCATGTCCGCACTGCCAGAAGAAGCGCCTCGAGGGCAGCGCGACCTGTCCGCATTGCGGCCAGCCGTAAACAGACGGCGCCGGATTGTTCTCATTGCGTCGGCGGTCATCGCGATTGCGGCGCTCTGCGACTGGACGCGGCCGCCAAACCGGCAGGTGTCGGTCGTGCTCTACAATACGATCGTCATCAAAGGGTATCGGCTGGTGCTGCAACCGTGGGGGCGTTACATCGTGCGCTGCCGTTATCGGCCGACCTGCTCGGTTTACTCCGAGCAGGCAATGGAGACGCACGGTTTCCCGAAGGGCGTTTGGTTAACGACGTCGAGATTGTTTCGGTGCATGCCCTGGGTGCCGTTCGGAACGGAAGATCCGGTGCCGCCGGCGAAGCGAGGATAGAGGATGGAGGATGGAGGATGGAGAATGGAGGATCGCGACGGAATTCAGTCGCCATTTTCTATCCTCGATTCTCCATCCTCGCTTCGCTTACCTCGGTCCCGATTGCTCGATCTCGATCAGGTGCGGCATGAGCATTTCATTGGCGTGGCGGAGCGACTTGAAAAGCATCAGGTAAAATGACGCGACCACGACCAGCAAAATCCCGCCGGTGACGAAGTGATGGGAGCGGATGCGTTCCCATCGAGGCGCGTAGGCGATCAGGCCAAACGCTGTTAGCACCACGATGACCGCATCGAAGCTGGCACGCTGCCAGTAGCTGCCGCCGAGGTTCAGCCACATTCCGAACTCATCGAAGGTGAGACCCATGGCGAGGCCGTAGAGCAAGGCCCAGAGTCCGCGCCGTTCGCGCGGCCAGGGCGCGAAGAGGAGGACGGCGCAGGTCGTTGAAAGAAGGAAGATGCCGTAGTTGAGATGGTGCACGTGGGTGCCGCCCGCGTGGAAGAATAGGTTCGGCATCCGGCGGGTCATGATAAGGATCACGCAGACGCGCGAGATGACGAAGGTGAGGAGGAACGCGATGAAGGTGAGCCGGGCGAGATGCCGGACCGGGCGCGGCGGCGCGTTATGTTTCCGGGTTAGCTTGGTTTTCAGTTCGCGCCAGTTCATGGTGTCGCCGACTCTGTCATCCTTCGACTCCGCTCAGGATGACAAGAAAAAAAAGCTCGACAGGTTTTTGCGCGACCGATAACAACAAGCTCCACCTACCCCATTTAGCCCCTTGATCCCCTTCGCCTCCATTCGCTAGTCTCGCGACTCCCCCAAACCTCAACCGACCTCATCCACATGGCTGAACCATTCCTTTCCGAAATCAGAATCATGAGTTTCAACTTCGCGCCGAAAGGCTGGGCGCAATGCAACGGGCAACTGTTGCCGATCAACCAGAACCAGCCGCTTTTCTCACTCCTCGGCACGACCTTCGGCGGCGATGGGCGAGTCAACTTCGCGCTGCCCGATCTTCGGGGAAACGTGCCGATCCATGTGGGCAGTGGTCACACGCTGGGAGAGAAAGGCGGCCAGCAGGCGCACACGATCACGAGCGCGGAAATGCCGACTCATACGCATCCTTGGAACGCCAACACCGCCGTCGGGACCGGTACTGCGCCCACGGGAGCGGTTTTGACTAAAGCTCCGGCAAATACGTACGCGGCGGCCGCTTCACTTGTCGCTTTGGCGCCAGCTACGATCTCGAATACGGGCGGCAGCCAGGCGCATCTGAATATGCAACCGTTCCTGGTCCTGACTTTCTGCATCGCGCTCCAGGGAATCTTCCCGTCCCCAAACTAAGGAGAAAACTTATGGCACAACCTTACGTCGGTGAAATCAGAATGTTCGCGGGGAACTTTGCCCCGGCTGGGTGGATGTTTTGCGAAGGGCAATTACTTCCCATCTCGGAGAATGAAACGCTCTTTCAATTGATCGGCACGACCTATGGCGGTGATGGCCAATCGACCTTCGCCCTGCCGGATTTGCGCGGTCGGCTTCCGATGCATCAGGGTAACGGATTTATCCTGGCCGAAACTGGCGGCGCGGAGGAGGTCACTCTTACGGTGCAGCAAATTACGAGTCATGGCCATGCGGCAATAGGTTCCAGCGCTACAGCGACTAGCCAGACTCCCACCAACCTGGTGCTGGCAGCGACACAGGCGACCACTTACTTCAATCTCGCTGATAACCCGGGAACGATGTCGCCTTTATCTATTGGTCCGATTGGCGGAAGTCAGCCTCATACGAACCTCCAGCCTTACCTGTGCGTCGATTTCATCATTTCACTCTTTGGCATTTTCCCGTCGCCAACCTAAGGAGAATTATTATGGCCGATCCATTTGTTGCTGAAATCAGAATCTTTCCCTTCAACTTTGCACCGAAAGGTTGGGCCTGGTGCGACGGACAG
>JBEEHG010000070.1:0-16391 GCA_041167265.1 Verrucomicrobiota bacterium | reverse complement strand
GGCGCGCCCGTCGCCTGAGCGATCGCCTGGAAATGCCGGAAAAGTCCTTCCTGGCTCGGCTTGTTGTAATACGGCGCCACGATCAGCATTCCATCGACGCCCATCTTTTCCGCGGCCCGAGTGGCGGCGATCGTCGCGCTCGTGGAATTCGAACCGGTTCCGGCGAGCACCTGGCAACGGCCTTTCCCGACTTCGACAGCCACACGAATCACCTGCTCGCGTTCCGCCGCGGAAAGCGTTGGCGATTCACCGGTCGTGCCGACGGCGACCACGCCGCTGACGCCATCCTCGATCTGTCCATCCACCAGCGCCTCGAGCGCCGGCACGTCGATCTCCCCGTCGCGAAACGGAGTCACAATAGCGGTGTACGTTCCTCGAAACATCTCGTGCTCTGTCAGACGTCGATTGTTCCTTCGAAAACAAACTCCGCCGGACCGGTGAGCGTGACGTTCTTGAATTGATCGCCGTCCCTTTCGAAATCGACCTGGAGCTCACTGCCGCCACGAACGAGGACACCAATGGGCCCATCGACACGTTGGACCGCGGCATAAACCAAGGCGCTGGCCACAACCCCGGTGCCGCAGGCCAGGGTTTCGTCCTCCACCCCGCGTTCATAGGTGCGGATGGAAATCTGACGCTCGCCGCGTTGCACGATAAAATTGGCGTTGGTTCCTTTCGGCTGAAACATCTCGGCCCGGCGAATCGCTGCGCCCAGTCCACGCACATCGACGTGTTCGAGATCCTCAACCGCAACCACGACGTGGGGCACGCCGCTATTCACAAAATGCGCGGCGATCTCCCTATCGGACAGAGGAATCATAATTGCGATCCGCAGATCCTTCGGCTCACTCATTTCCAAGCGAACGAGTTCGCCTTGCAGCTCCGCGCCGATCACGCCGGCCGGCGTTTCGAACGACAGCTCCTCCATCGGGCCGGCGATGCGACTGGCATAACGCGCGAAACAGCGGGCGCCATTACCGCACATTTCGGCTTCGCCGCCGTCCGCGTTGTAGTAGCGCATCCGAAAATCGGCCCCATTCGCCGCGCGCTCCAGCACCAGCACACCGTCGGCGCCGACGCCGCGATGGCGATCGCAAATTTTCGCGATCTGGTCCGAGGCCAGCCGGAGATCGCCGACCCGGTTATCGATCATCACGAAATCATTGCCGGCCCCGTTCATTTTCGTGAAACGCAGCATGGTCAGTTGGTTACCACAAAGTATGGCCGAAGCCAAACAAGGAGCGGCGGTTTACAAACCGCCGAGGAAAACAGAGGGCGGTTTGGAAAGCGCCCTCCTTGGTTGCGTATCGGCTCTCAGGTTCTATTGGTCTTGCGAACACCTTGAGAAAGTCGCTCGCCACCATCCTCGTCTTCGCGTCCGTTTTTGCCTGTGAACGCTCCCTCTTCGCCCAAATCGCTCCAGGCAAATACAACAACCTGATTCTCGATCAGATTCGCGCCATGCCCACCGGCGGGAAATATTCCGCCTCCCGTGCGGCCACGATCCGGCTGCAATCCGCGGCCCATTTTGAGTCGGGGATTTTCTCGGTCGTGCCGGATGCGGCCTCACCCAGCTACTGCTCGGGCGCGACCTATCTCGTCTTCATCAAGACCATCGAAGTCTTGCGTGCGCGCGGCGCGCTTAGTCTCGATTACGCGACGCTCGACAGCCTCCTGATTCGTAACCAGCGCGACGGCGAAGGCATCTGGGGCCGATGGAACGCGAACGGTCCCGGCACCGCCCGTCTCTTTCACGAAATGGATCTCGGCGAAAACTTCGACGACTTCGCCCAGGCGCAGCCGGGCGATTTCATGAAAATCTTCTGGTCCCCCGAAGTGGGCCGCTCGGAGCACGGTCATTCGGTCATATACCTCGGCACGGAACGGCGGGCGGGGATGGATTACGTCCGCTTCTGGTCGAGCAACATTCCAGGCGGCTACGGCGAGCGGAGTGTTCCGCGCACCAAGATCGTGCATGCAATTTTTTCCCGGCTCGATGCGCCGGCAAATTTGTCCCGCGCCTTGGGCGCGCCGCCGGTCGACAGATATCTCGCGAGCCTTCTCACTTCCCGATCCAGTTACGAGGAAGCGAAAGCGAAGTGCGGGATGTAGCCCGCGCGCGGAAGCGCGCTCCTGCTCATGCTCCTGATCGTGATCATGATCGTGATCATTTCGAACGGGCGATCATCACGCACAGGATCAGGAGCAAGATCATGATCAGGAGCATGAGTTCGATTCGTTATGGCCACCGCGACGCTGATTAACGGATTCATTATCGGGTGGTCGGTGGCCTGGCCGCCGGGACCGATCAACGCCGAAATGCTGCGACGAACGCTCTTGCCCCGGGCCCAGGGCGGAAGTTTTTGGAACGCGTGGCAGCTCGGTCTCGGCGCGTGCACCGGCGATTTTCTCTGGGCTCTCGCGGTCATGACCGGCGCCGGCGCGCTCCTCAAAACTCCGCGAATCCGAGCCGGCCTTGGTGTCGTTAGTTTCGCATTATTGCTCCTCCTGGCGGGAATGTTCGCCCGGAACGCGTGGAGATCGGCGCGCAAATCGAAGGCCGGAATCGAGGGCGAAGTTTCCCAAGCGAAGCAAAAGAAATACAGCGGCTATTTCCTTGGCCTGATCATCGCCCTGACCAGTCCATGGAATCTCGGGTTTTGGCTCGCTGTGATCGGCGGCCAGCAAATGGTCGCGGGTGATTCAGGCTTCGCAAACTCGCTCGCGTTCGCGGGCTCCGTGGTGCTGGGCGCCACGGCGTGGACGCTCGTGTTTTCACTCGCGATCAGGCAAGGCGCACGAATCTTCGCCCGGCCGGCCTGGCAGGCTGCGACCCAGGCGATCACTTCGCTGCTGATGCTTTTCTTCGCGGTGCGCCTTCTCGTAACGCTCCATTTTTGGTAGGACGAGACACAGTCGAGCCGACCGCGAATCCGCTTGAAGGAGCGGCGATTTTAAATCGCCGACGTTTGCCCTGGGGCGAGACAGACGGCGGTTTCAAACCGCCGCTCGCTGGGGCTTAACGGACTTCACCGCGGCAACCAGCGGCCTAACGAACTTGATAATCTGCGCGGCGAGATCGGATTTGCCGGCGTTGTCGCTGATCTTTTGCACGATCGCGCTTCCGACCACGACCGCGTCCGCAACTCGCGCTACTTCGCCCGCCTGTTCCGCCGTCGAGATCCCAAAGCCGACCGCAACTGGCAGCTTCGTGGAGCGACGTATCTCCCTCACCCGCTCGCTCAACGACGACGCGACGCTGTTCTGTACGCCGGTCACGCCCTCACGGGAGACGTAATAAATGAAGCCGGCCGCGCGCCCGCAAATTTCTGCGATCCGCTCCGGCGGAGTCGTTGGCGCGATCAGCCGAATGTGAAAGGGACCTTCGGCTGGTTGATCTTCCTCCGGTGGAAGATCGAGGAGCAAAAGTCCATCGACGCCGGCATCCTCGGCTTCCCGGTGGAACCGATCGAATCCAAATTGGAAAATCGGGTTCAGGTAGGTGTAGAGAACGATCGGGATTTGCGATCGCCGGCGAATTTGCCGGACGCAATCGAGAACGCCGGGAACGGTCGCGCCGGCCGCGAGCGCGCGCTGGGCGGCAAGCTGATTGACCACGCCGTCCGCCAACGGATCGGAGAACGGAACCCCGAGCTCGAGAAGGTCGACCCCGGATTTTTCGAGAGCGAGCGCGAGGTCGACTGTGCCGGACAAGCTGGGGTCGCCCGCGCAGATGTAGGCGATGAACGCCTTTTCATTCGCGTGCCGGAGCGCGGCGAAACATTGGTCGATTCGATTTGGCATTCGAGATAACGTGCGGAGAGGAACGCCCAACCCGCCTGCGCAAACTACGGCGGGCAGGCGCCCAACGTCGAATGAAAGAGCAGACGCTCACGGTTAACGAAATTTATCACTCGATCCAGGGCGAGAGCACCTGGGCGGGCGAGCCGTGTGTGTTTGTCCGCCTCACCTTCTGCGATCTGCGTTGCACCTACTGCGACACGGAATATGCCTTTTACGAAGGCAAAAAACAGACGCTTCCTGAGATCGTCGCGGCGGTCGCGGAATTTCGGTGTCCGCTGGTTGAAATCACCGGGGGCGAACCGCTCCTGCAAAAAAATGTCTTCCCGCTCATGACCATGGTGGCCGATGCCGGCCAGACTGTCCTCCTCGAAACGAGCGGCGCGCACGATATCTCGCTCGTCGATCCGCGGGTCCATCGAATCATGGACCTGAAAACGCCGGGCAGCGGCGAGTGCGATCGGAACCTTTTCTCGAACATCGATCACCTGACGCCCCGCGACGAGGTGAAGTTCGTGATCGGCTCCCGGGAGGACTACGAATGGTCGCGCGAACAACTGCAGCGCTTTCGACTTAACGAACGCTGCCGCGCGGTTTTATTTTCGCCGATCTTCGGCCGGATCGATCCGCGCGAGATCGTGGACTGGATCCTGGCCGATCGTTTGCCGGTCCGCTTCCAATTACAGATGCACAAGTTCATCTGGACGCCGACCCAGCGCGGCGTGTGACACACCGCAGGTGAAAAACGCCTCAAGGAACGGCGATTTGAAATCGCCGACCTATTTAAGACGGCGATTGCAAATCGCCGCTCCTTGAAGCTCGAGAGCTGACACGCGATAGGAGCAATGCCACCTTGCGTGACAATGCGCGCTCGCCTAACAAAAGATTTTCAATTCGAAGCCGCCCAGACTCTGCCGAAGGCGCCGGAAGGTCATAAGTGCCGGCGGATGCACGGCCACAGTTTCAAGATCCAGATTTCCGTCGAAGGCGAAGTCGATCCAGCCGTGGGTTGGCTGTACGATCACGCCCAAATCTCCACCGCCATGAAGCCGATCCTCCAGCAGCTGGACCATTCGTATCTGAACGAAATCGCCGGCCTCGAGAATCCGACCATCGAGAACATGGCGGCGTGGTTCTGGCAAAGGCTGGAGCCGCTTTGCCCGGGCCTCTGCGAGATTGTCGTCCACGAGACGCCCACGGCGCGCTGCGTTTATCGCGGGGGATAGGCCTTCCTTTAGAACCTGTCATCCTGAGCGTAGCGAAGGATCTCTGACTATTTCGGGCCGTCTCCCGCGCGGAATGATCAGAGATCCTTCGCCTGCGCTCAGGATGACAGAATGAGAAGGCGCGCGCCGGACGAGTTTACGCGAGAACTAATCCTTCGGCCGCATCGAGCACTCAGAGCTCAAAAAAAGACCTTGCACACTTAGATAGTTGTCTAATTATACAAGCATTGAACCTTCTCTTTAAAGCCCTCCGCGACCCGACCCGTCGTCGCATCCTTGAAATGCTCAAAACGCGGGACCTCACCGTCGGCGAAATTTCCGACGCTTTCGCCATGACCACTCCGAGCATCTCCTATCACCTCGACTTGTTGAAGCACGCCCAGCTCGTCTCGGCCCGCAAGAATGGACAATTCGTTACCTACTCGCTGGAGACCACCGTGCTCGACGAGTCGCTTGGCTGGATTCTCGACCTCATCAAAAAACCAAAAGGAAAACGGAAATGAAAAATAAACTCAACTGGCTCGAAGCCGCTCTCCTCCTCGCGCCTCTGATCGCGCTCCTGGCGTTATGGAACGATCTGCCGGCACGCGTCCCCATTCATTGGAATGTGCGCGGACAGATCGATGGTTGGTCCTCGAAAACATTTATGCTTCTTCTGCCGCTCCTCAGTCTCGGAATAATTTTGCTCCTCCATATTCTGCCTCGGTTCGATCCGAAATTGGGGCACGCGGCCGGCGGGCAGGGCCGCATGCAGAGCGTCCTGGGAATTCTTCGGCTCGCTCTCGCCGCTTTTTTCGGGGTCATGTTCTGGATGCAGCTCGCGGCCGCCTTGGGCCATTCGGTCGTCGCGGGCCGGATCGTCCCCTCTGCGACGCTTCTCCTCCTTGCTACAATTGGAAACTATTCTTCCAATTTGCGTCCGAACTACTTCATTGGCCTTCGGACCCCGTGGACCCTGGAGAGTCCGGAAACATGGCGGGCCACCCATCGCCTTGGTGGACGACTGATGTTCTTCGGCTCGGTCTTGTTGCTCGCCCTGCAATTTTTCCTGAGCGAGAGCACGTTTATCTTTCTCTCCACTGCTTCCGCCCTCCTACTTTTGGCTTGGACGCTCTGGTACTCCTGGCGCCATTTTCATACTCACGGCCCGAAGGCGCTGGGGTCTGCCAGCAACTAAAGCGCTGCGGGTTGCCCCGGCCCGGCCGGGCTCAATGTTTCGGCGCGCGAACGGTCCCGGCTTCGGCGGCTGACCTGCGGTGCGCGACGATCCGGGTGGCAATCTCCTCGACCATTTCCTCCAGCAACATCCGCAGGTGCGTGCCCTGCCGATAATCTGCCGGCGCGATGTGTTTCACCCGATCGGCGTGGGTCGAAAGCTGGTAGCATTTCTTGAAACCTACCCGGGCCGGATCGTTGGGATTGTAAACCGCGATCGCTTCGCCGCCGTTCTTTTTCATGACGGTGAAGCAGGGCACGTCGGTCGGACCGTCGCCGACGTAGATCATGTTCGGAAACGGGACCGGCCGGATCTCCGCGTCCATGTGGTCGTTTACGTCCTCCGACATATCGAGCAGGCCCTTGTTAATCCGAAACAGATACTGCGTTTTCTGGGTGTGACTGATGACGCGCTTCGGAAATGTGATCCGGTCCTGTTCGTCTACGTCGAACTCGCAACCGAAGACCGCGCGGACGTACGGCCGCAGCCGGCTCCCATCAATCAGGATCTTGAGCCCGGACGAAATGATGTAGTGCTCGACGGAAATACCGTGCGCGGTGTGTTCCTCGGTCAGGAGTCCGCTTCGAAACTCCTCGAACATTTCCGGGATCCCCTTGTAAAAATTCAGCTTCTCGCCGAGCGTTTTCAGCTCCGCATTCGTGGGCCGATCCATGCCAAGGGTGTCGAGCAGCACCTTCATGTAGGCGAGCTCGTTGTCGTAGCCGTCGTCCCGCACCAGCTCGGAGCAGCGGCGCCAGAAATTTTCCGAGTTGATTCCGAAGGCCGGAAACACCGTCTCGTCCTGCATGTAGCTCGGACTCAGGGTCTGGTCGTAATCGTAAACGATCGCGATGGTATTTTGAGGCGTCGACATTTGGGCTGGGGCTATTGGTTACCGGAATGATTGCCCAGTCGCGAGACGAAATCGGCGAACAGCTCCTCATAACCGTCGCCGCGCTCGGGATGATACTGGACGGCGAGGGCGAAGGGATAATCGCGGAGCCGGACCTGTTCGATGATGTCGTCGGTGGCGCACCAGGCTTCGACCTCGAGGCCGTCGCCGAGCTGGTCGAGAGCCTGGTGATGGGAGCTGTTGACCTTGTCGAGGCGATGAGAGGCAGCCCGGTCTGTGCGCAAAGGCTGGACGTTGTGGTCCTTCATTTCGGGCGCGTTGTGGCCGGGAATGTCGAGGCGCAAGGTCCCGCCGAGGGCGACGTTGAAAAGTTGCATGCCTTTGCAGATGGCAAAAATCGGCAGCTCTCTCGCCAGGGCCTCTTTCGTCGCCGCAAACTCCCACCGGTCGCGATCCGGTTCGGTATCCGTGTCGAGAATCGATGGGTCGGGCACCGGTTGATTAAGAAACTCCGGCGCGACGTCGGGGCCGCCGCTCAAAAGCAGGCCCTGCATTTTCCCCAGCGGCACCTCCTGGGTCCGGGCGTTCCAGAGCCGGACGTTGGGATGCCGGGCGAAGGCGCGACGAAACCATTTGTCGTCTTTCTCGCGAATCCAGGTGGCGACATGCGGCATGGCCGACTTTGCGACCCTTCATCCACGTTGTAAATAGCAGGCCCGGCCATGATGAACGACGAGGAGAAAACCAATACCCTCCGCCAGGAATGCGAACGCATCCTCACGCAGAGCAAAGCCGTCGCGTCAGCCGTGGCCCTCCTGGATTACGAGACGGGCTTTCGATTTTCGATCAATCCCGGCCGCCCTTTCCACGCCGCCAGCACGATCAAGGTCGCGATCCTGCTCGCGATCGGGAAAGCGATCGACGACGGGCGAATCCGGCCTAACGACACGTTGCACGTTCGAAACCGCTTTTGCAGCGCGATCGACCAGACGCCGTTCCGGATCGATTCCGAATCGGACGGTTACCCGCAGCTCCATAAATTGATCGGCCGGACGGCCAGGGTGTCCGATCTTACCGAATGGATGATCGTCTCCAGCAGCAACCTGGCGACGAATCTCCTCCTCGATTATCTCACGCTGGAGGAAGCGCAGAAGGTCTTGCGCGATGCCGGCATTAGCGGAATCGATTTGCGGCGCGGCGTGGACGACACCAAGGCGCACGAGCAAAACCTCAACAACGAAACGACGGCCGAGGGGCTGCTTCAACTGTTCGCAACGCTCCGAGACGATTTCCTTTCGAAATCCAGCCGGGACCTGGCCATCAAAATTCTCTTGCAGCAGCGATTCAATTCCATGATCCCGGCGCTTCTCCCTTCGCACGCGAGCGTGGCGCACAAGACCGGCGAAATCTCAACGGCCTGCCACGATGCCGGCATCATTTACCTGCCGGAGCGCGAGCCCTACATCCTGATAGTCCTCACCGAAGTTCCGGCCGAGTCGAACGGCCGCCGGGAGACGATCGCGAAAATTTCCGAGGCCGTTTTCCATTCTCTGACCGGCCAGGAGGCGAAGGCGTGACCCGCCCAAACGAACTGCGCGCGGTCGACGGCCTTACCCTTTCGCCGGAGCATCGGGCCGCCCTGCGACCCGGCGAAGCCGTCACGGACGAGAAAGGAAAGCAGCACCATTTGCCGCGGTTCTTCTTTGAAGTTCCGAGCTGGGAAGAAGCGCACTCGTTGCGGGTGGCCAGTCATTTCGCGTTGTCGGAATTGATCACCGTCGATTCGCGCGAAGCGGAACTGCTTCTGCGCACGTTTCCCCATTATGTCCCCTGCGCGATCCTGGCCCTGGCCCGTTACCTTGAAGACTTTCGCCGCCAGGTCGACGCGCCGGTTTTTGTCAGCGCCAATGGCGGTTATCGCTCGCCCTCGCACCGGATCAACCGCGGTGTGTCGCTCCACAGCTGGGGAACGGCGGCCGATATCTACCGCGTCGGCGATACTTATCTGAACGATGAGAAATCGATCGCGCGCTACGGGGAGATCGCCGGTTCGCTCGGCGCGGAAGTGCACGTCCGGCCCTACCAGGAAGGCGACGATCATCTCCAGGTCGATCTCGGTTATCTAACGCTGGTGCCTCGCGAATGCAGCGAATCGTAAAACAGGATCGATCGAAGGCGGGCGCCCGCATCCATCTCTCACCGCCGCGCGCCGTCATCGGTCTCGAAGCGGAGTTTAGCCTCATCATTAACGACGTTCGCCAGCTGCCCGAAAAAATTTTCGGGACCGCCCAAAAACTTATCCGCCACAAAATGCTGCCGCGAACCGGCCGTTCCTTTCAATTGCCGTCCGGCGGCGCGATCTACTTCGACACCGGCGTGATCGAAGTCGCGACTCCGATCGTCGAGCTGGAGCCGGGTTGTTGTTACCGGGCGACGCGCCTCTTGTGGGAGCAGATCCATTTCGTTGGCGAGGAGTTGCGGCGCTGGGCGCGGCGAAACAAATGCCGGGCGCGGCTCCAGGGATTCAGCACCCATTATAATTTTTCGTTCCAGAGCGAACACGCCTCGCCGGTGCGGGACGCGCAACGGCTCGGCCATCTGCTTGCCCATATTCTGCCCGCGCCCATGATGCTCCTCGGGGCGAATCGAAAGAGCACCGCGGTGGGCGTGCGCCCGCGCGGAAAACGGATCGAAGTGACGGCGGACTTCACGCCGGATGCCGCCCTGATGCTGGCGAGCTGTGCGTTTACCGCCGGCGTCGCCGGAGTGGCGAGCGCATGGCCGGATTACGATTTGTCGCAGCTGGAGAGGAACGGGATCCCGCAGTTCTCGCCCTTTCGTCTCCGGAAACATTCATCGCGAAAAGGCTGGCGAGTCACCAAGCAATCGCTGGTCCGCGATCCCTTCGCTTGCGAGGTCAACGAACCGATCTGGAAACTGCGCGACGGCCGGCAGCTCAGCCTGCGCCAGATCGCACTTGAAACCCTGAAGCCGTTTCGCTCCAGCATTCGCCGCGTCGGCGATCTGGAAACACTCCGCCACATCGAAGCGGTGTTCGAGGGCGACGCGCGCTCGTTGCTGGATTTTCCGGAACGCCCGGCGGCGTACGACGATGCCGGCCAGGAATGGAATTGGAACCGCCGGCGGATGCGGCACTGGCCGCGATCCGCTTACGAGAAAGTGATTCATCGGGTGATCGCGCGGCAGCCGCTTTTGATCGGTGGCAAACGCTACGTCGCCGAGCGGATGCAAGGCTGGTATGAGGTGATGTTCCGCGAAGTGAAGACCGGCAGCCGCCGGATTTTTAATTTGGATCACCTGGCGAAGTTGATGGCACGGAAGAAACGCCGATCGCTGTAGCCGCGGCGCTCTGTCGCCGCCCCAAGCCGAACGCGGCGACAGAGCGCCGCGACTACAGCGCGAAAGGGCCCGGTGCGCCGCGACTACAAATTGTCATCCTGAGCGCAGCGAAGGATCTCTGACTATTTCTGCGCGAGGAGAGCCGCGAAAGCATGGCCGCGCGGAAATGTTCAGAGATCCTTCGCTCCGCTCAGGATGACAGTAGAAAGAGAAGGTGCTGCAACGCGACGCTACAGCCCCATCATCTCGCGCACATACTTCACCGGCGGGCTGCCGAAGGAGAGGACGGTGTCGTTGTACTTCTTCAGGTCGAACCTGGCGCCGTCGCGCGCTTTCGCCTGCTCGCGCAAGGCGAGGTGCTCGGTCACGCCGACGAAATAAGTGGAGAGCTGCGACGAGCTCAGCCGGGCGCGTTTCCATTTCGCCACGGCTTCGCCTTCCTGCTGGAAGCCTTCCTTCATCATCACGTCGAGCGCTTCCTGTTCGCTCATGTTTCCCGCGTGGATCGACTGGTCGATGATCGCGTTGCAGACGACCCGGAGCCGCATCTTGAGCTGCTGCATTTTTACTTCGGCCCCGCCATACCCGGCTTCCGCCATGACCTGCTCGGTATACACAGCCCAGCCTTCGATGAAGGTGCCACTCTGGAAAATTGCGCGGACCAGAGTTGGCGCCTTGAACTCATTCGAATGCGCGAGCTGAAGATAATGCCCCGGCATGGCTTCGTGCACGGTCAGGTCCCGGACCATGTAGTTGTTATACTCCCGGAAAAACGAGGCCTTCCGTTCCGGCTTCCAATCGTCAGGCGTCGGCGCAACGGCGAAGAAAGTTTTCCCGTTCTTCTCCAGGGGCCCGGGTGAATCGCAGTAGGCGATCGCCTGCCCGCGCTTGAACTCCGGCATGACGATGATGTCGACCGGCGTGCTCGGAACGGTCACCAGGTTCTTCGCTCGCACAAAGTCGGTCGCTTCTTTCAAGACCGTCTTCGAATAATTGACAATCGTTTCGTCCGTCGGGCGTTGTTCCGCGAGCTTGTCGAGGACGGCGGCGGTGACTTTTTTGCGATCGCTCAGCGTGGCCTGGTCGGCGTTCGGGAACTGTTTTTTGTAGAGGGGCAACGCGGTTTCGTAGATCGCTTTCTGGGTTTGCTCCAGATCGGTGCGCGCGGCTTTCATCAGGTCTTCCATGGACATCTCGGAAGAGAGAGCGAACCGAAGTTTCTTGCGGAACTTATCGGCCCCGATCCGGAAATCGGCGGTCGACCGCGGGAGAAGATCGTTCTTGAGCCAGGTCTTGTAGTCGTTGAGGGCGGCGATGGTTTTCTCCTGCAACGGCGCCAGGTCGGCCTTTGCGGTGGGCGCCTTGTCGAGCGTCTCGTTGAGTCCCTCCTTGATCAGGGAGATGGCGCCCTGGGTCTGGTCGATCGCCGTCTCGGTGTAAACCTGCGGCGGATTTTTCAGGTTCGCTTTTGCCTGGGCGATGACCGTCGGAATTTTTTCCAGGCGCGCCTTGATGCTGGCCGCGCGCTTTTCCGGCGGCGCGAAATCGCGCGCGACCAGAAGATAGAGGCTGTTGGCGAGGCTCTCGTTATACAGGAGCGGATTCCACTCCCGTTCTTTCAGCTCTTCGATCCCGAAGATTTCGTTATCGATGTTGTCCTTCAGGAGACGAACGTCGACCCGGTTCGGCCCGGTCAATTTCGTCAGGTCGCTGAATGCGTCGAGCTGCTGCCGGAAATCCTTCGCACGCTTGAGTTCTTTCGCGACCGCGTCGTCGGAGTAATCGGTCAGCTGGTCGTCGAACCGGTGGTCGCCGAGGGAGGTGGCATACTCCGGATTCGCCTGGAGCAATCCTTCAATGTAATCCTTCGCCAGTTTCTGGAAGCGATCGTCTTCTGGCGTGGCGAAGAGGTTCGTGGCGAGCAGCGACAGCGCGACTGTGAGCGAATAGGTGACGAGTTTCATGGTTGGTTAGGTTGGAGCGCCGGCGCCGAGAAGAGGTTCCTCCGGATGCGGCTCCTGCGACTGCAGGTAGGTGCGTTCTTTGTAGTGACGCGAAACGAAAATGTAGATGATCGAGGTCGCGAGCATCAGGTAGGTGAAGAAGCGGAAGTAATTGGCGCCTTCCAAGTTCATCCCCATCGATTTCAATTTCGGGATGAGGAAGCTGATGATCGACGGGATTTGATTCCCGAGCGAGATCGACAGAAGCCACATTGCCATGAGCAGGCTCTTCATCCGGTTCGGCGCCTGGGTATAGGCAAACTCGAGCCCGGTGATCGACACCATGACTTCCCCTGCCGACAGGATGATGTAGGCGAGGAATTGCCAGCCGACGTTCGGCCGGCCGCCGTGATCGATGTTGAGCTGGATCATCCAAATGACCACAAACGACAGGGCGGTCAGGAACAAGCCGATCCCGATCTTGCGCACCGGCGTGATCGGGAAAATGCGGTCGATCGCCGGATAAAGCCAGTAATTGAACAATGGAATCATCGCGAGGATGAAGAGCCCGTTTACGACGTTCACCTGTTCGGGCAGAAAATTGAGGCCGAAGAAATACAGGTCCATGTGCTGGCATTGGACCGTCCATTCGCCGCCGCTGCTCTGGTCCCAAAGCGCCCAGAAAATCATCGTGAACGCGAAGATGATCCAGACTCGCAGGAGGACGCTGCGACCTTCTTTGCTTACCAGGTCGCGAAGAAATCCGAGCCCGCCCGGCGGAACATGCACCATCTTTTTGCGACCCAGCCAAAAGATGACGGTCGCGATAAACATGAGGATGCCGGGCAACCCGAAAGCCCAGCGCGGCCCCCAATTCGGATCCCGAAGAAGAATCGGACAGAGCCAGATGGAAAAGGACGACCCGAGATTAATGGAAAAATAGAACCAGCCAAACACGCGATCCAACAGGTGCCGGTTCGATTCGCCAAATTGGTCGCCCACGTTCGCCGAAACGCAGGGTTTAATACCGCCAGCGCCCGCGGCGATCAGGATCAGTCCGATCGCGAGCACCCATTTTTGGCCGAAAGCGATGCCGAAAGAAGTGTCCATCATCGCCAGGGTGAAATGACCGAGGCAGTAAACAATCGAGAGGTAGAAGATGGTGCGGTACTTCCCGAGCCAACCATCCGAAAGAACGGCGCCAATCAGCGGCATCCAGTAAACCGAGGAGACGAACTGGTGAAACCAGCCGTTGGCTTCGTTTTCGGGCATTCCCGCGAGCACGCCGGATTTGTTGACGAGAAACTGGGTCATGAACCCAACCAGGATGGTCCGCATTCCGTAGAAGCTGAACCGCTCGGCGCCTTCGTTGCCGATGATGTAGGGCACGCCCGGGGGCATGCCTTTGAGATTCGGGGGCGACGTCGCGTACTGGTATTTGGCCATGCGGCGTCCTGGAGCTGGCTACGGTTTGGGTTTGTCGGGGAAAAAATTCGGGGGCGAATTTCGCGGCTCGGCGGTCTGGGATGTGTGAGAGGCGTTGGTGGTTGAAGTCGGCTGGTCGGACTTCGTATCGTGCTGGTGCGGCGGATCACCTTCGGTATGGCCTTCTAATTCGCCGACATGATGGCGCTCGCAGGACAAGAAGAAAACTAACGAGCCGGTTGCGAGCACGAGGCCGGCTTTGCGAAGAAATGATCGCATAAGTTCGGCACAGTAAGCGCCGGGTATTGCGCCGCGCAAGCGCTAAGCTCGTCGGTCTCCTGATCGTAATCGTGCTCGTGCTCGATTTGGAAAGTGTTGCGCTTTCGATCACGAGCAGGAGCACGAGCACGATTACGAATTGAAAGGCCAACCTGCCGGACTACTATGAGCGCAAGTGGCCCGTTCGGTAAAAAGCAACGCATGGAATGAAGTCTTCGCTCTGATTCTGCTCGGCGCCGGCACCCTGCTTTTTCTGGCGCTGATTTCTTACACGCCCCGGGATGTCCCCTCCTGGATCTGGTTCAGCCAGGTCTCGTCGCCCAATAAGCCGGCCCAGAATTTCATCGGGCCATTTGGGGCGATCGTCGCCGGATTTTCCTACATGATGACGGGAGCCGCCTCCTATTTGCTCGCGGTCGTCCTCCTGGGATTTGGCGGGGCGAAGTTGTTCAATCCGAAGTTGCGGATCACGCCGAGGATCGGATGGATCGCGCTTTTTATCGTGTCGGGCGCGTGCCTGTTGCAGTTGCAAACGTCGCATCTCCAGGGCTGGCGGACGTTGTTTAACATCCCCGGCGCCGGCGGCTGGATCGGGTATGTCATCGGCAAAAAATTGCTGCTCACCTGGATGGGCGGGGTGGGGTCGATGATCCTGCTGACCGGTCTCTACGTCGCCAGCTTGATCCTGATGACCGGTCTGCGACCGATCCACATCGTTCGGCAGAGCGTGACCGGCAGCCGCCAGGCGATGGTGGCATTTGGCGAGTGGCGATTGAAACGGCGGCTGCGGAAATCGGACCTGAAAGAGCGGATTGAAATCAGCCAGCAGGAATTGGCCAAGCAGCAGCGCGTCATTGAAAAGCAGCTGAAGAAGAAAGGCGCGCCCGTTCTCGAACCGGCGGCCGCCGTCATTCCCGAAGAACTGACGAACCGCCCGAAGCCGAAGGTGGTCGACACCACGGCGCTACCGAGCGAGCCGGCGAAGAAGAAGCCGTCGCTGGCCGAATTACGCGGGTCCGAGACGAAAGCCAAATCTCCGGCCGGCCTAACGACCAAAACCTGGGAGGCGGAAAACTATACCCTTCCCGGAATCGATCTGCTGGACGTGCACGACACCGAAGGCCGGACCGCGGCGGACCCGGCCGAGCTGGAGCAGATTCAACAGGTCCTGATCGAAACGCTCGGCCAATTTGGAATCGCGGTGGCGGCGGGCGACATCACGAAAGGTCCCACCATCACGCGCTTCGAAGTTTACCCGGCAAAAGGCGTGCGGGTGGACAAGATCGTCGCCCTGGAGCGCGATCTGGCGCGGGCCACCCGGGCGGAGCGCATTAATATCCTGGCGCCGATTCCCGGCAAAGACACGGTCGGCATCGAGCTGGCAAACACGCGCAAGGTCAAGGTGACGTTGCGCGAGCTGTTGCAATCGAGCGATTGGGAAGAAGCGCGGGTGAAGGCGAAGATTCCTCTCGCGCTCGGCAAGGACGTCTACGGAAAGACGATCATCGCGGACCTGGCGCAGATGCCGCACCTGCTCGTGGCCGGGACCACCGGCAGCGGCAAGAGCGTCTGTATCAACGCGCTCGTCGCCAGCATGATCATCCGGTTCACGCCCCAGGAACTGCGCTTCATCATGATCGATCCGAAGGTCGTCGAGATGCAGATGTTCAACGCCCTGCCCCATCTGGCATTTCCGGTGGTGACGGATCCGAAGAAGGTGCTGCTCGCGTTACGCTGGGTGATCGATGAGATGGAGAAACGCTACAAGATTTTCGCGCAAGCCGGGGTGCGCAATATCACCAGCTTTAACGCCCGGCCGGCGAAGAAGACGCAGAAGGAATTGGATGAAGCTGCGGAAGCAAATGGAGGGCGGAGCTCCAGCGCCAAATCCGCTGAGACAGCGGACGCTACGATCAAAGTGCCGCGCGAAGATGAGCTCGTGATCCCGGACCGCATGCCGTACGTGGTCATCATCATCGACGAGCTGGCGGACCTGATGCAGACGGCGCCAGCCGATGTGGAGAGCGCGATCGCGCGCATTACCCAGATGGCGCGGGCCGCCGGGATCCATCTCATTGTGGCCACGCAGACTCCGCGGGCCGATGTCATCACGGGGGTGATCAAGGCGAACATCCCGAGCCGGATCGCGTTCCAAGTGGCATCGAAGATCGACAGCCGGGTGATCCTGGATGAGAACGGCGCCGACCGTTTGTTAGGCCAGGGCGACATGCTTTATCTTCCGCCGAGCACGTCGCGCCTGATCCGGGCCCAGGGCGTTCTGGTCACGG
>JBEEHG010000069.1:0-3080 GCA_041167265.1 Verrucomicrobiota bacterium | reverse complement strand
GGTTCCCAACCGAGGATCTTCTTCGCCTTTGAGGCGTCGCCGATCAGCAGGTCCACTTCCGCCGGCCGCTCGTAGCGGTCGTCGTGCTTGACGTATTCCTTCCAATCCAGGTCCACGCGCGCGAACGCCGTCTCGACGAATTCGCGGACCGTATGCGTTTCGTTCGTCGCGAGGACGAAATCGTCGCCCGAGCCTTCCTGCACAATGCGCCACATTCCCTCGACGTATTCCGGCGCGTAACCCCAGTCGCGTTTCGCGTCGAGGTTGCCGAGGAAAAGCTCCTTTTGCAGGCCGAGCTTAATCGCCGCCACCGCCCGGGTGATCTTGCGCGTCACGAACGTTTCGCCGCGCCGCGGGCTTTCGTGGTTGAACAGGATGCCGTTACTCGCGTAGAGACCGTAGCTCTCCCGGTAGTTCACCGTCGCCCAATACGCGAAGACCTTGGCCACGCCATACGGACTCCGCGGCCAGAACGGCGTCGTCTCTTTTTGCGGCACTTCCTGCACCTTGCCGAACATTTCACTGCTCGATGCCTGGTAAAATTTTGAGCGGATGCCGGTCTCGCGGATCGCTTCCAGGATCCGGATCGTGCCGACGCCGGTGACGTCCGAGGTGTACTCCGGAATGTCGAAGCTCACCCGCACGTGGCTCTGGGCGCCGAGGTGGTAAATCTCGTCCGGCTTCAGTTCGTAGACGAGTTTCACCAGGTTCACGGAATCCGCGAGGTCGCCATAATGCAGGAACATTTGGACGCCGTTGATGTGCGGATCGGCGTAGAGATGATCGATCCGCGAGGTGTTGAAGGTGCTGGCGCGCCGAATGATCCCATGGACTTCGTACCCCTTCTCCAGCAAAAGATCCGCGAGGTAACTGCCGTCCTGTCCTGTGATTCCGGTGATGAGCGCTTTTTTCATTTTGTTCCTACCATCAAGGATGCCAGCACCGCCCGCTGGGCTGCAATTAACTTCCCCACTCCCTGTCGCCCCAGCCTCAGCATCGCTTCGAGTTCGTCGCTCGAAAACGTCGCTTCTTCGCCTGAGCCCTGCATCTCCACAAACTCGCCGTCCTCTGTCGCAACCAGATTGAAATCTACCGTCACCGCCTTGTCCTCCTCGTAATTCAGATCGATCACGGTGACGCCGCCGAGGACGCCGGCGCTTACCGCCGCTACCAGCTTGCGGATCGGCGACGCGGCGACTTTCTTTTCGTCCGTCAGTTTCCGGCACGCGATCGCAACCGCCAGGCTCGCGCCCGTAATCGCCGCCGTCCGGGTCCCTCCGTCCGCCTGCAAGACATCGCAATCGACCCACATCGTTCGCGGCCCCAGCTTTTCCAGATCGACGACCGCCCGCAGCGAACGCCCAATGAGCCGCTGGATTTCCGTGCTTCGCCCATCGAGCCGGCCCTTGGTGATGTCCCGCGGCTTTCGCGTGTTCGTCGAATACGGGAGCATGGAATACTCGGATGTCAGCCAGCCGCCGGTGACGCTTTGCTCTTTCATCCAGCGCGGCACCGTCTCCTCGATCATTACGCCGCAGATCACCCGCGTGTTGCCCATCGCCACGAGGACTGAACCGGTCGCGTTCGGCGCGATCCCGAGCTCGAAGGAAACCGGGCGGATTTCGTCAGGCGCGCGCCCGTCAGTGCGTTGCATCCGCCAATTGTAGGGCAGGCGCTCCGCCTGCCAACCGAAACTATCCGTTGACCACCCTGCCGCCATTCGGATGCAGGACCTGCCCCGTCATGTAGGACGAATCGTCGGATGCCAAAAAGACGAAGGACGTCGCCACTTCCTCCGGCTCGCCGGCCCTGCCCAGTGGTGTGTCCGAGCCGAAGGTTGCAACTTCGCTGGCCGGAAAGGTTGACGGAATCAGGGGCGTCCAAATCGGGCCCGGCGCAACCGCGTTCACCCGAATTTTCTTCTCCGCCAACGCCTGCGAGAGCGATCGCGTAAACGCCACGATCGCGCCTTTGGTCGCGGAGTAATCGAGGAGTTCCGGGCTGCCCTGATAGGCAGTGACCGACGCGCAGTTGACGATCACGCCGCCCTTCTTGAAATGCGGCATCACCGCTTTGGTGAGAAAAAACATCGCGAAAATGTTCGTCCTAAAGGTCCGTTCGAGCTGCCGCTCGGTGATCTTTGTGATGCTCTCCTGAGGATGTTGTTCGGCGGCGTTGTTGACCAGGATGTCGATCCTGCCGAGCGCGCGCCTCGTTTCTGCGACGGCGCCTCGGCAGAACTTTTCCCGGCCGATGTCGCCCGCAATCAGGAGGCATTTTCGGCCCTGCGCCTCCACCAGCCGCTTCGTTTCCCGCGCGTCTTTGTGCTCATTCAAATAAACGATCGCGACGTCGGCGCCTTCCTTCGCGTAGAGAACAGCCACGGCGCGTCCGATCCCGCTGTCTCCGCCCGTGATCAGCGCCACCCGGTCGCGCAGCTTTCCGGAGCCAAGGTAATCGCTCGCGCCCGATTTCGGCTGCGGCCGCATCGGCGATTGCCGGCCCGGCTGACGTTTTTGGTGTTGCGGCGGACGGATTTTTTTCTCTTTCGGCATGGCGAAAAAGAATCGATTCTCAGCCGGTCCCCAGATGCGTTGGGGTTCAGGCCGGGTCCGAGCGAAAGAATTGGAATTTTTTTCCAAAAAAATGCTTTTTTGCCGTTGACGGTCGGGTCTGACCGGCTACGTTGCTGACCCCGCCTGAAGCGGGACTCCCGGGTCGCAAGACAAGAGAGTTGGTTCTCGCATATTTTGGGACTGCAAATTGGAACTCAATTTTGTCCCGGTTAATCCGCCGTAGCCTTGGCGAAGGCGGACCGATCGGACAACAAAATTGGGTTTTTTTGTGCGCCGAAATATGGGTTAAACCGCTGGTTCTTTGATATCTACATACAGGGTAGTAAATACAACTTTAAGAGCTGAGTCTGAAAATACGACCGGGGGTTAAGATCCCTGGTCCGAGAGTTTCAGTTATCAAGTTTGAGCGTCGAACTGGAAACGGTTTGGCGTTCTACAGATTGATCAAGCTACAAAGAGCACATAATGGATGCCTTGGTGCCAATAGGCGATGAAGGACGTGGC